>NZ_RCUA01000090.1 GCF_003731635.1 Marisediminitalea oceani | reverse complement strand
CCTTAACGAAAACAGGCTCTTTTCGATTCAACAACAGTTAATCCGAACATAGCCAAACAGAATATCTGATTTCTCTTTCAAGTTACCGGTGAATTTATATTTATCGGGTGTGTTTATTTATATAGCTCCTCAAGCCTCCTCAATTTTCTAGTATTTCTGGTTAGCCCCCGTTATAACGTTAATGGAACTGGACAAAAGGAAAGTATTGTGGCGGCTACTTAAAGCGTTCAAGTTCTACCGCAGTATCTGAATTATAGAGTTAGAGACGCGCCCAAAAATTTGCATGGTTGTAGGCAATCTCCCTCATCATGACTATTTCCTAAATTCTGCCGATGAACGGGCTATTCTAATTACAAATCAGCCTCAACTGTTTACCAATTCGCGAAAATCCATTATTCTCCATATTGGTTATGTTTAATGCTTAAGAAATGTTTAAATTCATATCAAAACTAATATTAGTGTTTACAGTGCTATCTGCCCTCGTCGGGCAAGCGATGGCTGTAGATACTATGAGTTTTGAAATGGATATTGATAACAAACATTACAATAGTAATTCTGAATCGAATTGCTCTACGAACATGAGCCATGGTATGAGAGTAGATTCTATAAGTTCCGAAAACGCTAGTATTAAAGATTGTTGCAACACTTCGGAATGCACATGCCCACCAGGTGGTTGTACTCATGCTCCCGTCCTTATAGCTTCCATGATGATTGTTCAACACCCAGTGGTGCCGGACGCTTCATTTGGCTTGTTCTTCCAACAGCCAGTTTCAGTAACTTCCTCACTTTTTCGCCCACCGATATTTGCCTAACACAGGGTCAGTGCGTCCAAATTTCACGCACAATTTGTTTTAGTTCCTGTTTATTATCTAGGTGCTAGCGTACCTATATGTGCCAGCTTTGTCTGGAGGCAAAAATGTTAAAAAAAATCACCTATCAAGCTGCGGTATTACTGCTAATTCTACCTAGCGTTGCCATGGCAAATATCCACCATGGCGCAAACGACGCCTTTGAATTATTGGTCTATAAATCACCATCGTGTGGATGCTGTAAAAAGTGGATAACTCATCTAGAAAGCCAAGGGTTTCAACTACGTACAAAGGACTTTCATAACTTGAGCGACATCAAGAACGAATACGGAATTTCGCCAAATCTTCGCTCTTGCCATACCGCTGTTACAGAAAGTGGCTTTGTATTTGAAGGCCATGTCCCTTCTAAGTTTATAAAACGATTCTTGTTAGAAGAACATCCAAAGGCTATCGGGTTATCTGTTCCAGCTATGCCAGTAGGTTCACCCGGAATGGAAGTAGCAGAGCAGTTTATGCCTTATACCGTTTTCATTATATATCAAGATGGGAGCTACGAACCTTACGCGAAAGTAGAAAGCTACGAAAGTCAATTCGATTGAAGTCAAAGTTAAACAAATAAATGCGCACTTTTGACAATCAAAGCAATTTTAATTTTTAAAAACCAAAGATAGAGGTAATCATGAAAGCACTTGTTAAATCATTTGCAATATTTAGTGTACTGCTAAGCAGCGTGGCATTAGCACATGAGGCTATAGAAATTAAATCTAGCACACCAAGCAAAAATGCAATGCTGATGGAGGCCCCAATGGAACTATCAGTCAGCTTTACCAAGGGAGTTAGATTAATAAAAGTAGTTTTAAAAGATAGTGAAGGTGCAAAAGTTGATTTTGGCTTTGAACCTCCGAAAGAGGTTGCAACGGATTATTCTTGGACCTTACCTAAATTACGTCCAGGTTCATACAATGTTGAGTTCATCATGCTTGGCTCCGATGGGCACAAGATGAAAGATAGTTTTGGATTTATGGTGCACTAAAAAGGGGATTCAGCTGTGGAAATGTATATCTGGAACACTGTAATTGTAGTGACAAAGCTAATGTTTTATTTAGGTTTCGCGGCCACAGCTGGATATACATTTTTCTGGCGAGATATTAACGACAGTAGGACAAGTTATACAACGCCATCTTATAGCGCTGTATGGGTAAAGGTTTGTGTCTTTGTTGCGTTTATTTCTAATGCAGTGTGGTTTATCGCGAACACTGGAGCGATGGTAGAAGAGGGAATTCAAGGCGCACTTGACCCCTTTATGCTTAAGATAATGTTGAGTTCTCCTATCGGTGAAGTCACCTTGTATCGTGCGGGGGGAGATTGTAAGATCTTCTGTGTAAGTGGCTGTTTATCATAGTGATACGCGGTCACTGTACATAATCATAAACTGACTCATGGCCGCTTTCCAATCTCTTATTGGCATTGTCCACTTCTTCGATATCTGGTGAAGTGCCAGATACAATATTTTCATCACTGAATCGTCAGTCGGAAACGACCGTCTGGTTTTGGTAATTTTCCGCAGACTCGCGTTCAGGGACTCGATGGCATTTGTCGTGTAAATGACCTTACGGATTTCCGGCGGATAGTCGAAGAAGACGCTCAGACGTGCCCAGTTATTGCGCCAGGACAGGCTAATCGTTGGGTGTTGGTCATCCCATTTTTCAGCGAACTCTGCCAGGGCCAGTTCCGCTTCGGCCAGAGTTGCGGCACCGTAAATTCGTTTTAGGTCAGCGGCAATGACCTTGCGCTGTTTCCAGTTAACATAGCGCAGCGAGTGGCGAATTTGATGCACGATACACAGCTGTACCTGTGCTTTCGGGTAAACGGCCTCGATGGCTTCAGGGAAGCCTTTCAGGCCATCACAACAAGCGATGAAGATGTCCTGCACGCCACGATTCTTAAGTTCATTCATCACAGACAACCAGAATTTAGCGCCTTCGGTTTGTGCCATCCACAAGCCTAACAGCTCTTTTTCACCATCGGTGTTGATACCGAGAGCCAGGTAAACCGATTTGTTCTGTACCGCACCAGAGTCGCGACTGCGTACCACCAGGCAATCCAGGTAAACGACAGGATATAGCGCATCTAGCGGACGTTGTTGCCATTGCTTTACCTCATCCATTACTTCATTGGTAACTTGAGAGATAAAGGTTGGAGAGACTTCTACGCCGTAGGATTCCTCGAAATGCGCCTGAATATCGCGTGTTGTCATGCCACGCGCATACAGCGAGATTATCCGGTCATCGAAACCATTAAGCTGCTTCTCGCCCTTTTTGATGAGCTTGGGTTCGAAACTACCGCTGCGATCTCGCGGGATATCCAGCTCTATTTCGCCATGAACTGAACGCACTTTTTTACTAGATTTACCGTTCCTAGAGTTGCCGGAATTTTTACCTTCCGGTGCATGTTTAGCGTAACCGAGATGTTGCTCCATCTCGGCGTTTAACGCTCGCTCTGCCACCTTTTTGGTGAGCTGCTTAAGTAATCCGGCTTCGCCGAGGATGTCATCGGGTGAATCACAACCTTCTAGCAGTTGATCGATAAGTTTGTCTGATATTGGCATTCTACATTTCCTTTCAACAGGTTAAGAATGCCACTTACACAGATATTTTTACACTCTCTGCGGGGGGGTTAGCCGTAGCTTTAATAACTATCTACTTATTGAAATTTAAACCTCTTAAACCTTTCCTAAGGTTAAAGTCTTGCTTACTTGTGCTGTGTCTATTCACTCTCTCGTACACATTTACTTTAACCGGCCACGTTTCTGAATTAGGGGTTCTAGGGATTTTCCCCTCTAAAGTAACATAGAACGCTACAGGTATTATATTATATGGTCTGTGGCGGTGGGTTACCTTCCAATATTCTGCCATCTTATATAAACACCATCAATCATATTGGCGTTTATTCATCATGGCAATTAGTAATGAACTCTCGATTCTGACTCAGGCAGAACAACGAGACTTGTATTCAGCACCTCAGTTTTCTATTGAGGAACAACGTTTGTATTTTTCGCTAAACGATGTAGAACAGGCCGAATGCCGTACTATCAGGCTTACTAAACATCGTTGTTATTTCGTGGCGCTTCTGGGCTATTTTAAATCTAAGCCAGTGATCATTGCTCCGAGTTTCCGTGATATCAGTATCGACATGCAGTTTATTGCCTCCCAAATTCAAAGAGGTAAAGGGATCAGGCCTTTCAGTGTCAGTAAAATGCAGCGTGACCGTATTTACTCAAGGATACTGCGTCTACTTAATTACAATAAGTGGAATGAAAAACAGCACCTCAATGCTCTGTGCCACCACCTGGTTTACATTGGTCATGCCTGGCTGGAGCCTCGACACCTCTTTGATGCGGCCATTGAATACCTTGCCAGCCATAACATTGCCATTCCTAAGTACTCCGTGCTTCAAAGACTGATAAGCCGCACAATGCAACAGGTCAGAAAAGACCTGACGCTCCAACTGAATCAACTTACCAGTAATGAACTTAACGTATTTCTGGACAACATAATCACTACTAAAGACGACGGGCTGAGTCTGAGCCATCTCAGGGGTGGTGCCAAAAGTCTGACCGTGCCTGAGCTTAAAAAAGAGCTCGCCATTTACCACCGGTTAGCACCATGGCACACGCAAATAAATGACGTTGTGGACAGGCTCAATCTGTCGCTAAAAAATCGACAACACTTCAGCGGCCTTATTGATTACTACGGCAGTAAAGTGCGGCGCTTCAAACGCTCACAGCAGCACCTGTGGTTACTGTGTCATCTGACAGAGCGCATGCAACTTGCACTGGAGCGCCTGACGGATGGGTTTGTTTACCATATCCGAAAACAACAGGAAGCCGCCAACGCCTTTGCACAACAAGCAGTGTTCCTGTCCTGGCAGTCAGCTGCGGACAATGTCACGAAAGCGGCAGAGCTACTTCACCTGTTTGTTGACGAGAATATTGATGACAATCAGCCCTTCTCAGTAGTCAGACAACAGGCATTGAAGGTCATGAATGACAGGGATATCCAGACCCTCTGCCTTTACCTGAAAAAACAGAAACGGACCGTGGAAGAGTACCAGTGGCAATATTATGACGAACAACGAAACCTTCTGGAACAGTTGTTAAGACCAGTGTTCCTGTACCTTGAATGTGAGGCCGGTAAAGGCTCAGAAGCCGTCGTCGCCCAACTTCAAAAGATGCAAACGGAAATCGTATCCGGTGAATCACTGATGACAATGGATACGTCGCTTATCCCCAAAAAGCACCTCCCATGGCTGGTGAAACAGGATAACGTTAATCCGCAACGTTATGAATGGCTGCTCTACCGGCAGTTAACTTCACGACTGAACGGACGTATTTATCTGTCAAATGTCACCAAATACCGGGCACTGGAAGACGACCTGATCCCCCAAACATCGCAGGATGCACTGCTGGCCTCATCAACACTGGACAGACTAAAACAACCTGTTGACGCATTGTTACAGGAGAAACAACATCGACTGGAAAGCGCGCTCAAAGACGTGGCGCGCCATATTGATGAGGGAGATAATCGCAATGTAATCATGAAAAATCGCTCGGGCACCCGCTGGCACCTGCCAACAAAAGGCGCTACATCTCTGGTCAACAATCCCTTCTTTAAGCGAATGCAGCCAGTCGGTATCGCGGATGTCCTGCGGTATGTTGAGCGCGAAACCGGGTTCATGCGAAGCCTGACACATGTGCTGCCAATACAAAAACAGGGAACTACTCATCAGGATGATTTACTGGCCATTCTGATTGCTAACGCCACTCACCGTGGTGTGTATGGTATGGCGCAGATCTCCGACCGCAGTTATGAACACCTGAGTACAGTACAGGCTAACTATATCCGACCTGAAACGCTGCATGATGCCAGCGACGTGATCAATAATGCGGTGGCTTCATTACCCATCTTCCGCCACTACCATATTCAGGAGGACCAGTTGCACGCCAGTGCGGATGGTCAGAAATTCGAAACCCATCTGGAAACGTTTAAAACCCGGTATTCCTCAAAGTACTTCGGTACCAATAAAGGGATCACGGCCATGACTCTGGTGGCCAACCACAGCGCCCTCAATGCTCGGATCATCGGCTCTAACGAGCATGAATCACACTATATTTATGATCTGCTGCAATCAAACAGCAGCGATGTCAAACCAGATGTGCTCTCGACAGATACGCACGGTGTCAATCATGTTAACTTCGCCTTATTGGATCTAAGCAGTTACAGCTTTGCACCTCGATACGCGCAGTTCAATAGTGTCATCAACGATCTGTTTGATGTGACTGAAAGTGAACAAGGCAGCACCATACTGGCGCTAAAGAAGCCTATCAGAACGAATGTTATTACAACGGGATGGCAAGATATCAGGCGTATTGTTCTGTCACTTCAGACAAAGCGGACGACACAAGCAATGCTGGTGAGAAAGCTGTCTGGTTACCCTTCTGGACACCCAATATTACAGGCTCTGACGGAGTATAATCGACTGGTTAAAGCGCAATATTTACTTGACTACATCGACGATGCCAGTTTGCGGCAGTATGTGCAACGTGCCCTGAACCGGGGAGAAGCATGGCACTTCCTTAGACGAGCCATTGCGTCGGTGAATGGTGATCAGTTCCGTGGCAAAAACGAGTCTGAAATCGCTATCTGGAATGAATGCGCAAGATTGCTTGCCAATGCGCTCATCTACTTCAACTCCGCGATACTGAGTCATCTTCTGGGACACTTTGAAGCGAGAGGAGATGAAGAGAAAGCGGGTATCACTCGTGCTGTTTCGCCCGTTGCGTGGCAAAATATCAACTTAAGCGGAACGTATAACTTCACCAATACCGGAAAATTGCCTGATATTAGTGAAATTGCGAAGCCAATCGTGGATGATTAAGCTTGGAAACGAAAGTAACCCACAGCTGGAGGCTATATAATACAAAGCCTGTAGCATTCTATGTTACTTTAGAGGGGAAAATCCCTAGAACCCCTATTTTGAAAACTTTTGGGAAACGCCCTGTGCGGAGCCGCATGCAGGGTGTTGTGGGGGCTGGAGGCTAGATACCTCCGGCTACCCGATTAGCTGCCGCTGAGCTTTTCCCGTGGGGTAATATTGGCACCAATGGAACAATCAAACTGGACAAAGACATCCCTTACCGCATTGGTGTTTCGGTATGGGCAGGCGATGATGAAATTGATATAAAACTACGCGGAGCCAACGTCTTTCGCAAAGCGCTTAAAAACTATGCCGGAGATAAACGCGCGATAATGCTGTTTACTGTTTCAAAGCAAACAATTAAACACATACCTGAAGTCGCCAGACTGTGCAAAGAGCATGACCTGGAATTAACTTACAATATGTATTCTCCAACGCAGTCTTTGTTAGAAAAACTCACATTTTCACCTCAGCATGACGGTCGTTTTTTGTGCTTCATGCGCCAAAATCGAAGTCGCGTTGAATGATGTAGTCACTGAATGAGGCTGTGGCTGGTGGAGCTCGAAGTGGCGGCATTAGAGAATCGTTTTTTGCTTCAAGAAGAGTCTGCTTGTCAAGGTGCGCCAAAATCTTATGGATAACAGCCGGATCCGTAATACAAGTAATAATTTTGACGTTGGTTTTTTCACAAGCCTCACAGACTGTGATGTCAATATTGAATACTCTTTTTAACCTTTGTGCCCACGACATGCTTCGCGCATGGTATGGTTTATCTGAATCTTTCAGATGCTCTGCTAAGCGAGGGCTATTCTTACCGCGTTGTGAAGCCGTTACCTCGGCACGCACCTTAGCATTGGGAGCAAACACGCCATAAAACCTCGTAAGGTTTAGCCTCGGCACTGGCACCAGTGCCGCGAGCTTGCCTATGAAATCCAAGGGAGTAAAAAAGACATGTGTGGTACCGTCTTGATAGGGAGTTTTCAGTTGATATCTTACTTTTCCTGAATCGGTTAGACTCAATCGTTGCTCGCTTAACGCTGGCCTTGAGATATATCTGCATAGCCTTTCCAGTTTGTCAGTTTGATGGCTGTCTGCAAACACCCCAGCGTGTAAGCTAAAACCGTTTATTTGAGCTAATTGACCGTAATGTTGTTCGTCTTTGGCAGGTAAGGTTTGCAAGGCAAAGACTTTTTTGCCTGTATCTGGTCCTACAGCAATGCGGTAATTGACAGAGGCTGCTTGCAAGGGCAGTAAACTATCTTCGTCAT
>NZ_RCUA01000009.1 GCF_003731635.1 Marisediminitalea oceani | reverse complement strand
AAAAAGGTGTTCAAAGCGAAAGGCGCGGCCGGAACAGATGGGCAGAGCCTGAGCGAGTTCGCCTCGAATCTGGATGATAATCTTGAGCAATTACGCCTCGAACTCGAAACCAAACGCTATACCCCTCAACCGGTCAGGCGGGTGGAAATCCCGAAAGAAGGGGGGGGAGTACGGTTACTGGGGATCCCATCAGTACGGGATAGAGTCGTTCAACAAAGTTTGACTGATATCCTGAGTCCCATTTTCGAAGAGCAGTTCCATCCATCAAGCTTTGGTTATCGACCGGGGCGGAGCTGTCATGATGCCATCAATAAAGCCACAATGTTCATCCGTCGATATGAGCGACGACACGTGGTGGATATGGATCTGTCGAAGTGCTTCGATAAGCTGGACCATAGGCTTATCCTGAAAAGCATCAAAAGACGGGTACGAGATGGTAGCGTGCTGAACTTAATCAGTCAGTTCTTAACAAGTGGGGTAATGGTTGATGGGCATTGGCAGCAGACAGAGGCAGGTAGTCCGCAAGGTGGGGTAATCAGCCCATTGATAGCGAACATCTATCTGGATGCGTTTGATGAGGAGATGAAACAGCGTGGCCACCGCATAGTGCGTTACGCTGATGACATTCTTATCTTGTGTCGGAGTGGTTCAGCGGCAGAGAATGCGCAGCGACAAGCGACACAAATCCTTGAAGGTAAACTGAAGCTGACAGTGAACACAGAGAAAACCCATATCACGCACAGTGATGCGGGAGTCAGGTTCCTTGGCGTGGAAATCGGGACAAAACATACCCGAATTCAAGCGAAGAAACTGGCGGCGTTCAGAAGGAAGCTAAAGCAGATGACAAAACGCAATGGAGGAAAACCGTTGCAAAGTGTCATCAATGGACTGAACCCATTGCTAAGAGGGTTTAGCCAGTACTTCAGGATTGCCGATGCTAGCAGGGCATTCAAACAAATTGCGAGTTGGCTAAGACGCAGACTGCGAAGCGTTCAACTTAAGTTATGGAAGAAGGCGAGCCGCCTGCATCGCTGGCTACGACAGCGAGGATACAAAGGCAAGTTCATCTGCATGAACATGACGAGTTGGCGAAGCGCAAGAAGCCCGTTAGCAAGCTACGCGATGCCAAACAGCTGGTTCAACGAACTAGGACTGGTGAATCTGGGAGATGTTAGAACGGGGAATGTGCCCAGCATTTACGCTGGATAAACCAGTACATGAGCCGTATACGAGGTCCGTACGTACGGTTCTGTGAGAGGGATGAGGCGGAGACGCCTCACCCTACTCGATATGGCTTTTCGATAACAGGCAGCTATGCATGACTGATGATCATGACAGCCGATACAAACATAGCTACAGTGAACATCTAACAATACAGCCCGACTGCGGAATTGATAATAATGAAAAAACGACTATTACTTGCAGCTGCTATTACTGCATCACTGGGTTTTACCTCGCCGGTTTTAGCCGAGCAAGACACCTTTGAAATGTGGCCAGCTGCCCAATACAACGCCAGCATTCCTACCAGCCAGGATGTGCTCGGTTATGAACTGGGTGAGCTGATTACCAGCCATGCTGATACCTTAAAATACTATTATGCACTACAGGCTGCTGCGCCTGACAATATCAAAGTAGTGGAGTTCGGTGAAACCTGGGAAGGGCGCAAGCTCATTTACGCGGTAATCGGTTCTAAAGAAAACCTCGCCAACCTTGAGCAATTTGCTAAAAACATGAACCGTCTGGCTGACCCAAGAACTACCTCTGCCAGTGAAGCCAAAAAACTAATTGCTTCTTTGCCCTCATCAGTTTGGCTGGAGCACGGTGTTCACGGCAACGAAATTTCCAGTACGGATGCATCAATGGTAACGGCTTACCATTTATTGGCCGCTACTAATCAACCCATGGTAAAAAATATCCTTGATAACACCCTGGTGTTTATCGACCCAATGCAAAATCCTGATGGCCGTATGCGCTTTATCAATCAGTATTATGCAACAGTGGGGATGGAGCACAGTACCGACCGCCTGAGCGCTGAGCACAACGAGCCCTGGCCGCGTGGACGTTCCAACCATTATCTATTCGATATGAACCGTGACTGGCTGGCTATCACCCAGCCTGAAACCAAAGCGCGCATTCGTGTAATTAACAAATACAAACCCACTGTGGTCATCGATCTGCATGAAATGGGCGGCGACTCGAGTTACTTCTTTGTGCCTGCTGCGCAGCCTATCAACCCTCATATGCAGAAAGAGCAGCTGGACAATAACGTTACCATCGGTAAGAACAACGCAAAATACTTCGACCAATTTGGCTTCAGCTACTACACCCGGGAAGTGTTTGATGCCTTTTATCCTGGCTACGGTGACAGCTGGCCAACTTTCTATGGTGCTTCTGCGGCAACTTATGAGGTTGCGTCTGCCCGGGGTGAGCAATTTGAAAAGCTGGATGGCAGTATTTTGCAATACCGCGATACAGTGCAGCGCCATTTCGTAGCGTCCATGGCAACGGCCGAAACCACCGCAGAACATCGTGAAAAAATCCTCAGCGACTTTTATCTTTATCAACAAAAAGCGATTGAAGCGGGCAAAGATGATGACGAGCGTACCTTTATTCTGCCAAACGTCAGAGACAGGGCTGCAACGCATCGATTAGCCACATTAATGGCTGAGCATGGTGTCGAGGTTAAACAGGCATCAGAGAGCTTTAGAGCGTGCGGTGAGCGCTATAAGGCTGGCGCATTTATTATTGATACCGCCCAGCCACGAGGACTGTTTGCCAAGACCACCTTTACCCAGCAGGTGGATATGGATAAAACCTTTGTAGCTGAACAGGAGCGCCGCCGGGCCAATAAACTTCGCGATCAGATTTATGATGTCACCGGCTGGTCTCTGCCTTTAATGTTTAATGTTGATACCGAAAGCTGTGACGATGCAGTAAAAGTAGAAGGCAAGATGATCACCGCTGATATGCCGCTGCAATCCGAACTGGTTAATGCCGATGCCAAGGTGGCCTACCTTGTGCCGTGGGGCGATATGTCAGCAGGGCGGTTCTTAACGGCGGCACTGCGTGCAGGCATCCGGGTTAAGAGTGCAGACCAGGCCTTTAAGATGGAATCGGGTAGCTATCCTGCCGGTACCCTGATTGTAGAAGTTGCGCAAAACGGTAAAAACCTGGCAGAGCAAATCAGTCAGATTGCCACGGAGACTGGCGCCAGAGTAGTGGGGGTGGATACCAGCTGGGTGGTTGAAGGGCCAAGCTTTGGCAGTGAAAACACGGCAGGCATGAGCGCACCGAAAATCGCCATGGCATGGGATGAACCTACCAGCTCACTAAGTGCAGGCAGTCTGCGTTTTGTCATTGAGCGGCAGTTTAATTATCCGGTCACGGCTATCCGCGCCGGCAATATGAGCTGGGCTAACCTCAGTGATTATCAGGTTATCATTCTGCCTTCCGGTAACTACGCCAGACATCTGGGGGCAGGCGGTGCAGAAAACCTCAAAGACTGGGTAAGCAAAGGCGGTGTATTAATTACCATAGCCAATGCGACTCAGTGGGCAGCCAGCGAGAATGTTGGACTGTTGGATGTAAAGCGCGAGTATGCCTTAAAAGACGAAGACGTAACCGCACAGGGTGATGGTGACGTGGTCGAGGGTACCACCATCGAAAACCGACAAGGTTTCCTTAACGCCATAGAAAACGAGCAGGAACTACCAGACTATGTGGCGGGTATTCTGACCCGGGTTGAAGTTGACCAGGAGCACTGGCTTACCGCAGGGGTGAATCCCGAAGTGGTGGCTATGGTCACCGGAAACGATATTTACAGCCCAATCAAACTGGAGTCCGGTAAAAACGTGGCCTGGTTTAAGGGCCAGGAGGAAGTGGTAGCCAGTGGTTATATCTGGGATGAGTTTAAAACGCAGAGCGCTTATAAGCCGTTTCTGATCCACCAGCCTATGGGACGGGGGATGGTGATCGCTTATACCCAGGAGCCAACAGTCAGAGCTTATCTTGACGGCTTAAATGTGATGTTTATGAACAGCATATTCCGCGCCTCAGCTCATGCCTATCCGCTACGATAACGTTAATCATCAATAGCCTTAAAGCAAAAACGGCGACATCAATTGAATATTGAGTCGCCGTTTTTTTTATATTTGCTTCCCGCTTAAAGGGCGGTGATATTCAGCATCAAACTGGTATTCGGGCTGCCTTTCACCGTGAATCTGTAGGTTGCAGTGCGAGGTGGCGTAAAGCGCATGTTAGCGGCTTCTGCGCCGCAGGTTAGCGACATGGATTGTTTAAGTGCAATGGCCAGACCTTTATAACTGGCGCCACAGGTTTGACCGGTTGTCCAGTTGGCATTGGAAAACTTAAAGTCGTAGGGCTGCTCATCGGCAATCAGTTCAACATCCACGTACCAGCCATTACTACCGCGCTGTAATTGATAAGCCGGTTTGGCTTCCCACCAGTTAAATACACCACGCAGGTACCAGTCTGAAAATACAATTTCTGGCTGTTTTTCCTGAAAGACGGGGTACTGACCGGTTTGCGTACAGGCTGTCATCAACAGGGATAACGGCAGAGCTAGCCAACGTTTTTGCATGATTGACTCCAAACTAAAGAAAATAAAAAAGGGCACGCCTGGTGCCCTTTAATGTACTTTATTGTTATTTGGCTAATAACGAAATGTCTGCGGTAGTGATAAACAGACTACGCAGTAATAACAGCAACGCCAGGCGGTTTGTTTTTACTGCCGGGTCGTCGGCCATCACCATTACGTTATCAAAGAAAGCATCGATACTAGGGCGTAACGTTGCCAGCTGAGCCAGTACTTCAGTGTATTCACGATTAGCCGCATGGCTGTGAATACCGTCCTGAATCGCTTTAATATCGTTATACAAGGCGACTTCTGCATCTTCTGACAGCAGTGCCTCATCAACTTTCTGATCACCTTCAACGTTATTCTTGGCAAGAATATTCGCTACCCGCTTGTTGGCAGCGGCCAGCGCCTCAGCGGCCTCATTTTGCTTAAAGCCGGCAACAGCGTTAACGCGCGCTAAGTAATCGGTTGGCTGTGTAGGGCGACGGGCAGAAACGGCCTGAATAACATCGGTTTCCACATCCTGATCGTGTAGCAGGGCATTAAAGCGGCCTAATACGAAATCGACCACCTGTTCGATGACGTCCTGATTGGTAAGCTTATCACCGTAAATCTCAGCGGCCTTAGCAACCACATCCTGAAGGTCAATCAGTAATGATTTTTCGGTGATAATTCGTAATACACCAATGGCAGCACGACGCAGCGCAAACGGGTCTTTATCGCCTTTAGGTAACTGGCCTATACCAAAAATACCTACCAGCGTATCGAACTTATCAGCAAGTGCCACTGCAGCACTTTCCGGCGCTTCAGGCAATTCGTCGCCGGCAAAGCGTGGCAAATACTGCTCGTATAACGCATTGGCAACCGGCGCTGGCTCACCATCGTGCAGAGCATAGTATTTACCCATAACGCCCTGAACATCCGGAAACTCCATGACCATGTCAGTCATCAGATCGGTTTTTGATAACAGACCGGCACGTTGCGCGTGGGCATTATCTGCACCAATGATATCGGCAATGTAACCCGATAACGCCGCAATGCGATCCGATTTTTCTTTTAAAGTCCCTAACTGCTTTTGAAACAGCACAGACTCAAGAGAAGCTAAACGTGACTCGAGAGATTGCTTTTTGTCGGTATTAAAGAAAAACTCGGCATCTGCAAGGCGCGGGCGGATGACCTTTTCGTTACCGTGAATAATCTGAATCGGATCGTGACTCTCGATATTGGTAACAAACAAGAATTTATTGGATAAAGAGCCGTCTTTATTCAGCAAAGGCACGTATTTCTGATCGCCTTTCATGGTGTAAATCAGGGCTTCTTTTGGCACTTCCAGGAAAGCTTCGTCGAAACCAGCCTGCAACACCACCGGCCACTCAACCAATGCTGCGATTTCGTTTAACAGGCTTTCATCGTAATCGGCAATCAGGCCCAGTTCGTCGGCTTTAGCATTCAGTGATTCAGCAATGCTGGTTGCGCGGCTGGCGAAATCGGCTACAACATAATGGGCTTTCAACGCACTCTGGTAATTATCAGCGTGATCCAGTTCAAAGGTTTTTTCGCCGTGGAAACGGTGGCCCTGAATTGTTCTGGCACTGCTTAATCCAAGCGTTGCGATATCAATCAGTTCATCACCATAAAGCGCACACAGCGTGTGTACCGGACGAATAAACTGGGTGTTGTAGTCACCCCATTTCATTGGTTTAGGGATTGGTAGTTTAGCAATCGCCTGACTGACAATGTCTTCCAGCAGCTCACTAATCTTCTGGCCTTTTACTTCGGCCTTGTACATCAGCCATTCACCTTTATCGGTAACCAGACGGTCAGCATCTTCAACACTGATACCATTACCGCGGGCCCAGCCCATGGCGGCTTTGGTTGGATTGCCGTCTGCGTCAAAGGCGGCAGAGACGGCAGGGCCGCGTTTTTCTACCACTTTATCCTGCTGTGATTCGGCCAGGGTTGTAACATACACAGCCAAACGACGCGGCGCGGCAAACCACTGAACATTGCTGTAACCCAGCTCTGCTGCGCTTAACGCATCTTTGATGTTATCGGCAAAGCTTGAGCCCAGTTGGATAAGGGCTTTCGGGGGTAGCTCTTCGGTACCCAGTTCAACTAATAAATTTTCGGTGCGCACCTTTTACTGCTCCTTCTTACACAGCGGGAAACCAAGCTCTTCACGGGCATTGTAATAAGCTTGTGCAACGGCTTTGGCAAGGGTTCTTACGCGTAAGATGTAACGTTGTCTCTCCGTAACAGATATCGCGTGGCGGGCATCCAGCAGGTTAAATGCATGGGATGCTTTCATTACCTGCTCATAAGCCGGTAACGGCAGATTCTTTTCAATCAGCATCTGACAAGCGGTTTCGCACTCATCAAACGTTCTGAACATGACGTCAACGTTGGCATATTCAAAGTTATAGGTGGATTGCTCCACTTCGTTCTGGTGGAACACATCACCGTAGGTCACTTTACCCATTGGGCCGTCAGTCCAGACCAGATCGTAAATGCTGTCGACGCCCTGGATATACATGGCCAGACGCTCAAGACCATAAGTGATCTCACCGGTAACAGGTTTACACTCAAGGCCACCCACTTGCTGGAAGTAGGTAAACTGGGTCACTTCCATACCATTCAGCCAGATTTCCCAGCCCAGACCCCAGGCACCCAGGGTAGGTGATTCCCAGTTATCTTCTACAAAGCGAATGTCGTGCACCAGTGGGTCGAAGCCAAGCTCTTTTAACGAGCCTAAATAAAGCTCCTGGAAGTTATCCGGAGAAGGCTTGAGCATGACCTGAAACTGGTAGTAATGCTGCAGACGGTTAGGGTTTTCACCATAGCGACCGTCAGTAGGGCGTCGGCTTGGTTGCACGTAAGCACTGCTAATAGGCTCCGGGCCCAACGAACGCAGGAACGTCATAGGGTGAAAGGTACCTGCTCCAACTTCCATATCCAGTGGTTGAATAATCACACAACCTTGTCTGGCCCAGTAATCCTGTAAGGCAAGGATCAAGCCCTGAAATGTTTTAATATCGTACTTAGGCATACATTAACGACTATAACTGACTGATGACTTAAAGAGGTGGGTTAGTATACATTTTGTCAGGCCATGAATGTAGGCCTAGGGCGGCTTAATTACCTGCTTGTTGACTAAAAAGTCCGGTTTATTCCAACAAAACTGGCGTAGCTATGCGAGGAGTATTAGGGTTGTCCCATTACAGGAGAGAAAAATGAGTAAAAGTGTTATTCGGTGTGGCTGGGTGTCGGACGACCCGATTTATCAGCAATACCATGATGAAGTGTGGGGGCGGCCTGAATATGACTCACAGCAGCTATTTGCAAAATTGTGTCTGGATGGTCAGCAGGCTGGCCTGAGCTGGATTACGATTTTAAAAAAACAGGCAGGGTTTGAAGCAGCCTTTCATCAGTTCGACCCGGTAAAAATTGCCGCCATGAACGACCACGATGTAGAGCGATTGCTACAAAATCCACAGATTATTCGCAGCCGGGCAAAAATTAATGCCATTATTACTAACGCCAGAGCCTATCTGGCCCTTACTGAAAGCATCGAATTCAGTGACTTTATCTGGCAATTCACTAACCATAAAACCGTGGTTAATCAGTGGCAGGATTTTCGCGACGCGCCTACCAGTACTGAAGAATCAAAGGCGATGGCAAAGGCACTCAAAAAAGCGGGTTTTAAATTTGTTGGCGAGACGATTTGCTATGCATTTATGCAGGCTGTGGGCATGGTCAACGACCACACCACAGACTGTCATTGTTACGAAAGTGTGCGGGAATTGGCTAACTGCGGATAGCGCTCTTCACAGTAGGCGATAATAGCCGGCAGCTCTTTTAAAACCGGCGTTTCGTGTTGCTCTTCGATTGCTTCCCTGGCTTTGTCTTCATTGAAGCGCTGCTGTTTGGATAACGCTTTACGGTCTTCTAAAATGGCGAAGCCGCTGACTTCGGTAAACAGTGTATGAATAGCCGGATATTCACCAGCATAGTCGCGTGCTTCTTCCGGGAGTGCTCTGAGTAGCCGGCAGATACGTATAGTACCTTCTGATACATTACACTGTTGTTGCTGCATTGCTCTGGCAATGGTGTGAATACTTTCAAACATCACTACCAGGCGCTTTTCACGGGCATCCTTTTGGCGAGCGTTTTGCTGCTGTAACTGAAAAACCAGTTTGCCAGCGTAAACACCCAGCCCGGCGATGATCAGCAGACCAATGCTAACCAGAATTATCCAAAGCATAGTTATTTCTCGTAGTCGTCCAGTTTCAATGCATCGAGTGCATCTAAATCGTCAATTTCGTCTTCCTCTTCTTCGTCATCACTGATACCCATCAGGTCACACAACACTTTATGGCGAGCCATAGTGGTATCCACATAGTGCTGCTGCTCTTTGGTTATCTTCTCACCGTCATCGAGTTTATCCAGTAAACTAGCCAGACGATCATCAGCCTCAATGGCCGCTAACTCTTCAGCCGGGGTAGCAAACTTGCGCTTTTCAATCTTAGCCGGTACTGATTTGATCAGTGGCACCGGTTTCTTACTGCCTAAGCGCGGGTCTTTGTTGGTATTGGAAGCGGCTTTATCTGCCTTCTTCTGTTCAACGTTATGTCGGCTACCCGGGGCTTTGCCTTTGTGCTTTTTAGGCCGTTCAGAAGACTTGGTATTAACATGATCAGGGTTCTTACGAACACCAATCAAGCCTACCTTTCTGGATTTTTTCTTTTTTGCCATAATATTTTGTCGAGCTCCTGCGCTCTGGTGCAGTGTTTAATAGCTACCATTATAACGCGTTATTACGCGAGCTTCTGCATCAATACAATGTCGCGGTCGGGAAAGATCACATTTAACTGATACTCCCGGGCCAGCCAGGTAAAGGTTTCAACAGAAAAAAAGCTGACGTGCGTGGGGTCGTTCTTATAATGCCAGTTGGCAAACTTTTCGGCACTCAGTACCCGCTTGGTCATGATGGCCAGCCAGCCCTCGGGTGCGAGTAGCTCCATCCAGCGCTGCCATTCTGTCGCCGGTGAGTGGAAATGTTCGATAGATTCTGTCGCCGTGATCAAATCATAGCTGGTGCCGGGGATTTTATCCGGACCAAAAAAGGGGTCAAAACAATCAGCATTAAAGCCCGCTTTGTTAAGTAAGTGCGCCAGTGCCGGGCAGGGGCCTGAGCCATAATCCAACACTTTAGCATCCGTATTCAGATGTGGCGTTACACAGTCTACTAAACGATTAAGGTAGCGTAGGTAGCCTTCGTCTTCGAGGCTATTCTGATGCAGGCGGTACTCAGCCAGTTCCTGTTCCGGGTCTGGTAAGAATTGCGGATCAACAAACACCAACAGACACTGATTGCAGCGAAAGTAGGTACGCTTTTTATCCTGATGAAACTGAACGTATTGTTTAGACTGGCAAAGTGGGCAATTAAACATGATTTACTGCAATAAAAAAGGTGATGGTATCACACCATCACCTTGTTAATTGAGTGTCAGATGACACCTCTCCCGTTAGTGCACTTCTCTGTGCGGCTGGCTTTCCTGCAGTGCTCCCCTTATTGTTCTTTTTCACAGAGCATTTTTTGTTCTGGGTCTTCCTGACACTTTATAAATTCATCCGTGGACTGACTTTTTATTTTTGTTGTTATTGTCGGGCTGTTTCACAACAGGTTTCACGACGCAAACTAGCTTACACGAACTGTAATAAATTACAACACTGCGTGTTACATTTTATTAACAATGACGCGTAAGCTTTAGTCAGTACGGAAAATTTTAGTGTAAGCCCGCGATGTAATTCGCCAGGATTTCGATGTCTTCGTCAGTCAGTTTAGAGGCTACGTCACGCATCATGCCGTTCATGTCGTTATGACGTTCGCCGGCGCGGAAGGCTTTTAACTGAGCTGTAGTGTAGGCAGCATGCTGACCACTGATATCAGGGAAACCTGCTAATTGCATGCCGTTACCACTTGGGCCGTGACAGGCAATACAAGCTGTAACACCACGTTCAGCATCACCACCGCGGTACAGTGCTTCGCCCGGCTCAACAAAGTTTTCCGGGGTAGAGCCCGGTGTTGCTTCCTGGCTTGAGAAGTAAGCCGCCAGATCGGCAATGTCCTGATCGCTCAGCGGGGCAGCCATACCGTTCATCACGGCATTATTACGACCTTCTTCGCCACCGGTAGAAGAGGCTAAGCGGAATTCGGTTAATTGTTTTACCAGGTAGTTCTGGTGCTGACCGGCAATCTTAGGATTGATATCGATCATACTGTTTCCATCAGGTCCGTGACAGGCAGCACAGACAGCTGATTTTGCTTTACCAGCTTCAGGGTCTCCTTCGGCAGTAACAGAAGTGGTAAACCCAAGGGTTAAACAAACCAACAAACACAGTTTTTTCATAATTTTTCTCTTACAAGGATCCAACGGCTGATGTGATATACGTGATATCATGCGTATTTTACACATTTAACGCGTCAGAAAAACCTATTCCATGCTAAAACTATGGAATAACATCGGTTTAATATTGAACTACGACTAATGTAGCAGACGTTCTGACATTATGAGTACCCCATGAGTTATTACAGCAAAGCAAAATTTTTTACCAGCGCACCCGACATTAAGCATCTTAAAGATGATAGCGGTATTGAGGTCGCCTTCGCCGGACGGTCGAATGCCGGTAAGTCCAGCGCTTTAAACACACTGACCCGGCAGAAAAACCTGGCCAGAACCAGTAAAACCCCAGGCCGCACTCAGCTTATTAACGTGTTTGAGCTGGAAGCCGATAAGCGCCTGGTGGATTTGCCCGGATACGGTTATGCCAAAGTACCGCTGGCCATGAAACAAAAATGGCAGCGTTCCCTTGGTGAGTACTTACAACAGCGAAAAAGCCTGAAGGGCCTGGTTGTACTAATGGATATTCGTCATCCTTACAAAGATATCGACCAGGATCTTATCCATTGGGCAGTGGACGCCGGGATCCCGGTTCTGGCGTTATTAACCAAAGCCGACAAACTAAAATCCGGTAAACGCAAAGCGCAATTACTGATGGCCAGGGAAGCCGCGCTGGCATTTTGTGGTGACGTCACTGTGCAGACTTTTTCAGCCTTAAATAAACACGGTTTACCTGAATTTGAAGCAGTGCTGAACCAATGGTTTGGTCTGATCAAAGATGAGCCGGCGGATGTGGAAGTAGGCGCTGATTAGTAGCGCACAAAAAAATAACCCCATTCATAGAATGGGGCTAAGGACTGAGAGAAAACACATAAAAAAACCGATTATAAGAGTACGTAATCACACCGAAAGTTCAGAAATAATTCATTTATTTTTAAATTAATTTTATTCTTTTTATTTATCAGTACTTTAAGCGTGAAAAAATCGTTGTTCAGGAGCGTTGAGGAAGGTAGAAATACTTTACGGACAGCTTGAACAGGCCCGCCTGCAGTTTTATTCCAGACATAAAAAAAGCTCCGGTAAACACCGGAGCTCAAATCAAAGGTTTGAAAAATGATTTCTCACCTCTGTACCCTACAGTGGTAAGACTACCTAAGCTAATCGAAAACGGCAAGTCAAAAATGTAATTTTATTACTTATGTAACCGGTGACTTGCCGTAATATTCAGCAATTGTTACGTTTTTTCTGAAAGCTAATTACCTTTTTAGTGTGCTTCTTCCCAGTTTTCGCCATTTCCGGCTTCTACTTTCAGTGGTAACGACAGCGTTGCTGCCTGTTCCATTAGTTCTACAATGGTTGCCACGTTGGTATCCAGGGTGTCCTGTTTGATTTCAAATACCAGTTCATCGTGCACCTGCATGATCATCACTACGTCGTCGCTGTCGGTGCTGCGGATCCAGTCATCCACCTGAATCATCGCCATTTTTATTACGTCGGCAGCCGTGCCCTGCATGGGGGCATTGATGGCCGCCCGTTCGGCACCTTTGCGACGCGCACCGTTGCTCGATTTGATTTCCGGCAAATACAACCGGCGGCCAAATACGGTTTCGACATAACCATGTTGTTTGGCAAATTCACGGGTACGATCCATATAATCGAGCACGCCGGGGTAACGCTTGAAATACAGATCCATATATTCCTGGGCTTCCTGACGGCTCACATGTAACTGTTTAGCCAGACCAAAAGCAGACATCCCGTAGATCAAACCAAAGTTAATTGCTTTAGCGCTGCGACGCTGGTTATCGGTGACATTATCCTCAGCTACATTAAATACCTCAGAGGCCGTTGCCCGGTGAATATCCTTGCCATGGGCAAAGGCGTCGAGCAGGCCCTTATCGCCGGATAAGTGAGCCATAATCCGCAACTCGATCTGAGAGTAGTCGGCCGCCACAATCTTGTAGCCTTCGCGGGCGATAAAGGCTTTACGTACCCGGCGGCCTTCTTCGTTACGAATAGGGATGTTCTGTAAGTTAGGATCCGTAGACGATAGCCGGCCGGTGGCGGTAACGGCCTGATGATAAGAGGTGTGAACACGGCCGGTGCGATGGTTAATCATCTTTGGCAGCTTATCCGTGTAAGTGTTTTTAAGCTTGGTCAGACCGCGGTATTCCATAATCAGCGCCGGCAGAGGGTAGTCCAGTGCCAGTTCCTGCAATACTTCTTCTGAAGTTGAAGGCGCGCCTTTAGGCGTCTTTTTAACCACCGGTAATTCCATCTTCTCAAACAGTATATGTTGCAGTTGCTTGGTGGAGCCGAGATTAAATGCTTCGCCGGCCATCTCATGCACTTCTTTTTCAAGTTCCATGATGCGGGTAGCCAGTTGCTGACTTTGCTGACTTAACTGCTGACTGTCTATCAGTACACCCTGTTGTTCCATACGGGCCAGAATAGAGGCTAGCGGTACTTCAATTTCCTGGAGGATTTTCTTCAGGGTGTCTTCGGCGGCTACCTTTGGCCACAGCACTTCGTGTAAACGCAGGGTGATGTCGGCATCTTCTGCGGCATAAAAGGCGGCTTGTTCCAGATCGATCTGATTAAAGGTGAGCTGTTTAGCGCCTTTACCTGCGATCTCTTCATAATGAACGGTGCGATGGTTGAGGTAGTTTTGCGCCAGGGTATCCATATCGTGGCGACTACCAGTGCTGTTTAAAACATAAGACTCCAGCATGGTATCGAAGCCGATGCCATCAAGGGTTATGTCGTAATTAGCGAGTACATTTTTGTCGTACTTAAGATGCTGGCCAACCTTGATCCGGGAGGCATCCTCCAGCCAGGGTTTTAACTGCTGAAGTACCCAGTCTCTGGATAGCTGCTCCGGTGCATCCGGATAATCGTGAGCAACCGGCAGGTATGCGGCAACGCCAGGCTCCATACAAAAAGACATCCCTACCAGCTCGGCTTCCATATAGTCGAGGCTGGTTGTTTCGGTATCGAAAGCAACAATGTCGGCCTGTTGGATTTTTTCAAACCACTGATCGAATGTGGCTTCATCGAGGATCGTAGTATAGTCCGTTTCAATATCAGCAGCGGCAACTTCTTCTTCACCGATCTCTTTACTTTGACTGTCTGAATCTGCTGCGGCTGTTGTGGCCTGGCTGCTGGTGACTTCGGTGTACCAGCGCTTGAATTCATATTCGCTGTACAGATCGGCCAGTTTGTCGTTATCAGCCTGTTCCGGGGTAAGGGTTTGTGGCGAATAGTCGAGGTTAAGGTCTACATCAATGGTTGCCAGTTTGTAGGATAAACGGGCCTGTTCCTCAAACTCGGCCATTTTCTTGCCCAGCGTTTTGGCACCTCGAAAACCCAAATCGGCAATTTTGTCGAGGTTTTGGTAGATGGCTTCAATGCCACCAATACCATTTAATAGTCCCTGGGCGCTCTTATCGCCAACTCCCGGTACGCCAGGAATGTTGTCGACTTTATCCCCTTTAAGTGCGAGGAAGTCGATCACCAGCTCTGGCGGGATCCCAAACTTATCCTGCACACCCTGAACGTCCATCAACTGGTTGTTCATGGTATTGATTAACGTTACATGCTCATTGACTAACTGAGCCATGTCTTTATCACCAGTGCTGATAAGGGTATCTATACCCTGTTCACCGGCCTGACGGGCAAGGGTACCAATTACGTCGTCGGCTTCTACGCCGTCTTCGATAATCAGGGGTAAGCCCATGGCTTTAATAATTTCGTGCAGCGGTGCTATTTGCGAGCGCAGCTCATCCGGCATGGGAGGGCGGTTAGCCTTATATTCCGGATAGATGTCATCCCGAAAGGTTTTTCCTTTGGCATCGAATACCACGCCAATATGCGTTGGACTGTACTGTTTGATCAAGCTTTTGAGCATATTGATCACGCCATAGATCGCGCCGGTGTCCTGACCTTTGGTGTTGGTCAGTGGTGGCAATCCATGAAAAGCTCTGAACAGGTATGACGACCCATCGACGAGGATAAACGGGGGCTTTGAAGGGGATGACATGATTAAAATCTTCTCTTGCTATGGTCTGTGGCGAAGCATGCCATACACCTATGGCGATGGCTACTACTGCGATCCCAATGGTTGTGGATAACTTTGTGATCTAATGTGATCAACGTGAAAACGGCGCGATCAGATCGCTACGATATTGGTAGCAGATCTTTATGAAAAGTAAGGGAAAAATAAAAGTTTTGCAGACTCTATCCTGCTTTATTATTTCCATATATTATTGTGGATAACCAAACTGTCTATTATTTAGGCAGGCGCTGGTGCAAAGGATAATTTAGCATATACCAGTAGAAATCCTAGTTTTGGTTGATAAAATTTTTATTGGTTAAAGGCAATTCATAAAATGAAATTGCATAAGCCAGAAAAGACACAGTATGGAGACAAGATCATGAAAAAAGTAGCAGTAATTCTGAGCGGGTGTGGCGTTTACGACGGCGCCGAAATTCATGAGTCCGTGTTAACGCTGCAAAGTATTCTAAAACACGGTGGCAGTTACCAGTGTTTTGCTCCGGACAAGCCGCAGCTGCACGTTATTAATCACCTGACAGGAGAAGTGGCAGAAGGGGAATCACGTAACGTACTGGTGGAGTCTGCCCGTATAACCCGGGGCGAGGTTAAGGCCGTAACGGAGTGCAATGTTGACGACTTTGATTTGTTAATTTTACCGGGCGGCTTTGGCGCGGCTAAAAATCTGTGCACCTTCGCGGTAGATGGTGCTGATTGCGATTTTGACGCTGATGTACTGACAGTTTGTAAAGCTTTTGCCGATGCCGGAAAACCGGCTGCCTATGCCTGCATTGCGCCGGCGCTGGCTGCAAAGGTGTATGGCAACAGCGTAAACCTGACCATTGGTAATGATGCCGGTACCGCAGAAGCGTTGGAGCAATTTGGCATCAAACACCAAAACTGCGCAGTGACCGAGGTTATTATTGATAGCGAAGCTAAACTGGTTACAACGCCTGCCTATATGCTTGGCCAGAACCTGCTGGAAGTAGGGGAAGGGCTTGATAAGATGGTGCAGGCAGTGTTTGCAATGCAGTCGTAATACTGAAGTGTCTCTTGGTTGTATGTAGCTTTCGCTATATAGTGAGAGCTGCATCAATTCAATAACATAAAGAATAGCCAACATACTATAATGCATTATCGCGCTATCATTCGTATTTTAGGGTTACTGGTTGCACTGTTTTCAGTCACTATGATCCCACCAGCGATCGTTTCTCTGATTTACGAAGACGGTAGTGGCTTGCCATTTTTCCTGGCCTTTATACTGTGTATTCTGACCGGTTGCGCGTTCTGGTATCCCAATCGCAGTCATCGCCAGGACTTAAGAGCCCGTGAAGGCTTTTTGATTGTGGTGTTATTCTGGTCGGTACTGGCCAGTTTCGGTGCTATTCCGTTTATTCTTCTTGAACAACCTTCTATGACCGTAACCGATGCGTTTTTTGAATCGTTTTCGGGCTTAACTACCACCGGGGCAACGGTGATTGAAGGGATTGATTTTCTGCCCCACTCTGTACAGTTTTACCGCCAGCAACTACAGTGGCTGGGCGGTATGGGGATCATCGTGCTGGCGGTGGCTATTCTGCCTATCCTGGGCGTAGGGGGAATGCAGCTGTACCGGGCCGAAACCCCCGGGCCGGTGAAAGACTCTAAAATGACCCCACGGATCGCCGATACTGCCAAGCATCTCTGGTATATCTATTTATCACTGACCACTGCGTGCACACTGGCTTACTGGTTCGCCGGGATGAACTGGTTCGACGCCATCTGCCATTCCTTTTCGACCATTGCCATTGGTGGGTTTTCTACTCACGATGCCAGCCTGGGTTATTTTGATAGCCCGGTGGTTAACGCCATTTGTGCACTGTTTTTGATTATCGCCGCCTTTAACTTTTCGCTGCATTACGCTGCGGCCAGCGGCCGGACATTAAAAGGATACTGGCAGGATCCGGAATTAAAGGCCTTCCTGTTTATTCAGGCGGCACTGATCAGCGTGTGTTTTATGGTGCTGGTCTTTCACAATCACTTCAGCGACGCCGAGGAAGCTTTGGATCAGGCCGTTATCCAGGCCGTATCGATTAGTACTACTGCCGGATTCGCTACCACCGACTTTGCAAACTGGCCGTCATTTCTGCCTATCCTGCTGATTTTTTCCAGCTTCATTGGTGGCTGCGCCGGCTCCACCGGTGGCGGTCTCAAAGTGATCCGCGTCTATCTGCTGTTTCTGCAAGGCAAACGGGAAATCGACCGGCTGATCCACCCAAAGGCTGTTTACTCTGTTAAGCTCGGGGAACGGGCGATGCCAGACAGGGTAGTCGAAGCGGTATGGGGCTTTTTCTCTGCCTACGCGATAGTTTTTGTGGTGATTATGATAGGTTTGATTGCTACCGGGCTGGATAATATTACTGCTTTCACTGCGACAGCCGCTACCTTAAACAACCTTGGCCCGGGGCTGGGTTCGGTTGCAGGTACCTTTGCCGATGTCAGCGATGGCGGTAAGTGGTTATTGGTTACCGCCATGCTGTTTGGTCGACTGGAAGTCTTTTCCCTACTGGTATTGTTCTCGCCTACGTTCTGGCGCGGTTAGATACCTTCAGGAAATAAGTTTTCCTTGGTAACAAGCTGGATATCAGAAATCATATAACGAACGTCTTCTGATAACCGTTCGTTTTTCAACGCCATTTGACGATTCCGTTCGAATATTTTGCTGTGGCTCTCGATACGTTTTCCCATAACACGCCAGGCTTCAGCTCTAGCTTCATACGGCCAGGCCTCTAACTCGATACGATAAGTATCCAGTTGACCAAGAAGCATTGTTGCAACCGAAGAAATGGACATACCGCCAAATGCATTGCTGTTATTTTCAGGATCAAAGCTGGCAAATGCCGTTACTAACGGGCCGGTATTTTTAAGCCATTCAAAATACTGATTAAAAGCATCTTCGTCATATTCGTCTATATCAAAGTTATAGCTTTTACTTCTATTCACAGAAGTCGATGCTGGCGTAGGCTCCACATAAACCGCTGTTGATACCAGCGGCGGGCTTGGCTCCTGAGGAATTGGCTGGGTTTGTGGCTTAGCGTCCTGTGCACCACTCACCGATAGAGAGCCACCGTTTCCAAGGCCTCCTTCGACTTCCTGAGCTTTATAGTTTCTCAGAGCTTTCACCATGTTATTAAACGAGTCGGCGAATGCGGTTGTCAGCATTTTTCCTTCGGGTGTCTTAGAGTAAGCGCCACCTGCACCGCCAACGCCTCCACCAAACATGCCGGCAAACATGCCAAAATCATAGTTCGACGATGAACCGTACGAGGACGAGAGCTGCACACCTGAGCGGTTATCGATTAGCATTAATGTGGTGGCAGCTTCGTTTTTGTCAAAAGCTCCACCCACAAGGGAACCCAGGCCGCCCAGTAACGCACCACCGATAGCTTTTCCTGAGGCCGTTTTTTCGGCAAACATGATTTCCGGACTTACCGTGTAATCGGCGGCAACCATCTGACCTGCACCAATGTTACTGGTGCTGCGCAGCTGACCTGATTGCATTAGCTGACGCTCTCTGTTCATCGCGTTCATTGCCCGGCCACGCTCAACAATAACAAAGCAGTTTGATTGCTGAATCATCAGGCGAAGTATAGGAACTGTACTACCGACTTTAGGGTAGGTTCTGCGGTAATCCTGCCACCAGGGCAAGGTCGTGTCTTCAAATATCGAAGCGGTACCCAGTGGGGTATCGCATTTTTCCAGAGCAGTATTGTTTTCCGATGCATTTGCACCACCAGCGGCGCCGGTAACGGTGCTGTCACTACCGCCCATCATCGGGTTGGTCGACATACATGCCGTTTGAAAAGCCAAAGCGCTGGCAATAGTTAACAGTTTCAGTGATTTAATAGGGGTTTGCTTGAACGGTTTTACAACCTTTGAATTGATAGTTTTCACGGATCCCTCTCATATAATACTAACAATTAAGGAAACCGATGGGGTATCACGTTTCAGTAAAAACGTTCTAGTGATTATATACTTAACCTCACCGGCAACGGTGTTGTATAAACGAGGAAAACCGTTGTAATTCGCCATACTCCTTAGCGAAGATTAAACATCCTGAATAACATCACAACACTGTAAAATCTATCAGTTTAGTAGTGTATTGCAAGCAAACTGGACGATATTTAGCCAAAAAAGAATGCGCTCGGCTGGAACAAACGCTCCACATCATTGATATATTTTTTATCAACCAAAAACAAAATGACGTGGTCGTTGGCTTCTATCACGGTATCGCTGTGCGCAATGATAACCTGCTCCTCACGCACAATAGCACCAATAGTGGTGCCGGGAGGTAATTTTATATCGCCGATTTCACGGCCTACCACTTTCGACGTATTTTTATCACCATGGGCGATGGCTTCTATAGCTTCTGCGGCACCACGGCGAAGTGAGTACACATTAACTATATCCCCGCGGCGAACATGAGTAAGCAAAGCTGAGATGGTGGCTTGCTGAGGGGAGAAGGCGATATCGATTTCGCCGCCCTGCACCAGATCCACATAGGCGCTGCGTTGGATCAGCACCATGGCTTTTTGCGCGCCCATCCGTTTAGCCAGCATGGCCGACATAATATTTGCTTCATCGTCGTTGGTGACGGCAATAAACGCATCAACCTGTTCTACGCCTTCTTCACTCAACAGTGTAGAGTCGGAGGCATCGCCGCTGAACACAATGGTTTTATCCAGATGGGCAGATAAATACTGCGCTCGTTCCGGGCTGTACTCGATGAGCTTAACGTTGTGATTGTGCTCCAGGCGCTTAGCCAGACCAGCACCAATTAAGCCACCACCGGCAATCATGATGCGTTTATAGCTCGACTCCAGTTTTTGCAGCTCGCTCATTACGGCACGAATGTGCTTGGTGGCGGCAATAAAAAACACTTCATCATCGGCTTCTATAACGGTGGTACCCAGCGGCCGGATAGGTTTGCCGCGGCGGTAAATGGCCGCCACCCGGGTTTCCACATTGGGCATATGTTCTTTTAGAGCAGATAGGGCATGGCCTACCAGCAAACCGCCGTAATAGGCTTTTACCGCTACCAGGCTGGCTTTGCCTTCAGCAAATTCCACTACCTGCAGAGCGCCGGGGTAATCAATCAGGCGCTTAATGGCCTGTGTTACCAGCTGTTCCGGGGCAATAATATGATCAACCGGAATGTCCTGCTGCTTGTACAGTTGTTCCTGGTAAATGATGTATTGCTCGGAGCGGACCCGGGCTATTTTGGTTGGGGTTTTAAACAGACTGTAAGCCACCTGACAGGCCAGCATGTTACTTTCGTCACTGTTGGTCACAGCAATCAGCATGTCGGCATCTTCGGCACCTGCTTTACGCAGTACATCAGGGTGGGAACCAACACCGGTTACAACCTGCAGATCGAGGCGGTCCTGCAAGGCACGCAGGATAACGGGATCGGAATCGATCACCGTGATTTCGTTTTTTTCGCCTACTAGGTTTTCAGCCAGTGTGCCGCCAACCTGTCCTGCGCCAAGGATGATAATTTTCATCGTCGTTGTAAGGTATTTTTAATCTTGGTTATTAAGACTTTAGCAGCCTCGCATAATAGAAACCATCCATTTGTTGCTCGCCGGGCAAAATTTGCCGCCCCGGCTGCTCGATGGTTTCCCCCGGTTGGATTGGTAGTAACTGCGCATCGCTGTGCTCTTGCAGGAAGCGGCTAATCTGCGCTTTGTTTTCAACCGGCAGTACAGAGCAGGTTGCGTAAACCAACGTGCCGCCGGATTTGAGCGTACGCCACAGGTTGCTCAGAATCTTATACTGAAGCGCTTGCAGCACCTCAATATCGGCTGACTTGCGTAGCCAGCGTATGTCCGGGTGCCGGCGAATAACGCCCGTTGCAGAGCAGGGCGCATCTAACAGAATGCGGTCGAAGGGTTTGCCGTCCCACCAGCCATCCACCTCTGCTGCATCGGCGCAAACTAAGTTCGCGTGTAATTGCAGACGCTGTAAATTTTCGCTCATCCGTGTAAGACGGGATGCTTCGCTGTCCAGAGCAATCAGCTCCGCCAGCCCCGAGGTGCGTTCCAGAATATGTGCACTCTTACCACCGGGGGCTGCACAACAATCCAGAATACGTTCGCCTGGCTGTGCATCAAGTAGCGGCGCTGCCAGTTGCGCTGCACCGTCCTGTACGCTGAACCAGCCTTCGGCAAAGCCGGGCAGAGTGGTTATTGGCGTTCGGTCGAGCAGGATCACGGCATGCGGATGTGCCTCAGAGAGTGCAAAGCGAATATCGGCTTCTGCTAAGGCATTACAGTAGTCTGGTTGCGTACATTGCTGCTGGTTTACTCTGAGCCAGATAGGCGCAGGCTGATTCATACCACTCAACAAGCTTTCCAGCTCCTGCGGATAAGCATTCGCAAGGCGTTTGTAGAGCCACTTAGGCAAACCAGACTGAATAATGGGGTTGTCGCTAACCTGTTCGGCCAGCTGCTGACGCTGGAAGTTTCGCAGTATGGCGTTAATAAGTCCTTTAAGCCCTTTACCACCGAGCACTTCCGCGGCGTTAACCGTTGCCGCAACGGCCGCATGGTCAGACACGCGGCTAAAAGCCTGCTGATAAAAACCCAGCAAAATTACATGTTCGAGGATCTTCTTACTGCCCTTAAGGGGCTGCTCGAGCAGTTCCCGAAGCCATATCTGTAATTGTGGCAGGTGGCGGAAGACACCCATTGCCATTTCCTGTAGCCAGGCGGCATCTTTTTTACTGTGTCTGGCCTGAGCTATGGCTAAGGCTTCGCGGGAGGATTTTCCCTGTTCCAGTACCTGAAAGATAACCCAGGCGGTATCGGCGCGAAGGTCGACTTTAGCCGGCAGTTTCATTGTGATTGCTCAGGCTCACAGGGCAACACGCTGCCTACCGCAAACCATTCCTGATAACCATTGAGTACGTCCTGAATGGCCATGGGCTTTTTACCCGGCAACTGCAATTGCTCTATACACAGCGCTTTATCGCTGGTGGCTACCACTATTCCTGATTTATCAGCAGCCAGAATGGTGCCGGGAGCTTTACTGGCGACGGCATATTCGCTAACAGACGCCTGCCAGACTTTAATATTCTTACCGTTAACCTGGCTCCAGCAAACCGGCCAGGGGTTGAATGCCCTTACGTTGCGGCTTAATTGTTCGGCCGGCTCCTGCCAGTTAAGAAACGCTTCTTCTTTACTGAGCTTCTTAGCGTAGGTAGCGCTGTCTTCCTGTTGCGGTTCAGCATTCAGCGAGTCAAAATCATCCAGTACGTCAACCAGGGCCTGTGGGCCAATGTCTGCCAGTTTGGAATACAGCGTAGCGCTGGTATCAGAATCGGTAATTGGTAATCTGGCGATATGTAACATAGCGCCGGTATCCAGCCCTTCATCCATTTGCATAATGGTGACGCCGGTTTCTTTATCACCAGCCCAGATGCTGCGCTGAATAGGCGCTGCACCACGCCAGCGTGGCAAGATAGAGCCATGTACGTTAATACAGCCCCGCGCCGGTATATCCAGAACCGCCTTGGGCAACAGTAAACCGTAGGCGACTACTACCATAATATCCGGCTTAAGTGCGGCGAGTTCTTGTTGGGCTTCTTCGTTTTTTAAGGAAGCCGGTTGGTATACCGGGATATTGTGCGCCTCGGCCACCTGTTTGGTGGCGCTGGGGGTAAGCTTCTTGCCACGTCCGGCGGGCCGATCTGGTTGGGTGTATACCGCTATCACATTATGCTGGCTGTTGAGCAAGCCAGTTAAATGGGTAGCCGCAAAGTCCGGCGTACCGGCAAAAACAATATTCAGTGGCTTGGTCACAGGGCTTTCTCTCAGGCTTTAGCGGCCAGACGGGCTTCTTTTTCGAGTTTCTTGCGAATACGCTGGCGCTTAAGGGGCGATAAGTAATCTACAAATAACTTACCATCCAGATGATCCAGTTCGTGTTGAATACAAATCGCCAGCAGGCCATCTGCTTCCAGCTCGTAGGGTTCGCCTTCGCCATCAAGGGCTTTTACCGTGACTTTTTCGGCACGATCTACCTTGGCGTAGTTACCCGGTACCGACAAACAGCCTTCTTCACTGATGGTTGAGCCTTCTTTGTTAACGATTTCGGGATTAATAAATACCCGCGGTTCGTTCTGCTCTTCGGAGACGTCCATGACTACCAGGCGCACGTGTCTGTTAACCTGCGTCGCAGCCAGGCCAATGCCTTTTTCTTCGCGCATGGTTTCAAACATGTCGGCGACGAGTTGTTTAATTTCGCTGTTGACTTCATCAATGGGCTTAGCCACTGTACGAAGGCGCTCGTCGGGGAATTGTAATACGTCTAATATTGCCATCTGTCGATATTTACACTCTTTCTGTATTAAGAATTATACGCTAAGGCCGATGATGCTATTTATCCTGCCTAAACAGGCAGTATTCTAGCTTAAAGCACGTTTTCATGCAGTATTAATCGCTTCTATACTGAATTATTGGGGATTGTGATCTAATAATACAAGCATAGGGCTGGCTGCGAGACGTTACTGGCGAGGGGATATAATGTTAAAAATTGCAAAAAAATGGGCGGCCATACTGGCTGGGCTGATGCTTTGGGTCGGTGCGAGTTGTGCGCTGGCACTGGAGGTCAAACCCGATGCGCCAACCCGTTATACGGTTAAGAAGAACGATACCCTGTGGGATATCGCCGGTATCTTTCTGGATAAACCCTGGTTGTGGCCGGAACTGTGGCGCAACAATACGCAAATTCTGAACCCTCATCTTATTTATTCGGGTGATGTGCTCATTCTGCGCATTGTCGACGGTGAACCGGTACTCGATGTTGTCAGACAAAAAACGCAGGTTACGCTGTCACCCAATGCCAACCGCACGGTGAAGCAGGGCGAGCCGATAAACCTGTTACCCTGGTCGGTTATCGAACCTTACCTTCAGCATCATGAAATCCTCGATGCCGGTAAGTACGAAATCCTGCCGCATTTACTTGGCAACAAGAATGCCTCCATTCGTTTTGTTAACGAAGATCTGGTAATGAGTCGTCGCAGCGGCCGTGCCAGAGATCAGTATCGCGTGATCCGCAAGCAATCTACAATTGAAGACCTTGATGGCAACGAGCTGGGTGTACAAATTCACCATATCGCCGACGCAAGCATGGTAGAAGACCGTGCCGAGGGCGAGTGGCTGGTAAAAATTGACGGGTCTAATTCAGAAGCCAAGCGTGGTGACAAGTTACTCTACGGTGAGCCGAAAACCGCCGGCGACATGGCGTTGCAACCAGCGGATGAATCACAGCGTGCGTTTATTGTGGGTAACCTGCATCAGTACGAGCTGCTGGGTAAATACGATGTAGTCATTGTCGACCTGGGTGAAGGTGAGATTGAGCCGGGCACTGTAATGGGCATTTATCAGCAGGGGCCGGTGATCATTGATGGTGACGAGCCAAAATATTCAACCGAAAGCAAAGTGGTTGTAAGTGTTTTCGATGATGGCAGTACGGTTCATCAGCCCGCTTTAAAAGTAGGTGAGCTGATTATCTTCAGCACCTTCACGAATGCCAGTTACGGCATTATCACCCGGGCCAGTGACATGGTTCGAACCGGCAACATTGTCGCCCAGCCATAACCGGTACTGACACTCCCGTCTCAGTGCCGAGAACGGGAGTGTTAATGCAAAACCAATTATCATCAGTTAGTCAGCACTGGCTGCGCCTGAGTTTAATTAAAAAACGTTCACCTGCCTTCTGGCTGGCACTGCTGGAGCACTTTAAGTTAACCATAGAGCAACTATTTAGTTTGCCAGTTGGCGAGCTTAGTCAGTGTGGCCTCAAGCCCGATGAAATTGCCCTTATCAATAGTCCCGGCGATGAGGTTGAACCAATTGAACAATGGCTCTGCCAGCACCCGCTCAATCAGATTATCACCATTAGTGATGCAGCTTACCCCGAGCGCTTAAAGCAGCTTGATTCGCCTCCTTTGATACTCTATTGCCATGGCAATTCGAAGTTGCTTAAAGCGCCGCAGCTGGCTATTGTGGGAAGCCGCAAGGCAACCATTAACGGTTTAAATACAGCGCGTAGCCTGGCAAAGGAGCTTGGCGACGCAGGCATAACGGTTACCAGCGGTCTGGCGCTTGGTATTGATGGCGCGGCTCATCAGGGCGCCTATCCTACCTCAGGGCGCACAGTAGCCATTCTTGGCGGCGGGCTGGGCTGCATTTACCCGCGCAGCCATCAGGCCCTGGCCTTGAGCCTGGTTGAACACGGTGGATGTCTGGTGTCGGAGTTTCCGCCGTGGGAAACGGTTAAGCCATACCATTTTCCACGGCGTAACCGCTTAATTGCCGCGCTGTCGAGCGGGGTACTGTTAATTGAGGCCCGCATTAAAAGTGGCTCCATGATTACCGCTAATCTGGCCGCAGACATGGGCATCGATGTATTTGCTACGCCCGGCAACATAAACAATCCACTCAGCGAGGGACCTCATTACCTTATTCAGCAAGGCGCCAGGCTGGTCACCAGCAGCGGCGATATTTGCGAGGAGTTGGGTTGGGTGGTAAAAGACTCAGAGGATGCAGGTGGCAATCATCAGCAAGATGACGACGATGAACCATTACTAAAAGAATTTGCCGGTGAGCCGATAAATATAGACTACCTGGTTGAGAAAACCGGTCTGTCAGTTAATCGCTTAATGCCAAGGCTGGTGGAACTTGAGCTTCAGGGCCGGATAGTGGCTGTGCCCGGTGGTTATACCCGAGCTATGGGGCCTGTTGGTAGTTAAGGTCTCAGCTTTCGGACTAGTTAGCGGCAAGCCTTATTTTGTTTGAGAGTCAACCGCTTGCAGGGTAATGCTTCACTTAATCGAAAAAAAGTCGACCCAAAGCTTGGCATTATCCGTATTTTTAGATAAGTTGAACTTAGATGCTTTGCTTTTTTGCATCGACACCGTACGCAAAACTGGTCTTGAGACTTGAAAAAAGACCAGACCACTACAATAGAGTTTGCGAGGTTAGGTAATCACCTTTTAGTGGTTACTTCAAATTGAGGGGGAAAATGCTATGTTCGATATCCTCATGTATCTCTTCGAAAACTTCATCCATAGTGAAACCGAAATTCGCGTCGATCAGGATGAACTAACCGAAGAGCTGGTCCGCGCAGGATTTCATCACGATGAGATATACAAAGCGCTCGCCTGGTTGGAAAAACTCGCCGCGCTGCAAGAAACTGATATTAACCCCTACTTCTGTAAAGGCATCTCCAGCAGCCTGAGCCGTATTTATACGCAGCAGGAACAAATGCGCCTGGATGTTGAATGTCAGGGTTTCTTATTGTTCCTTGAGCAGGTTGGCGTATTGGATGCTTCCACACGGGAAATGGTCATCGACAGAGTCATGGAGATCGATTCGCCGGAATTCTGTTTAGAAGACCTTAAGTGGGTAGTCCTGATGGTGTTGTTTAATGTGCCGGGCAAAGAAAATGCCTACGCGCAGATGGAAGATCTGTTATTCGAAGAGCATGACGGTATACTGCACTAATCTTATAGATTACGAAGTGTAGGGCTGTGTCGAAGATTGATCATTCACTGTTCGAAGCGCATGAGCACGCTTTAGAACATCAGTACGGGCCTTGCCCGGACTGTGGGAAAGAGCTGCGCATCAGAAACAGCAAGTCAGGCCCGTTTATCGGCTGTAGTGGCTATCCTGATTGCCACTACGCCAAGCCTTTACACGATAATCAAACCACCACATTAAAAGTGATAGAAGACAGCCATTGCCCTGAATGTGGCTCGTCTATGGCGATCAAAAAAGGCCGGTACGGTATGTTTATCGGCTGTACTAATTTTCCGGCCTGTCATCATATCGAAAATGCCAAACCGCAAACCGATACCTCTGTTACCTGCCCTAAATGCCATAAAGGACATCTGCTCGATCGCACCAATAAATACGGTAAGCGCTTTTTTGCCTGTAATCGTTATCCTGAGTGCCGTTATGTGGTAAATTTCGCGCCGGTTGAGAAGTCCTGTCCGGATTGCGGATGGGCTATACTGGTCGAAAAGAAGGGCCGTTTAGTGTGCCCGCAGCCATTATGTGGCTATAAAGAAGCACAAAGCGAACAAGAAGCAGAATAAGAGGTAACAAATGAGCGTTGAATCAGTTCATCAGGATGCTGATGTAGCAGCGTTTGAAAGTGGCCAGCTCATGGTATATCCCACAGAAGCGGTGATGGGCATTGGTTGTGACCCCGATAACGAGGCGGCTGTTATGTCGTTGCTGGCGCTAAAACAGCGCCCGGTAGAAAAAGGCCTTATTCTGCTCGCTGCTAATTATTCCCAGCTGCTGCCTTATGTAGATGATAATGCCATTCCCCAGGATAAAAGATTCAGTATTTTTTCTTGTTGGCCCGGCCCGGTAACCTGGTTATTACCTAAGTCTGCTACGGCGCCAACATGGCTGACCGGCGAGCACAATGCTATTGCTGTTAGGGTGACCGCTCACGAAGGAGCACGGGAGTTGTGTAACAAACTCGGTCGTCCTATCGTGTCAACCAGCGCTAACCTGACCGGGCAGGAACCAGCCAGAACCACAGAAGAAGCCCGCAGTTATTTTGCTAACAGTGTTCACTATGTGGCAGGTTCGGTAGGCGGAGCCGCTCAACCCTCAACTATTAAAGATGCCTTAACCGGTACCACCATTCGGAATTAAACATGAGTATTACCCCCTTAAAGGATACGCCTCAGGCGATTGAGTCGGTTAAAGCGTTTTTACTGGCTTTGCAGGACAATATCTGTCACACCCTGGAACTTGCCGATGGCAAGGGCCACTTTGTAGAAGATGCCTGGGAACGGGAAGAAGGGGGCGGTGGTCGCTCACGGGTGATTAAGAATGGCGCGGTAATAGAGCAGGGTGGGGTAAACTTTTCTCACGTGCATGGTACCCAAATGCCTGCCTCAGCAACGGCTTCGCGCCCTGAACTGGCTGGGCGTAGCTTTCAGGCCATGGGCGTGTCATTAGTGATCCACCCCCATAATCCTTATATTCCTACCTCGCACGCCAATGTGCGTTTCTTTATCGCCGAGAAAGAGGGAGAGACACCAATCTGGTGGTTTGGTGGTGGTTTCGATTTAACCCCGTTTTACCCTTTTAAAGAAGATGTGCAGCACTGGCATAACACAGCGAAGAAAATTTGTAAGCCATTCGGCGAAACGGTCTATGCCGAGCACAAGGCGTGGTGTGATGAGTATTTCTATCTGAAACATCGCAACGAAACCCGTGGGGTTGGTGGGCTGTTCTTTGATGACCTCAACCAATGGGACTTTGAGCAGTGTTTTGCTTATATTCAGGCCGTGGGCAATGGGTATCTGGATGCCTATGTGCCGATTATTGAAAAACGTAAGAACAATACTTACGGTGAGCGCGAGCGCCAGTTTCAGCTTTACCGGCGTGGACGTTATGTAGAGTTTAACCTGGTATATGACCGCGGTACTTTGTTTGGTTTACAAACCGGCGGACGTACCGAGTCTATCCTCATGTCTATGCCGCCACTGGCGCGCTGGGAGTATGGTTATGCCGCGCCTGCCGGGTCACCAGAAGCCAAACTGCAGGACTGGCTTACTCCTCATCAATGGTAAAAGCGAGTCTTTGCGCCGGTATCTTTTGACGTAGATCAACCTTAATTCGCAGATTTTTAAACGTATTTTCAAACTTGTTTTAGATCAAATTTTTATTTGTCAGGAGGCGTACATTAGCCTCCATCAACTTAAACGAATGAGAAAATACACAATGAAAAAATCAGCATTAGCTACACTAGTTCTAGCCGCACTAGTATCTGCGCCTTCAGCATTTGCCTATGAAGCCGGCGACATCATTGTACGTGCAGGTTTAACTTCTGTTTCACCAAACGACGATTCAAGCAACGTTAATGTAGACGCCCTGGGTGGCAACGTAGGAATGGGCGTAGAGGTCGATTCTAACACTCAGCTTGGCCTGAACCTGGTTTACATGCTGGATTCTAACTGGGGCCTTGAAGTACTGGCTGCCACACCATTTACTCATGACGTAACCCTTATTGATACTGCAGACAATGGTCTGGGTTTAGGCGACGGCAAACTGGCTGAAGTTACTCACCTGCCACCTACAGTTAGCGCGGTTTACTTCTTTGATACTAACAGCGCCTTTACGCCTTACGTTGGCGTGGGTGTTAACTACACCATTTTCTTCGACGAAGAATTTACCGGTGCCCGCGAAGACCAAACCTTTACGGATCTTGATCTGGACAACTCTTTTGGTTTAGCTGCTCAGGTTGGCTTTGATTTCCAGGTTGATGACAACTGGTCAATCAATGCTTCTGCCCGTTATATCAAAATCGACACCACTGCAGAATTTACCGTTGCCGACGTAAAAGGCAGCGTAGACGTGGATATCGACCCTTACGTATTCACCATCTCTGCGGGTTACAAGTTCTAAAAACTAGTTTTATCAGTTTCACCTTGTGTTTTTGCACTGCCTGTTGGCCCTTCATTGAAGGGCCTTTTTTTTTATACGGCTTCGTCTTCACGGTTAACCATGTGATCGGCAAGCTGATCCAATGCCTTTAGCAACTGATCGGCTATATTCATATCGTTAACACATTCATACATGGCCTTGCGCATGCAGTACATCCATTGGGCTTTGAGTTTTGGTGTTACGGTATAGGGCAAGTGCCTGGCCCTTAACCGCGGATGGCCCCGTTCCTGTTCGTATTGATTAGGACCACCCAGCCACATGGTAAGATAAAGAAAGAAGATATGACGGATACGATCCAGTGGTTGCGGGTGAATGGCTAAAAGCTCCGCTGCCACAGGGTCATTTTCCATGATGTCATAAAACCGGTTCGCCAGTTGCCTGACGGTATTTTCTCCACCTATTGCTTGATAGGGGGTAGTAACACCAGTATTGTTGTCCGAAGTTTTCTTTCCCATACCCAGTTTCGATAATAGTCCCATGAAAAAGTTTGCCGTCTTTGGAAATCCAATTGCTCAGAGTTTATCACCAACCATTCATCAAATGTTTGCTAAATCCTGTGCTGAGGATATCAGCTACGAGAAAATAGAAGCCCCATTGGATGGCTTTGAAGCCACTATCGACAATTTTTTCGCCTCACCACAAGCGGTAGGTTGCAACGTTACCGTCCCTTTTAAAGAAAGAGCCTGCGCCATGGCAAAGCATAAAGATGATGCAGTGGTAATGGCCAGGGCAGCGAATACGCTGATGCGTAATGAAGACGGCGAGTTATGTGCTTTCAATACCGATGGTATTGGGCTGGTGGCAGACCTCACCAATAACGGCTTAAATCTGCAAGGTAACAAGGTGTTGCTGTTAGGCGCGGGGGGCGCTGCCCGTGGTGTTGTCCATCCGCTACTAAATGCCGGCATTGAAAACCTACACATTCTTAATCGAACTATAGAGAAAGCTCAGGCCATTGCCGAAGATGCTAACAACCCAAAGGTAACAGCAGTTAACCACAAACAACTGTTGGCAGATTACGATGTAGTGATTAACTCTACTTCTGCCAGTTTATCCGGCACGCTACCCACCGTACCCGATGCCGTGCTGGCTAACTGCCAGCTCGCTTACGATATGGTGTACTCAAAGGATAATGGTGCAACGGTATTTATGGCCCATGCTGAGCAGCTGGGTGCCGCTAAGCAACTGGATGGCCTGGGTATGCTGGTGGAGCAAGCCGCTGCGGCGTTTTATATCTGGACCGGCAAACAGCCGACAACGGCCAGTGTTATTGAATACCTGCGTAACCGTTAGGGGTTACGCACCTTCAGCAAGGTAGTCGTCTTTTAGCTCAACATAGTTAATGGCAGACTGTTTTAAGAAAGCTATTTCTGCCTCCTTTAACGGCCGCTTCTGTATCATAGGATTACCCACATACAAATAACCGCTTTCGAGGCGTTTATTCGGCGGTACCAATGTACCGGCGCCAATAAACACATCATCCTCTACGATGGCACCGTCCATTACAATCGCGCCCATTCCTACCAGAATACGATTACCCAGCGTACAACCGTGCAGCATACATTTATGACCAACAGTAACATCATCACCAATGATAAGCGGGTTGCCATCGGGGTTGCCGGCTGATTTACGGGTAACGTGAAGAATAGTGCCGTCCTGTATATTGCTACGTGCGCCTATCTTTATATAGTTGACATCACCCCGTGCGGCGACCATATGCCAGATGCTGCTGTCTTCACTAATTGATATCTCACCAACTAGTCGTGCTGAATCGGCCACATAAACTCCCTGTCCAATATCAGGTGTTATTCCTTTAAAGCTGCTAATCGTATTTTGCATGTAGTTCTCTTTGAGATGATTTGTTGTAGGGTAGAGTATCTATTATAAGCATTAACTACGCTAACATTCGAACGGCAACGATTATTGCGAACATTCTTATCGATAAGTGGTCAGATTGAAATTCTATAAAAAGGAATACTGATACAATATCGTGTCAAACTATAGTTATTATCACGGAGAGTTCATGTCAAAGCGCTATGTTCTATTTGCCGCATTACCTTACGCTTATTCTATATTACGGCCAATCCAATCTGAGATTAAAAAGCGCGGGGGCGAAGTTGCATGGTATTTAGAAGCGGAATGTGAAGATCTGTTACGTCCGGATGAAAAAAGACTGGCAACGGTTGAGGAGCTTGTCGCCTATAATCCTGATGCCACACTTACCCCTGGTAATTACATTTATCATTTTATCCCAGGTATTAAAGTTGGCGTTTTTCATGGTTACTTTATTGGTAAGAGAGGGGAAAAAACCTATCAGGAAGACTCGCACTTTCGTATCCGAGGTTGGTTCGACCTAATTTGTACTCAGGGGCCAAGTAGTACTGAACCCTATAAGCTTCTGGAACAAAAGCATGGCAGCTTTAAGGCTTATGAAACCGGTTGGTGTAAAGTAGATACCTATATTAACGGTAAACAACCACCAGCAACCAATCCGCCAACTATTTTATACGGCACAACGTTTACTAAAGGCATTAGTTCGTCTGAAGCTGTGTATTCGACTATTAAAAGATTAGCTAAAGAGCGGGATTGGAATTGGGTACTAACTTTTCATCCAAAGTTACATGGCTCCGAAATTGTTGAACGGTATAAACATTTAGCGGAATCTTTGGAAAACGTCAGATACCTGCACAATGTTGATTTGGAAAGTGTCAATGAAGCAAGCGTGTTGTTATGTGACAGTTCGTCAATCATTCTGGAGTTTATGATGCAGGACAAGCCTGTGGTGACTTACCGCAATACTAATCCGGGCCCGCATCTAATTAATGTCACTAGTACTGACCAAATAGAACAAGCTTTGGATACTGCTTTAGCCAGACCGCCTGAGTTAATGGCTAATATCAATGAATATGTAAAGCATCATGAAAAATACAGAGACGGGCGTAACTGCGAACGGGTATTAGATGCTATCGATGACTTTATACTAAACCATAAAGGTAAGCTTAAACCTCATAAGCCAGGAATATGGCGTAAATTTCAGTTAAGAAAGAAGCTCGGATACTGGAAATAAGGTGATTTCGCTGCATTAATAACCGATCAAATCAAATATGACAGTTTTTTTAAAATAACCGTTGACCTGCGTGCCCAACTCTCTATAATGCGCCCCACTTCGACGGGGAACGCACTAAAACGCCAACCCGGCAATATCGCCTAAGGCCTTATTGGAAGCGGCTTTCAGCCAAATGCGATGTTTGAAAATATTCAAAAAAAGCATTGACACAGAAAGCCATCAGCGTAGAATGCGCGCCTCGCTTCAACGAGGTTTAACAAACAAAGTTGAAGCGGTTTTGAGTGACAACCTTAGAAATTAAATTTCAAAAAGTTGTTGACACTGAAAACAAAGAGCGTAATATACGCATCCCGCTTCGGGGGTAAGCATTAAAGCCTGAAGCAGCGAAAGCAAAAATTATCGTAACGATATCAACAGCTTCGCACTGTTCTTTAACAATTTATAACAAGACAATCTGTGTGGGCACTCATTAAGAGTGTCAACAACGACAATTCAAAATTTCGATATTTAATTGAAGAGTTTGATCATGGCTCAGATTGAACGCTGGCGGCAGGCCTAACACATGCAAGTCGAACGGTAACAGGATTAGCTTGCTAATCGCTGACGAGTGGCGGACGGGTGAGTAATGCTTGGGAACTTGCCTTCGGGAGGGGGATAACAGTTGGAAACGACTGCTAATACCGCATAACGTCTACGGACCAAAGCGGGCTTCGGCTCGCACCTGAAGAGAGGCCCAAGTGAGATTAGCTAGTTGGTAAGGTAAAGGCTTACCAAGGCGACGATCTCTAGCTGTTCTGAGAGGAAGATCAGCCACACTGGGACTGAGACACGGCCCAGACTCCTACGGGAGGCAGCAGTGGGGAATATTGCACAATGGGGGAAACCCTGATGCAGCCATGCCGCGTGTGTGAAGAAGGCCTTCGGGTTGTAAAGCACTTTCAGTTGTGAGGAAAGGTTGGTAGTTAATACCTGCCAGCTGTGACGTTAACAACAGAAGAAGCACCGGCTAACTCCGTGCCAGCAGCCGCGGTAATACGGAGGGTGCGAGCGTTAATCGGAATTACTGGGCGTAAAGCGCACGCAGGCGGTTTGTTAAGCTAGATGTGAAAGCCCCGGGCTCAACCTGGGATGGTCATTTAGAACTGGCAGACTAGAGTCTTGGAGAGGGGAGTGGAATTCCAGGTGTAGCGGTGAAATGCGTAGATATCTGGAGGAACATCAGTGGCGAAGGCGGCTCCCTGGCCAAAGACTGACGCTCATGTGCGAAAGTGTGGGTAGCGAACAGGATTAGATACCCTGGTAGTCCACACCGTAAACGCTGTCTACTAGCTGTTTGTGAATTTAATTCGTGAGTAGCGAAGCTAACGCGCTAAGTAGACCGCCTGGGGAGTACGGCCGCAAGGTTAAAACTCAAATGAATTGACGGGGGCCCGCACAAGCGGTGGAGCATGTGGTTTAATTCGATGCAACGCGAAGAACCTTACCTACACTTGACATGCAGAGAACTTTCCAGAGATGGATTGGTGCCTTCGGGAACTCTGACACAGGTGCTGCATGGCTGTCGTCAGCTCGTGTCGTGAGATGTTGGGTTAAGTCCCGCAACGAGCGCAACCCTTGTCCTTAGTTGCCAGCATTTAGTTGGGCACTCTAAGGAGACTGCCGGTGACAAACCGGAGGAAGGTGGGGACGACGTCAAGTCATCATGGCCCTTACGTGTAGGGCTACACACGTGCTACAATGGCATATACAGAGGGAAGCGAGACAGTGATGTGGAGCGGACCCCTTAAAGTATGTCGTAGTCCGGATTGGAGTCTGCAACTCGACTCCATGAAGTCGGAATCGCTAGTAATCGCAGGTCAGCATACTGCGGTGAATACGTTCCCGGGCCTTGTACACACCGCCCGTCACACCATGGGAGTGGGATGCAAAAGAAGTAGTTAGTCTAACCT
>NZ_RCUA01000089.1 GCF_003731635.1 Marisediminitalea oceani | reverse complement strand
GAGACTGTAACTAATTTTGTGTAACTGCCTATCTCAACATACTCTATTAAGAGTTAAGGATAGGCAGATGAACATGAATAAGAAAGAGCTTGAAGCTTTCGCAAGGGAAGCAGCCAAAGGGATTAAAACACCTGAGGACTTGAACGAGTTTAGCCAGATGCTGAAGAAAATTACTGTTGAAGCGGCATTGAACGCGGAGATGGATGAGCATCTTGGCTACGAGAAACACCAACAGTCCACGTCTACCAATACCCGTAACGGCAAGAGCAGTAAACGGGTCAAAACCGAAGACGGCGAGTTTAAACTCGATACGCCTCGCGACCGTGAAGGCTCCTTTGAACCCAAACTTGTCAAAAAGCACCAAACCCGTTTCACCTCCATGGACGATAAAATCCTCTGGCTGTATTCACAGGGCATGAGCACCCGTGACATCGTCAATGCCTTTGAGGAATGGTATGGCGCAGAGATATCGCCCACGCTCGTTTCTCGTGTCACCAATGCCGTTATTGAGCAGGTGATTGAATGGCAATCTCGCCCTTTAGATGCCGTCTACCCGATTGTTTACCTGGACTGCATCGTAGTGAAGATTCGTCAGGATAAACGGGTCATCAATAAATCTATCTTCCTGGCTCTGGGTATCAACACCGAAGGTCACAAAGAACTGATGGGGATGTGGATTGCTGAGAATGAAGGCGCTAAGTTCTGGTTGAGTGTGCTGACTGAGCTTCAGCAGCGTGGCGTCGAAGATATTCTTATCGCCTGTGTGGATGGCCTGAAAGGCTTCCCTGATGCTATCAACACCGTTTTCCCTCAGACACACATCCAGCTATGTATCGTGCACATGGTGCGCAACTCACTCAAATACGTATCATGGAAAGACTACAAGGCCGTCACGACGGATTTAAAGCGGGTTTACCGCTCAGCGACTGAAGACGAAGCCTTGCTCGAACTGGAACGCTTCAGTGAAATCTGGGATGGCCAGTACCCACAAATCTCTAAATCATGGCGTAACCACTGGCAGAACCTTAATACGTTGTTCAGTTACCCTGAAGATATCCGTAAAGCGATTTACACCACCAACGCCATTGAGTCGCTCAACAGTGTCATCAGAAAGGCTATCAAAAAGCGGAAAATCTTCCCCAGTGACGATGCAGCAAGAAAGATGGTTTACTTAGCGATTCAAGATGCCAGCAAAAAATGGACAATGCCCATTCAAAACTGGCGTCAGGCTATGAGTCGTTTTATTATCGAGTTCGAGGAACGCCTCGAAAGACACATTAACTAAATGGCAGTTACACAGAATCTGTTACAGGCTCTGGAAATTATATTAATTCCATTGGGCATAATCGCTTTCTTCTTGTTTTTGCCTTTTGTTCTGGCTAAATGGACTGCGTCTGAAAAAACACATAATGCGCATCTTGCTAATGGCTTTAAGTCCGCGTTACCTCATTTAAGAAGCTTTCTGGGGATCGGCTTAATGCCATTGTTAGCCATCATCTGGAGCTACGATGCGTTTGGTAATCAGTATTTAAGTGCAGCTATCTTCTCTGCCACATTTTACCTTCTGGTGTTTATGCATGACGAGACGAAGGCATGCTTCAAAACGTTCAGGCAGTTTCGATATCTTACCCATGGGTATGTAGTTTCGGGATCCTTGGTTTGCTTATTTGTTTTTAATCTCTTGGGCGCTCTGATTTTAATATTCGCTTGCTTGTATTGGTTTTTTCAGTGCTTAATATTTCTAGGCAAAAGCAGCGCAGGTGGGACAGATTAAAGCTATCCTTGCCGTTGTTTCGAGAATACAAAGCTGCCCGTTTCATATCATTTTGCTTAGCATAAGCGTTTATTATTAAAGAAATTTGCTCTGCTATGTCATTTACTATCCACCAAAAGTTAATTTTTGCGGCCCGTGGCAGGAACCTCCGCTTAGTTGAAGAAAGAATCGCTGAAGGTGCTGATATTGATTATCAGGATCCTCAACACGGTAGTGCTTTAATCGCCACAATTAATAATAATGACGTCAGGCTAGTTCAGTTTTTGATTGAAAAAGGCATAAACGTTAATCTTCAGGATAACCGTGGTGTGGTGCCACTGGAGGTTGCACTGCATCATGCATCGGATGACGTCGTCAGGCTTTTGGCCTGGTCAGGAGCCAAATTGAGCAGTCGGGCCCGGTCGCATTGGAAAGAACGTCTCAGGCAGTGTTTAACTAATAGTTAGCCATCAATAGTTAACCTGGGTCACCGGGCAAAGTGTCAGTTAGCCACTAAGGACAGGTAATGGTAGTTATTTACGGAATTAACAAACATCTCAACCCGATAAAGCGCGAATTGTCTGACGCTATCCACGACTGCATGCAATCGGTTCTGGGTCTGCCTGAAGATAAACGGGCACATCGAATTGTACCGCATGATGAAAGTGATTTTTTCTACCCGGGTGGCAGAACAGAGGCGTATACCGTCATCGAAATTAATATGATGAAGGGCAGGACGCCGGAAACACAAAAGGCGTTGATCAAAGCGTTATTTAAGACCATTTCCTCTACTGTGGGGATTTCGCCTGTCGATATTGAAATTACCATCAAGGAGCAGGAAAAATATCAATGGGGATTTCGTGGTATGACCGGTGACGAAGCGGCGGATTTACAATATAAAGTGGATGTCTGATTACTGTTCAGGTCCTGAATCATCAGCACTCATTGGTTTAGCACCGTTTTTTCCATAGCATCAACAGGACAATTGCTTGTTTCCATTATTATTTATAGTCGCCAGCTTTGCGGGCAATTTTACGGGTTTTCGGATTACACTTAGATTACTGAAGGTCACTGAGCAGCTAAATAAACGGAGCCTGATGCTTACCTGTGCTTTTCTGACAGTACAGGTCATTTCGAGCTTGCTGATTTACTATTCGGGCCTGGTAGAGCCCGCCGGCACGATCCTGTCGATAGTGTTATTCAGCTTTGTCTTAAGAAAATTCCTTGTTCTCAAACTCTGGCAGCTAATCGTTATACCCATTGGGGTTTCTTTGCTATCGTCGTTTATTCTGGCGGTAACATTATTATTGTATTTGAGTTGGTTTGATTCAGTTACGCTGAGCTAATCAAGCGGTAATTGACAATTAGTCCCCAGGGTCAGTTTAAAAAAGGATACAGTCGTGATTAGCTATACGACTCAAACGGAATGAAAAGGATTATTCTTCATGAAGGTATTGTTTACTTTCCTGATAGTCATGGTGATGATAGAAAAGCTCGCCGGATTAATGGGATCCGCTTTTTTTGATATTTCCATATTTACAATATCCTCATTAACCGATTCGTTTCACTATTCCACTAAGCTGATGGTTTTAGTGATTGTTTACCTGATCATCGATAAGATATTTAGCGCGTTAAATAAAACAAAACTGACAGTATAGCCGCAGTTAAACAGGGAGTGAAAACAGGCGTTGTGAGTGGCCCTCAGTTGAAACAACATAACCGGGTGCAGTTAAGCTTTCCCTCTATTGTGAAGATATTCGCGGTGTTTGCGATATCTCTCGATCTATTTTTTTGCTGTTTTTATGCACTGTTTCTATTGTTAGGCATTGAAGCGCCAGCACCTGGTGCGTTTTTCGTCGTCTTGCTAGCTATGCCCCTTCTTTTTATATTATTCGCAACATTAGGATACCCGTTTTTTGCCCTGTTAAACCGGATTCGTGGTGGTTTGTTTTTAACAGTGTTACGTGGCAAAAAAAACTGTGTCGGTAAGTCATAAAGTTATTGTAACCGAGCGTTTTTAGTCGCTGTCGGGTAACTGTCGGCTGGTTGTCGTTACGCACTAAGCCCCGGTGGTGTATAGTGTTACGGCATTCACAACAATAAAGAGAATATCTGTGAAATCATTAAGACTCACCCGGTACTGGTCGCAGGAGCAACTGGCGCAATTAAGCAATTTAAACGTTCGCACAATCCAACGGATCGAAAAAGGCGAGGGCGCTGGTTTGGAAACGCTCAAATCGCTGGCATCCGTGTTTGAAATCTCTGTGGATGAGCTCAAGTCCGTGATTGAGCGGGATAATCAACCAGGGAATAAAGAAAGTTTGCGCTCTGAACACGGCAAAGAAATGCATGAACAAGCAAAGGCAAAGGTAAAAGCGATCAGGTATTTTTATGCTCTCACGGCTTTTTTAGTCACAGTATTTGTATTGTTTATGCTGCCAAACTATAACGGTGGCGAGAATACCGGTCCATTGATTGTGGTCTTCTTATCGTTTGCAACGCTAGTTGCGGGCCTGGCGATTTATGTTTTTGAACCCTTTGGTGCCAAATGGGAAAAAGCAAAAGTTGCTAAAATAGTGCAGCAGCAAAACCAAGAGCGTTGCCTGGACAATAAAAACTAAACTACGGTGTTTAACACTTCTTGTAGTTTGTAGATTGTTGTCAGGTAGTCATTAACTGATAAGGGAGTGTCAGCAAGTAATGGAAATTATTTTAGTGCGTCATGGCCGACCGCAAAAAGCCGGTAATACGCTGCTAAATGCTGCGGGATTTGCCAACTGGGTGAAGAACTATAATCATTCATTGGTTTCAGAGCAGAGTTTGCCCTGTAAGTTTAGTCAGGCGAAATATAACGAGCACTATCTTGTTTCGAGCGATCTGCCACGTGCCGTGCATAGTTGCTCAATATTTTCCGGTAGTCCGCCACATTATCAGTCCAGGTTATTTCGTGAGATGGACATACCTCGCTATAAACTGCCTTTTACCATCAGGGCATGGAGCTGGGTTTATCTTAACCGAGCGTTATGGACGCTGGGTAAAAAGGGGCGTTTTGAGTCTTATGCTCAGGCCAGAAAACGCGCACAGCTGGCCGCAAGAGAGCTGATTGCTTTAGCGCAGCAACACGATAAAATCATCCTGTTTTCACACGGCTATCTGATTCTCCACATTAGAAAACATCTTCGTCGCTATGGGCTAACGCAACTGCAAAAATCAAACAGCTACTGGGGTGTTTCGGCTTTTAAAGATTAACTACTGTTAAGCCTTATACCTGTGATAGCCTCAATTTAACCGGTGTTTGAGCGACTCCCTGCGGGGCTTTGTTGACAGATCAGAATAAAGGAAACCACCATGACTTATGTAGATGGCTACGTAATCCCGGTTTTAGCGGAGAACAAAGACAAATATATCGAGCAAGCTAAAATCGCCGCGAGCGTTTTTAAGGAACACGGGGTTATCGAGATTTATGAGAATTGGGGAGATGATGTTCCCGAGGGCGAAGTCACCTCGTTTTACAAGGCAGTGCAATGTGAAGAGGGAGAAGTGGTGGTGTTTTCGTGGGCGGTGTGGCCGTCCAAAGAAGCTCGGAATGAGGGCTGGAAAGCGCTTATGGATGATCCAAGAATGCAACCCGACCCCAATAACCCCATGCCATTTGATGGCAAACGCCTTATCTACGGTGGGTTCTCTACTATTGTTCACGAGTGAGTCGGGAATACTGAGTAGCCATTATTAATCGGCGATAAACGGAATTAACTAACAATGAATATCTGGAACACTAACCAACTGGCCGCAGACTTAGCCAGTGAAGCTCTGAGTCAGAAACAAAAGGCTCAGTACTATATTGCCTGTTTTTATCTGCAGATAGCCTCCACGGTGTTGCCGATGTATTTTCTGGGCTATTCCTATTATCTGAATATTGTGACCTTTGCTTCCTATGTTGCAACACTGGCGGTTTTTCATGTGGGGGCTATGAGCGTTTATAAGGCGTGTTCTGGTTATAGAAAAGCCGGTGTACTCGATACTCTTGTGGTTTTGAGCTTGCCGGTGTGCCTTAAAATACAACTGGTCTACTGGCTGTCCTATGCGTTGATTGCGTTACTTTTTGCCGAACAACAGTCAGCGGCCTATGTGTGGCTGATATACAGCTTTGTAGTCATGCCGGTAATGGTCTGGTGTCAGTTTTATTTGATTAAAAAGGCCGTTCACCAAAATTATGCCTAGCCGTTTTACGGGTAATTAATCAAAAAAGGGAGCTGTTAACAGCTCCCTTTTGCTTATGTATAGACTGGTTAATGTACCCGTTTTCTGCGGCGGCTGATTAACGCTACCATTAATCCACCGAGCCATACCAGTGACAGGCTGCCGCCACCGCCACTCGGGCGATTAGTCACGGTAACTGTCACCGTTTCGGTAACGGTATTCTGACCATCTGTAGCGGTAACCGTAAAGCTTACAGAGGTGCTATCGTCGGTATCCGGCGCGGTAGAGCTGAAGGTAGAGCCCTGAACACCATTGATAGTAAACACAATCTCATCATCTTCAGGATCGGTAGCGCTGGCTCTGATGGTGATGGTTGAGCCTTCCTGCACGCTGGATGGCGCCGAAACGGTTAGTACTGGTGGTTGATTAGGCGTTACCGTAATATCCACCGTAGCGGTGTCGGTAAAGCCGTACTCATCGGTGGCCGTTACCCTTAAGCGCAACGCTGTGCCAGCGTCGACTGAAGCGGGGGTTACCGTTACCACTTCGCCCGCAACGTTAATCGTGGCTGCGGGGCCACTTAATTGCTCTACACTCAGGTTCACATTGTCGCCGTTGGCATCGGTAACCGAGATTGGCAGTACTGAAGCCTGTAATTCTGTCAGGCTAATGCTCGCTTGTTCACTGCCGTCGATCAGCAGTTCTGGTGCGGCGTGCATTTGCACTTCAGTATTCACTTCGCCAATTTCTTCCTGAGTCCCGGGAATATTAGGTACTTGTGAAGCAACGGTCACTGCCAGCGACCCAGTCAGCTCGGCGTTAGCGTCTACCTGCAGACTGAAATCAAGATCTGCTGGTCCGGTAGCAGTGGTGGACGTTTGTGGCGTCAGACATAACACCGTTCCCGACTGAATAAGCGATTCCACTTCGCCCCCTGGGTTATTGGCATTGGCAGAGTTAAAGGCCAGGGTAGTGCCCAGCTTACCGTTCTGATCCTGCCATCCTACCGTACCTGCTAATGACTCAGTGCCACTGCGGACATTCCGGTAGGCATAAATCACACTGGGTTCGCCGGGGCCGGCATGGTGATTCAGGATAACCTGCATGTCGGCATTATGGCCGCCAGATTGTAAGCCTGTCCATTCAACAACCGTTGTTGCGCCGTTATCAAGGCTCGCTACAGTGAGCCCTGAGCCCGCGTCATCACTGAAAGACCAGTCTCGCCATAGTGGCGCTAATACGGCACCGCTGTAAGACTCATCGGCCAGCATACGGTTGATAGCAGGGAAGGCGTTTACGGCAGCGGAAGCTGGCGTAATAAAACCTTTGGAAGACACCGCAATGCCATTCCATTGTTCGCCTAATACGTTAACCGCAACCGGGAAGGAGGCGAGTAGTTCGCTACCGCTGCCTTGTACAGGCTGATAACCCAGCGCTGACAAGTCGATGTAGCCATCATTACTGTTGGTATCAACCCGGCACTGACCGTTTGTTTCAGGTGTGGTAACCGAATAGCCTGATACACCCGCTGTGACGTTCTGGGTAATCGACCAGCTGATGGTATCACCGTTTACTGCTCCTCCATCTGTAACGCTGCCAGCAACCACGCTGGTACCTTCGGGAATGGTAACGTCAATTTCGTAGTTGCGATCTTCGGTAGTCGTGTTGGTCAGCACATTTACCGTGTAATCCACCGTATCGCCCGGCGACACGCGATCGCTGCCATCTACTGCCAGCTGCACATCGTTTTCACCGCGGATAATATCTACCGGAATAATCCCCAGATTATCCGGCGATTGTGCACTACTACCCAGGGCAACACTGGCGTAAAACCGATCGCCCGGAATGCTACTGTCCAAAGACCATAATAAACGCATGTCGAAAGACTCGCGTAAGGCTACGGATGCTGGAGCATCAATGCTCAGAGAACCGTCGCTGCTACTACCTACCAGGGCGTAGTCGAGGGTAAAGCTGTCTTGTAGCTGGGCACTGCCCGTAAAGTTATGGACATATATCCGGTAGGTGCCGGCTGGTGGTGACTCGATACTGATGTATTCATTCCAGCTGTAACCAGCGCTTAGGGCCAGGAGCTCATCTTCATCAAAAATGCCGTCGCTGTCATTGTCATAGGCAATATACAAGTCCAAATCCGGTGCACTGGACTCGGTGGTTTGTGCCACAAACCGCGGTGTACCTTCTTCAACCACTACATCCAGGGTATACACACCGTCGTTCAGGTTATCGTAAAAGTCGCTGGGATCGCTGTCCTGGGCAACATTGCCCGACACCTTGGTGCCCATGGTCAGGCCCGTTACCTCGTAAGTGAAATCGGTAATTTCAATAGCCAACAGATCTTCAAGGACCGCAGAATCTGCATCCCGATGACTGGTGCGCTCTACAAAGTCCGGAAAATTGCCGTTAGAAGCAACCACTGCGACAGGCATATGTTGAGGGTTATTATCATTACCATTAATGAGCACATCACCATATACCCAGTCGTTGTCAGCCACGTTCCAGGTACTTAGCGTAAAGGTTACGGTTTGCGATTCCCCTGCGGATAACGTCATACTGGCCGGTTGAGCTTCAAGGGCCAGACCGCTGTCCATATCATCCAGACCGAATGTCCAGGTGCCATTACGGGTCGCGGTAAATGTGCGCTGCCAGGTACATTCGATCAGGCAGTTATTATCAACCAGGGCCGGAATATTGAGCGTCTTAGGCTCACCTCCGCTGTTCGGATCCGCGGCCTCATAGTTAGCCTGAGTTTCTTCCATAATTAACCCGGCATTGGCAGCCGCGTCTATCTGAATACGACCGGCCCCCATATCCAGCCAGTTAGCCTGGGCGGAACTGCCGTTTAAGCCAATATCGGTTTCGGCTGTCATCATCAGCGCCGAGCGAATGGCATCCGCACTCCAATCCGGGTGCAATTCGCGCAGCAGCAATGCCGCACCGGCCACATGGGGCGATGCCATGGACGTTCCGTCCAGATAAGCATAGTCTGCGGGGGCTGGGCCGGTGGTTTCATGACCATAATGCTCATCAGAGTAAGCCGCGTAAATATCTACGCCCGGTGCGCTTATCATCGGCAACAGTGTGCTGAACTGAGTGTTAGGTCCGCGTGAGGAGAAGCCTGCAACTTTATCAGCAAGGCTGCTGTCTACCGAGCGGATGCCAGCTGTCGCAGTAATGGTGGCACGGTGATTACTGCCAGAGGCAAGCCAGGTTTTTAAGCTGTCGCCATCGCTTGCGGCAATGTGGATCCCGGGGATAACGTATTCGTCGGGTACCAGGTTTTCTGCGCCGCCCTCTACGTTAGCCAGCACATAACCGCCGGCGCCGCCTTGTGATACATTTATGGCTTTTTGTATACGGGCAATATCACCACGATCACAAACCACAATCTCGCCATTAAATGTACCTGCCGGATAAGGCTCAAGGCACTGAGCGGGATCGCCGTTTGGATCGTTGGCGTTAGGGTAGTCGCCGGCATACACAATATCTGCCGTAATAGCACCAGTATTACTTTGCCCGCTGATGGTTGCGGGAGCACCGGAACCACCGGTAAAACTGCCAATGGATTTAGATAGATCCAGGGTTCTGCCATGAGTAGTGGCGGCAACCGGGGTAAGCCAGGGGGACAGTTTATCGCTGGTTGATGCATCCGGGCCGTCATTACCCGCAGAATGCGCGACAAAAATACCGGCATTATTAGCCGATAACCAGGCTTCACTGAGTGTATTGCCCCAAACCTCATCACCGCCGGAAATAGAATAGTTGATCGCATCTACCACACCGCTGGCGATAGCATCATCAATTGCTGTTACTGCCAGGTTAGCGTAACAGCCGTTGTATTCATCGTCATTTTCGCCGGGTAAACATACCTGGAAGGAAATGATATTAGCGTGGGGGGCAATACCGCTGATTTGATCAAAAGTGAATTCACCGGCATAACCGTCGCTTTCTTCCAGATCGTACGCCAGTCCTACAGAGGGGACGTCGTATAAAATATTACCTGCTGCGGTGCCAGCTACATGAGAGCCGTGGCCATTATAATCCTCACCATTGCGTGGTAATCCCGGTGGGAATACGTCGGTATCGGCGTACTGATTGGTAATTAACGGATAACTGTAAACGCCTATCAGCTTATCATTACACAACGACGGATAACTGCCCGCACAGTCACCCAGGTAGTTGCCACTGCCAAGCGGGTTGGTATGGGTGTAGCCATCACCGCCGGTGGCAGCGAACGAAGGATGATCAGTATTAATGCCGGTATCAAATATAGCTACCACCGTGCCTTCGCCCAGTGCACTGGTGCCAGCCAAAGTAGCACCGGCCCACACTCCGGTTGCGCCGGTTAGTTCCGGACTGGTATCGGAGCTGAGTTTTAGCTTGCGGTCGGCCTCTACCGATTTAACTCCGCTGAGTGCTTTGACCTTTTCTGCCTGCGCTGGTGTTAGCTGTAGAACCATACCGTTAATGGCAAACTGCAACTGTCGTGTAGCGCTGGCCTGACCGGTAATTTGCGCAATTTTACCCAGCACGGTCTGTTGGCGCTGTTGTAAATAATCACGATAAGCCGTGACGTGACTGGCCGATGCATCCAGTTTACCGCGGTTAGCTTTGGCTACCCGTGATGTTTGTAAACGGGTTTTCGGATTGGTTGCCGCATAACCTTTAATGCCGCCGTTATATTGCGCAACTGAAGGCTCATGCAACTGGATAATATAGGTCTGGGTACCATCAACCTGGTTTTTTATTAAGTTTGTTGTGGGGCTGAGGCGATGGATGGGCTTATTGACCGATGTCGGCGAGATCTGCTGAGCGGCTGCAAGCGAGGCATTAGCCAGCAAAATGACACTAACAGCACGTGTGATCAATGATAATTGTTTCACATTAATACTCCATAGTGAAAAGAACGATGTCCTTGTTCTGTAGGGATTGTTTTTTTAACACAGCCGCGCGGGATATGTAATGCTCGTTATCGTATGTACGTGCCATGTAAGTAATTTGGACCGTTTTATCCTAAATAGTTCGTCTGAACTCAGCCTGAATTGCGGGGTATTTTTCCTGTTTAAAATAATCATCCCAATTTTTGTGATCCAATTAGGATGTTTAATTTAATAAAACGTAAACATATTGTTAATTTGGCAGGACGCTCCTGCCTCGGTTGCACTAGAGTGTACACAAACAATAAGGCGTTTTAGAGGAACCCTATGAACGACAGAAATCACCTGGGCAATGTGTCGATGACACATGAGGTCAGGATAATAGAAAATGGGTTACTGGATATTCCGATGCTGGCCATTCTGGATGCAGACGGTACGGTTTATCCTCAAGCCAAAGAGCCAGAAATTGATCAGCAACTGGCCGTTAAAATGTATCACACCATGCTCTACACCCGCATGCTGGATGAGCGCATGGTCGCTGCTCAGCGCCAGGGCCGGATCAGTTTTTATCTGGCCAGTACCGGTGAGGAAGCCGCAGTAGTAGGCAGTGCTGCAGCGCTATCGGCAGATGACATGATCATGAGTCAGTATCGCGAGCAGGGCGCTTTGGCGTTTCGCGGTTATACCTCCGCACAGTTTATGAATCAGATGTTTTCCAATCGCCTGGACCCTAACAAAGGGCGTCAGATGCCTATCCACTATGGCGATAAAGCGCTTAACTTTATGACCATTTCGTCGCCGCTGGGTACACAAATACCGCAGGCAGCAGGCTATGCCTATGGGCAGAAACTGGCGGGTAATGATGCCCTGACAATTTGCTATTTCGGCGAAGGGGCCGCCTCTGAAGGTGATTTCCATGCCGGCCTTAATATGGCAGCAGTGCTCAATTGCCCGGTGATCTTTTTCTGCCGTAATAACGGTTATGCCATATCTACGCCTGCTGAAGAGCAGTTCGCCGGCGACGGTATTGCATCGCGGGGGATTGGCTATGGCGTGCGCACTATCCGGGTAGACGGCAACGATCCGCTCGCCGTTTATAGCGCCACGATTAAAGCTCGTGAGCTTGCCTTGTCAGCTTCGCAACCGGTATTGATTGAGGCTATGACCTACCGTTTGGCTGCCCATTCTACCTCAGACGACCCTAGCGGTTACCGCTCGAAAAAAGAAGAAGAAAAGTGGCGCCTGAAGGATCCCATAGAGCGCTTTAAAGTGTGGTTACTCAATAAAGGCTGGCTTAAGGAAGAAGACACCGAACAGTATCTTAAAGAAGTACGCAGCGACATTCTGGACGCACTTAAAACGGCTGAAAAAGTCCCGGTAAATCCGATTAGCGATATTGTGGAAGATGTCTACAGCGAAGTGCCATGGCACCTTAAAGCACAGCGGGAAGCATTACTGGAGCATATTAAACGCTACCCGGATAAATATCCTAAAACATCGGGCGAGGTAGGTAAGTAATGGCAAAGTTAAATTTACTTCAGGCAATTAATCAGGCCCTGATCACTGCCATGACTGAAGACGAAAAGGTCGTGGTATTCGGTGAAGACGTGGGCCATTTTGGTGGCGTATTCCGTGCTACCAGTCATTTGCAGGAAAAATTTGGTAAAGCCCGCTGTTTTAATACACCGCTTACCGAACAGGGCATCATTGGTTTTGCTAACGGCCTGGCCGCCCAGGGCAGTGTGCCGGTGGCCGAAATCCAGTTTGGTGACTATATCTTTCCGGCCTTTGACCAGATCGTCAATGAAACCGCGAAGTTTCGCTATCGGTCCGGCGGTCAGTTTTCTTGTGGTTCACTCACCATCAGAACGCCCTATGGCGGCGGTATAGCCGGTGGTCATTATCATTCCCAGTCACCGGAGGCATTTTTTAGTCATATTCCTGGCCTGAAGGTTGTGGTGCCTCGCGACCCGTATCAGGCTAAAGGCCTGCTGCTGGGCGCTATCCGTGATGACAACCCGGTGTTATTCATGGAGCCCAAACGACTCTATCGTGCGTCGGTGTGCGAGGTGCCGGAAGAAGATTATTCTATTGGCCTGGGCAAAGCCGAGGTTATTCAGGAAGGTACCGATATTACCTTGCTGGCCTGGGGCGCTCAGGTTGAAATTATCCAGAAAGCGGCCGCCATGGCGCTGGAAGACGGAGTGTCCTGCGAAATTATCGACTTACGCAGTATTTTACCCTGGGATGCACAAACCGTTGCCGAATCGGTAATGAAAACCGGCCGTTTGCTGATCAACCACGAAGCGCCGGTGACTTCGGGCTTCGGCAGCGAAATTGCCGCGCATATTCAGGAGCAGTGTTTCTTATATCTGGAAGCGCCGGTTACCCGGGTGTGCGGTCTGGATACGCCGTATCCGCTGGCCCATGAAAAAGAATACATGCCAGACGAATACAAGACCTACGAAGCCCTTAAACGCATGCTGAATTATTGAGGTAACTATGACAGATTTTATTTTACCTGATATTGGCGAAGGCGTGGTCGAGTGCGAACTACTCGAATGGCTGGTCAGTGAAGGTGATACGGTAGAAGAAGACCAGCCGGTGGCAGAGGTGATGACCGATAAAGCCACGGTACAAATTCCTGCTATTCACAGTGGCGTTATTACCCGGTTGTATTATAAACCCGGCGATATTGCCAAGGTGCACGCGCCTTTATTTGAACTCAAGCCTGCAAATGACGATAGCGGGGCTTCGCAGCAACAAAAGCCGGATGCACCTCAAGTACCTGAGAAAACGCCTGAGAAGGTGAGCGAAATGCAGCCAGCCGACAACGCAGGCAGCGCCGTCGAAACATTTATTCTGCCTGATATCGGTGAAGGTATTGTCGAATGTGAAATCGTAAAATGGCACATCGATGCCGGCGAGTTTGTCGCCGAGGATGAGGTGGTTGTTGAAGTGATGACCGATAAAGCCGTGGTGGAAATTCCCGCTAAGCATGCCGGTACGCTCGTTAAGCGTTATCACGAGGTCGGGCAGATTGCCAAAGTGCATGAGCCTTTATTTGATTTATCGGTCGAGCAAGAAGGTGCCGGGGGGAGTTCAGGCGCAACCACCGCCAGTAATGAAACCACTGTGCAGGCATCACCGCCAGCTCCGGGCAAAACGGTACCCACCGGTTTTCAGGAAGGTGGGTTCGAGCCACCCAAAGTGATTGAAGGTAAGGTGCCGGCCAGTCCGGCAGTTCGCCGCCTGGCTAAAGAGAATAACCTTGCCCTGCAGGACATTACCCCAACCGGTAAAAAAGGTCGGGTACTGAAACAGGATGTACTTAATGCGCTGCAACAAGGTCAGCAGAGTTCGGCGCAAACCACTTCTCAGGCAGAAAATACCGTGGCCGCAGAGCAGGCAAGCCGCACCGTGCCGTTAACGCCGGTGCAAAAAGCCATGGCGAAACAGATGGTTCGCTCGGTGAGCACTATTCCGCATTTTACCGTGTCGGATGAGCTGGTGATGGATCCGCTCATTGCGCTTAAAGGGTCGTTAAAGGCACAGTTTGCCGATGCGGATATTAAGCTGACCTTTATGCCGTTTTTCATTAAGGCCTTGTCGTTATGCTTAACGGAATTTTCGCAGTTTAATGCCCGTCTCAGTGAGGATGGCAACGCCATGACCTACTTTGACGACCACAATATTGGTTTTGCGGTAGATAGTAGTGCCGGTTTACTGGTACCAAACATTAAACAGGTGCAGAACCTGAGTGTGCTGGAAATCGCGGAGGCCATGCAGCGCATTGTTACCGATGCCAAGCAGGGTAAAGTGAGTAGTAGTGACCTGAAAGGCGGTACGATTAGCATTTCCAATGTGGGTGTACTGGGCGGCACGACCGCCACACCGATTATTAATTACCCTGAACTGGCCATTGTGGCGCTGGGTAAAATACAGCAGTTGCCGCGATTTGATGACCAGCAACAGGTTATCAGTCAGTCTGTGATGCAGGTAAGCTGGTCGGCCGACCACCGGGTTATCGACGGCGCTACCATGGTACGGTTTAATAATGTATGGCTGGATTATCTGTCCAATCCGCTCAAAATGTTAAGCAAATTACGTTAACCCACTGCGACACTGGTATCTTGGTGCCGCGGGCGATAAACTTGCGCGATTCGCGCAAGTTTCGCCTGCATCCAGGGTTCGGAGATCCTGATAACAGGTTTCAAGAGAGAGCACTATTTTGCTGAGTTACCAACACGGTTATCACGCCGGTAATCATGCCGACATACTCAAACATCTCTGCTGGCAGGCCGTTATTAATCGCCTGAAGCAGAAAAACAAGCCGTTTAACCTGATTGATACCCACGGCGGCTCGGGCTGTTACAGTCTAGACTCTGAACAGGCCAATAAAACCGGTGAGTACAAAGACGGCGTTGTGAAGCTGGATCAGTTTTCACCGCAGGATCCGCTGCTCGTCGATTATCTGGCCGCGCTGGCGTTATATCGCAATAACAATGAGTACCCGGGGTCACCGGTACTGGCTGCGGATTTACTGCGAGCCAACGATGCTTTGCACGTGATGGAATTACACCCCGGCGAATTTGCAAATTTAAAAGGGGTGCTTAAACGCCATAAAGGGCAGGGGCAGATTCATAGTCACTTTCGTGACGGCCTGGAAGGCCTGGTCGCTTTATCGCCGCCTAAGCCTAACCGTGGCGCGGTGCTTATCGATCCGCCCTATGAGTCACGCAGCGAATATCAGGCCGTGATCAACGCGGTAAAAGAGTGCTTAAAACGCTGGCCTCAGGCGCAAATTCTGATTTGGTATCCGTTGTTGTCGGCCCGTGCCGGCGATAAGACGGGGGAATCTGAAGCCATGTGCCAGACCCTTTCCAGGCTTAATCACAATGTATTGCAGGTAGAACTGCTGGCCCAGGATAAAGACGCCGATACCGGCATGTATGGTTCCGGCGTGTGCTTTATTAACCCGGCCTGGCAAATCGACACCATTTTAACCAATAGCCTGACTGAACTTTGCCCACGTTTAGGCACGCAATGCCAGCACAACGTGGTTTGGCTTAATCACACCGAGTCATGACCAGAAAAGGCATCCGCCACTTTTATATTCCTGAGGAGCAGTCGGTGTATCTGCTTTCTCATGCGGATGCCAAAAAGCTTAAAGACTGGATTGCGCTGTGTATCGCGCAGCTCGAAAGCCTGGGTTTTACCGATATCAGCCTGATTGGCAAAGGCGCTTATGGCTTTGCCTTTGGCGGGCGCGATCACGCCGGTGCAGAGCTGGTATTTAAATTCACCCGCATAACACTGCCCGTGAGCATGCAGGACCGCCTCGAGGAAGAAGCGTTTATGCAGGGGCTGCTCAGCCACTCGCATATTCCGGCAGTGAAAGAGTTTTACCAACGGGGCAGGCAATCCATTCTGATGATGGAACGGGCGCCGGGCATCGACCTTGAGCAATACAGTTTACGCGAAGGGCCTGTAGGGCCGCGACTGATTGTAAAGATGGCCGTGCAACTGGGTGAAATCCTGCTGTATTTACGCCAGTTTGAGCTCGACGGCGGTCACCGGCCTATCGTACATGGCGACATTAAACCTTCCAACCTGGTATGGGATGAAAACAACGAACGCCTGAGCCTTATCGACTGGGGCTCCAGTGTGTACGCACAGCTTGATGAACACCTGCAGCCGGTGCAAAACAATGTGCTTGATTTAATGTCGGGAGATATACAGCAAACCAATGCCAGGTTGGGGGATATCTACTTTATTGGCGATGCGCAGCTTAATGGTGAGCGCTCAAGCCCACGCTTTGACGAGCAGGGGCTGGCTGGCACTCTGTATGCACTGGCTTCCGGCCAGTCGGCGCGGTTTGCCCATCAGGTGATCCCGCCATCCTCGCTGGGATTACCCAAAATACTGTCTGACATTCTTACCTATATGCTCAGCGACAGCGTTTCAGAACAGCACAGTGGTGGTGACTATTTGCTGTCGCACCTTAAATTGCTGGAAAACCTGGTGTTTGCTAATGATAGCGTGGAGCGCTACGAATCCCTGTTACCGGTGTGGGTAGCCAAAGAGCGCAAGAATATCGAATCGGTGGTATATAGTTCCCGCAAGTCGTTTTTACGCCAGCAAAACGATCTTAGCGAGCAGCAGTCGGATGAGCTCAGCCAGTTAAGCTATTTAAATGACGCCCAGTTTGAGCGGTATTACAAAAACTACCTGGATGGCATGGGCGCCACCGAAAAAGGTTTTTTAGCGGCGGTCAGCCGTCTGGCCCGTTATCCGGTGGTAGGCGGTCTGGTTATTCACTGGCAACCGGAAGGCGTATACATTGATTCCAGCCTGAATCTACAGGATCCGGCCAGGGAGCAGGCTTTTAAGCATGCCGTCAATACCGTGGTTACTTTGGCCCGGGCCATTCACCGCCAAGGGGTATTTAAATGCTGCCTGTTTGATGCCAAAAACACCCTGCATATTGAGCGTGAACAAATTGAAGCGCCGTTTGTGGCCGGTGCCGCTACCGTTATCCCGTATGAAAAATCCAGTGTTTCACTCAGTACTTCTGAAAGCCGGGTGCATTCGTACTTTGAGGATGGTGATGATCCGGACGAGTTCCTCGCTTTACCGCCACAAATTATGCAGGCCATTAAAGCGCTGAATGCCATTCATCATACTGGCTGTATCATTTTCGAGGCGCTTGAGAAGCACTTAAAAATTCATAGTTACTATCGTTTACTTGATCATACGAAGGAAAATGAGTTTAATGCGTTACTGAACGAAATCATTAATTCACTGCCACTACTTACAGGTGAAGGCACCTGTGGTTTTATGAAGTTACCTTACAAAGACACGCGTTTTTTTGAGCACCGGGCAAAGTGTGCCGACAAGTTTTATCCTCGCAATCCCCGAACGCGGTAGTCAGTCTTATTGGCAGTGAACCTATCTGTTTATCTATTGGGAGTTACTCTTGGAACAGCAAAACGAAGTTAAAGTTGCCTCTTTACTGGAATTAGAAACCCTGGAAAAGGGACTTTATCGTGGCCAGAGCTGGGATCTGGGCTTTCGTGCCTTATTTGGTGGCCAGGTGTTAGGTCAGGCATTAAAGGCGGCGTGGGCAAGCGTGCCGGAGGGCCGCGTTGCACATTCTTTTCACAGCTACTTTTTATTACCCGGTGATGCCAAGCAGCCGGTCGTTTACGACGTTGAAATCGTGAGGGATGGTAAAAGCTTTTCTGCCCGGCGGGTAAAAGCCATTCAGAATGGCCGCAACATCTTTTACATGACAGCTTCATTTCAGCAACCGGAAGAGGGCATGCAGCATCAGTATGCTCAGATGCCTGATGTGCCTGCACCGGAAGAGGTGGAACCTGACATCAGAATGTACGAGCGTAACTATGAGAATATCGGCCGCAGAATGCGTGAAGCGCTGAGCTACCATCGCCCCATTGATATTCGTACCGTCGATGCTGTGCGTTCATTTACGTCAAAAAATGATAAGCCAGAGCGGTATACCTGGTTACGGGCAAACGAAGACCTTGGCGATTCACAGGCCATGCATCAGGCAGCCCTGTCCTATGCCAGCGACTATCACTTCTTAAGTACGTCGCTGCAGCCCCATGGCGTGCAAATTACCGACCGTAACCTGGCGATTGCCACTATCGACCACGCCATGTGGTTCCATCGCCCGATTAACATGAACGAATGGTTACTTTATTCGATGGAGAGCCCTGCCAGTGGGGGCGCCAGAGGCCTGGTACGGGGTCAGCTGTTTAACCAGCAGGGTGAACTGGTGGCGTCTACCATGCAGGAAGGCCTGATGCGGATCACCGACTGATCCCATAATTCTTTGCCGTTCTCAAGGCATGATTGAATGACTCGACAAACTGCTGGCGCTAACGGCGCTGGCAGTAGTTCACCGACAAATTTTTCTTCGCCCATAAAAAATGCCCAGAACTTAAAAAGCTCCGGGCCTAGGGGAATGGCTCATTGCTGAGCCGTGCGCTAACTTTTACAAAGGGAGAAGTGAACAAATCGTCTTTGTAGATTTGTAATCATAGCTCAAAATCGTTCAATTTATAAACAATTTTTTTGTTCTGTCCCATTTTTAATCAATTATAGATACTAACCAGTACTTTACGCCAGTCATTGAACACTTAATTGACAGCGAATGCACAAAATATAACCAGTTTGTGCAATATTTATCCACAGGTTATGTGTATTAAAAATGTTCTATATACTTACGTGTATCATATGCTAGCTTTTCTATTCACTGTATGAATAATGATAATCAGCTAATCGCTCGAAACTGCGATTGTGGTTTGGTAACCGAATTGCCAGAATAGCGCCCATAGGTTTTCTTTACTGAGCAGGTATCATCAATGAAATCATACAGCAGTCATATTCCGCCACAACGTACGTTAATGGGCCCGGGTCCGTCTGACGTGAGTCCTCGTGTGTTAAATGCCATGGCTCGCAGTACCGTGGGTCACCTCGATCCTGATTTTATTGGTTTGATGGATGAAACCAAAGAGTTACTGCAGTACGCCTTTAAAACGGAAAACGCGTTAACTATGCCGATATCCGCACCAGGCTCGGCCGGGATGGAAGCGGCGTTTGTTAACCTTATTGAGCCGGGCGACACGGTTATCGTGTGCATCAACGGCGTGTTTGGCATGCGTATGCGCGAAAACGTGGTGCGTAGTGGTGCCACCGCTGTGGTAGTTGAAGACGACTGGGGCACGCAAACCGATCTCAATAAGCTCGAAGACGCGTTAAAAGCTCACCCGGAAGCCAAAATCGTAGCTTTTGTTCACGCCGAAACCTCTACCGGTGTGCGCAATGACGCCGAGAAAATGTGTGCACTAGCCCGTCAGTACGATTGCCTGACTATTGTTGATGCGGTTACGTCGCTGGGCGGCATCGAGCTGGCCGTTGATGACTGGCAAATTGATGCGATCTACTCCGGTTCGCAAAAATGCTTAAGTTGTGTACCGGGCATTTCGCCGGTTTCATTCAGCGATAAGGCCCTTGAGGTGATTAAAGGCCGTAAAACGCCGGTGCAAAGCTGGTTTCTGGATATGAACCTGATTGTTGGTTACTGGGGCCAGGGCGGAAAACGTGCTTATCACCATACTGCACCGGTAAACAGTATTTATGCACTGCATGAATCTTTGGTTATGTTGCACGAAGAAGGTCTCGAGAACGCCTGGCAACGCCATGCAACCCTGCATAACAAGCTGGTAGCCGGCCTTGAGAAACTGGGTATTGAAATGGCCGTTGATAAAGCCTACCGCTTACCACAGTTAAACGTAGTTCGTATTCCTGAGGGAGTAGACGATGCTGAGGTCCGTGGCCGCCTGTTAAATGATTTTAATCTGGAAATTGGTGCAGGCCTGGGTGCCTTTGCCGGCAAAGTATGGCGAATTGGTCTGATGGGCGCCGCCTGTACCGACAAAAACGTCGACTTTTGTCTGGCGGCATTAAAGACGGTATTAAAATAATACCGCTTTAAGAGGTTGTCTGCAGAGCGACTAAAAAATTCCTGAGTTTGAAGGCTGGCAAAATAAAAAATTGTTAATTGCCAGCCTTTAACGCTACTATCTCAAACTGTCGTGTCAGGTAACACCCGGGAAGGTGAGAACGACAGTGCGTTAATCTGCTATCTCTGCTTTCCTGTCTTTCGGTTTAACCTGTCCGCCTATTGTTTACTCATTATTCAGGTTAATCATCTATGCTGCATCGAATTTGGCTTATCTTTATTGTCAGCGCATTTCTGGCGACCTTATATCAGGCTCTGTGGGGCGAAAACCCTGGCGGCTTTCAGGATGTAATGAATGCGGTAAGCGGCATGGCCACGCTGAGTGTAGAGATTGCCATTGGCCTGATAGGCGTACTGGCTTTCTGGCTGGGCATATTTGAAGTGGCTGAAAAATCCGGCTTAATCAAAAAGTTTTCCAGGGTACTGGCACCGTTTTTATGCCGCATCATGCCCGACATTCCCCGCGACCATCCGGCGCTGGGCAGTATTACCATGAATATGTCGGCCAACCTGCTTGGCCTGGATAATGCGGCAACGCCGTTTGGTATTAAGGCCATGCAGGATATGCAAACCCTGGCGCCTAAAAAAGATACCCTCACCAACAGCCAGATCCTGTTTCTGGTGCTCAATACCTCGTCAGTCACTTTATTTCCCATCGCGGTATTCCTGTACCGTGGCGAGCAGGGCGCGGCCCAGCCCACAGATGTGTTTATTCCTATTTTACTGGCCACCAGTGCATCAACGCTGGCAGGGTTGATTGTTACCTGCCTGGTTCAGCGTATTAACCTGTTTAATCGTGTGGTGCTGCTGTATCTGGTGGGTGTGTTTGGCTTACTGGCGGCGGTAATTTTATATTTTGCCCAGTTGGCCGCCTCTGAGCTGGCCAGTCAGTCAGCTATTGTGGCAAACAGCTTGCTGTTTGCCTTTGTGGTCGGTGTGCTTATTTCCGGCTGGCGGGTAGGCAATAACACCTATGAGCAATTTGTTGATGGCGCCAAAAAAGGCTTTGAAGTAGCGGTATCTCTCATTCCTTTTCTGCTAGCGATGTTAGTCGCTATTGGCATGTTACGCGCCAGTGGGGTAATGGATATCCTGGTCCAGATGATTGCTACCGCAGCAGGGTGGATGGGCTTTGATCCGCGCTTTGTGGATGCGTTACCCACCGCATTAATGAAACCGCTCAGTGGCAGTGGTGCCCGGGCACTGATGATTGAAACTATGCAGCACCATGGCGCAGACTCCTTTGCCGGGCGTTTATCGTCGGTGATGCAGGGCTCTACCGAAACCACGTTTTATGTGCTGGCTGTGTATTTGGGCGCAGTAGGCATTAAACACTCACGCTATGCCGTAGCCTGTTGTCTGGCAGCCGACGTGGCCGGTATTGCCACCGCAATTGTGGTGAGTTACTGGTTCTTTGGCTAATAGCAATCTGCAGAGAAGTTCAGGTTAGGTTAAGTCTTTTGTTGCCATACTGCGCAAGTCTTATAACTGGAGTTGTTTTATGAATTGGAAAGTCATTGCATTTGCTGCGCTGGGTCTGGCGTTAAGTTTTCATTCTCAGGCAGACGAAAAAACGTTACAGGTGTCTGGCCAGGGGATTGTTGCGGCGGCGCCAGATGCTTATACCCTGACCATGGTCATTGAAGAGCGTGGTGCGGTAGTGAGCAAGCTTAACGAGCAGGCCAACGCCAAACTTAAAGCCGTAGTGAGCTTTTTATTGTCTCAGGGCGTTGCGGAACAGCACATACAGTCAATGTCAGTCAATTTATCCCCGTGGTATGAACACACACCTAATGGCAGAGAACATAAGGGGTTTATACTGAGTAGGCAGGTACGCGTAACCTCAAATCAATTGCAAAACTACGATATTGTGCTCGATGGGGCTATGAAGCGCGGCATTAACCGCATTGATCAGTTTGAGTTTATTAACTCCAATCCCGAAAAGGTCTATCGCGAGGCACTAATTGCCGCGGTGGAAGACGCCAAAGACCGCGCCAGCCTTATCGCTAAACAAATGGGCGTAACTATCGCCGGGGTCATTTCGATTAGCGAATCCATGTCTTATAACCAGCCACCGGTTGGGGTAAGAATGCGTGTTCAACAGGAAGATGCTTTCAGTCTACCCGGCCAGACTGATACCTCAGCTTCGGTGAACGTTACCTTCGCTATTGAGAATTAATCACCAGGGCGATTTTCACCGATTAACCTTTATTGAGGGAACTGCTACACTCTGCCGGTCTTGTAACTTTTCAATTGAGAATTATAGTTTGAACGACAGTAGCATTTACCCTCAATTAATTGAACAGGCGAAAAGCCTGATTGCCGGCGAACCTGATTTAATTGCCAACCTGGCTAATTTAAGCGCGTTGATTTATCACAATCTGGAAGACGTTAACTGGGCCGGCTTTTATCTTTATAAAGAAGAGCAGTTAATACTGGGCCCGTTTCAGGGGCTGCCAGCCTGTATTCGCATTCCGATGGGCAAAGGCGTATGCGGCACGGCAGCGCAATCCAATACCATCCAGCGTATCGACGATGTTCACGCGTTTCCCGGGCATATTGCCTGTGACGCCGCGTCAGAATCAGAAATTGTTATCCCGATTGTGGTAAACGACGAGCTGGTTGGTGTACTGGATATTGATAGTCCAAAACTGTCCCGCTTTAGTGCCGAAGACGAAGCCGGTTTGGTGGCCATTGTGGATGCTCTGGTGGCGGAATTATCATGAAGCACATGGTAGATATTCAGGTGGTTCTGGCCACCTGGCAAGATATGGAAGATGTGTTTGAGGATCCTGATGAGGCCGCAGAACGTCTCAATACCGTGTTACACATGGTTTATGATCGCGCCGAAGAAGACATCGAAATCGAGCGTTTAGAAAAATTATTGGCCCATACCTGGTCAATTTGGCATCAGGATGACAATTTATTGTACGTAAATGATGATGATTTGCTTGATTGGGTTGACCATCTCTTAGCAACTTGGGATGATGCAAACAATCTGGATTAACACTGACACACATTGACATTGATGGAATCATCACAGAAGTTTAGTAACAGCAAAGAGGTTATTGCCTTTCTTGCCGAGACATTTCCTAATTGCTTTACCTTAGAAGGTGAAGCCAAACCCCTTAAAATTGGCATTTTTCAGGATCTTGCCGAGCGCCTCGCCGAAGAGGAACGCGTTAGTAAAACGCTGCTGCGCTCGAGCTTACGCCATTACACAAATAGCTGGCGCTATTTGTACAGCATCAAGAAAGGGAACTTTCGCGTTGATCTGGACGGAAATCAGGATGCGGCGATAGAAGAAGAACACGAAGAGCACGCCAAAAAGCAACTGGACGAGAGCAAAGCCAAGGCTGCTGAAAAACGTAAGCAGGCAGTACAGGCAAATCGTAAGAAAGATGGCCGTTCATCTGCGGCGAATAGCGGTGAGAAAGCGGGTAAATCTCCTGCCGGACGCTATAATAACGGAACTAAATCGAAAAATAGCAGACCAATTAAGACGCCCCCGGCCAAGCTGTCTGATGCCGATTTAACCGTTGGTACATCAGTTACGGTAAAACTAGGCAAGGCACCAATGCACGCGGTAATTACCGAAGTAGCAAAAGACGGTGTACATGTTCAACTGGATACGGGGATGGTAGTAAAGGTTAATCCGCAAACACTGCGTTTAGCACGTTCCAAGAGGTAGTAATATGAAAGATATACTTCGCATTTCCGTTGCCAGTGCAATTCTTGCGTTAAGCGTAGGAGCCGGTGCGGTTACATCTGGCAATAGTGTCGAAGATCTGCCCATTCTCCAGCAAGAGCCGCAGCATTCCTCTGCGGCAAAGCGCATCAGTACGCTGTTCACCCGTGAACATTACAAACTGATCAAACTGGATGATTCGTTATCTGAGAAAGTGTACGACCGCTATCTCAAATCTCTCGACGGAAATCGAAATATCTTTTTAGCGTCCGATATTGCTGAATTTAACAAGCATCGGGATGAATTTGACGAAGCCATTCTGCGCGGAAACCTGCAAGTGGCTTATGACATGTTTAATCGCAACCTCGAATCACGCATTGGTCGCTATGAATATGCCTTAACGCTGCTCGACGGCGAGTTTAACTTCGAGAAAGAAGGCGATAAGTTTTATTACGACCGTGAAGAGGCTGCCTGGCCCGTGGATCAGGATGAGCTTGATGAGTTATGGCGTCAGCGCGTTAAGTACGATGCGCTAAACCTTAAGCTGGCTGGTAAAGAGCAGGATAAGATCAAAGAGTTGCTTACCAAGCGTTACGAGCGAGCCATTAAGCGTCTTAAACAAACTCAAAGCGAAGACGTGTTCCAAACGGTAATGAACTCATTTGCCCGAAGCATCGAAGCGCACACCAGTTATTTATCGCCACGTAACGCCGAGCGCTTCCAGATGGACATGAACCTGTCGCTGGAGGGTATTGGTGCAGTATTACAGAGCGAAGATGACTTTACCGTTATTAAGAGCATCGTTCCGGGTGGTCCGGCTGATAAGTCCAAGGCGATCAAGCCGGAAGATAAAATTATCGGTGTCGCTCAGGAAGACGAAGAATTTGTGGATGTCATTGGCTGGCGTCTGGATGACGTGGTTGAGCTGATCAAAGGCCCGAAAGGCAGTGAAGTGCGCCTGCAGGTGCAAAAAGGCGCAACCGAAAGTACAACGGTGTCGGTGATAACCTTAATCCGTGACAAAATTAAACTGGAAGATCGTGCTGCTAAATCTGAAGTGTTTGTGCCTGACTCAGGCCCGCATCAGAATGAAAAGGTAGGCGTTATCTCAATCCCGAGCTTCTATAACAATCTCCACGTTGACGTATTAAAGGAAATTAATGCGCTGAAGTCGGAAGAAGTTAAAGCGATTATTGTTGATTTACGTGGTAACGGCGGTGGTTCTTTATCAGAAGCCACGCTGGTTTCCGGCCTGTTTATTGAACAGGGGCCGGTTGTGCAGATCCGCTATGAAGGCGGCCGCATGAGCGTAAATCAGGATACCGACGGTAAAGTGGCCTATCAGGGCCCACTCACTGTGCTGGTTGACCGCTACAGTGCTTCGGCATCAGAAATCTTTGCCGCTGCCATGCAGGATTATAACCGTGCGTTGATCATCGGTGAGCAAACCTTTGGTAAAGGTACAGTGCAACAGCACAAAGGGTTAGGGCGTATTTACGACCTTTACGAAAACCCGCTGGGCAGCGTGCAGTACACCATTGCTAAGTTCTACCGTATCAATGGCGGCAGCACGCAGCATAAAGGTGTCGTGCCTGACATTCCGTTCCCGTCGCCAATCGATCCGGCAGAGTGGGGCGAAAGCCAGGAAGAAAATGCCTTGCCATGGGATAGCATCAAACGTGCTAACTACACTACCTTTGGTGATACCCAGAGTGCACTGGATGTACTGGCTGCTAAACACAACGCCCGCATAATGCAGGATCCTGAGTTTGGCTATATTCAGCAGGACATCGAAAAATATAAAGAAAATAAAGACAAAGACTTTATTTCACTGGTTGAGTCAGAGCGACTGGCCGAGAAAAAAGAGAACGAACAACAAGCACTGACCCGTGCAAATGAACGCTTATCCCGAATGGGACTGCCAGTTGTTGAAGATCTTGAGGACCTGCCTGAAGAGCTTGAGGAACTGGATCCGTACCTGACGGAAGCCGCCAACATTACTCTTGATATGGTAAATACGGGGAAATACGCACTTACCCGCGGTTAGTAGTTCGCTTCATTAAAGGGCTGACAGCACTGTCAGCCCTTTTTTCATTGCATCAGACACACAAATCACAAATACTAACGACAGTATTAAAATATATATAAAACAATAATAAAGGGAACAACGTGTATGGCGGTTCGTGGTGAGTTTTCTTCTCGTATCGGATTTATACTGGCAGCTGCCGGCTCGGCTGTGGGACTGGGCAATATCTGGGGTTTTCCAACCCAGGTAGCCAGTAATGGCGGCGCAGCTTTTGTTTTGGTCTACCTGTTACTGGCGTTCGCGCTGGCGTATCCGGTATTAATGGCAGAGCTGGTTATCGGCCGTGCTCACCGGGCCAATATGGTGGATTCACTGGGTCAAATCACCAGTAACCCGTTGGGGCGGCTTACCGGCCTGTGGGGCTGTGTTACGGTGTCGTTGATTCTGGCTTTTTACGCCATTGTTGGCGGCTGGATGATTGCTTTCTTTGCAGAATCGGCCAGCCGGCCAGTTGCGCCTCAGGCAGTCAGCGACTGGCTTACCAGTTATTCACTAAGCACCAACCTGATCTTTTGTGCGCTGTTTCTGAGCCTCACGTCTTATATCGTTCTTGGCGGGGTAAAAGCGGGTATTGAGCGCTGGTCTGTACGCCTCATGCCAACCCTGTTTATTCTGATGGGTATACTGATTGTCTATGTAAGCTTTCAGCCAGGTGCCAGCGAAGGCTGGGCTGCCTATCTGGTACCGGACTTTTCAGTAGTACTTAATCCTGATCTGCTGATCGATGCCATGGGGCAGGCGTTCTTCTCCATGTCACTCGGCGTGGGTACCATGCTGGTGTATGGCTCTTACATGAGTAAGAAAGAAGATTTACCGACCATTGGTGCCGCGGTAGCCCTGGTGGATATTGGTGTGGCCATTATTGCCGGTATGCTGATTATCCCGGCGATGTATGTAGCGCTTAATAATGGCGTGGAAATATTCTCTTCTACCGGCGAGCTGATTGCCGGCGACCAGTTGATTTTTACCGTCTTACCGGCGCTATTTAATACTATCGGGCCAATTGGCGTGGTGGTTTCCACCGTGTTCTTCGCGCTTATGGTAATAGCCGCCCTGACCAGCTCTATTTCAATGCTGGAAGTACCCGTGGCCTATTTGTCGGAAAGCCGTAATTTATCCCGTCCTAAGGCAGTAATGATTGTAACAACCGTTATTTTTGTTGCCAGCGCACTGATCATCTTTAACTTCTCTACGCTGTTTGGTTTTGTTATCGCACTGACCACTAAGTACAGTCAGCCGTTACTTGGCTTTGCTCTGTGTATCTTTGCCGGCTGGGTATGGAAACGCAACGAAATCCTGGCTGAGCTTAAGGTAAGCGCGCCGGATATGGAGCAGCGTTTATTCTGGAAAATCTGGCCATGGTATGTGAAGTTTGTTTGCCCGCTGGTCATTCTGCTGATGTTCTATCGTTCGGTTGCATAAGGAAATAACCATGACCAGAGAAATAAAACAACCGACGCTGTTAGACGCATTTATCCCGGTAATTTCACTCATTCTGATGCTCGGTACCGCCGTGTACCTGTTCGCCGATAATTCCTCTTACGGACCCAATCAGGTCTCGCTGTTAATCGGTACTGGCCTGGCGGCCATTATTGGTATGAAGAATGGCCACAAATGGCACGATATTGAAAAGGGCATTATTCAGGGCATTTCGGTGTCGCTGGGCGCCTGTCTTATTCTGCTGGTTGTCGGTGCACTGATCGGCACCTAGATGCTAGCGGGTACGGTACCTACCTTAATTTATTATGGGCTTGAACTGCTTAACCCCAGTATGTTTTATGCGGCTACCTGTATCATCTGTGCCGTGGTGGCAATGAGTATCGGCAGTTCGTGGACAACAGCAGCTACCGTAGGTGTGGCACTGATGGGCGTTTCGGCTGGTATGGATATGTCAGCGGCAATCACCGCTGGTGCGATTATTTCCGGTGCGTACTTTGGCGATAAAATTTCGCCGTTATCCGAAACCACAAACCTGGCTCCGGCAGTGGCTGGTACCGATCTGTTTGAACACATTCGCTACATGCTGTGGACGACGATTCCCAGCTTTGTACTGGCGCTGATTCTATTCGTTATCATTGGCCTCAGTGAATCCGGTGTGCAGTCTGCTGAGAAAATTAAGCAGATGCAGGTATTACTGGATGATACCTTTAACATCAATATCTTTATGCTGGTGCCGTTGGTTGTGCTGCTGACGTTGGCGGTACGCAAAATGCCGGCTTTCCCGGCAGTGGGTATCGGAGCATTGTTAGGCGGCGTCTGGGCGCTAATTTTTCAGCCGGATGTCATTCAAACCATGAAAGACAGCGCAGATTCATTTTCTGTAGGCGCGCTTAAAGTGGTCTGGACTGCCTTATTCGACGGCGTTAGTTTTAACACCAGTGACGACAACCTCAACAGTCTGCTGAGCCGCGGCGGCATGTCTTCCATGCTCAATACTATCTGGCTGATTGTGTGCGCCATGTCATTTGGTGCGGTTCTGGAGCGGGTAGGGTTACTTACTCGTGCGGTTGGCGCTATTTTACACGGCGCTAAAACTGCCGGCGCCATGGTGAGTCGCACGATCCTCACCTGTATCGGCACAAACCTGATCACTTCTGACCAGTACATGGCTATTGTTATGCCTGGCCGTATGTATAAGGATGAGTACGCCAAACGTGGCCTTGATCAGCTAAACTTATCCCGTAGCCTGGAAGACGGCGGCACCATCACGTCACCGCTGATTCCCTGGAATACCTGCGGTGCTTATATGCATGGCGTGTTAATGGTGCATCCGTTTGAATATATTTTCTTTGCCTTCTTTAACTTAATCAGTCCGGTTCTGGCGGTGATCTATGCTTATCTGGGAATTAAAATTCTCCGTCTTGAGCCACCGCAAGCCGTGACTACAGCTAAATAAACATCTTGTTAGGAGATGCAATGACGCTAGTGGCTAAACGTCGCGAGGATTATCGCGCGCCCGAGTTTACAATTACTGATATTAGCCTGGACTTTACCCTGGACCCGACTGCGACCAAAGTGGTCAGCGAACTGCAGGTAAAGCGCCAGGGTAACGCCAACGCGCCGTTAGAGCTCGATGGCGAACATATGCAACTGTTAGAAGTTGCTATTGATGATTTACCTTTTGGTGATTACCAGCAAACCGATAGCGGCTTGGTACTGAATAATGTGCCCGATGCCTTTACTCTGCGTATCGTGACGCAAGTTAATCCGTCTGAGAATAAGGCGCTGGAAGGGCTGTATCTGTCTAATGGCGTTTATTGCACTCAGTGTGAAGCTGAGGGTTTCCGCCGGATCACCTATTACCTGGACCGACCCGATGTACTGGCGCGTTTTACCGTTAAAATTACTGGTGACAAAGCCAGCCTGCCAACCATGCTGGCAAACGGTAACCCCATTGAACAAGGCAGTAACACCGACGGCACGCATTGGATTTTATGGCAGGATCCGTTTCCTAAGCCAAGCTACCTGTTTGCACTGGTAGCCGGCAGCTTTGATCAGTTAACCGATACCTTTGTTACGCAAAGCGGTAAGTCGTTAGCGCTCGAACTGTTTGTCGATAAAGGCAAGCGCCAGCGTGGCGAATTTGCCCTGGAAGCTTTAAAACGTTCCATGCGTTGGGATGAAGAAGTTTTTGGCCTCGAGTATGACCTCGACATTTACATGATTGTGGCGGTGGACTTCTTTAATATGGGGGCCATGGAAAACAAAGGGCTAAACGTTTTCAACAGCAAGTTTGTACTTGCCGATCAGGCGTCTGCTACCGATGAAGACTTCTTTAATGTAGAGTCGGTTATCGCCCATGAGTACTTTCATAACTGGACCGGTAACCGTGTCACCTGCAGGGACTGGTTCCAGCTAAGCTTAAAAGAAGGCCTTACGGTATTCCGCGATCAGCAGTTCAGCAGCGATATGAGCTCACCGCTCAGTAACCGTATCAAGCAGGTCAGGGTGATGCGTGAGCACCAGTTCGCTGAGGACGCCAGTGCTATGAGTCATCCCATCCGCCCGGATGAAGTTATCGAAATGAACAACTTCTACACGGTAACGGTTTACGATAAGGGCGCTGAAGTCATCCGAATGATGCATACACTGCTCGGTGCAGACGGTTTTCGTGCCGGGATGGATGAGTATTTCCGCCGTCATGACGGTCAGGCTGTTACCTGTGATGACTTTGTGTCAGCCATGCAGTCGGCAACCGATATTGATTTAAAGCATTTTTCCCGCTGGTACAGTCAATCGGGCACACCTCGCGTTGAGGTTAAACGTGCTTATGATGCCGCCAGCGATAAACTTACGGTAACGCTGACTCAGCAAAACCTGGCAACCGCTGATCAGTCGGAAAAACAAGACCTGTATATCCCGCTGCAAATTGAGTTTCTGGCAGCTGACGGTCAGCACGTGGCACCAGATAGCGGCATGTTCCGCGATAATCTGGTTATTCTGGATAAACCGGTAACTGAATTAACTTTTACCGGTAAAGGAAGTGATATAACGCCGGTAGCACTGGGTAATTTTTCCGCGCCGGTTAAGCTCACTTCCGATCTCACGCCGTTAGAGTGGCTGCATACTTTTCGTTTTGCCAACGATGCCTTTAGCCGCTGGGATGCTATTCAGCAGCTGTATAACTGGTGCATTGAGCAATATTATCAGGGCAGCCCGCAGCAGGTAGAAAAGGCCATCTGGCAGGGGCTCTATGAGGCCGTTGAAGCCAGCCAGGATAATCCGGAAATTCTCGGTGAATGTTTGGTGGTACCCAGCTTTGAAACCCTGTGCCAGACCCGTGAGAATATCGATGTACATGCCTTAAACGAAGCCAGACAAACCTTTAGCCACGATTTGGCTGAGTTCATGTCTGACTTGTTACTGGTAATTTACCAAACCAATCAATCAGACTCTTATGCCTATGAGCCGGCTCAGGTTAGTTCACGGCGGTGTAAGAATGTGGTGCTCACGCTACTGGCAGAATTACCACTGGCTGAAACGTTGATTACTAACCAGTTCTCAGGGTCCGACAACATGTCAGATACGCTGGGTGCACTGAAAGCTGCGCAACAGTTTGATTTAGTGTTGTTTAATAACCTGATGAATGAGTTTGAGCAACGCTGGCGCGACGATCCGCTGGTGCTGGATAAGTGGTTTGGTTTACATGCCACTTGCGATCGCAGTGATATTCTGGCGCAACTTACGCTATTGCGACAGCATCCGCAGTTCAGCCAGCAAAACCCTAACCGGGTTCGCGCGGTGATTGGTAGCTTCGCGTTTTATAATACTTCAGGTTTCCATGCCGATGATGGCAGTGGTTACCGATTCCTGACCGACTATCTGCTGGAGCTGGATAAAACCAATCCGCAGGTGGCTTCACGGTTAGTCACGCCGTTAACCCAATGGCAACACTTTGCGCCATCGCGTCAGGCCCTGATGCGACAGCAACTGTCCCGTTTGCTTGATGATGCCTCATTAAGTAAGGATCTTTACGAAAAAGTCAGTAAAGCTCTGGCCTACGGACATGATTCATAGTACCGATAAAGTGTATTTTTTTTCGGTAAATGAGCCATATCACCAGTGTCAGCTCCTTTACAGCGGTTCGATACCCGTAGTGGTATTGACCGCTGATTCTGGCGAGCGGGTGCAGGTACCATCGGGCCGCATTCGCCAATTTATTGATAGTCGGGGTTTTTATGGCCGCTTCAGACTCGTGGTTAGCGCACAAAATAAAATTAAATCTTTTGAGCGCATCGCCTGAATTTGAACTATAACTATCAAGCGGTTAAGAACGTTTTCACCAGACGCTATTTTTGTAACAGATTAAAAACACGGCTTTTTTTCAACTGGTACGATTAGTTCTTGCCATCTGTGTAAAATGATGTAATCATTTTGTTAAATAAACCGATGAGTTTGTCGTTTTATCAGCAGGTTACTGTTGAATCAGGAGTATAAAAATTATGATAACCAGGCTTAGCGCATTTAAGAAATCGCCTATCGCAGCTGGAATTTTTGCCTTTCTAGGTGCCGCCTCGCTACCAGCTGGTGCCGCTTCATGGGACTTTGGTGATGTATCCGTATCGCTGGATACAAACCTGACACTCGCTACCAGTATTCGCGTTGAAGACCGCGACTACAGTCTAATTGGTAACAGTAATCATCCTCAGTTTAACTGGTCTGGCTATAATGCGGCGACCAACGTTATTTACCCCAGTGCCGATGTGTGGGCGCTGGCTGATGGTGCCTATTCCAGTAACGGCGATTTGGGTAACCTGGCGCATGATTCAGGCGAAGCATTCTCAACCCAGATCTCCGGTAACCACGAATTAGACATTCGCTATGGCGATATCGGCTTTTTTGCCCGCGGTTTCTGGTTCTATGACTTTGAGCAAATGGACAACGACCGTCCATGGGATAACCCGATTACCGGTAATAACACTGAGCTTTGCGACGATCCAAGAGCTAAAGAATTATTGTGTACCGACGTACGTCTGCTGGACGCATTCTTCTATGGCGACTGGTGGATTGGCGATAACCCGCTAACCGTGCGTGTTGGTCAGCAGGTAGTAAGCTGGGGTGAGAGTACCTTTATTCAGCATGGTATCAATACCACTAACCCTGTGGATGTTACCCGCGCCCGTACTCCTGGTGCAGAACTTAAAGAAGTCTTTATTCCGGTAGGCATGGTTTTCGCGCAATTGGGTTTAACCCAGAATGTCAGCGTATCGGCCTATTATCAGTATGAGTGGGAGCGCAGTTGGTTACCGGTTGCCGGTAGTTACTTCGCCACCAACGATTTCGCCGGTGAGGGCGGTCAGGCAAATAATATCCAGCTTGGTTTTACCGGTAACCCGGATATCGATCTGGACTACCTGCTGTCTTCGCTGAATGGTCTTGGTGACGCCCTGCGCGCCGGCGGTAACCCTGCGGCAATTGGTCAGGCTTATCTTGCTTACCCAACAAAAGTGGCCATCCGTGGATACAGTGACGCCGCTCATGTGGATGCAGACGATCAGGGCCAGTACGGTTTACGTTTAACCTGGTTCGCCGAAGCGCTGAATGAAACGGAAATGAGTTTCTATCACATTAACTACCACAGTCAGCGCCCGCTAATTTCTGGTGAAACGTCTAACTTTACCAGTGCGGCCATTGCTGAAGATTTGGCTTATATCGCCAGTCATAACATTAACCGCGATAACATTACCGAGCTGCAGGCTTTCACTGAAGCGAAGTTCTATTATCCTGAAGACATTAAACTGTACGGTTTCAGCTTTAATACCAATATCGGTACCACAGCCCTTGCCGGTGAATTTGCTTATCGTCAGGATGAGCCTCTACAGATTGATGACGTAGAATTACTTTATATGGGTATGCCTGAACAGTTAGCGAACGCAGGTCTGCGTCCTGATCTGGCCGGTATTTCCCAGTTAAATAACATCGACCGTGCAGTTGGCCCGGGCGAAACGGCTCAGGGTTATGTATTTTCTGATACCTGGCAGGCACAGTTTACCGTGTCTCACGTATTTGGTCCGGCACTGGGTACTGACAACCTGATCCTGCTGGGTGAAGCAGGGTATGTTAATATTGTTGACTTCCCGGACCCATCGGTTGTGCGTCTTAACGCGCCGGGTACCGGCCGTACACCGTCGCTGGAGCCTACTGAAACAGGTAATCCGCGTATTGGTTTACACACAGGCTTATCAAACGGACCTGAAACTAACCCATTTGCTACGGATGATGCCTGGGGTTATCGACTACTGGCAGTGGCTGATCACAATAACGTATTTTCAGGTATTAACCTGCGGACTCGTATGACCTTCTCTCATGATGTGAAAGGTACTACACCGGATCCATTATTCCTGTTCACTGAAGATACTAAATCAGCCAATATTTCATTCACTTTTGATTACTTGAGTAAATGGTCGGCAACAGCCTCTTATAGTGCATTCTGGGGTGGTATCGGTACCACCAACCAACTGGCTGATCGCGACTTCGTTTCGTTCAACATCAAGTATGCAATCTAATAAAGAGTAGTATTTATTATGATGAAAAAAATCGGAATTATTGCAGCAGCCCTTACGGTTGCGCTAACGACAGTGCCTGTACAGGCAAAAGTAACTGCGGATGAAGCCGCTAAACTGGGCACCGAGCTGACACCTCTCGGTGGTGAAAAGGCAGGTAATGCAGACGGCTCTATCCCGGCGTGGACAGGCGGTATTACCTCTACGCCTGCTGGTTACAGTGCAGGGGATTTCCACCCGGACCCATACGCAGGGGAGACACCTGAGTTTGTAATTACCGCTGCTAACTATCAGCAATATGCTGATCAGTTATCTGAAGGCTTAAAAAAGATGTTCGAAACTTACCCGGACACCTTTAAGTTACCGGTTTACAAAACTCATCGCTCTGCATCAAACCCACAGTTTGTTTATGACGCGACCAAAGAAAACGCCACCCGTGCTACCTTATTAGATGGTGGTAACGGTATGGCAGGCGCTGCGGTAGGTATTCCTTTCCCCATTCCGGCTAATGGCCTGGAAGCGATCTGGAACCATATTGCCCGTTATCGTGGCCCGGCTGTGCAGCGTAATGGTGGTCAGGCAGCGGTAACCGCTGGCGGCGACTACAACGTAATCGGCTTTGATGAGCAGCTGTTAATTCAGTACTCACAGGAAAACGCTACGCCGGAAAGCCTGCTGGAAAACAACGTGTTATTTATGTTTAAACAGAAGGTAACTGAGCCGGCACGTCTGGCGGGTACTGCACTGTTAGTTCATGAAACACTGGATCAGGTAAAAGAGCCGCGTAAAGCCTGGACCTACAACACTGGTCAGCGTCGTGTGCGTCTGGCACCGAACATCGCTTATGATACACCGGGAACAGCGGCCGATGGCCTGCGTACTACCGATGACTTCGATATGTTTAACGGCTCGCCAAACCGTTATAACTGGGAGCTAAAAGGCAAGAAAGAAATGTACGTTGCGTATAACAACTACACCTTGCACGGCGATTCAGTAAGCTACGAAGATATTCTTAAGCCTAATCACGTAAATCCCGATTTAACCCGTTGGGAAAAACACCGTGTTTGGGTAGTAGAAGCAACCCTGAAAGAAGGCTTACGCCATATTTATCAGAAGCGCGTGTTCTATATTGATGAAGACAGCTGGCAGATCCAACTGGCCGATATGTACGACAACCGAGGTGAACTGTACCGTGTTGCTGTGGCCTATGGTGTGAACTACTACGAAGTTCCGACTCAGTGGTCTACGCTGGACGTTTATCACGACCTGAACTCACGCCGCTACCTGGCAATTGGCCTGGATAATGAGGAGAAAATGTACGACTTCTCAATTAATCCGAGAGAAGCCGAGTTCACGCCTCAGGCACTGCGCCGTGAAGGCATGAGATAACACTTCAGAATAACGGTTGGCCTGGCCAACCGTTTTCTTAATCAGGTATAACGATCCGGAGGCTAAACGTCTTAATGCGTAAATCCATTTCTTCGGTGCTACTGTTGTTAGTTTCTTTTGCATTGCATGCAGAACAGTCTTATCAGGCACCACTTGTTAAAGAATCTCTGTTACTGGATATTGCCTCCGGCGATATCACTGTTGCTGTGGGCGAACGTGGCCACGTGCTAATCAAGCGCGCTGATAGCGACTTTACTCAGGTCACCGTTCCTACCCAATCTACGTTAACCGCTGTTACCCTGGTCGGGGAACATATCTGGGCCGTTGGTCATGATGCCATTATCCTGCATTCCAGCGATGGCGGTGAGCAGTGGCAGGTGCAAATGTACCAGCCCGAACTGGAACGCCCGTTTTTAGATGTGATGTTTTTTGATAGTCGCCGTGGTCTGGCCATTGGTGCCTATGGTTTGTTTTATCAAACCAGTGATGGCGGTAATACCTGGGAAAGCGTGCGCCACGCCGAATTTCTCAACCCTTACGATCGCGAGTACTTAGAAGAAATTCGTCAGGAAGACGAAGAGTTTTATCAACTGGAGTTAAACTCCATTTTACCGCACTTAAACCGTATCAACCGTGGCCAGAACGGCACGCTATTGATAGCTGGTGAAGCCGGTTTACTGGCGATGAGCGATGATGACGGTCAGAGCTGGCAGCGTCTGGAGTCAGACTACACTGGCTCATTTTTCGATTTTGTGCAGCTGGATTCCGGTTTAATGGTGGCCGCGGGCTTACGGGGTAACATTCTGGTCAGCGAAGATGGAGAGCAGTGGGAGACTCTGCAAACCTGTAATACCGCGACGTTAAACTCGATTATCACCGGCCAGAATAAGTTGTCTTTTATAGGCAATAACGGCGTAATGGTTAAGGCCTCTCTGCCTCTGAAAACATCGTCGTTCGACCCGTATGCCGCACCAACGCTTAACTGTGAACCCGCCGCCGGAGTGAGCGTTTCACAAACCGAGAGTAAATCTGCGCTCTTAAATGCGGTGTCCGTAGACGGACAAACTGTTGTCACTGCCGCCGATGGCATCTATTCACTTTCTTTGGATTAACGTGTAGTTATGTCTTCATTTAGTCAAGTTTCAGAGCGTCTGATTTTCAATAATCGACCGCTGGTTATTATTCTGTTTATTTTTGCTACGTTGGTGCTGGCATTTCAGGCATCACGTATGCAGCTCGATGCCGGCTTCGAAAAAAATATTCCGCTGAACCACGAATACATGCAAACCTACATGGAGCACCGTAAAGACTTTGGCGGTGCTAACAATGTGCTTGTGGCAGTATGCGACAAAGACAGTGATATCTTTAATCAGTACTTCTTCGATACGCTGAAGAATGTTCACGATGAACTGTTTTTTATCAATGGCGTGAACCGTTCACTGGTGGTGTCGCTTTATTCACCATCCACCCGGTTTACCGAAATTGTTGAGGGTGGCTTTGCCGGCGGCCCGGTTATCCCGGCGGATTTTGACTCGTCTAACCCCATAGCGTTAGAGACAGTTGCCGCAAATATCGAAAAAGCCAAGATTGTTGGCCGTCAGGTGTCTAATAACTACCGCTGTGCCATGGTAACTGCCCAGCTACTTGAGTTAGATCCTGAAACCGGTGAAGCGCTTAACACCCTGGCACTGGCTGATGAGCTGGAAACCAAGCTGCGCGGGCAGTATGAAGACGATCAGGTAAGCGTACATATTATCGGTTTTGCCAAAATGATTGGCGATGTGGCGACCGGCGCTAAATTTGTTGTGCTGTTCTTTGCCATCGCTATCGTGATCACCGCCTTCATGGTGTATTTCTTCTCTCGCAATATCATGCTCACTGTGCTACCTATCATGTGCTCGGTTATCGCGGTTGTCTGGCAAATGGGTTTGCTTACCACGCTTGGCTTTGGTCTGGACCCTATGTCGATACTGGTGCCGTTTCTGGTGTTTGCCATTGGCGTGAGTCATGGCGTGCAGATGATTAATGCGGTAGAGAAAAACGTTATTAAAGGTAACAATGCCAAACAGGCAGCAATGACCGCGTTCCGCGCGCTGTTAATTCCTGGCGGTATTGCGCTGTTGTCAGACACGGTAGGTTTCTTAACCTTACTGGTTATTGATATAGGCATTATTCGCGAGCTGGCGATTACTGCCAGCTTGGGTGTGGCGGTAATTATTCTGACCAACCTTATTCTGTTGCCGGTATTAATGAGCTTTATCCGCTTCCCGGAGCATTACCTCGACCGCTTTGCCGGTAAGGAATCAAAGTCAGAAGGCCTGTGGCATGTACTGGATGTATGTACCCGTAAAAATACGGCGATCACCATCGTACTGGTTACCGGCATTCTGTTTGCGCTGGGCTTTGTGCAGTCCAAGCAAATGCAGATTGGTGATATTCAGGCCGGTGCTGCGGTATTGCATCAGGACTCACGGTACAACCAGGACACGGCTCTGATCACCGACCGCTTTGAAGTGACGGTGGATTATATTTCAGTTCTGGTAGAAACCACTCCAGAGGCCTGTACCAGCTACGAAACGATGCGCGCTATCGATGATTTCCAGTGGAAGATGACCAATGTGGATGGTGTGCAGTCAGCGGTTTCCCTTGCTTCAGTAGCGAAGGTGGTGAATGCCGGCTACAACGAAGGTAACCCGAAATGGCAGGTATTACCGCGTAATCAGCAAACCCTGGTGCAGGCGATTTCTCGTGTACCTACGTCATCAGGCTTGTTAAACGGCAATTGCTCGGTCATGCCAATCATTCTGTTTATGGAAGATCATAAAGCACAAACCATTACCCGGGTAGTCGATGCGGTGAAGGATTTCAGACAGCAATATCAGACCGAAGATACCCGTTTTAGTCTGGCGTCTGGTCCGGTAGGCGTAATGGCGGCCACTAATGAAGCGGTACAGGCAGCGCAAACACCGATGATGATGTACGTATTTGGTGCGGTGATCATCCTGTGCCTGTTGAGTTTCCGCTCTCTACGCGCCACTATTTCGGTAGTATTACCGCTGTATGTGGTCTCGGTACTGGCACAGGCATTAATGACATACCTGAATATCGGCCTGACTGTTTACACGTTACCGGTAATTGCACTGGGTGTGGGTATTGGTGTGGACTACGGTATCTATATCCTGTCGACCATGAACGGGTTGATTAAACAGGGCATGTCTGTTGAAAAAGCCTACCTTGAGGCGCTCAAGGAGCGGGGCAGTGCGGTACTGTTTACCGGTATTACTCTGGCGATTGGCGTGAGCACCTGGGTGTTCTCGTCACTCAAGTTCCAGGTAGATATGGGTATTCTGCTGACCTTCATGTTCCTGGTGAATATGCTGGGTGCCATAGTTGTGCTGCCGGCACTGGCCAGACTGTTATGGTTTAATCGTAGCGAAAAGTAAATTTTTTCGCATAAGTAACCAATAAAGGAGCCTCTCAGGCTCCTTTTTATTTGCTTAATCTGAATACTTACCCAAAATGTAAATATGATGTAAAAACAGGGCTTTTAATTCCGTCATATTTTCGAGAAAATATGTAGGTACAATCTATACTTAACTACAAATCATCATTAGGTAGAGCACATGACAGCTAACTCTCAGCGCTACTCAGTTTTGCTTGAGAATGTTTTTTCACTTATCGACAAAAAAGTAGATGCCAAAAGCCGTGAGCATATTCACACCTTTGGTCGGCATTTTTTTAAAAATATCTCTCTGGACGACCTTGAGAATCGTAACGACAGCGATCTATACGGTGCCACACTCAGTCTGTGGAATACCTTCTCCAATTTCGATGCCAGCTCACCCCACGTACGCGTATTCAACCCGGAAATCGAGAAGCATGGCTGGAAGTCGAGCCATACCATTGTTGAGCTGATCATTCGTGACGTACCATTTTTAGTCGACTCGGTGCGTATGGCATTAAATCGCCTGGGCATCACCGCACATATGCTGATCCACAGCCCAATGAATATTGAGCGTGATGACAATAACAAGCTGGTAAGTTTTCTCGATGCAAATCAAACCAGCAACTTAAGACAAACCGTGGTGTTTATCGAGGTTGACCGTCAGACCAGCAAAGCCGATCTGGAACAGTTAACCTCAGAACTGCATTCCACCATCGACGAAGTGTCACTGGCAGTGGCTGACTGGCAGCCGATGCTGGATAAGCTTAAAGCCATTACCGGCCAGGTGAGTAAAGCCAAGAAGTTACCGGTGGATAAATCCCATAAAGACACAGTACTTCGGTTTCTCGACTGGCTGAGCGATCACAATTTTACCCTGATGGGCTATCGCTACTATTCGGTTAGTGCCATTGAGGGCGATCATCAGTGGACGCCGGATAACGACAGTAGCCTGGGGCTAATGAAAAACTCCATCAGCGATAAACCACGGTTACTATCTAACCTGCCGGCAACAGCGCGGGAAGAGGCGTTGAGTCAGCACCTGTTATTACTGACCAAAACGAACAGCCGTTCACGGGTCCACCGTCCTGCGTACATGGATTATGTCGGCATTAAAGAATTTAACAGTAATGGTCAGGTTACCGGCGAGCACCGCTTCCTGGGCTTATACTCTGCCAGTTTTTATAACAGCAGTACCAAGGATATTCCGTTACTGTCGGATAAAATTCGTCGCATTTGCGAGTTGTCGCAGTTCGATCCGGATACCCACGCCTTTAAAGCGTTTAACAACATAGTAGAAACTTACCCACGGGATGAGCTGCTGCAAACGCCGGAAGAGGAAATGGCCGAAATCATCCGCGGCATCTTCCAGATGCAGGAACGCGGTATTACCCGCTTATTCGTGCGCAAAGACACCTTTGGCCGCTTCTTCTCGTGTATGGTGTATGTGCCCAGAGAGCGCTATAACACCCAGTTGCGTAAAGAAACCCAGGCATTATTGAAGCGCTCGCTGAATGCCAGCGGGGAAGTGGAATTTACTACCTTTTTCTCAGAGTCGGTGTATGCCCGGACTCATTACATCGCCAGGGTAGAAGACAACAATGCGGAATTAGACGTGAAGGATATCGAGCAGAATATTATTGAGTTAACCAAAACCTGGAATGACCGCCTGTCGTCTGCTTTATCTTCGGCTTATGGTGAAGCCAAAGCGAAAATGCTGGAGCGTAATTATCTCAATGCTTTTTCGCCCTCTTATACCGAGCAAAACCTGCCCAGTGCAGCCTTAGTCGATATCGAAAAGCTGGAACAACTGACACCTGAAGAAAACCTCGGTATGTTGTTTTATCGACCACAGGAAGAGCAGTCCGACAGTCAGATAGTGAAGCTAAAGCTATTCCACTTGTTTGAACCGATTCATTTGTCTGATGTACTCCCGATTTTGGAAAACTTTGGTTTACGGGTTATTGACGAAAGCCCGTATAAGATCCAATGCGCCGATGGCAAGCTCAAGTGGGTCATGGACTTTACCATGCTGCATAAGAGCGGTAACGACCTGGACATGGTCAAGGCCCAGCAGTTATTCCAGGATGCCTTTGCCAAGGTGTGGTACAACGATCTGGAAGACGACGGCTTTAACCGCCTGGTGCTTAGCGCAGAACTCACTGGCCGTAACGTAACCATTCTGCGCGCGTTTGCTAAGTATATGCGCCAGACCGGTAGCAGTTTCAGCCGTGATTATATTGCTAATACACTGTCGAATTATCCGCACATCGCCGAAATGCTGATCAGCTATTTTGAGCTGATCTTTAATCCAGGCCGCAAGCCGAGCAAGAAGCGCCAGCAAACGCTGCAGGATAAAATTACTGAAGCGCTGGACCAGGTAAGTAACCTGGATGATGACCGTATCATTCGTCGTTATCTGGATATGATCAACGCCACACTGCGGACTAACTTCTATCAGCCGGCAGAAGATGGCAGCGACAAGCCTTATGTGTCGTTTAAATTGCTGCCAGAGCTGATCCCGGAAATGCCATTACCGCTGCCGAAGTATGAAATCTTTGTGTATAGCCCGAAAATTGAAGGTGTGCATTTACGTGGCGGCAGGGTAGCCCGTGGTGGCTTACGCTGGTCAGATCGCCAGGAAGACTTCCGCACCGAAATTCTCGGTCTGGTAAAAGCTCAGCAGGTTAAAAATACCGTGATTGTGCCAGTAGGCGCTAAAGGCGGTTTTGTGTGTAAACAACTGCCTGCGGGGGCCAGCCGTCAGGAAATCTTCGAAGAAGGCAAAGCTTGCTACCGTACGTTTATCCGCAGCTTGCTGGATATTACCGACAACATTGTCGACGGTGAAATTGTGCCGCCGAAAAATGTTGTGCGGCTGGACGAAGACGATCCTTACCTGGTAGTTGCCGCCGATAAAGGTACAGCGACATTCTCGGATATTGCTAACGGTATCTCAGAAGAATATAACTTCTGGCTGGGCGACGCTTTTGCCTCAGGCGGTAGCATTGGCTATGACCACAAGAAGATGGGCATTACTGCCCGCGGTGCCTGGGAGTCGGTTAAACGTCACTTCCGCGAAATTGGTATCGATTGTCAGACCACTGACTTTACTTGTGTTGGCGTAGGCGATATGGGCGGCGATGTATTTGGTAATGGTATGCTGCTGTCTGAGCATACCCGCCTGATTGTTGCCTTTAACCACCTGCATATTTTCTTCGATCCGGATCCGGACGCAGCGAAAAGTTATAAAGAGCGTCAACGGCTATTTGAAAACCCCAGCCTAACCTGGGATGACTACGACAAATCGCTGATCTCAAAAGGCGGTGGTGTGTTTAGTCGGGCGGCTAAATCCATTACCTTAACGCCGGAAATGAAAACCTGGCTGGGCACCCGTCAGAATTCGATGACGCCCACGGAGCTAATTCATAACTGCCTTAAAATGCCGGTCGATTTGATTTGGAACGGTGGTATCGGCACTTATGTGAAGAGCAAAAAAGAAAGTCACAGTGACGTGGGCGACAGAGCCAACGATGCGCTGCGGGTTAACGGCTGCGATCTGAAAGCTAAAATCATTGGCGAAGGCGGTAATCTGGGCGCTACGCAGTTGGGCCGTATGGAATTTGCTGCCAACGGTGGTCGGGTGAACACCGACTTCATCGATAACGTTGGTGGTGTGGATTGCTCAGATAACGAGGTCAACATCAAAATCCTGCTAAATGCACTGGTCAGTAACGGCGATCTCACCGTTAAGCAGCGCAACAATTTGCTCTACGACATGACCGATGACGTAGCGAAAATTGTGCTACAGGATTGTTATCGCCAGACACAAACCATCTCGGTGACTGAGATGACCGGCGTTTCGTCACTTAAAGAACAATTACGCTTTATCCATGGCCTGGAGCGCGATGGCGCGTTAAACCGCGAACTGGAGTTTATCCCTAACGACGATGAAATCTCCGACCGCGCGGTGCAGAATCGCGGCCTGACCCGGCCAGAACTGAGTGTTATTACCGCCTACGGAAAAATGGTGCTCAAAGACCAGCTGAATATTCCGGCCCTTACCGACAATCCGTATCACGGTAAGTTGCTGATCAGTGCCTTCCCACCGGTATTACGTGAACGCTTTGCTGAACAAATGCAGCAGCATCCGCTGCGGGCAGAGATTATTGCCACCAAGTTAACCAATAATATGGTTAATGATATGGGCGCAAATTTTGTGTATCGCATGCAGGAAGAAACCGGCGCGGATATTGTGGAAATCACCAATGCCTACAGTATCGTTAAAGGGGTTTTCAGTATTGGTCAGTTGTGGCAGGACATTGAAAGCCTCGACAATAAGGTGGATGCCAAGGTACAACTGGCAATGCTGGAATCGGCCCGCCGTTTAATGCGCCGTGGTACCCGTTGGTATATTCGCCACGGTGATAACTGTAACGACATTCAGCAGTGCATCGAGAAGTATCAGCCGGCGGTAAATGATCTGTGTGAAAACTTGTCGAACTATCTGGTGAAACAGGAAATCAGCCAGCTCGAAAAAGCCACCCAGAACTGGATGGAGAAAGGCGTTCCGCAGGATATCGCTGCCCGTGTTGCCGCCTTCAGTAATCTGTTCAGCGCACTGGATCTTACTCAGGTGGTGGAGCAGGGCTCGCACAGCATCGATGTAGTAGGGCGGTTGTATTATCAGTTAGGCTCAACCCTGGAACTGCACTGGTTCCTTGAGCAAATCAACAATCAACCGGTAGGTAACCACTGGCAGGCACTTGCCCGGGCATCTTATCGTGAAGAGCTCGACTGGCAGCAGCGCTCGATTGTTGCCACTTTACTGGCCGGCAACACTAAATCAAAAGATGCCGATACGATTTTAGACAACTGGATGCAAAATAATGAAGCCTTGCTAAAACGTTGGTATCATATGATGAGTGAGTTTAAAACCAGCTCGAGCCACGATTTTGCGAAGTTTTCTGTTGCTCTGCGTGAATTGATGCTTTTAAGCATGAAGTCTAACCAGTAAACTACGCAACCAAGGGTTGATACCTGCTTCACGCTGGCGTTTGTCAGTGTAAGGTTGCATACAATATCTTCACAGCCCCGACCGGTATAAGTACCCGCCGGGGCTTTAATTTATGGCGTTATAACACTTCATGTACGAACTTATCCAAAAAGCTTTGCTTAACTGCGACCCCGAAAAGAGTCACGATTTCAGTATTAAATGGTTACACCGCACCCAGCGCACACCGCTGTCGGCACTGTACCGGGTAAACACTCCGGATAAGCCGGTTACGGTTGCTGGTGTTACCTTCAGAAATCCGGTAGGGCTTGCTGCCGGCCTGGATAAAAACGGTGAGTGCATTGATGCGTTTGCCGCTATGGGCTTTGGTTTTATCGAAGTTGGGACAGTCACACCTCGTCCGCAGCCGGGTAACCCCAAGCCGCGCTTGTTCCGTTTACCGGAAAAAAACGCCATCATTAATCGCATGGGGTTTAACAATAAAGGCGTAGATTATCTGGTTGAGCAAGTTAAAGCCAGTCGTTACGACGGCGCATTGGGCATTAACATTGGTAAGAACAAAGATACCGAAGAAGCCAACGCGCTGGATGACTACTTAAAGTGCCTCAACAAGGTATACGAGCATGCCAGCTACGTGACCATTAATATTTCCTCGCCAAACACGCCGGGACTGCGCAACCTGCAGTATGGCGAAGCGCTGGAAGCCCTGCTGGGTGGTCTTAAGGAAGCCCAGGGCACACTGGCTCAGGTACACGGTAAATATGTACCGCTGTTTATAAAAATTGCGCCGGATTTAACGCCTGAAGAAGTGAATGGCATCGCCGAATCGCTGATCAAATCAGAAATGGACGGCGTTATCGCCACCAACACAACGCTGGATCGCGAGGCAGTACAAGGCCTCGAACATGCCAATGAAGCCGGTGGCTTAAGCGGTGAGGTACTGGTTAATCAAAGCCAGTTGATCACCGAACAATTACACACAGCACTCAATGGTAAGATGCCCATTATCGGTGTTGGCGGTATCCATGATGTTGCCAGTGCTAAGGCCCGAATGGCAGCCGGTGCCGAGCTTATTCAGGTATATTCTTCTTTTATTTATCAGGGACCAGCGTTAGTTAAACAGCTGGTTGAAGGCCTTTAATGTCTGTTTCACAATCTCAGCCTGGATTTTTAGTTACCACCAGTCGCGGTCTCGACGAGCTGCTTAAACAGGAGCTCAGCGAACTTTGCCCTGATGCAGAGCTGGCCATCGCCCGCGGTGGGGTCAGAGTAAAAGCTAATCTACAGGCGGCCTACAAAGTATGTTTGTGGTCGCGCCTGGCTAACCGCGTGATCTGGATTTTAAACGAAGGTAACGCAGGAACGGCTGAAGAGTTATACGACAGCGCCCGTGACATCGACTGGTCGATGCACTTTGCCGTGAATAATACGTTTTCAGTGCAGTTTAATGGCAGCAGTAAAGCCATTAATAATACCCAGTTCGGTGCGTTAAAAATTAAAGATGCGATTGTCGATCACTTCTATGAAGAAGACGGTTCACGCCCCAATGTAGAGCGCGACTTACCAGATATGGTTATCAGTGGCCGATTGCATCGCGATAAAATACTGATTGGTATTGAGCTCTCTGGCGGCAGTCTGCACCAGCGGGCCTACCGTCAGGATGCTGGTCTGGCGCCATTAAAAGAACATGTAGCGGCAGCCATGCTGATGCGTAGTGGCTGGGCAGCCAATATGGAGAAGCCGTTACTGGATCCTATGTGTGGTTCTGGCACGCTGGTCATTGAAGCTGCTCTAATGGCAATGCATAAAGCACCAGGTCTGGGCCGGCCGCGCTGGGGCTTCAGCAAGTGGCTGGGGCACCGGGAAAGTGACTGGCAGGCATTAATTGAAGACGCAAAGTCCGCACAAATTCAGCCCGACATTACATTATTTGCCAGCGATATCGACCGTAAGTTAATCGCCATTGCCAAACAAAATGCCAATGAGGCAGGGGTGTTTGAACTCATCGAGTTTAACGTGGCCGATGCGACTAAATTTACCCCGCCTGCAGCCATTAGCGAGCCGGGCTATCTGGTGTCTAACCCCCCATATGGCGAGCGTTTAGGTGAGCTCACCGAACTTATTCCGTTGTTCGCTCAGTGGGGCGAGCAATTAAAGCAACACTGGCAGGACTGGCAGGTGTCGCTGTTAAGCAGTAACCGGGAATTACTGCGGCTGTTAAAGCTGCGCGGCAATAAAGAATACAGCCTGATGAACGGTAAGCTCGAGTGTAAACTGGTTAATTACCAACTCGATGCCAACAACTGCCAACAGTTCGGTGACAGTCAGGATAACGACTTTGCCAACCGGCTGAAAAAGAATCTTAAAAAGCTTAAGCCCTGGCTCAAAAAGCAGGATACCAACTGCTATCGTATTTATGATGCCGATTTGCCCGAATACAACGTAGCCATTGATGTGTACGATGATTGCCTGGTAGTGCAGGAATACGCGCCGCCTAAAACTATCGATGCCGAGAAAGCTCGTCGCCGCCTGCAGGAAGTGCTGCTGTATTTACCTGCTGTCACAGGTGTACCGGCTAAGCAAATCATGCTCAAAGTACGTGAGCAGAAAAAAGGCAAACAGCAGTACGAAAAGGTTAACACCACCGGTAACCGTAAAGTGGTGTGGGAAAACGGCGCCAAACTTTACGTTAATCTCACCGATTACCTGGATACCGGGCTGTTTCTGGATCACCGTATTACCCGCCAGAAAGTTCGTCAGATGGCCAAAGGCAAAGACGTACTGAACCTGTTTTCCTATACCGGCAGTGTATCGGTTGCGGCAGCGCTTGGCGGTGCCCGCTCGGTGACGACGGTAGATATGTCCAACACCTACATTAACTGGGCGAAAGACAACTTTAAACTGAATAAACTTAACGGGGCGTACCACTTTGTACAATCCGATTGTTTGCAGTGGTTAGTAGGTCATAATGGTAAGTACGACCTGATTTTTGTCGATCCGCCGTCATTCTCCAACTCTAAGCGAATGGATACTACCTGGGACGTACAGCGTGACCACGTGATGTTATTAACCCAGGTTCGTCGCTGTCTGAATCCGGGCGGTACCATTGTGTTTTCTAACAATAAGCGTGGGTTTAAACTGGACAACGACGCCATGGCAGAGCTAGGTTTAGCGGTTGAGAATATCTCTGCGCAAACCATACCGCAGGATTTTGCCCGCCACAGTAATATTCACCAGTGCTTTGTGCTGACCTTATCATGAAGATAACGTTTTTTACCGGCCCACAGTGCTGTTTATGTGACGATGCGGATGAGCTGCTCAGGCAATCATCCGTATACGAGCAACTGCAAATTACCAAACATAATATCCGTGATAATACCGACCATTATCATCTGTATGCGGTGCGTATACCGGTATTAAAGCGTGAGGATAACGGCGCCGAACTGGGCTGGCCGTTTACGCTCGATGAACTGGAGCTGTTTCTGAAGTGAGTGTGTTACAACTTAAAAATATATCTGTGCTATTTGGCACGCCGCCTTTGCTCGACGGTGTTGAACTGGTGGTTCAACCGGGCGAGCGGGTGTGTATTGTTGGCCGTAACGGCAGCGGTAAATCAACCCTGATGAAAGTGATCAGCGGCGATGTGATCCCCGATGACGGCCAACGTGTTGTGGAACGGGATACCATTATTGCTCGCCTTGAGCAGGATCCGCCACAAACCACTGATATCGCCTTATTTGATTACGTGGCCGAGGGGCTCGCTGAAGTAGGCGATATTCTGAAAGGCTACTTTAAGCAAATTCAGCTGGTCACAGAGGATCCCAGCGAAAAGAACCTCAACAAGTTGCAGTCGCTACAGGAGCAGCTTGAAATTCAGAATGCCTGGCAGTTTGAACAAAAAATCGAACAGACACTGACCATGCTACAACTGGACGGTAATGCCTCGCTGGCATCGCTGTCGGGTGGTTGGCGACGCAAAGCCGCGCTGGCGCGCTCGCTGGTACGATCGCCGGATATCCTGTTGCTCGATGAGCCCACCAACCACCTGGACGTGCAGATGATCCGCTGGCTGGAGCAGAGCCTGCAGCAGTATCAGGGGGCTATCGTATTTATCAGCCACGACCGGGCGTTTATCCGAGCCATGGCTACCCGCATTGTGGATCTTGACCGAGGCCAGCTCACCAGCTACCCGGGTAATTATCAGACATACCTGGATAAAAAAGAGCACGACCTTGAGGTTGAGGCCAGCCAACAGGCTGAATTTGATAAAAAGCTGGCTCAGGAAGAAGTGTGGATCCGTCAGGGCATCAAAGCCCGCCGTACCCGCAATGAAGGCCGCGTGCGGGCGCTGAAAAAGCTTCGCGAAGAACGTGCCGCACGCCGTGAACTCACTGGCAACGCGGCTATGGCGCAGCACACCGCTGCCCGTTCTGGCAAATTGGTATTTGAAACCCAGGCCTTATGCTACGCCATTGAAGGCAAGACAATCGTACAAGACCTGGATTTAACCGTACTCAGGGGCGATAAGATTGCCCTGATAGGCCCGAATGGCTGTGGTAAAAGTACCTTAATTAAGTTGTTGTTGGGCGAGCTTACGCCGGCATCCGGCAGTAGCCGCCAGGGCGCCAACCTGGAAGTGGCCTATTTTGACCAGCATCGTCTGGGCCTGGATTTAGAAAAATCAGTTATTGATGTAGTGGCCGATGGTAAACGGGATTTAATGGTCAATGGCCATCCTCGCCATGTTATCAGCTATCTGCAGGATTACCTGTTTACCCCAGAGCGGGTAAATGCGCCGGTGAAGTCGTTATCCGGTGGCGAGAAAAATCGTCTGATGATAGCGCGGTTAATGCTTAAACCCAGTAATGTGCTAATTCTCGACGAACCAACCAATGATTTGGATGTGGAAACTCTCGAAATGCTCGAGACTTTGTTGATTAATTACACAGGAACAGTGATTTTAGTCAGCCACGATCGCGAATTTGTTGATAATGTTGTAAATTCCAGTTTGCTGTTTACAGAAAACGGTAAAGTAGAGGAGTTTGTCGGCGGTTATTCTGATATTGAAAGCTGGTATGCCGGTCAGGGGAAATCAATTTATATTTCTTCTTCCGCTAAATCGGTAAAAAATGAAACTAAATCAGAAAAAGTCAGTCCGACTGCAAAGGCTTCTCCGCGCAAGGCGAAAAAGTTATCATATAAAGATCAACGCGAACTCGATAACTTACCTGCGCTAATTGAGAAACTGGAAAAGCAGGTCGAAGAACAACAGACGCTGGTTAATGATCCTGAATTCTTTAAGCAGGATAGTGAACAGACCAGCGCCGTACTCAATGCGCTTGCAGAGAGTGAAGAACAATTATCCCAAGCCTATGCGCGCTGGGACGAACTAGAAAGTATGCTGGAAGATTGACAGCAGTAAACAGGATTTTGAATGAAACTAAAACAGCTTGCATCTGCAGTAATCCTTGCAACCTCCGCAGTCACTGCCGTTGCGGTATCGCCATTAGCGACTGCAGCAACCTATGATTTAACCCTGGCTCCGGTGCAGGACAAGTCATTCTTTAACTTTGCCCAGTCCATTGATAACACAGGCACCATGGTGATGGTGAGTGAGTCGGAATATAACCCGCCTATAGATCTGTCGATTCTGGACTTTGAAAACGAAACATTTACCAATAACTTCGAAGATCCCGAAGCCGTCCAACAGGGCGTATTCAGCAATGCCGACTACCAGGCACTGTATGCCTACATTGTTAACGGTCGTAGTGGCAGCAGCGGTATTAATATTCTTATTCAGTCATTAGCGACTTATCGTAGTTACCATGGCGATACGGTTACTGCTGATTTAATCCCGGGTTTTGATGTTATTGATGAAACCTTCGAAGATTACACCCGCAGTGCCTACAGCCAGGTAAATGACTCAGTAAGCGGCGACTTTTTTGTGGGTGCCGGCAGCACACCTTTTTTCAAAGTGGATTACACTGATGAAGACGGTGATGAGTTTACTTATATCGTAAACGACACCCTGACTCAGGCTTTTGTTGAAGCTAATGGTGTAACCACGGCATTACCACCAACCATGCCAGACGATACCGGTATTAATGGCTTCAGTGAAGCCTTTGCCATTAATGAACCGTTGCAGGTAGCCGGCTGGGGCAGTGTTTCGCTTACCGAAGATTATCAGACGGATATCGACGAGTGCTATGATGATGAAACCCGGGGTGATACGCCGATTGAACTGTGTATCTACAACCTGGCCAGAGGCATTACGGCTGGCAGTTACCGCCGCGCGGTAACCTGGCAACTGGATGCCCAGGGCAACGTATTATCCTCTACCCAGTACGGTATGGTGTTCGAGCCAGCAGAAGATGAAGACTCTACGGGTTACACCAGTACAGCTTATGGCATCAATAACAATGGCATCGCAGTAGGTACCTCTCATACCGGTGAGCGTATTATTTACACACTACCAGGCGGCCGGGCAGCTTATTACGCCAATATTGTGGCTGCTACCTTTGCCAATGGTGAAACCACAGAGCTATTACCCCGTGAAGAGAACCTCAGTAGTTCAGCGGTAGATATTAACGACGATAACTGGGTTGTTGGTACTGTGCTACGTGAAAACAACGGTGTGGCCCGTAACCAGATGTTTATCTACAACATCGACAGCGGTGAGGCCGAATATCCGCAAGGTTTCTTCCAGACAGCAGCGGTTACTCCTCGTGCTATAAACAATAACGGCATTGTTGTAGGCGAGGGCGAATACGAGTCAGATGTACAGACTGGTCGTCAGTTACGCGCCTTTATGTACGACATGAATGTGGGTGAATTTATTGATCTTAATACCCTGCTTACTTGTGAACAGCGTGAACAATACACGCTGGTAAGCGCCATGGACATAAACGATAATGACGAAATTATTGCAAATGCCCGCTACATTTCAACACAGCGCTACATTACCGGTGAAGAAGTATTAACCGATGCCGGCGATACTGTTGAGACAGACCGCGTTGTGGCCGTTAAGCTTACGCCTAACAGCACCGGTAGCATTGAGCAGTGCGAGGGTGTTGAAGAAGCACCTTATGAGCGTCAGGGAGCCTCAGCAAGCTGGTATGGTATTGCCTTATTATCGCTGCTGGCTGTGTTCCGCCGTCGCGTTAAAAAATAAACAACCGCTAAGCGAGTAACTATTAAAAACGCCCGGCAATCAGCCGGGTGTTTTGTTACTGACCAACACTAATAATAAAACCAACACTATGCAGCAATGTATCAGGGAACTGTGGATATTCGGGCTTAAACAGGCCAATGCCTGTATATTCGGCGGCTTTTTACTGGCGCTCATGATAGGCACGAACCTCTGGTATCCGCTTGATAGTTTACATCGCTACGACTTTATCTTTATCGCCGCGATTGTATTTCAGGTTGCTTTGTTGGCTTTTAAACTGGAAACGCTCAGGGAGTCATTGGTCATCATCGTTTTTCATCTGGTGGCCACGGTGATGGAATTATTTAAGACCTCAGATGCCATAGGTTCCTGGACGTATCCTGAAGCTTATGTCTTTGGCATCGGCAATGTGCCTTTGTTTACCGGTTTTATGTACAGCGCGGTGGGGAGCTATATTGCCCGCGTTTGGCGGATATTTGAGTTTGAATACAGCCATTATCCGCCCGTAAAACTCACCGTGATTTTAGTTTGCCTGATCTATATTAATTTCTTTTCGCATCACTTTATTGCCGATTTTCGCTGGCTGTTACTGGCTGCTACCGTGGTCATGTTTTACCGCACCCGCATCTATTTCAGGATCATTAAAACGCACCGCTATATGCCGTTGCTGGTGGGCTGGTTTCTGGTGGCGTTATTCATTTGGTTTGCAGAAAATATCGCAACATTTGCTAATATCTGGATATACCCTAATCAGCATGAACAATGGCAAATGGTGCCATTAGCCAAGTTGAGTTCGTGGTATTTGCTGATGTTGCTGAGCTTTGTGCTGGTATCGCTGATTAACACCCTGAATATTCGTCAAAATAAGCGCTAAGTAAAAGCTATATAAGCACAAATTTCAGCTCAAAAATGGTCATAATTCCACCTGTACCAACTTGCAATGCTTTTTAGACCAATTACTTTTAAATGCTGAAACAATTATGAAAAAAAATTGTAATGTAAAATGAATCGACATTTCAGATCGTTATAGTTTGTCAAGCGTAAAAAAAACGAATCGCTCTTGAACCAAAACAAGCCTTGCACTATCTAATAAATGGTGCTCAGAAAACGCCACACTACCACTTATTATGTATTGAGTTGCTGGCCTATTCTGTTCACTGTTAACCCAACAAATGAGGCTATTCAATGAAAAGACAAAAAAGAGATAAACTGACTCGCGCTCACGCTAAAGGCTATCAGGCAGGAATCAGCGGTCGCTCTAAGGAAATATGTCCCTTTCAAACGAGCGATACTCGCTCAGAATGGTTAGGCGGGTACAGAGAGGCCATGGAAGACCGCCAGTTAGGTGTGGTGGTTCGTTAACATCTCTTGAGTCAAAGCCCCGTAAAAGGGGCTTTTTTCTTGGCTACACCAATAGCACACAGGCTATCAGTCAAAGACACCCGCTGATATTAGAAAGCGCTGGTATCCTGGAAAAGACCCACTTTCAGATCTTTCGCAGAGTAAATTTCACGGCCATCAACTTCTACAATACCGTCGGCAAGACCCATAAATAAACGGCGCTTAACAACACGCTTCATCTGAATTTTGTAAGTCACTTTCTTCGCCGTAGGCAGGATCTGACCGGTAAATTTCACTTCACCAACACCTAATGCGCGGCCTTTACCCGGACCACCGCTCCAGCCCAGGAAGAAACCCACCAGCTGCCACATGGCATCAAGACCCAAACAACCAGGCATTACCGGATCGCCAGGGAAATGGCAGTCAAAAAACCATAAATCGGGAGTGATATCTAATTCAGCAATAATCTGGCCTTTACCAAACTCGCCGCCTTCATCAGTGATCAGACTCACACGGTCCATCATAAGCATGTTAGGAGCCGGAAGCTGGCTGTTGCCCGGGCCGAACATTTCGCCGCGACTACAGGCTAACAGGTCTTCTTTGTTAAAACTGGATTGTTTCGTTGTCATTGGATTCCCATCGATTATTTTTAACGTGCGTAATTTAGCGAACACTTGTACGCTAAACAACTCTGAACAGTAATTTTTTTGCCGTGAGGCAAGGATATACTCTAATTTTAGGCTAAAATGCGCGAAGTGGTGCACAAGCTTAGTGACCACCTTTGATTCAGGGAACTAAACGGCCGTTGTTGCACTACCAAATTTTCGACTAATTACAGGGTATCATGACAGAATCTAAGAAAAATCCACGAGCTAATGCTGATAAACAAAAACGCTTCCGCGAACGCCAGCGTGAAGCCGGTAAGCGTCAGGTCAGAGGTTATGTGACGCCTGAGGCATTAAGCTGTTATGAAGAAATACAGGAAAAGACCGGCTGGAATGACAGTGAAGTGCTGTCAAACTCTATTCGGTTAATGTATGCGGCGTACCGCTGTGGCCAGGTTAAGCTGTTAAACGAGTGGCTTAAAGATCACGACCGTTAGCCGCAAACTACTTTGACCGGCTCAGGACCAGAGACTGGTGAACTTACCGTCGGGATCGTACATCTGCGCTTGTTTCTCAATATTGAAATGGCGCAGACCCCGGGGGTCGCTGCCTACACCAGCCAGATACTGCCAGTTTCCCCAGTTGGCACCCACATCGTAATCAATTAGTTGCTGTTCAAAATAGGCTGCGCCATATCGCCAGTGCTCACCGAGTTCGTTAACCAGATAGCTGGCCGCCCATTGCCTGGCCCGGTTCGACATATAACCGGTCGCATTTAATTGTCGCATACAGGCATTGATGTGGGCGTTGTCAGTGGTGCCTTGTTGCCAGTCCAGCAACGAAGCAGAGGGCTGCATGTTGGCAGCTGTTTGCTGTTGTATACCGCCCGGGGCAAACCACTGCGCGCCATGTTTTACTTGCAACCACCAGAAGAATTCCCGCCACAGTAATTCAAAATAGAGCCAGTAGGTCGAATCGTTAGCACCGTGCTCTGCTTCAAAACGTTTTAATTCTGCATAAATCCGGCGCGGAGAAATACACCCGTTGGCCAGCCAGGCCGAAAATTTACTCGAATAATCCCAGCCGTCCAGGCCGTTGCGTGTTTCTTTGTACTGACTAATAAGGTGTTTGTCGAAAAAGTAATACTTGAGCTGCTTTTGTGCGGCATGTTCTCCGCCGTTGTAGGAGGAAGAGTTGCCACGCTGTAATGGCAGTGATGGCCAGTCGGTTTGCAGCGCAATAGGAGGCGGTGGTATCAGCGCGACGGGCTCTGCAGGAGCAAGTGGTGTAATGGCTTTTTCAACCTTCTTACGAAACGGGCTGAATTTATCAGGCATCGTGTTTACTTCAAACGGCAGGTCTGTTGGCTTAAACAGGCTGTTATTACTGCCAGTAACCACATGCACGCCGGGATACTTTGAGGTAAGTTGCTTAAGCTGTTCCCGTTCATTCAGGCCCGGATATTCGCCGACACCAAGTATATCAACGTCATAAGCCTTTATGAGCTGAGCAATCTCTTCTACTGGCTCGCCGGTAACAACCAGCAGCGTTTGCTGATAGTTATTTAATTGCTGATTCAACGCATAAAGCGATTCGTACAGAAATTGTTGGCGGTGGTGACCCATGGCGCAATAGCCAAACTGGTTGCGGGTAAACCAATCCTCATCGATGCAATACACCAGCAGTAACTTTTGACAACGAGAGACCAGCTCAGTGAGGACTGGCTGGTCGTCGAGGCGCAAATCGTGTCGGAACCAGTACAGGCCCGTTTTGGAAGAAGTCATATTCATAGCAGTCTTTACGATGTCCTTATCGATATGGATTTAAGCATAGATGAGAAAAATTAAAAAAACAGTCCGCCCGTTTTAATGGCTAAATATACCCACCATCTATGGCGGTAATTGCGATCGTTTTCAGGTGCTTTACGTACAAAGCAAGGCACATCAAAAACAACGATTAAAAAAGGAACAACATAGTGAGTCAGCCCGTATGTATTGTATGGTTTCGGCAGGATTTACGCGTAATCGATAACCCGGCACTGCTTGCGGCCGTTGAGCACGGCACAGTGGTACCGGTATATATCTTCGACACAGAACTCGATGAGGCAGACCAGCCCGGTGGTGCCTCCAACTGGTGGCTTCATCATTCCTTGGTCTCACTGAATAAACGTCTGAATGGCCATCTGCAGTGCTTTACCGGTGAACCGAAGAAGATCCTCAGCGAATTAGTGGAAAAGTTCAGCGCCCGGGCAGTATTCTGGAATCGCTGCTACGAGCCGGCGGTTATCGACAGAGACAAAGAAATTAAGCAAACCCTGCGAGAACGCGATTGCCTGGTGAGCAGCTTTAACGGCTCACTGCTGTGGGAACCAATGAGTATCCGCAAGCAGGATGGCGGCGTGTACCGGGTGTTTACGCCTTACTATCGTAAAGGCTGTTTGCAGGCTTCTGCACCTCGTTATCCGTCTTCTGCGCCCGAACGAATTACCTATGCCGACGTGGCAAATGAAGGGCATAGCATTGATGATGCCGGACTGTTACCTGAAATAAACTGGGACAGTGAATTTTCCAAACACTGGACACCGGGCGAAGAGGGCGCTGCTGACAAACTCAGTGATTTTATTAAACACGCGGCCAAAGGCTACGAAGATCAGCGTAACATTCCGTCGGTAAGAGGCACATCCCGTTTATCACCACACCTCCACTTTGGCGAAATCTCCCCCAATCAGGTGTGGTATGCACTGCTAAACGCCTTTGATGATCAGGGTAGCAGTGATCTCGACTGTTTTCTAAGTGAACTGGGCTGGCGTGAGTTCAGCTACTACCTGCTGTTTCATTTTCCTACCATTACCGATAAGAATTTTAACAGCCAGTTTGATAAGTTTAAGTGGCTTAATCAGGATGAAAAATACACTGCCTGGACCAAAGGGCGAACCGGCATCCCCATTGTCGATGCGGGTATGCGCGAACTGTGGCAAACCGGCTACATGCACAACCGGGTAAGAATGATTGTCGGCTCGTTTTTAGTCAAAAACCTGCTCATCGACTGGCGCAAAGGTGAACGCTGGTTCTGGGACTGTCTGGTAGACGCCGACAGGGCCAGTAACTCTGCAAGCTGGCAATGGGTAGCGGGTTCAGGTGCTGATGCGGCGCCGTATTTCCGCATCTTTAACCCGGTACTGCAGGGTGAAAAATTCGATAAGCAGGGCAGTTATGTAAAAAAATACTGCCCTGAGCTTGCCAACATGCCAGACAAATACCTGCACAAACCCTGGGATGCGCCCAAAGATGTGTTGCAAAAAGCCGGTGTAGAACTGGGCAGCACCTATCCCAAGCCCATAGCTGACCTCAAGCAATCACGCCAGCGCGCGCTGGACGCGTACGCGGATACCAAGGAGGACTAATGGCCGGGGTATTACGTTTAGTACTGGGCGACCAGCTTTCCCGCGAGATGTCGAGTCTCAGGGACTGCACTAAATCACAGGATAAGATCCTGCTTGCCGAAGTGCGCGAAGAAGCCACCTATGTAAAGCATCACAAGAAAAAGATTGTGTTGTTGTTTTCGGCCATGCGCCACTTTGCTAAAGAGTTAAGCGACGATGGTTACGACGTTATTTACCGTCGCTACGACGATGATAACAATCAGGGCTCGCTGCTCAATGAAGTTAAACACGCCTGCAGCCAGCATAGTTTTGATAAAGTGGTAGTGACATTCCCTGGTGAATACCGGGTACTCAAGAGCATGCAACAGTGGCAACACCAGCTGGGAATACCGGTTGAAATTTGCGATGACGATCGCTTTATTGCCACGCTTGAACAGTTCAGCGAGTGGGCCGAAGGACGCAAACAATGGCGCATGGAGTATTTTTACCGGGAAATGCGTAAGTTAACCAGGCTACTGATGGAAGGCGATAAACCCATTGGCGGTAAATGGAACTACGATCAGGACAACCGTAAGTCGCTGCCGGCGGATGTGTCTCCGCCTAAGCCCTATACCGTTTCGCCGGACGACATGACCAGCCAAGTAATTGAACTGGTAGAAACTGAATTTGCCGATCACATGGGCGATGCTAAGGACTTCAATTATGCCGTGACCCGGGACGAAGCATTAAAGGTACTCGAACAGTTTATAGAGCAGCGCTTTAATGAGTTTGGCGATTATCAGGATGCCATGCGCGAAGGCAACGTATGGCTGTTTCACTCCCACTTATCGTTTTATCTCAATTGCGGGTTATTGCTGCCCATGGAAGTCATGCAAGCGGCGGAACAGGCCTACTTCGATGGCGACGCACCGCTTAATGCGGTAGAAGGTTTTATTCGTCAGATCCTGGGCTGGCGCGAATACGTCAGGGGCTTTTACTGGCACTGTATGCCGGGCCTGCAGCAGGAAAATTACTTTAATCATCAGCGCAAGTTGCCAGACTTCTACTGGAGTGGGCATACCAATATGAACTGTATGCGCCAGTGCATTGGCGACACTAAACGCCATGCCTACGCGCACCACATCCAACGCTTGATGGTGATAGGTAATTTCAGTTTGCTGGCCGGGTTATCAGTAGAAGCGGTAAATGAATGGTACCTGCTGGTGTATGCCGATGCTTTTGAGTGGGTGGAAATGCCCAATGTGAGTGGCATGATCCTGTTTGCCGACGGCGGTAATCTGGCCAGCAAACCCTATGTGGCGAGTGGTCAGTACATCAACCGGATGTCCGATTACTGCAAAAACTGCGGCTATGCTGTATCTAAAAAGACTGGTAAAAACGCGTGTCCGTTTAACTATTTATACTGGGACTTTTTAATTAAGCACCGCGATAAACTGAGCAAAAACCACCGTATGGGGCTGATCTATAAAAGCCTCGACCGGATGTCTCAGGATACCGTTGATGCTATGCAGGAACAGGCAGAGCAGCTACTGTCGGCTATCGATAATGCGTAAGGCCGATTTACCCAGCAAAATCTGCCCGGTTTGCCAGCGGCCATTTGTGTGGCGTAAAAAATGGGAGAAAAACTGGGCGGAAGTGAAGTACTGCTCAAAACGCTGCAGTAGTGCCCGTTCGCGACACACCACAGCAAAATAATCGTCATGTAATGAAACTGTGATTACTTTGCTGTGATATCCTTTGCTACTATAGTCTTAGTAAGCTAATTGCAGTTTGCCCGAACAGAAGCAAAAGATTTGAAAACTTATACTTGTCAGTGTGGTAACACCTTATATTTCGCCAATAGCCAGTGCTTGTCCTGCCAGCGCCCGGTCGGTTTTTTGTCGGATGCCAAGGTGATTTCCTCCTGCGATATTGATGCAGACGGTAACTGGATAGCCGGCCACAACGGGCAGGCTTACCGCCAGTGCAGTAATTATTCAAAGCAAAATATCTGCAACTGGCTGGTACCGGTTGAAAGCGACTATAAACTCTGTCCGTCCTGCCAACTCACCGATACCATTCCCGATTTGTCTAAACCAGACAACGTTAAACTCTGGTTTCGAATGGAGCAGGCCAAACGGCATCTGCTTTACACCCTGTATAAGCTTGAACTACCGGTTATCGGCAAGCGTCATAACCCCCGCGGATTATCCTTTCGGTTTCTCGAGGATGAAGTTGCTCAGGCATTATACGGCCGGGAGCTCACCGTCCAGAATACGGTGTTAACCGGTCACAGTAATGGGGTGATCACCATTAACCTCAAAGAAGCCGAAGAGACCAAACGCCTCGCCATGCGCGAGTTAATGAACGAACGTTATCGGACGCTGATTGGCCATTTCCGTCATGAGTCAGGCCATTATTACTGGGATGTGCTAATCAAAGGCAGTCAGTATATTGAGGCTTTCAGGGCGTTATTTGGTGACGAGCGTCAGGATTATCAGCAAAGTCTGGAAAACTACTACGCAAACGGGCCTGCCGCTGACTGGCAACAGCGCTGTATCAGTGCCTATGCCAGCATGCATCCATGGGAAGACTGGGCCGAGACCTGGGCGCACTACCTGCATATGGTAGATACCCTGGAAACGGCCAACGAATACGAAACCAGTTTAGAAAACCGGTTGCTCTCCAACCCGCTAAATGCCGATCATCCGCATACTGCCAGTTACAATGAAGAGAGTTTCGATACCTTAATTGACGACTGGGATCAGCTTACTAACCTGCTCAACTCACTGAATAACAGTATGGGCCTGGACGATGCTTATCCGTTTGTCATCAACGACAAGACCCGCGAAAAGCTCCACTTTATTCACCTTCTGGTTCGTCCGCTTTAACCTTTTCCCAATCAAACCTGGGAAGTTGTTCAAAAGCGCGGTGCAAGCCGTCTGTCCACTGCTTTTTCATGGATTTGTACATCGGGCTGTTTAAGGTGTAGGTGTGATGGAAGGGCTCATCGAGAGAGTCATCCTGATACATTGCCAGTTCAATAGGCGGCCCTACTGAGATATTACTGCGAATAGTCGAGTCCAGTGACACCATGGCACAACGCGCGGCATCCTCCAGCGTGGTGCTTTTAGCAATAATACGATCCAGAATCGGCTTACCGTATTTGGTTTCACCAATTTGCAGATAAGGGGTGTCTTCCGACGCGCTGATAAAATTACCCTGCGGATAGATGTGAAAAATTTCCGCTGCCTGACCGGCTATTTGGCCGCCAAGAATAAAGTTCGACTCCGCACTGGCGTTTGATTTTTCCATCGCTTTCTCGTGCAGGGTTTGTTCTGCCTGACTAAGCTTGCCAATGTATTGCGCTACTTCATAAAGCTGCTTGCCGTGACGCAGGCTGAATTCAGCATCCGGATCGTTAAGGTCGCGATTGATGGCATTCATTACTGCCTGAGAAGTTGCCAGGCTGCCGGATGTCATCAGCACACATACGCGCTCTCCGGGCCAGCAGTAACGGCGCATTTTACTGTAAGTAGCGACGTAATCGACACCGGCATTGGTGCGCGAATCTGATGCAAAGACTAATCCGCGATTTACTTTTAGGGCTAAACAATAGGTCAAAGGAAACTCTCTGAAAACACACGAAAAACAATAACGATAGCATGGAGTGATTCAGCGCATTTTTCCAGATCAATTTGTCATCAATTTGTCATTATTTTCGTTGCAATTTCAGTCAAAAGTCGCTTAGATGGTATTTTGTATACCGAAAATAAGCTCTAGGGATTGTAGATGGCAATAAGATGGGGAAATTATCGGGCAGGGGAGTTTTACGATGAACTCATTCGCGTTGCAAATAAACCGCGTCCTGCTGCAGAAGAAATTTGTAAATACCTGCGCAACCTTACTGACCAGGAATTAGAAGAATATAAAACCGCCGCCAACACCGCTATCCATGTAATGGGTATTACCTTTACGGTGTATACCGAAGAAGAGGGCTCAATCGACAGAGCCTGGCCGTTCGACATTATCCCCCGCATTATCGACAAAAAAGAGTGGCTGCAAATTGAAAAAGGCCTTAAGCAGCGTGTAAAAGCGCTCAACATGTTTATTGACGATTTGTATAACGAGCAGCGCATTCTTGAAGCCGGCGTTGTGCCTAGAAGCCTGCTGGATGCGTCGAAGAACTTTTTACCTGAGTGTATGGGTATTAAACCTAAACACGGGGTGTGGGCGCATATTTGTGGCTCGGATCTGGTGCGTGATCACAACGGCACCGTTTATGTGCTGGAAGATAATTTACGGGTTCCGTCTGGCGTGTCTTACATGTTGGAAAACCGCCATGTGATGAAGCGGGTGTTTCCCGATATGTTTGAAAAATATAACATTCTGCCGGTAGATGATTACCCGTCACAGCTATATGACATGCTTAGTCAGCTATCACCGCGCGACATCGATCAGCCAGAGGTGGTGGTACTTACACCGGGTATTTATAACTCTGCCTATTTTGAACACGCCTATCTGGCCCAGCAAATGGGGGCCGAACTGGTAGTGGGCAGTGATTTAGTGGTCGATGACGACGATATTGTGTATATGCGTACCGTCGATGGTCTGTCGCGAGTGGATGTTATTTACCGCCGCATTGACGATGCCTTTCTCGATCCGGAAGCTTTCCGGGAAGACTCCATGCTGGGTGTGCCCGGTTTAATGCGGGCCTGGAAAGCCGGTAATGTTGGCCTTGCCAATGCACCGGGCGCCGGCGTGGCCGACGACAAGGTAGTATATGCCTTTGTGCCGGAGATCATTAAATTCTATCTCGATGAAGAGCCATTACTGCCCAATGTGCCCACCTATAAGTGCGTTAACAAAGACGAACGGGATTACGTTATTGAGAATATCGAAAAAATGGTCGTCAAACCGGCAAACGAGTCGGGCGGCTATGGCATGCTGATTGGTCCTCACGCCACTAAAGCCGAGCGTGAAAAGTTTGTTCGTCTGATCCGTCGCGATCCCCGCAATTATGTGGCCCAGCCCATGTTATTGTTATCGACTGCTCCTACTATTATTGGTACGAAAGCCGAACCCCGACATCTTGATCTCAGACCGTTTATCTTAAGCGGCAATGACATCAGCGTGACCACCGGGGGGCTTACCCGGGTAGCCATGCGCAAGGGCTCTACTGTAGTTAATTCGTCGCAGGGTGGTGGTAGTAAAGATACCTGGATTGTAGACATGGAGGCCGACTAACGATGTTATCTAGGGTAGCTAATCATATTTACTGGATGGAGCGTTATCTGGAACGTGCGGAAAACACCGCTCGATTAATTCAGGTAAACACCCACCTTTTACTCGACTTACCACGTAACGTCACCCTGGGCTGGGAACCCATTATCGACATGCTGTCGTTTAGGGATGTGTTTTACGATCTGTATAAAGAAGCCGATGAAAAAAGCGTAATCAAATTTATGGTGACTGACACGGCTAACCCCGGTTCTATCATCAACTGCCTGGCGGCAGTGCGTGAAAATGCGCGGATCATTCGTGAAATTATCCCATCCGAAGCCTGGGAACAAATCAACAACCTGTATATTGCAGCCAAAGCCGATGGCCAGAGTGTGTTAACCCGGCGGCACCGGTTTAACTGTCTGCATCGCATTATCGTGGCCAACCAGACCATTACCGGCTTACTTGGTGGCACCATGCTGCGTGGCGAAGGCTATGCCTTCCTGCGACTCGGCCGCCATCTGGAACGTACCGACATGACATCACGCATTATTGATGTGCGTTCAGCGTCGCTGTTACCGGATCTCTCACCGGAACAGTCGGCGTTCGAGAATATCCAGTGGATGGGGGTGTTAAAGTCGCTAACGGCTTATCAGATGTACCGTCAGGAAATGCGCATCAGAATTAACCGTGCTGACGTGCTGGAATTTTTAATTAACAATAAACAGTTCCCGCGTTCACTTCAGCATGGCCTGATGCAAATTGGCAAATGCCTGTTGGAACTGCCGAAATCGGACAGTATTTCAAAGCAGGTCGAAGCGTTATCAGAGGAATTACAACAACTCGATACCCATGAACTGACTCAGGACAGACTCCACGAAGTCATTGATGACATTCAGCTTGGCGTAGTGAAACTCCACCAGGCGATTGACAGTCAGTATTTTTAAGCTACAAAGCTAGTCGGGGCTGGTTTATTCTAACCAGCCCGTTTTCTCTTTACCCGTCAAAAAACACATCAGGATATTTTGTCCGCAGCTGTATTTTTCGTCATAGCCTGACTAGGCTTACTGTATATCACTTTTCTGTAGCGACGCACCGTGTTTCATTCTTATTACGTTATCAGATCTTTTCACCTTTTGCTTCTCGCCACGCTGGTTACGGGAATTTGCTTCACTTCGCCGGCTAGTGCGGAGAGGTCTTATACCGTCCGCGTGCCTGCTGTGGTGTTTGAGGACAGCGATATTCATGCTTATTTTGTTGAAGTACTCAGGCTGGCACTGGATAAAACCAATACCAACGGCCGCCCGATAAAGGTTGTTCCTGATCCATTTAATGCTAATCAGGATCGTGTGTTGCGGCAGGTTAAGGAAGGGTCGACTGATGTTACCTGGGCGGTTACTTCTGAAGAACGTGAACGAGAGCATTTAGCGGTTTATTTTCCATTGGCGCGTGGATTGCTGGGCTACCGGGTGTTTTTAGTCCATCCGGATAATCAACAGTCCTTTGGCACCAGAGCGCCGGGTGAATTGAAACAGAGTTTATCGGTACAGGGGATAGGGTGGCCAGATACCGACGTAATGCGTTTTAATGGTTACCGCGTTGAAGAAGTCCCTTTGACCATGATGTTTAAACTTATCGAGTCAAAAATGGCCGACTACTTTCCGCGTTCGGTGATGGAAGTCGAATATGAACTGGCATCCAGGCCATCTGCGCAACTGGTCATTGAACCGGACCTGGCTTTTTACTACCCGTCGCCAACCTACTTTTTTGTGAGCAAGCGAAACCGCAGTCTGGCAGAGCGTCTTAAAAAGGGACTGGATTTAGCCCTTGCCGACGGCAGCTTAAATGCTTTGTACAATCAGCAGGCCTTTGCTCAGTCTGCCAACAACATGCTCAGGGAAAGGCAAATCATCCGTCTGCAAAGCCCCGTTTTAACACCGCAGTCAAGGCAAACGCTAACACGTTACCAGGACTTCCTACTTAAACATTAAATTCAATAATTTCAATTGATTATGCATTTATAAGCGTTAGTCTCTTTCATTTCTAGACGGGCGGTCTATAATAAATAGACGATCGGTCTAAAATAAGAGAGATATGCAACAGAATCGCCGGGGCAGACCCCCTAAGTCGGCCAGAAACTTTGACGATACCAAAGAGGCCTTACTCCTTGCTGGCATGGCAATACTCACTGAGCGGGGTTTTAACACCGTTGGTATCGACATGATCCTAAAGCGTGTGGGTGTGCCGAAGGGCTCCTTTTATCATTACTTTAAAAACAAAGACGATTTTGGTTTGCAGGTGATTGAGCGCTACGACCAGTATTTTTGCGCCAAGCTGAGACGATGCCTGGCCTCTAATCCATCACAGCCGCTTACCGGTGTTTCGACCTTTGTTCAGGAAGCTATCGATGGCATGGAGAAATACCGGTTTAGCCGCGGCTGCCTGATTGGCAACTTCGGGCAGGAAATGCCCATATTGGCAGAGTCTTTCAAGCAACCCCTGGCGCAGTGTTTAAAGAACTGGACGTCCATGCTGGCACATAACCTGGAGCAGGCAAAAGTGCTCGGTTTAATTCACCAGGAGACCGACTGCCTGCAGCAGGCTGAGTTTTTCTGGATAGGCTGGGAAGGCGCCATCCTGACTGCCAAGGTAATGCAGTCCAGTTCACCAATGCAAAAATTTGCCGATGGTTTTATCCATCAACTTACTATCAAGCGTTAACCCCGGAGGGCACGATGTTTAAAGCGATTTATATTAATAAAGACGACCAGGACTACACTGCACAAATTACCGAACTCGATGAGTCAGTATTACCGGATGAAGATGTCCTGATAGCGGTTGAGTACAGTACGTTAAACTATAAGGATGCGCTGGGGATCACCGGTAAAAGTCCGGTAGTCAGACAATTCCCCATGGTAGCGGGGATTGATTTGGCGGGCACAGTGCTGGAAAGTCGTTCAGATAGATTTTCCGCCGGTGACAAAGTGTTGGTAAACGGCTGGGGTCTGGGTGAACAGTATTGGGGAGGGTTAGCCCAAAAAGCCCGCATTAATGCCGATTTTGTGCAACAGATGCCTGCGGGTTTAACAGGTAAGCATGCTATGGCTGTGGGCACTGCTGGCTATACTGCCATGCTGTGTGTGATGGCACTTGAATCACAGGGCGTTACCCCCGACAAGGGCGAGGTACTGGTTACCGGTGCAAATGGTGGGGTGGGCACCACCGCAATCGCCATTCTGGCGAATCTTGGTTATGACGTGGTTGCTTCCACTGGCCGTTTGGAACAAGCGGATACGTTAAAAGCGTTGGGTGCTAAAGAGGTTATCGATCGTGCAACGCTCAGTGAACCAGGCCGCCCATTGGCAAAAGAACGCTGGGCGGGAGTCGTTGACTCTGTAGGCAGTCACACCCTGGCTAATGCTTGCGCGGCCACTCAGTCTGAAGGTGCTGTAGCAGCTTGTGGCCTGGCTCAGGGCATGGACTTTCCGGCTACGGTAGCGCCGTTTATTTTGCGCGGCGTAAAACTGATGGGGATAAACAGCGTAACACAAACCCTGGCAGTGCGTGAAAAGGCCTGGGCACGGGTTATTAAGGACTTACCTGAATCGAGCCTATCGACCATTACCAAAAAGGTTACCTTAGCCGAAGCCCTTGAGGTTGCTCCTCAGTTTCTTTCCGGGCAGGTGCAGGGGCGTATTGTTGTCGACGTGAATGCCTGATTTCATTCTGAGCTCCCCTTAAACAGGGGAGCTTTTTTTATCATCACCGAAAATTCAAAATCTTCGCTCGCTATTTTTCTTCTCTGTCTGCCATTTTTCACTTTTTTATTCACAATAAAGCTGTTTTTATTCTTCAGGAATAGACCGCCTGGTGTATCCTGTGATTACTCTTATTAGCTAAGAATAAAATACGTTCTTAAAAGCTATTGGCCTCCTACAAAGAGTGCGTTGAGGGTTAGTCATATGCCAGGAACCTTACCTCGACGATTGGTAATACGTTAGGATTTTGGCTGCAAAATCATCAAAAATAGTTACGCGTAACGGTTTTAGCCTCATTTTCAGAGTATTTTAAGACCTAAAGGCTATGTTGGCGACATCTGTTCTGTATGAAGAGCCAGTGACCAGCTACACAATGAAACGATTGTTTCACTCCTATTGCAAGCGCCAACTGGGCTATTATTGAGGAATGAACGGGTCTTAATTAGTACTCCAGTCGATGGAATTAGCGTACTGGTTTTACACAATATGATTGAAGAATCCGGCTGATTATGACTTGCAAAATTCTCCTCCGTTTCGAACTAAAGAATAGTTTTCATGACACTTAGACAGGGTAATATTGCGCTATAATAGGTAGTGATACTTATCCTTAGCCGGTTCAATACTGTTTGGAAATATGCGGTTCTATCTGCAGTTTTAATCAGGTTATTCAGGAGTCGAAGCCAATCGGTACTCAAAAACTCACCAAAAAGCTGTTTATCAAAATCCTGACGATTATTATTGTTGTCGAGACAGTTATAATGGTTGGGCTGTACGCATTACCTACAGAGTTTACGCCGTGGCAAAATGTACTGGTTGATGTGGCTTTCCTTGCTTTATTTTCCACGCCGGTGATTTATTTCTTAGTTATCCGGCCCTATGAAAAGAGTCTGCTTAAAATGCGTGCGGACGAAGAGCGTATCCTTTGTCAGTTAAAGCAGGTGAATAACGATCTTGCGTTGCAAAAACGAACCCTCGACGAACACGCCATAGTGAGCACCGCAGATAAAAGCGGCGATATTATTTATGTTAATGATAAGTTCTGCCAGATAAGCGGCTTCACTCGTGAAGAACTACTTGGTCAGAATCATCGAATTGTAAGCTCAGGTTATCATGACAGAGCCTTCTTTAAAGAGCTTTGGTCAACGATTTGCAGCGGCAGTGTATGGCACGGTGATATTAAAAACCGGGCGAAAAACGGCACATTTTACTGGGTAAATGCGACCATTGTGCCGGTTCTGGATGAACACGATAAGCCTTATCAGTATATCGCCATTCGTACCGATATAACGGCGCAAAAGCGTACCGAAGAAACCCTTAATCAGGCGCAGCGAGTGGGCCATATTGGCAGTTGGGATTGGGACCAGACTACTGAAAAGTTGATATGGTCAGACGAAATTTACAATATATGCGGGTTACCCAAGTCGGTTCGCTCTACCAGTAAAGAGCTCTTTATTACCGTTATCCATCCTGATGACAGAGAGTATGTACTACAGCAGTTTGACTGGTCTACAACCACTAACACTCCGTTTGATGTAGAGCACCGTATCACCCGACAGGACAACGGCGAGGTGCGCTGGGTTCACGAAAAGTGTGTGCACGACCGCGATGTGATGGGCAATGTGGTGCAATCCCATGGCATTGTTCAGGACATCACTGAACGAAAACTCGCTCAGCAAAAGATTAAGCAAATGGCCATGACGGATCAGCTAACCGGATTGGCTAACCGCAATCAGTTTTATGCCACTTTTGATAAATTCATTAATATGGCTAAGCGCGATAGTGCGCTGCTTGGCGTAATGATCCTCGATTTGGATATGTTTAAAGCGGTTAACGATACTTACGGGCACCAGACCGGAGATAAACTCCTGCATATCATTGCTCAGGTATTTCGTGAAAACTGCCGGGAAATTGATTTAATTGCCCGCCTGGGCGGCGACGAGTTTGCCATTGTGCTGTATAAACCTCTTGATAAAGGCGCTATAAGAGAGGTTGCGAGCCGTATTGTTCGTGCTTTTGAAGCACCAATGCACGTTAATGGTCACCGATTACAGGTAGGCGTGAGTATTGGAATCTCAATATTTCCCACCCACGGTACCGATCAGCACGCGCTGATAGAAAATGCCGACGCGGCACTCTACGAAGTAAAACGCCAGGGCAAAAACAACTTTTGTTTTTACGATCCTGCTGACTACACACTGAGCTAGCGGTTTGCGTTTGATTTTGTTGTGCTGATGAAAATTATTTGTCCTGGCGAAGAATATTTTCCACTCTGAATGTAATAGGTAGATTGACCGACAAAGCGCATAATCGCGCGGTTTTCATCTATTGGTTACAGCATTCATGCAATTTACTAATGACCGTGTTTCGGTTTACGCACTGCCGGAAAGTCAGCTGACTTCCGACTATGCGATTGATATTGGTACCCGTTATCGTGACGCCTCATTGATCGAGCTGCCCGGTGGCGAAGCCTGGGTATTTGACTACGGTGTTATGGTTTTCTGGGGCATCGACGAAGATGAACGTTTGTCGTTGTTACATCGCTTAAAGATTCAAAGCGAGTTACTGGCTGGGGAACATCAGGAACATTTCCGGTTTACCGTTGGTGCAGGTGAGGTCAAACTGCAAAAAGACCATATTACGCTGTCGTCAGATGATCCCTTGCTGCGCCTGGCGAAAAGTCACGCGCTGGCACAGTCTATCAAGCTTAATGATTATGAACTCAGAGCTCAGCATACTATTGCCGAGTACAGTCACTTACCTAAAGTGCTGGCCGAGACTGGCTCCATTAAGCTGGGACGGCGTGAAATAGCCAGTATTCGCGGACATTTGTTTAGCACTAAAAGCGATATTTTTCTGCACTATAACCTTCTTGATACGCCTGAGTTTTTCTGGGAATACCCGGTTTACGAGCTGGCCTACAACACGGCTGCGAAGTATCTGGATATTCGCCCACGGGTTGAGCTGTTATCGAACAAACTTAACGTTATCCACGAATTGTTCGATATGCTGGCCGATGAACTAAAGCATAAGCACTCTTCGTTTTTAGAGTGGATCATTATCATCCTTATTGCCTTTGAAATAGTAATGGTTGGCGCTGAAGGTTTGCTGTCTTTGTTCTGATGTAGTCAGCCCAGCTTATTGACCATTAACGGCTAAATCCTCCCGCTTTATCGCGGTGCCGTGCAGTACGATGGTATCGATGGTCAGCCAGTTGCTCACCTTCAGTCTTGGATTTTTATCCAGGATCAGCAGGTTAGCGACTTTTCCGGGCTCAATGGTTCCGTACTGTTCATCCAGGCCAAATTGCCGGGGTCCGTTAATGGTGGCTGCGGTAAAAATCTGCGCTGCAGAAATACCGGCATCAGCCATTTGTTCCATCTCATAATAAGTTGAGAGGCCGGGGCTCGCCGCAAAAGAGGGACTGGAAGGATAATCAGAGGCCAACAGCAGGGGATAGCCCTTATCAGCAAGATAGCGGGCTGCTTGCCTGGCACGCTGCACACCGTAGCCGGTAAGCTTATGCACAATGTTGTCGGGCGGCTCGCCAAAATCCCGCGTAATCTCTGATTTAAACCACTGTCCATCATTGGTTTGGTACCAGTTTAATAGCGACGCAGGCATTACTTTATTTCGTCTGGGATCGTTGAGAACCGCTTCATCATACATGCCCTGTAACGACAGCATCACCTGAATGGTTGGCATATAAGCGGTTGAACTGCTTATAACACTATTGAGTGTTTTTGTGACCGGTGGATTATCGGGATCTTCCTGCCATTGCCAGTTCCATAGCCCATGGGCAAGGCCGTCAACCTCATGGTTCAGTGCAATGTGATACATATCGATGGCATTGGCATGGGCCCATACCTGTAAGCCATATTTATCGGCCTCCTGGCGTATTTTTGTGAGTGTGGGATCAGCTAACAGGGGCCAGTCTGATGCGGCGCCGAAACCATCTTCAATATACACTTTAATACACGGCGACCCTGTATCAGCAATGGACTTCACAACTGCTTCAACAGTATGACTGGCCGGATCGATCCCTTCGGGAAGGGACAGGTCTGCATGTTCTTCGAGAATAAAGTAGCGGGTATGACGAAGAGTAAACTCAGCTGAAAGATGAGGGTAGCCGCCAATTACCGGAATAGGCTGACAGCTGAAATAATCCGGATGCGGGCTGCCGCGGGTAAACGCGGACTCGCCATCACTGGCGCCTAAATTTAATACCTGAGTAATACCGAAGTAGAGCATGCTCCTGGGTAATTGAGTCAGATAGTCATTTACCAGAGCCGGCTGCTCGCGGGCTTTATCACTGTTTAAAAAGCCAATGCCGGGAATACTGTCTGCATGTATATGGCTATCCATAATACCGGGCGATAAAAACTTCCCCTCACCATCAATAATTCGGGTGGAAGAGCTGACATCCGTTACAGGTTGCGCTGATACCTGGGTAATTACACCATCGGTAATCCAGACATTAGCATTGGGCACATCATCGGCAAGATGGGGGGACACCAGGGTAATGTTTTGTATTAAGATATCTTGTGCCAGAGCACCAGTTGATAAAAACGCTACGCCTGCAAGAAAACGCCATAGGCTTTTCAACATCGGTATTTCCTTTACCAGAGTAAAACACTATTTTAAAAAATGACATCTTACTGGCAAGTGGCTATTTGTAAGCAAACGTATAAACAGTGTACTGAGCAAAGATGAGAAAGCACGTTGCCTACGCTGCAGTGTATTCTCAAAAGCAAAATAGCCCCTGGTGCTATACCATTAAAACCTTACTGTAACCAAGGGGAATACCTTTTAGGTATAAGATTCGCCTTTAAAAGGTATTTCCCAGCTCATCCAAGCACGTGTAAGTTTACACACTGTTAACGAATGGCTTTGCAATGTTAGGCTGGTCCAACCGCCATGCAGTAACACACTCTGTTGTGAGTTGTTGCTTTAAGGTAAAGATAACAGATACCTACCGTTTATCACCGGGGTTTTGTTCCTGGTGTTTTTAGTTAATAGGCGGCACAAAAAAATTAACAATTCGCGACTAAATTAAATCATTGCCATAAAAAAATGTAACAAATACAAGGTGGTAAATATGTCAATGCGTGGTGTACTAAGGCTGGCTGAAGTTCAGATGCGAGTACTGGATATGGCCGACTCCAAACAACATTACGGCACCCGAATGGGCTTGCACGAGATGATGACCGACGATAATGGCCTGGTCTATTTTAAAGCCTGGGCGGAACACGATCATCACAGTCTGGTATTGCGTGAAACTGATCAGGCTGGATTGGATCATATTGCCTTTAAGGTATATGACGACGCTACGCTGGACGATTTAGAAAAGAGTATTATCGATTTTGGCATTGAGGTAGAGCGCGTAGATGCCGGGGTTTACCCTAAAAGTGGGCGTCGCTTAAAGTTTATTCTGCCCACCGGTCATGAAATGCATCTGTTTGCCGAGAAAGAGCAGGTGGGTAATTCACTGGGCACGCTCAACCCTGATGTGATCCCCGATGATGATGTATGTCGCGGTTTTCGCATAAACGGGCTGGATCACGTCTTTATTGTGGGGCCTGATGCAGACCAAAACTTAAAACTGTTTACCGAAGTCTTTGAGTTTAGCTATACCGAACGAGTCATTGATGGTGAGGGGAATACGGTGTTGTTTTTCGTGAGCTGTTCAAGCCGGGCCCACGACATCGCTTTTGGAGTAAATCCTAATCCTGGCCTTATCCACCACGTATCCTTCAGACTGGAAAACTCCCAGGATCACATTCGCGCTGCCGATCTGATAGGCAAATATGAAATACCGGTAGAAATGAACGATCGCCATGGTGTGACTCAGGTTAAGACTGTTTATTACTTTGATCCATCAGGTAATCGTAACGAAGTGTTCTGCGACGGCTACACCTATTATCCGGATATGCCGCTGTTAACCTGGACCATGGACGAACTTGGCCATGCCGCCTTTTCACAGTCTCTGCATGTACCGGAGAGTTTTTTAGGGGTTTACACCTAACCAGTTTTGAATGGTATCCAACCACATTCAACAGCCGGCTCATCTTCGATGCCGGCTTTTTTATTTTACGCGTGCCGATTTGTGCACTTTTTCATCAACTTCAACGTAAATATAATAACTCAAGTTTTTTGCTGGGTCAGAAATGGAGCTATTGATTACCACATTGCTAAGCTGGATTGAAATGCATACGAGCTATCGTACGCAGGGCCTGCCGCATCCAGAAGTTGTGGTGTTAAGTCGCAAGGAACTCACCGAAGAATATTATCAAAATGCCGATGCTACCGCGCCGGTATCAGGTATCGATATGCGCATAAAGGCCCTCTATGCATTCGAGGATGGCAATTACGGCACTATTTATATACTGGACCCACAGTCAGTTGCCAATGCCCGGCATTATGTTAATGCATTGGATAACCCCAGATTCAAAGAGGTATTACTGCATGAACTGGTGCATCACGTTCAGTGGCATTCAAACGTGGTTGAGCAATGGCAGTGTAGCAATGAGGGCGAGCTGGAAGCTTACTTGTTAGGTGCCATGTATCTCAATCAGCAAAATACCCATGACACCATGACCAACCGCATCTTCTGGGCTAATAGTTATTCACGTTGTTAGTTCTGGCCGGGCACTAACATACCAAATTACTGTGTTTAGTTGCCAGAGTTTGCTGAACCAGTACGTCACCCCCGCGCGTTATCTGAACCAGGTCGACACCTGAATTCCCGTTACAATCAGACCAAATCGTTAGCGTTAAGTAACCGTCTTCATTTTGCTGATAGTAATAGCTTTCTGGTGAAACAAACGAGATCTCCGCCGGGGTATTGATATCGCCCAGGAAACTACGCAAATCGAGCAGGTTGTCTACCAGCGTGGTTTGTAAACCATGCAGAGCAACCAGGTAGATAACACAGTGAGCCGGTAAACAACCCGAATCATAGCCTGAAAGGGTGGTTTCGGTGTTCAGGGCAAACAGTTGGGCTTCACTTAACGATGCCTTAATATCTTCATCGAATGCCTTAATCACTTCATAATCTGACGCGGATGAATCGGTAAACACCAATCGAATTTCTGCGTAATCCTGCTCAGTACTCAAATCCAGATCAGCCAGTGAGACATTGTCCTGATTGGGCACAGCAGTAAAACCGCGCCTTTCTGCCTGACTAGCGGCGAAGGCTTGCAGATCGTCCGGGCCATCATCTCCGCCACAGCCGCTTAGCAGTAATACACACAAACAGGCTAAAAAATAACGCATTCTTACACTCCATTGTGAGATTAAAGATCATCCATTGTCGTCAGCTCACACAGCCAGATGTGTTGCTGCACTAAACAGGTTTAATCACTGTACTGGTAAGGAATGCACTTAGCTACAGAAAAACTGTTACAATTTGAACACCTTGTATATGACGTTAGCGGATAAACCCCAGCCAGTTTTCAAGCAGATTAGCAAAGTCCATCAGACCACAGCCTGAGACCGGGCCTTCAGCCAAATCTTCGTCGAACTCACTGTGATTGAGTTCGGTGTTATTCAGGAACAGTTCGACTTCATCGTCGGCAATCATCAGGTGATAAATTTTGCCGGTATATTCATATTCCATTTGTTGTCTGGTAAGTAGCTTTTCAATCGCTGCCAGTAAAGTGGTAACAGCTACAGTATCTGCACCAATATCATGGCTTAGCCAGTCACCAAAATATTCACTTTCCACATCGCATTTGGCCAGCGGCTCGCCGGTAACATCGGTTAAAAATTCAAAATCCATGGTTTATCTCAGGCTGTGGGAGTTACAAAAACATGGCCGGTATTTTCCAGCTCAGTTAAGTACACGCGAACGTCAAATTCAATTTGATGGTAGTCGGGCAACATGTGTCGGCACAGCTGATAGAACGCTTTATTGTGTTCTTTTTCCTTCAGGTGGGCGAGCTCATGCACAACAATCATATTTAAAAAGGCTTCCGGGGTAGCTTTAAATAGTTCGCTCACCCTCAGCTCATTTTTACTTTTCAGCTTGCCGCCCTGAACCCGCGAGACATAGGAATGCAGGCCCAGCGCATGGTTTACAATGTGGATCTTATTGTCGTAAACCACCTTACTTAAGGGCTGCGTTTTCTTCATGTACTGATTCTTAATCACCATCGCATAATCACGTAACGCTTTATCGTTATTGATGTTATGTATATGGGGATAACGAGCGCGCAGCCAGTCTCCGAGCTTGTTGGCATCCAATAGTTGTGCAACCTGATCCTGCAAATGTTGCGGATAATGAGACAGGTAGGTAAGGGAAGAGGCCATTGATGATTCTTTTTTCTGGTAAGACTCGCCGCATTATACACGGCGGTGACTGAGGTGTTTAACCAAAGTTTAGCGCACCACTACATATGCCGGTCCTGCCAGGCACTTTTTAGGCGTTAAAATAAATTAACAATGTTGTAAAAATTGGCTAATCTAAATGATATTGCCTGTGGTTAAAATACTGCTTAAGGCTCAAATCTTCCCAAAGTGACTGCGTATTATGATGTTGCGGCTTTTTGTATTTTTTTTGCTCTTTTTTTCGGCCAGCACATCTGCCAGACAAGCCGAAGGCTACAGCGTTATTCTGGTTAATTCGTTTAACGAGTCTGATTTTGAAGTGAAAATGATGTACCGGTTAATGAGCCAGGTGTCAGAGAGCGAAAATATCCTGGTGTTAACGGTACCGGCCTATTATGCCGATTCGGTTGAAGATTTCGGGCCTGAAGTCAAAAAAACCATTCTTGATAACTTTAACTATCAATTACAAAACCTCCTTCGGGATAAGCAAAACGCGAGTTTCTCCCGCCTTGTGGCGATCGGTCGCCACGCCAGCGTATTTGTGGATACCAACCCAACCATTTTGCCCCAGGCAGAACGCTATTTTTTACACATAGACTGGAGCCCCAGAACAGGCACCCTGGTGCGCTCTGACTATGAGCCTGATTTATCTTATTCACAGATTTTAGCTGCATTGCCAGATACCAAAGAAATACTGCTGGTGCATGGCCATCTTGGCCTGGAACAAGATGACGGTCTGGTACAAAACTTTGTCTCCAAGGTTCCCGTTGGAATTGGCTTCAGATATTTCAACCCGGAAAAATACCCCGAACAAACGCTGACAGCATTACGCGATAGCCCGGCAGGTACACCCATTATTTACATCAATTATAAATTTCACGAACGAAACTGGGAGACCGTACATGACTGGTTAACCACACAAACTCAACATCCCGTTTTTACCATATTTGCTCACAATGTGAGTCGGTATGCCGGTGGTGCTGTAGTGGTACCAGAAAGAATAGCTGACGCAGCAATTGCCCTGGCAGCAGGGGAGCAGTTGCCCGCGCATCAGAATAGGGTAGTCAGCCAACAATTCAACGCACAACAGCTGGACCGATGGGGAATCGATGCAAAAGCTTTACCGCCTGGTGCAGAACTGGTGAATGAGGAACCGTCGGTTTACTCGTTAGAGGTGGTTCTTGTTATCGTGAGCTTCTTTCTGGTGGTCATCGTTGTAATGACCATATTCATGCTGTATCGCGCGCACTTACATAATAAAAATATGGCCAGAGCTTTGCTGGAAGCAGATAGTGCCAACCGCTCTAAAAGTGACTTTCAGGCGAATATGAGTCACGAAATCCGCACCCCGATGAATGGTGTTCTGGGCACACTGCAAGTGCTTGAACGTTCAGATTTAACCAGTCACACCAAAGAGCGGGTTAACAAGGCACTGTTTTCTGCTAAACATCTGTTAACCATCATAAATGACATACTCGACTACTCAAAAATCGAAGCCAATAAACTCGAGCTTGAGGAACAACCATTTTCATTACTGGAAATTACTGAGTCGGCAGTGTCTGATCTTAAAGCACTGGCACAGAGCAAAGACCTGAAGCTGGCGATGGAGATTGAGAGCTCCTTCCAGGATGGTTGGCTTGGAGATTCGGTAAGGGTTAAACAAATCATTGTTAACCTGGTCTCAAACGCAGTGAAATTTACCGAGGCGGGTTCGGTAACGGTTAAGTTAAGTATGGCCTCTGCCAGTGACCAGCAGGAGCAAATAGTAATAGCAGTAACCGATACCGGCATTGGGATGAATAAAGCTATGCAGAGTAAGATCTTTGAGCGCTTCTCCCAGGCCGATACATCCAGTACCCGTAAGGTGGGTGGCACTGGTCTTGGCATGTCGATTACACATAGCCTTGTAAGCATAATGCAAGGGCGACTGAACGTGGAGAGTGAAGAGCAGCAGGGCACCCGGGTAACAGTGGAACTGCCATTACCGCGAGCCGAACTGGTCAGTGAAACCGAAGTGCCCTTTAGTTTGGCTGTACCGGACTTAACCGGCAAACAAATATTGGTAGCAGAAGATAATATGATTAATCAGACCATCATTGAGTCTATGCTGGAGTCAACCAATGTGAGCTTTGATATGGTGGAAAACGGTCAGCTTGCGCTGGATGCCGTTAGCGGTAAACAGGGCCGTTACGATGCTGTATTAATGGATATTCAAATGCCAGTGATGGATGGTGTTCAGGCATGTAAGGAAATTAAAGCGCAATTCCCACACCTTCCTTTGATCGCCCTAACCGCAGATGTAATGGCTGATGAGGTTCAAAAGTACCTTCAATTGGGGTTTGATGAGCATATCGGGAAACCAATTGATATGAACCGTTTGTATAGTGTTTTGGCTGCTAGCTGTGAAGGTTGATAACTGCCGCGGTTGAGTCACGTTTGTTTCTGAAGGTTGATACAGATGAGCATTTTATGCGTAGCAGGCATTAAGCAAACGCGACGCAGGTAAAGCCAATATGTATGCAAATGAAAACAGCGAAATTATCACGTTATTCACGTACCGTTACTTACTCGACGAACCACAGCCGCCCCATGATTTTAAACAGGATATTGAAGATCTCAGAATCTTTCCGGAACGCCTGGAAGTTAGTCATTTAGATGAATGGCGCAGTTATATCAGGCGGTACATTAACCGGAATAAACTGAGCGACAAAGAGTTGGAAACGCTTACAGAACGTCTGAATATCCCCGAGGTTTCTGAGGAGTATCAGTACCTTAAATCTATTGTTATTACAGCACTCAAGATAAACGATAGCCCGGATGTAAAGGTTATCAACACGCCGCTAAAAGATTACCTCAATAAACTAATCAATATGTAAAACCAGACAGTTAGGTTCGTAAGTAAGGCGCAACATAAGGCTTGTTAGCAGTGATTTCTTCGTGACTCAGGCCCTTTAATTCATAGGGAAATACCAGCCAGTCTGAAGTTTCATGCAGGCAAAAATCGGGCTTTAGGGTAGTGCGGTTATAACCGGTGCGCTGATAAAGTGTGGCTATTCTGACTTCTTCGGGCATATTACGTTTGAGCTTGGTGCTTAAACGATTGATCACAGCAGTAATGTTATGGCCAGAACTGAATACGTCATCAACAATCAGCAAACCGTCATCAATATTAAGATTTTCAATAAGATATTGGGTGCCGTGCACTCTTATGCGCTCGGGGGTCTCGACCATATTCTGATACTCAGGCAGGCCCGGATAAGAGGTTCTCAATGCTATATGGTCGGTTTGTACGCCCAGTGTTTGCAGGCATTCCTGTACATAAATGCCAACCGCGCTGCCACCGCGCCACAAGCCCACAATAAACGTAGGCCTAAAACCACTTTCAAAAATCTGAACGCCTAAACGAAAAGAATCTTCAATAATTTGCTGTTCTTCAAGATAACGCTTTTCCACCAAGCATCTCCAGTGTGACACAATGCTATGTTAAGGCTACCATAGCATTTGATTGGCCGGTTAGTTAATACCTTTTACAGGACAAGCAATGAAAAGCAAAACATATTTAAATGCGCAAGGGTTGCTGGACGACTCATTTAAACTGGCAGCTCAGGTCTATGATTCAGGCTTCGAGCCAACGTTTATTATTGCAGTATGGCGTGGTGGCGCACCCATTGGCATAGCGGTTCAGGAGTATCTGGCATTTCATGGCGTCGAAACGGATAACATTGCGATTCGAACTTCGTCCTACCAGGGGATTGATGATCAGGCCAAAGAAGTTAAAGTCCACGGCTTAAACTATCTGGTTAAGAATATTCAGCATCAGGACAAGTTGTTAATTGTTGATGACGTGTTTGACAGCGGCCGTTCCGTACAGGCCATTATTAATAAACTGACGGATTTGTGCCGTAAGCGATCAATTTAGACCGTCTTCCCCAGACAGAACCACTCCGTAAAATAGTCCC
>NZ_RCUA01000088.1 GCF_003731635.1 Marisediminitalea oceani | reverse complement strand
ATTGGCGTTCGGCCGCAGCACATTTTGCCCTGATGAGTCCGTTCATTGTTGTAATAATCTAGCCAGTCGTCCAGATCTTTCTGCAACATTTCCAGAGAATCATAGAGCTTTTTACGGAACGTCACCTGATAAAACTCATTCAGGATGGTTTTATGGAAGCGTTCACAGATACCGTTAGTTTGCGGATGTCTCGCTTTGGTTTTGGTGTGGTCGATATCATTGATTGCCAGATATAACTGGTAATCGTGCTGTTCAACCTTGCCACAATACTCAGTACCTCGGTCAGTTAAAATCCGCAGCATGGGCAGTTCCTGAGCCTCGAAGAACGGCAATACACGGTCATTTAACACATCTGCCGACGTGATTGGTGTTTTCGTTGTGTAGAGCTTAGCGAACGCGACTTTACTGTAGGTATCAACAAACGTCTGCTGATAAATTCGGCCAACGCCTTTTAAGTTGCCTACATAGAACGTGTCCTGAGAGCCTAGATAGCCAGGGTGATGCGTTTCAATTTCACCGCAGGCTTCATCATCTTGCTTTTTCTTTTCTAGCGCTGCAACTTGGTCTTCGCTAAGGATTATGCCTTCCTTTTCAACCTTGGCTTCCAGAGCTGCGAGGCGCTTTTTAAAGTTCTCCAGGTTATGACGGAGCCAGATGGAACGAACACCACTACCAGACACGAATATACCTTGCTTACGCAGTTCATTACTGGTTCTGGCTTGGCCGTGTGCCGGAAACTCTACTGCGTAATTAATAACGGATTGCTCCGTTTGTTCATCCACGCGATTCTTGAGATTTGGGGTTCGTCTGGACTGACTAATTAGCGCATCAACGCCGCCGTCCTCAACGAGTTCCTGATAACGATAAAACGTTTCTCGAGAAACGCCCATGATTTTACAGGCTTTAGATACATTGCCTAGTTCTTCGGCCAGATTGAGTAAACCTGCTTTGTGTTTAATGATTGGATTGTTAGTATGCAACATGAGAGTTACCTTTGGGTTTGTTTAATAAAGATTCGACACCTTTATCAAACCGGGTAACTCTCATCTTTTCAAGTAGATGTGTCAGATCTGGTCGGAACTAATTCAGATAAGGTCACGCCACAGACCTGTTTTACTTATGACTTTTTGTTGGTATCTGGTTTAGCTGGAGTTTTCTTTGTTGTCGGTGGCGCCAGTAAAAAGCTATCCAGTTCACCTTTCTCGGTGGCTTTGATTATGGTGTCGATAAGCTCAGGTAACTTGGCTTTGTCACCAACATCAATGGCATGTTTATCCTTTAGCAGTTCAATGGATTTGTTGTTGACCTTTATTTCAAGGTAGTAATGACCATCACTGTCGTAATACCATGGCCGAACGGTAACTTGGCGGCGTTGTTTTTTGCGCTCGCCGGTAACGGGATCTTTAACCATCTTTTCGCGGTACGCCTCAAACGGACGCTTTTCTATCATGCAGGTTGCCAGCTCTTGTTGCTGTTCCAGCTTCTCGATGAGCTTCATGCGTTTACCGATGACCGGAGGTTTAGGCTCAATTTTAGGACGAGCGATGACCTTGAGCGAACTCAATACAGATGTAGTCATAATGTTTACCTTTTAGGTTAGTGAGGGCGGATAAAGCCCATTGGGGTTTGTGGTTGTTTGCGTTGGTTTTCCTCTGCCAACAGCGTGATAGCAGAGACTCGGTGGTTCTGTTTTGGTCTAAATTGTTTGCGCCTTGCCAGTATGGCGAAGTCACCTGGCGTTAACAGTTTGAGTGTGGACAAGCGTTGCTGCTCTTTTAGGCTTAACCGTTTGATACCAAGTACCTGCCGGTATAAGGCACAGACTTGTTCTGGTTTCAGGTAAGTGCATTCAAGTTTAAAGTCGAAGCGCCGAAGTACCGCTTTGTCTAACCGGCTATCAAAGTTAGTGGCTGCAAAAAGCGGTTGCGTAAAACACTCAATTTGCGTCAGAAATTCGTTAACCAGTTGCAGCTCATGGTGCGCTGTTAATGCCTCTCGGCTGACCAATAAGCTATCGACCTCATCAAGCAAAATGACCTTTTCTTCAACGTGTGCGCGGTGAAAGAGTTCTGCTACGTTCTGTTCGCTTTCGCCTACCCACTTGCTGAGTACATCGGAACACTTCACACGAATAAGGTCGCGCTGATTGGTTTCGGTGAGGTAATGCGCAAATGCAGTTTTACCGGTGCCGGGTGGGCCGGATAACAATACGCGAGCAGGTTTGTTGTGCTTTAGTGCGAAACTAACTTCATCCAGATAACTTGCGGGTTGCTTCAGGTTCAACAGTGATGCGTCAAAGTCTAGCTCGCCTTGATAGTGTGCTTTGCTGTCCCACAGTCCTGACGCCTGCAATGTGCTTTCAATAACGTCATGTATCGTATTCTCAGCGTCTGTACGCGCTACATTCAGTGTTTTCGCGACATGTGAAGCATTCGCTATCAGTGCCGGTGAAACATTGTCGATATGCGTTATATTGCGCTTAAAGCGTTCTAATAGACCCAGGCCTTTGAAATGACGTTTGCATACTCGCAGAATATCTTCTGGCCTAGGTGATGGCACCTCAGTGACCAACTTAAACCGGCGAATGAAACTTGGCTCCAAGCACTGCACATGATTGGTGATCCAGATACACGGTATGGCGTTTTGCTCAATAAACCGCTGCAAGTACTCCTTGCTGTAGTGATTGTCTGCCAACTCAAATAGATGTTCACATTCATCAATCAATAACACCGCATTACTGGGCGCGCTGAGTAAAGCATTTAATAACGATAAATGCCGTAGTCTGTCTTTGCAGGGATAACGTGATTCCAAGGCTTCATCAGGGTTTTGTTTTACCATACCTGTCGAGCGGATTTCATAGAGTGTACAGTCACAATGCTTGGCTAAGCTTCTGGCTAATTCGGTTTTACCAGAGCCTGATATACCATGTAGCAAGATACTGGTGCCGACCTGTGCCTTACTCATTGCCAATGACAGGTAATCACCCAATAGTGCGGTATTCACCTGCGGAAAATCATCGAGTGTGAACTGCGCCTTATTACTTGGTTGTAGCAGTGGTTCGATTAACTGCTCTCTTGAATGCAATATGTTTGTAAGCAGGTTAACCAACATCGGTTGCGGTAATTCACTGCCATCAATGGCAGCGAAGTCCTTGTCATTCAACAAGCCAAACTGCATCAAACTTTCAGCAATAGCATTGAAATCCGATACCTTAAGGTCAGTCATATCTAACAAGATGCTGTTTAATCCGGTGTAGCTATCTTGGATATGCAGCATGGTTGCCACACTTTGAAACCACGGGTTCACCTGACATAGCAATGCAAACTGAATCAGCTTGTCTGCGCCACGTGGTAAATCGAGCAGCTTGCGGATAAAGGTGCAATTATCTAGAAATACCTTGGTTGTTTTTGGATGCCGGTCGTTAATGCTTAACAAGGCAACGAGTGCCTTTTTAGTGTGTTTTGATGCCGATTTGGAGGTTGGTTGCCCTCGTAAATAGGTTAAGACCTCTGGATTGATAAAGTCATCGTCAATACGCACCGCATAACCTAAAAGCCGTTTAGCCCACTGGCAGGACAGATATTGCAACAGGTGAGGATTGTTTAATTGCCGTTTCAACATACCGCACCTCATTTTGGTTTATAGCTGAGTTGAGACGCCGCCTTTTGCATGACTTGTTGGTCGCGCTTGTCATACATAATGGTGGTCGCGATATCGGCATGACCTGCCATCTGGCGAACGGTATTTAAATCGACGTTCTGCTCCAGTAACCGTGTAATAAAAGTCCGGCGCAAATCATGGGGGGACACACCTTTTACACCAATGACGGCAAGTGAATTACGGATAAGTGAATAGATAAAGCTCGACGATAATGTGGTGTGATGCTGAATATGTCCACCACGTACAATACGCACAAAAAGATAACCCTCACCATCCCCGCGTACCTTAATCCAATCCAGCAAACCTTTTGCAGTCCATTCTGGTAGGTATACCGTTCTGCTTTTATTGCCTTTGCCTTTTTCGATGTGTAACGTGTTGGCCTCCACTGAAAAGTCACCGTATCGAAGTGCCACCAATTCACTACGGCGCAATCCAGAACCGAGTAAAATAGTCACAATTGCCGCGTTTCGTTTGCCGGTAGCAGACTTATCAGCATTGAGGTGTTTTAGCAGTTTATTGACTTGCTGAGCGGTTAACGGTGTGCCTTTGTGGCTACCGTGTTTAACCTTTGTGATAGCTTGCAGTTGTATTACCTGTGCTTCTGGTGCAATGCCAGTCATGACCGCCACTTTGACGATATTGCGAATGGCTGTCATGGCACGGTTAATTGAGCGAGCTGACCAACCTTTTGATAACAGCATCGCCTTGATATGGCTGGCCTGTTGATAGTCGATATGATGAAACCTTTCTTTCCTTTCATGTTCTGGCCAGTCAAGCATGGCTGCAATACTGTTTAACTGTGAGGCAATGGAACGCTGACTATTAGGCGCAAGACGCCCCATATACAGCGTGTAAGGACATGCTGCATCCATTGAATTGCTCCGAATTTATATGATTTTTGATAAAAATGAGGGATTTGCTTGGATAAGCTATTTACAAGCTAACAGAGGATTTAAGGCAAGAAAACGGCTGTTTTGTACCGGTGTAGTGCAGTTGTAAAGACAGAATCAGGGGGCATAGGCCCCCTAATTAGATTTTACTTCGAGTTATTACTTCACCGAATACTCGGGAACCAATGTCTTCTTGTTCTTGGGGTTCACGACAAGCGAGCGTTCAGTCACGAGTTTTTCTGCTTCATCTAAATGATGTAAATTTGCATGTGATTTACCACAAGCTGCAAGCATAAGTACTACATCACCAATTTTTCTAGTCGTCTCTTCACCATGAATTTGAAGTACTCTCGAGTATGCGGCTATCGATTCAATCGTGTACCCATTAGCGGGTTGATCCAAATTGTCCGCCATAATGCTTTGAGCATTGGCAAATTCAAGAGCTCGTTGCATGGCTTCTTCACCAAATGCTAATCGCAGGGTTTTCTTTATCATTTTCTTGTCACTTTTCTTGCCGTTCACAATGGCAAACCTTATGGCCGCATAGAGTCCTTTTATGGATGTCGCGACCAAATCACTTTTACTGCATGTATCCAGGTAAGTGCTTATCGCTTGCTCTTTGGTTTCACCACCTGACCACCCCAATATCGTTCTATCAGTATTACCAATAATCATGTCAATATCTCCTGGCACGAATCCGTACCTAAACTCAAAACTTGTTAATAATGGTGTGGCGCCACGAAGTGAATATTGGCATATATTTTATATAAAACAATTCCTTATGGTTAACTTGATGACAGGGCTGAGGCAAGTAAATTTCAGTCCTGAGTTATCGCGAATTACTGTTTCAGGACTACCTCTTATGGGCTTGTGCTTCTGCCTTTTCAAATTGATTTAGGAGGGAGGCCAGTAGAGTTTTATGTCGTTTACTAATTTTCGGTAAGGATATTCTTAGCGTATTCCTGATAAGGGCTTGTAATAAAATCCGATTATCACCAACCGTTAACGCTGATAATATCTTTGGATATTTGTGAATCGCTAATTTTAATGCCAGAGGCTCTGGTAGTTGAGTAAAAATCTCCGGTGAGATGAAATCAACAGTATCCATTGCAAAAGGCGCGTCATATAGAGCGTTGTATTTTAATGGCTCATCACCAGCTGTATAGCGCCATTTACTTTCGTAGCGAGTTGCTACAACAATGCTGTTGAGCAATTCGGATTGATTCTTTTCATTCACTTTTTTCTTGCGGAGATTAGAGATGAATTTACATACCGGGCTATAGAGGACATCTGAATCTTCACCCAAATTTTTCTTTCTCAAGTAGTAGATTGACTCGGTTGGAATGTTGTCAGTTAATGTTGTTTTAGGATATGTCTGAAATGAAGAGGATTCAGCATCAATGTTTAGCATAAAGCTTGGTATTCCGTGCCATTGGCTACCTATATCGTGACATAGTAGAATCGACTCATCTATTGCTTTTCTTGCTTCATCATCAAATGCTTTAAATAGCCATTTCATAACTCTGTAAACATGGTTTAACCGCATTAGATTAGGACAGAAAGAGATACGGCAATGCTGGTAATTACTATTCTTGAATTGAAGTATGTTTACAAATGAAAGTGTGAATACCTGGTGCTTTTTTCTCGATATTTCAAAGTTGTACCTGTAATGCTTGAACGCGCCATTTGAGTCTCTATAGCTGTTAACCTCATTCACTGCCCAACCATCAAGCATTACTTTAGATTCTAGTTCTTTGGCAATCTTGGTTGCACGCGTTTTACTGATGTTGAATGACGCTGCATAATTGTCGTGGTCTAGTTCAAACAATCGATCGCCATCTATATATCGATAAAACATATCAACCTGATGCCGAATGAATGACGGATCTGTCACCAAGCTATTTAATATAGTCAGCCTTTGTTTATAGTCTTGTGAGAGGTAAAAGTCATGCAAGGCATTGGAGTGTGATTTACCTATGCTGATACTAGAGTTATTTCGTGTGATTAGCTTACACCTATGTAAGCGATCAATATAGACCCGGATCACCCCATTTTATCTAAGTCGCTCGTTAATT
>NZ_RCUA01000087.1 GCF_003731635.1 Marisediminitalea oceani | reverse complement strand
TGCAACCAAGCCTAGCCACAAAACCTGCCAGTCTTGCTGAGTGGGCAAACTTCTATGCAGATTGGTATTATATGTTGGCAGTTTATCCGGCGCAGAACAAGACAGGTTTATGTCTTAACCGGCCATGGCTATACTGCCTCTGTTTACTCAATTGTAGTGCAAATAATTAAAGAACAACTATTCTTTAGCGCGTTGCCGAATTTATTCTGATGTCGAAAGTATTACCCGTAGAAAGCATAATACCTGATTTACTTACCGCTCTGGATACCACTGATGTGTTGCTCAGCGCGCCGCCCGGTGCCGGTAAATCCACCGCTGTACCCATGGCCTTGTTGCGGTCAACCTCCGCTAGGATTCTGCTATTACAACCCCGCCGTGTGGTGGTGAAGCAACTGGCGGGCTATCTGGCACGGCAGTTAGGCGAGGAGGTAGGCGAGACAGTTGGCTATCGTATTCGCGGCGAGCAGAAAACCAGTGCGGCCACCCGTCTGGAAATTATTACCGAAGGGATCCTCACCCGCAGGTTGCAGCAGGATCCCGAACTGGCCGGCGTGGATATTGTGTTGTTTGATGAATTTCATGAGCGTAGCCTGCACAGCGACTTCAGTCTGGCGCTCGCCACTGAGGTGCGACAAACCCTGCGTGATGACCTGCGCCTGGTAGTGATGTCGGCAACGCTGGATGTTACCCCTCTGCGTAAACTGTTACCGGAAGCAGCGGTATTATCCAGCCAGGGGCGCCGCTTCGACGTGGAAGAAGTGTATGTGGGCGAGTGTCATCTTTCGCAACTGAGCCCGCGTATTGGCGCCCTGATTACCGAGGTGCTCACTAAAGAATGCGGCGACATACTGGTGTTTTTACCTACCGTAAAACACATTAATCAGGTGTTAGGTGCTCTGTCTGGCATAGAGAGCAAAGAAGTAGCGGTCCTACCTCTTCATGGTGCTTTGCCACTTCAGCAACAGCAATTAGCTCTTAGACCTCATGTAGAGGGTTTAAGAAAAGTCATACTGGCTACTAATATTGCAGAAACTAGCTTAACTATTGAAGGTATCCGTCTGGTCATTGATAGCGGCCGGGAGCAGGTCGCTCAGTTTCATCCGACAACCGGCATGACCGAGCTTTCATTAAAGATGATTTCACAGGCATCAGCTGAGCAACGTAAAGGTCGTGCGGGCCGGGTACAGGAGGGCACATGCTACCGGCTATGGAGTAAAGAAGCCCATAGCCGGCTGGCAGAGTTCGCTCTACCCGCCATACGCACTGAAGACATAACGTCTCTGGTGCTACACAGTGCCGACTGGGGCACTTCTCTTGATGCCCTGCCGCTGTTGGACAAGCCGAGTGACGCGCAAATAAATGCCGCGACGCAGACGCTGCAGGAACTACGATTACTGGATACTAACGGGCGGATTACGCCACTTGGTAAGGACAGTCTTAAACTACCGGTTGATGCAAAATTCGCCAGTATGCTGTTACAGCTAAAAGAGGAAGCTGAATTAACGGATGATCAGACACTGCTGACTGCTGGTTGCGTGGTGACTGCCCTGGCCGAAGAAGCGCCCCGAACGGAACACTGGCTGGTGAGTGATGTTCTTCGCTCCATACCTTCTCCGGTCAGACAATCGGTAAGCCGTCAGGCGTCGAGGTATGCTCGTTTGCTAGGCAGCGACGCCAAAATAGACTCCAGGCTGAATGTGCCGGAACACTACCTTGGCCTGGCAATAAGTCTGGCCAGGCCAGGCTGGATTGCCCGGGCGCGCAATTTACAGGAGTTTAAGCTAGCGATGGGGACCGGTGCAGAACTGGTTCAGCCGGCGGCGACAGAACATCCCTGGCTGGCGGTATTAGCTGGCCAACGCAAAGGCACTAATTTATTGATTCGTTTAGCACAGCCAATCGAAGAGCAGCTTATCAGTGAGCATTTCACGGCTTCTGTTTCATCACAGCAGGTTGCCTTTTATGACGCTCAAAGCGACACAATGAAGGCCGAAGAGCGGCGTTACTTCAAGCAAATCCTGCTATCCCGCAAACCGCTGGCTAAGCTCGGCGAAGCGCAAAGAATTCAGTGCTGGCAAGACTGGTTAGGCGAAAAAGACATTAAAGACTGGCCATTCTTTAACGAGCTTGAAGAGACTTTAAACCGGCTTAATATGGCGCGAACACATAATCTTGTGGCCAGCGGGTTTGACGGGGACGCGTCCTGGCCGGAGGTGTCGACAAGCTGGTTACTCGGGCAGGAGGTGGTGCATGCCGTATTAGGGCGATGCGCGTCACTTAGCCAGCTTAAAAAAGCGCACTGGGCGGAGGTACTACTGCAAACATTGAGCTGGCCTCAGCGTCAGGTCATTGAGCAACAATTGCCCGCGAGCCTTAAAGTGCCCAGCGGCACAACACGACGCTTGCGTTATGAAAGCGAATCGCGGGTAGTGTTGTCAGTCAAAATGCAGGAAATGTATGGCAGTGCTGCACCAGTGACCGTTGCTCAGGGTCGGCAGATGGTTACGGTAGAGTTGTTATCACCGGCTGGCCGACCGATTCAGACTACTAATGATTTACCGCGCTTCTGGCAGGGTAGTTATGCTGAGGTGAGAAAAGATATGAAGGGCCGTTATCCCAAACATTACTGGCCTGAAGATCCGACCACTGCAATTCCTTCTGTTAAAACAACGAAGAATAAGTAACTGAATACTATTATTAAAATGTCATATAGACCGAATAGGCTATTGACTTGGAGAATAGTTTATAGACCAACGTCTGATTTTCACGGTGGAATATTCAAGCTATAGATGATTATATAGTAATCAGTTGTACGTTGAGCAATATCAAACAAGAAGGAAAGAGCATGAGCAGAGTAGCACTCGTTACAGGTGGAACACGCGGTATTGGTGAAGCAATCTGTACGACACTGAAGGATGCGGGTTATACCGTAGTGGCTAACTATGGCGGAAACGATCAGGCGGCACAGGAATTTACCGAGCGAACCGGTATTGCAGCAATGAAGTTTGACGTGTCAGACTTTGAGAAAACTAAAGCCGCTATCGAGCAGATCGAGTCGGATTTCGGACCGGTAGATGTGCTGATCAATAACGCCGGTATCACCCGCGACGGTACCATGCACCGTATGACGTTTGAACAGTGGAACGCGGTTATCCAAACTAACCTGGCTTCGTGTTTTAACACTTGCCGGGCGGTTATCGAAGGGATGCGCGAGCGTTCATTTGGCCGTATCGTAAACATTGGTTCAATCAATGGCCAGGCGGGTCAGTATGGCCAGGTGAACTACGCGGCGGCGAAATCCGGGATCCATGGCTTCACTAAAGCGCTGGCTCAGGAAGGTGCTGCAAAAGGCATCACCGTAAATGCTATTGCTCCAGGCTACATTGATACTGATATGGTACGCGCAGTACCAGAAGACGTACTGAAGAAAATTGTTGCGAAAATCCCGGTTGGCCGTTTAGGTAAGCCGGAAGATATCGCTGATGGTGTGTTGTTCCTGATTAAAGATGAGTCGAGCTTTATCACAGGCTCAACGCTGTCTATTAACGGCGGTCAGCATATGTACTAAACCGAAAAAGCCGGACATGCTTTGATTAGAAAGCGCTGTCCGGCTCTTTTCACTCAATACAATTAAGAGGTCGGAGTAACTTCTATACCCAGTGCCTGCATGACGGCCAGCGAAGGAAAACCATCGGCAATCATGTCGCTACGGCGTTGAAATTCGCGGATCCCCTCGCGGGTAGCCGGTCCTAAAATACCGTCTGCGCCACCCACATCAATTCCTTTCTGATTAAGTTGTTCCTGCATGGCTTTGATATCGTCGCGACGATAATTCGGCAAAGGAGGCAGGGATGCAACCAGTTCACCGTCGCCGGCAATTCTGTCTGCCAGCCGGCCTACCGCAATGGCGTAAAACTCAGAATTGTTCCAGCGCATGATCACTCTGAAATTAGGGTAGGCGAGAAAGGTTGGCCCCTCATGACCAGCGGGCATGACTAAATAGGCATTCATATCGCTGCTACCCAGTGCATCTCCGTTGGCACGGGTTACCCCGAGTTCGTTCCAGTCGGTCACGGTGCGACGTTTAGAATAGCCCAGTAATGAGTAATCAAAACCGCCCGGCAGTTTGACTTCTCTGCCCCAGCGGAACCCGGGTTGCCAGCCCAGCTGAGACAGAAAGTTGGCCGCTGATGTTAACGCATCTGCCTCGCTATCCCAGAGGTTAATCTGTCCGTCACCGTCGCCGTCAATGGCGTAGTTAGCATAGGCTGATGGCATAAACTGGGTGTGACCCATGGCACCCGCCCAGGATCCCACCATTTTTTCCTGCTCTAAAGACTGCTCTTCCAGCAACTTTACGGCAGTGAGCAATTCGCGGGTGAAAAACGTGCTGCGTCGCGGATCACAGGCCAGGGTTGCCAGAGAATCGAGTACCGGCATTTTCCCTTTATAGCCGCCGAAATTGGTTTCCAGACCCCAGAACGCCAGTAAGTACTGAGCGGGAATACCGTATTGCTTTACCAAATCCTGCAGCAGCGCTTTATGCTCGCCGGCCAGGTGACGACCTTTGTTGATTCGCCAGTCATTGACCCGCTTACTGAAGTAACCGGGAAAAGTTTGTACGAACTCCGGCTGGCTGCGGTCAAGCTCAATGACTCTGGGCTGATATTTGATATTGGCAAAAACCTGTTCGGCTGTGGCTGGTGTAATACCCGCCTCTAAGGCTGATTGTTGCAGGCTTTGCTTGCAGATGTTAAAGGCCTGAACCGGATCGGCATCAGCAGAGGGCTGCTCATCGATATTTTGCTGGGCATAAGCAGTCGGTTGAAAACTCAGCGCTGCCACAGACAGCATAAAACAGGAGGTTAACCGTGGGAACAAACGCTGACCTTTAGCGGATGTGCAGCGGGGAACAAAGCGCATAGAAATCTCCCTGAAATTAAGAGCACCCATGCTAACCTAAGTTGCCAGCATGGGCGAGATAACGTCAGGCAAATTTATGAATAAAATCGGTGATCAACGGACGAATATGTTTGCGGAACTGTGAACCGCTAAAAATACCGTAGTGACCGGCACCTTGCTGAACGTGGTGTTTACGTTTGGATTTTGGAATGCTCTTACATAAATGCTGAGCTGCTTCGGTCTGACCCAAACCACAAATGTCGTCGTTAGCCCCTTCAACGGTTAACAGCGGCGTATTTTCGATAGACTCGAAGTTAACCGGCTGACCTTTGTAGGTGATGGCGCCACGAGCCACTTCATTATTTTTAAATACGCGCTCGATAGTTTCCAGATAAAACTCTGCCGGCATATCCAGTACCGCCAGGTATTCGTCGTAGAATGCCCGGAAACGGTCGGCATCTTCTTCCTCACCCAGAAACAGGTTCTGGTAGAAATCGATGTACTTCTGCATGTGTGCCTGTTGGTTCATGCTAATAAAACCGCCAAGCTGCATAAAGCCAGGATACACCTTACGGCCTTCGCCCGGATAACCGTGCGGAACAGTCATAATGGCGACATTACGGAACCAGGACATGGGATGCTTCTTGGAAAACTCATTCACCCGGGTAGGATTTTTACTGGTATCGATTGGGCCCGCCATCAACGTAAGCGTATGAGGCGTAGCCGGGCTCTTCTGCTCGGCCATTACCGCGGTGGCAATCAATGCCTGAACGGTGGGCTGGCAAATAGCCATTAAATGGGTATTCGGACCAAGATACTCCATGAAGCTAATCAGGTATTCAACATAACAGTCAAAGCTGAAAGGGCCTTCGTCCAGAGGCACTTCGCGAGCATCAGCCCAGTCGGTAATATACACTTCATGGTCTGGCAACAGCGCTTCTACGGTGCCTTTGAGTAATGTAGCAAAGTGGCCGGAGAGCGGCGCAACAAGCAATACTTTATGATCGTCGTGCACACCTACGCGATTAAAGTGAATTAAATCGCAAAACGGTTTGGATACTGCAACTTCTTCCTTAACGGCGTGGTATTTGCCATCAATGGTGATCTCGTCAATATTAAAGCCAACTTTCTCGTAACGGCGGGTTAGTCGCATGGCAGTCTCAAGACTCGCCCGGCTGACACGGCCTGGAATAGTGTGGGAAAATGGATTCGACGGGTGGCTGGCAATATCGTTTAGCAGACTAAACCCTTCATGCATGATTTGCGCACCGCGAGCCATGTAGTCGTATGCTTGGTAATTCATTGTTTCACTCCCGGAGGTACTACTTTTTGAGTGATATGTGGACCGACAAAAACGCCCTTGGTTCCACAGATGTCAAAAAAATGTAATACAAATATCAAAAAAGGGCCATTAAGTATAACAGCCCTTTTTCTGGGCCCGCATAACACTTTTGTTCTATTTTCAGAGCAAGTGTTGCGGGCATTTTTAGCCTGGCGGAGTCTTACTTAGCAGTAAACTTAGTAGTGAACTCTTCGCTCATGCCTTTCATCATTTCGCCCGCTTTTTGCTGGGTTTCAGTGATCAGCGTGTAGCTGCTTTTCGCAGACTCAGTCATTTTTTCCTGCATGCTTTCTAAATACGCTTTTTGCGCTTCAGCAAGGCTCATCAGGTCCTTTTGCTGGCTGGCAGTCTCAACAAAAGACATACCGTCAGACATCAGGGTAGAGAACAGAGAATTTTGCTTTTCAGCTAATTCCTGCATGGTGTTCATGTTCAAAGTCGCAAGTTCAGTTACAGGCTTCATTGCAGTTTGAAATTTTTCAGTCATTTGCTCTAGCATTAGTCTCTCCTTAAAGAGTCGTTAATTAATTGGTTGATTTGGTTTCGGCCGCTTTAGTTGCTGGCTTTTTAGCTGTCGAAGTTGTTCTACGCGTACGCGTGGTTTTCTTTGCAGCCGGCTTAGCTGCAGGCTTTGCCTCAGCTTCAGCAGGTTTCGCCGCTGCTTTAGCTTCCTTTGCCGGGGCTGGCTCCTCTTTTGGCGCGGGCGCCGGACTAGGAGCGGCCTTGGCTGCCGGTTTTGGCGCTGCTTTCTTCGCAGGCGCTTTTGCCGGTGCGGCCTTGGCTGCTGGTTTCTCAACAGCCTTGGTTACTTCTTTCGTGACCTCTTTGGCGGCTTCGGCACTATCTTCAATCGACGATTTCACTACGTCTTTCATGTCAGACTGTAAGTGACTTAATGTTGAGTAAGCGCCTTTAGAAGCAACAGCCAAACGGTCGCGCATGGCTTCAGCAAATTCAGAATTTGCGGCAAAAACACCTTTCGCCTCGGTTTGTACCGACACGGTTTCGAGATATTTCACGCTGTCGCTCAATAAACCGGTAAACAACTCGGTTTGGTTTTGCGATAAATCTTCCAGCATTTTTGCATTCACGGCCATCCATGAATTCACCGGCTTGGAAGACTTCTTGAGTTGCTCTGAAAATTTGCCAAACATATAACACTCCCGTTCGAAGTTTATACTTGCTGCGTTGCAGCATTCGTTGGTTATATATTAGACAGCAGAAGGCGGAATGGTCAAGGGGTATTTTGTTGCAATGCAGCAAAATGCCTATAACAATATAGAATAACTATACAACTTTTTATGCTGCGGTGCAGCAAGTGGCTATTTTTTCTGATCTTTTGGTGATTTGGTCCAGGCGTCGATATTCTGTTCCATGATTTTACTGAACATACCCAGCGGGCTGGTATCGACCATATTCTTCATCATTCCCTGCAAACTGTCCTGTTGTTCCATAAAACTAATCAGGCTTTGTTCCAGGTACTCGCGAAGGAATAACTGCATATCAGAGTCATAAAAACGAATAAGCTGCTTGAGGAGTTTATTGGTGAGCAGCGACTGATGCTCATTGGTTTCAGACTCACTAATGATCTGTAACAGGATGGTCTTGGTTACATCGTCACCGGATTTTGAGTCGACCACATTAAAGTCGGTACGCTCATTGACCAGTGTTTTAATGTAATCCATGTTCACATACTGACTGCGAGACGTGTCATAAAGCCTGCGATTTGGATATTTCTTAATAGTAATCATGGCAACCTGTGCTTATCTTGTTTGTCCGTGAGTGAGCAGCGCCTGTGGCTGCTTGTTAATGATTGCCGTGCAATGGCATTAGCAGCCTCAGAATCTGGTTTACAGAGTGATGAAAAAACCGAAAAAAAGCCCCGAAACGGGGCTGGCAGGTTCAGTAAACCCTGTCAGCTATCCTGCAATGTAGCGCAGAACAGGCCGACAGGGCAAATATCGGGCAGTTTATAATTAGCCGAGACGTCGTTTAACGTAACTGCCTGGTGCATCTTCAATAATAGGGTAAGACTTATGTTTCCCCGGTTTTGGTGAAGTAACCTGTTTATCATTGTGTGACTGCAACCAGTTGTACCAGTCCGGCCACCACGAGCCCTCATGCTGAGTGGCGCCGTCAAACCAGGCGGCGGCATCTTCTGGCAGGTCTTCGTTGATCCAATGGGGATACTTGCCTTTAGCGGGCGGGTTAATTACCCCTGCTAAGTGCCCGGAGCCAGCCAGTACAAAGCGGGTATCACCGCCCACCAGTTGTGTGCCTTTATAAGCGGCCTGCCAGAGCACAATGTGATCGGCAATGGTGGCCAGGAAGTATACCGGCACGTCGATATTGGCTAAATCGATAGGCACACCGTCAATCACCATACCACCTGGTTCCCGCAGTTTGTTTTCCCAGTACATGGTACGCACATACTGTTTAAAGCAGGCGGCGGTGATATTGGTGGCATCACTGTTCCAGAACAGAATATCAAAGGCGGCGGGATCCTCGCCTTTTAGATAGTTATTGATAAAGTACGACCAGAACAGGTTGTTCTCGCGCAACAGGCTGAAACTAAGCCCCAGTATGCGGCCATCATATACGCCTTTAATGTCGGCATTCTGCTCCATGGCGTTAAGACTTTCTTCGGTCAGATAGTTACCAATTTCACCTGGCTCACTGAAGTCGGTCAGGGTGGTTAGCAGAGTAAGTGACTGAATTCGCTCATCGCCCCGGGCGCGCAGGTAAGCTGCAGTTACGGCTGACAGGGTTCCGCCTACACAAAAGCCGGTCATGTTAACTTTGGGCTGTTTGGTAATCTCGCATACCACATCCAGCGCGGCCAGCGGACCGTGCTCCATATAACTCACGAAGTCATGGTCGGCCAGGGATTTATCCGGATTGACCCAGGAGATCATAAACACGCTAAAGCCGTTTTCGAGCAGTCCTTTTACTGCGGATTTCTTTTCATCCAGATCGAGGATGTAATATTTGTTGATAAACGGCGGCACGAACAACACCGGTGGCGCGTAGGTTTTAGCTTTTTTCGGTGTGTAATGAATGAGCTGCATGAGGTCATTCTGATACACCACCTTGCCTTCAGTTGTGGCGAGGTTTTCACCAAGCTCAAAGGCCGACATATCGGTTTGCGTAATCTTAAACGCTTCAAGCGGACTCTGCTCCAGGTCGCGCATGAAGTTCTCAATGCCTTTGAGCATGCTTTGCCCTTTGGACTTGAGGATTTCTTCACACACATCCGGGTTAGAGAACAGGTAATTGGTTGGCGCTACCGAGTTAATATACTGACGAGTATAAAACTTTACCTGTTCAGCAGATTTAGGATCAGCAAAGGTCATGGAGTCCATCATGCCCTGCAGCATTTTGGAATTAATCAGGTAGGCTTGCTTTAAATAGTTAAAAACCGGGTTTTCATTCCAGTCGGTGTGGCTGAAACGTTTGTCACCACGTGACTCACTAACTACTGCTTCAGCCTTCTCGCCGAACATGGCCCTGCTTGCCTGCTGCCAAAGCTCGGTTTGCTGGCGCATAAACTCCATCTGGTTTTCAACCAGCTTAGAGGTATCTACTTCTACCTTATCAGCCAGTTTTGTGGTCAGTAGCTGTTGCAAGTGTTGCGGGTCGAACATCTTTGCAGCGTCGTTCGAATCAGCCTGACGGGTAAGAATTTTCTGTACCATGCTATTAAACTGCTCAGCATACTGGTTCAGCGTGTCCAGAATTTCCTGCTTATCCTGTTGCTCCACAAGTGCTCCTTGAAGTTGTTATTTTTTGCCTGAGGCGGTGCTGGTGGCAATGCCTTCCATCATTTTCTGGTAGAAAGAAAAGGCCTGCTGACTGCCATCAAGGTAGGGTTTCAGAAGGGTCATCATTGTTTCCTGGTTACCGTTTTTTAATTGTTCGGTAAACATGGCAATGGTGGCTTCATGGATTTTGGTCATGTCCGGCCAGCCTAAGAGTTCGCGAGCTTCTGACGGTGACAGATCGATATCGACGGTAATTTTCATGGTAAACTCCTTACTTCAGCCAGTATCATGGCTTTCCCAAAGGCTGATTGACTTACAGAGTAAAAAGCGAACAATCACTTGTCTAGTCTGATGAGCCTAAAGTTGCATACAGGTAATTGATACAGCGCAAACAAAACTGCTGTGTCCCTTGCCCGGACTGAATGCCAGCAACCGGTCGTACCCGCAAAGTATTTACAGGAAGCGTTGTGACATCAAAAAAAGCCGAGCCTACTTCTAATCCTAACCGAAAACGCCGACTCTGGCGGTTTTTCTGGAAGTTATCTTTAATTCTGCTGGTGCTGTTCGGGGCCTACATTATTTATCTTGATGCCCAGATTAAGCACCACTTTTCAGGTAATAAATGGCAGGTGCCTGCACAAATCTACGCCCGTCCGCTGCAACTGCAAAAGGGTGAGGAGATTACTCGCAAAGAAGTGCTGGATGAGCTGAAACTGCTGGGTTACCGACGGGTGAATCAGATTCAGGGCAGTGGCGAATACAGTGTTAGTCAGGCAGCTATTAATATTTACCGTCGGGCGTTCCATTTTCCTGATGGCTTTCAGCCGTTGCGGCAGTTAGCTATCCGCTGGAATGGTGCGCGCATCGCCTCTATTACTGATTTACAAACCGACCAGTCATTACAACAAGTCAGGCTGGAGTCCTGGCTGGTAACCCGTCTTGCCAGTGGCAGTCAGGAAGATCGTATGCTGGTGACGCTGAAAGATGTGCCGCCGTTACTGGTAAAGGCATTAACGCTTACCGAAGATCGTGATTTTTACAGTCATCACGGTATTGCCCCGTTGTCTATCATTCGTGCGCTACTGGCGAATATCGCAGCGGGACGCACAGTTCAGGGCGGCAGTACGCTCACTCAGCAACTGGTTAAAAACCTCTATCTGACCCGCGAACGTTCGCTTGAACGAAAAATTAAAGAAGCACTGATGGCCATCATCATTGATGCCCGCTACAGCAAAGACAAGATCATCCAGGCTTATCTGAATGAAGTGTTTCTGGGGCAGAGCGGTGATATGGCTGTACACGGTTTCGGCCTGGCCAGCTATTTTTACTTTGACCGCCCGGTGTACGAACTCGACGAAACCGAAATCGCCATGTTGGTAGGGATGATAAAAGGCCCTTCTTATTACAACCCCCGTAAGTACCCCGAACGTGCCATCGAACGGCGCAATCTGGTACTGCGTTTGTTGCTGGAAGGCAATGAGTTAACCCCGCAGCAATACGAAATGGCCGTATCGAGGCCAGTAGGCATTGCTACAGGCGACAGTCTGGCAACCGGTAAACACCCGGCATTTATGACCCAGGTGCGTAAAGAACTACAAACCATTCTTGCCGACCCTAACATTCGGGAGTCGGGCGTGAAGGTGTTCACCACTCTGGACATTTATGCCCAACGCCGCGCCGAAAAGGCTTTAACCAGCACTCTGGACCGCTTGCAACCAGGCCGCGAAGCGACCCTGGAAGGCGCTATGGTGGTATCAGACATTGGCAGTGGTGAGGTGCGCGCACTGGTAGGCGGACGCAATGTCAGCTTTGCTGGCTTTAACCGCGCTCTGGATGCGGTTCGGCCCATAGGCTCGCTGGTAAAACCGGCGGTGTATCTGACGGCACTGGAGCAACCAGCGCAGTACAATCTGGCTACACCACTGGAAGACAAGCCATTATCTCTCAGCGATGAACACGGTGATAACTGGCAGCCGCAAAACTTTGATAAAACTTACCGTGGCTCCGTGCCGCTTATTGATGCGCTTAGTTTGTCACTTAATGTGCCTACGGTTAATCTGGGGCTTGAGCTGGGTATTGATAACGTTGCCGCCACTTTAAAAAATCTGGGTGTTAAACGGCCGGTTCCGGAAGTACCTGCGCTTACCCTGGGCGCGGTCGCGCTGACCCCCTTTGAAACCAACCAGATATACCAGACGATTGCTAATAATGGTGCGTACCGACCGCTACATACGGTGAGTGCCATTGTGAGCGTGAATAACCGCTTAATGTGGCGTCAGGCGGAGTATGGTGAGCAGCGTGTTAATGAGGAGTCAGCTTACCTGCTTAATTACGCGCTTTATAAGGTGGCCACCGAAGGTACAGCAAAAGCCATTGGCAGAACCTATGACAACATAAACATGGCGGGAAAAACCGGTACCACCGATGATTACCGCGACAGCTGGTTTGCCGGGTACGACCGCAATAATCTGGCTACGGTCTGGGTAGGCAATGATGAAAACCGCTCAACCGGCCTGACGGGCTCTACTGGTGCACTGCCTGTGTTCCTTGCCTATCAGCAGTTACAGGAACCTAAATCCCTGTCTCGACGTTTTCCTAATGGCCTTGGGATCGCGCATTTCGATCCTGCAACCGGTGCGGTAGTAACGGCTGGATGTCAGGGCAGTATGAGTGTGCCTGCCGTGCTTGATGCGCTACCGCCTGCTAAGGGTTGTGTGGGTCAGTCGGGAGAAAAAGCGCCGGCTAAGAAAGCTAAGGAAAAGTCCTGGTGGGAACGGTTGTTTGGGGGTTGATAGGTTAATCTGGTTTGCTTGAACGGCAATATGTCGGGGTGCCGACAGCACCCAAAGGGAAGGTGGCTCCCCTTCCCTTTTTTTGAGAGCTTAGCCCTGGTTCAGCGAAAGAATGATGTTTAAAGATCGCTGTCGGAGTCGCCGACGCCGACCAGAGGGTGTAATGCGACACCCTCTGGACTCCCCGCAGCCCTTATCAGTAAACAACGTCATCGTCCCTGGCAGAACAAACCAGACCGTCAATGACGGCACATCCATGTGCCGCATCGACTGAATCCTCATCCATGATGATTCTTCTGGTTTGTTATGTATGCCAGTGACGATAACAACACTGAAGAAGGGCACAAAGTTTGTTCTTTCTTCGATTTAAATAAGCTCACTTTAAGGGGGGAGGTAAAGTTTTATTCTTTATTGGTGAATTTTTGAAGGTTTGTCTTTGATAAGAAAAGCCTTAAGTCTGGTGAGTTTGCCTGGGAGAATTGATTGGTCTTCAGCAGATAAAAAACTCAGGAGATTGCAGAGATCTGCAATTCCTGAGAAGTGGCACTACGGGAGTGTCCAGGGATACAAATGCGGTAAGCCTTTAGTGGATCAATGAGTCTGACGTAAACAGGTAACGAATCCCGTTAAAAATCCCCAGCGCAACGATATAGGCCAGCACCGGACCCAATAAAAGCCAAATTAAAAAACTGTAAGTAATCATAATCTTGAACCTCGCTGTTCGTTACGGGCACACCAGTAAGTGATTCACACTTACTGCCCTGTACCCAATCAGAGCCTCATCATGCTCGCCGAGCAGGCTGTCTGTTAATCTAAGTCGCAGAATAGTTAGCGATAGTTGTGCCAGTCAGGTGATTAATTTATAAGATTTTGATTTATATGGTTTTATTGTGGTTTTGCGAAGGCGGGTAAAATTGAGTGTGTGGTTTTTTTTGCTAATTAATAATTTAATTGCCAGTAAAGTAGCGCAAATGGCTAACGCTACTTTACTGTGATGCGGAGCCTTTTTACTGACGGACTTTATTAAAAATAGCCAGGGCGAAAGCGATGATCGTCCCTGCGATTAATCCGGCGATACCATCGGCAGCAATACTCAGAATTAAGGCTATCTGTGGTATCAGCTGGGTTACCGATTCAGCGAGATGATGTAAGAACGGGATACTGTGAGTCAGAATGCCGCCGCCGACTAAAAACATTGCGATGGTGCCCACGAATGACAATACCTTCATCAGAATTGGTGCCGCTGTCAGTAAAAAACGCCCGCCTATGCGTTGCGCACTGTTGTAGCCACCCGTTAATGATTTACGTAGCAGGTATAAGCCGAGGTCATCCATTTTTACAATGCCGGCCACCAGACCGTAAACCCCAATGGTAAAGGCGATACTTAGTCCGCTGAGGACCAGAATTTGCGTGGTAAGGTCGGCACCCTGCAGGCTACCGAGGGTGATCACTACAATCTCTGCAGACAAAATAAAGTCGGTGCGTATCGCCCCTTTAATTTTATCTTTCTCCATTTGCACCAGGTCAATGGAAGCGTCGGCCAGATTATTAAGGCGCTCATCGGCTTCCTCGGCGCTGTCGGCATGGGGCAGGAAACGATGGAGCACTTTTTCAGCTCCCTCAAAACATAAATAGAGACCGCCAAGTACCAGCAGTACTGTGATTAGTACCGGTACAAAAGCACTGATCAACAATGCGGCAGGCACCAGTATTAGTTTATTGATGAAGGAGCCCTTAGCCACTGCCCACACCACGGGTATCTCGCGGTCGGGTTTCACGCCCTGTACCTGATTGGCATTCAGCGCTAAATCATCGCCCAGCACACCGGCAGTTTTCTTGGCTGCCATTTTCGACATCATGGCGACATCGTCTAGCAGGGTGGCTATATCATCAATGAGTGCAAGTAGGTTGGCTCCGGCCACGGGCAGTCCCTTATTGTTCTGGTTGTTTATGTTGTCGTTTGTCGATGAATTGCTGGAACTCGTTGCGACTGTTGCACTTTACATTGCCTCCAAACAGTCGCGCAACTGTTGCCACAGTACTATTCACTCCCTTTTCGCAATTCACGGCATATTCTCCAATAGTTTGCTCGGCTGGTTGGTACTCACCAATGCGTAAATCTGGTGATTTCTGCTCCAGACGGCGCTGCCGCGTAACTTGTTCGGCGAGTTTATGCTGTTTTTGTGACTGCAGTCCTGCAATCCCCCGATTAATGGCGTTAGATAGACGCCGTGAAGGTGGTGCGGGGCTGTCCTCTGCCTGAGTAAGTATTTCACCTGAAGACGGTGCAGAGGCTTCAGTACTGACACCGGAAATTTCTTCGGCTTGCGCTGGCGGTGTCGCGGGTTCGGTTTGTGATGGTTCGTTTACGGGCTGAGACCCGACTATTTCTGGCTCTTCAGGGGGGGCATCGGTTGCAGCGGGCTCGGGCAATTCTGCCGGCGCGGGCTGGGTTGGTGCAGGCACAACAGGCGTGTACAGAACTGCTTTCACCGGACTGGGTTTCACCGGCGGCGTAACAGGCGGCGGAAACGATAACGTGGCGATTACTGCAATATGAACCAGCACCGAGCCGACAATCAGCCACACCAGCCTGCCAGCCTTTTTCGGGGCTGGTTCAGCAGGTTGAAAACGCGTGGGCCCGGTAAAGGCTAAGTCCATTTTTTCCATGCCAGATAGACCGGCTGTTTTACGCTAAGTTCCCTGCGATAAACGACATTACTGACAGGATGAAATGTGATGGCACCAAAATGGTGCAAACCGGGTCTCATGCATTTAAATGGTGCGTAAAATTGTAAGAAAATATAACAATTTTTGATTTAGTTGTTGATTTATATGGGTTTTAATTTATGGCATAGGACTTGTTCTAGTCAATCTCGCACAACATGAACACTGGTAGCAAACCACTATTATTTTGGGAGCAACACATGAAACTAGTCACAGCAATCATCAAGCCATTTAAGCTGGATGATGTTCGTGAAGCCATTTCAGAAATCGGTATTGACGGTCTGACCGTAACCGAAGTGAAAGGTTTCGGACGTCAAAAAGGACATACAGAATTATACCGCGGAGCCGAGTATCAGGTCGACTTCCTGCCGAAAGTCAAACTGGAAATTGCAGTTCAGGATGATCAGGTGGAACGTTTGGTTGAAGCCATCACAGGTGCTGCGAAAACCGGCAAAATTGGTGACGGCAAGGTCTTCGTTTACGACCTTGAAGGCGCTGTCCGGATTCGTACTGGCGAAACAGATACCGACGCACTGTAAGAGCAGTCGACGAGAAATTTGCGGAGATAAGCATAATGGAAACAACTTTTGAATTAGGGTACGCGTTAGATACCTTTTACTTTTTGATCTGTGGCGCACTGGTAATGTGGATGGCTGCAGGTTTTGCCATGCTGGAAGCTGGCCTTGTACGTGCTAAAAACACAACTGAAATCTTAACTAAAAACATCGCACTGTTTGCGATTGCTTGTACTATGTACATGATTTGCGGTTACGGCATCATGTACGGCGGTGGTGACTGGGTACCTTTCCTGGGCGGCATCGTAGGCGACGGCGCAACTGGCGTTGCTGATGAACCAGCAACCTATGCACCATCAGCTGACTTCTTCTTCCAGGTAGTATTCGTTGCCACTGCAATGTCTATCGTATCTGGTGCGGTAGCTGAGCGTATGAAACTGTGGGCGTTCCTTGCCTTTTCGGTAGTGATGACTGGTTTCATCTACCCAATGGAAGGTGCCTGGACCTGGGGTGGCGCGTCTGTATTCGGCATGTACACACTGGGCGACCTTGGTTTCTCTGACTTCGCTGGTTCTGGTATCGTTCACATGGCTGGTGCAGCGGCTGCATTAGCGGGTGTACTGGTACTGGGTGCTCGTAAAGGTAAATACACTGCAGATGGCAAAGTTAACGCTATCCCTGGTGCAAACCTGCCTCTGGCAACTTTAGGTACATTCATCCTGTGGATGGGTTGGTTCGGTTTCAACGGTGGTTCAGTACTGGCTACTGCTACTGTAGAAAGCGCTAACGCGGTTGCTGTAGTTTTCATGAACACTAACGCTGCTGCAGCGGGTGGTACTATTGCTGCTCTGATTGTTGCTCGCATCATGTTTGGTAAAGCTGACCTGACAATGGCACTTAACGGTGCACTGGCTGGTCTGGTTGCTATTACTGCTGAACCTTCTACTCCTACGCCACTGACTGCGACTCTGTTTGGTGCCCTGGGCGGTATCCTGGTTGTATTCAGCATCGTTACTCTGGACAAACTGAAAATCGATGATCCGGTAGGTGCGATTTCTGTTCACGGTGTTGTTGGTCTGTTAGGTCTGTTACTGGTTCCTGTTACTGGTGGCGCGACTTTCTCTGGTCAAATCATCGGTGCTCTGACTATCTTCGTATGGGTATTCGTAACCAGCTTAGTGGTTTGGTTAATCATCAAAGCAGTTATCGGTGTACGCGTTAGCGAAGAAGAAGAATTTGAAGGTGTTGATATCAGTGAATGTGGTCTGGAAGCTTATCCTGACTTCACTGGTGGCCGTTCATAATCTTCGGACACATTATTGATTAGGCACTTAAGTTAATAATAATAAGCCTAAATCACTTCGACTCAGACCCCGCTTATGCGGGGTTTTTTCTTGCTTTTACTGAGGCTCTATCTCATTACGTATGCTTCAAAAGCTTCTGGCGTCAGCGGGCGGCTAAAGTAGTAACCCTGAAAATAGTCACAGCCCATTTCTTTAAGCATCTCTACCTGCTCCTTGCTTTCTGTACCTTCTGCAACGGTGAGCAGCTTCATATGTTTGCCGATGGCGATAATTGACCTGACCAGCTCCTTACTTTGCTGATGGTCGATATTGTCGATAAAGGACTTATCAATCTTAAGCACGTTTAGCGGTAAATCGCGCAGATAAGAGAGTGATGAATAACCGGTACCAAAATCATCCAGTGCCACCGAGATACCGGTGTTCTGTAAGGTTTTTAGTTGCTCAATGGCTTTGTGGCTATCGAATAGCAAACTTGATTCTGTAAGCTCTACTTCGATCAGCTGTGCCGGTATGTTGTATTCAGTCCGTTGTGCAAGCAGGTAATGAATAAAGTCGCCTTCAGCAAACTGGGAAGCCGTAACATTAATCGAAACCCGGTAAAGCGGCACGCTTCGCTGTTGCCAGTCGCGGATCTGTTCAAAGACGCGGCGTAACACCCATTTGCCCAACTCATGAATAAGGCCTGTTTCTTCGGCAATGGGTATAAAATGAGCCGGTGAGATAAACCCTTTAACCGGATGGTGCCAGCGCAGCAACGCCTCACTGCCGGTCAGTCTGCCATGGGCATCCACCTTTGGCTGATAAACCATTGAGAGTTCGTCGTTATATTGTAACGCGCTGGATAAGTCCTCCTCCAGCTCACGGGCAGCATCCTTGATGGCCAGCATTTCAGGGGCAAACAATGAGCATTGATTGCGGCCACGCTCTTTAGCTTGTTGCAACGCGTGTTCTGCTGAGCTGATCACATCAAAACGGCTTTCAATTTGTTCTGGGAACAACACGGCTCCGGCGCTGCACTGAACCGATATCTTGCGTCGGCCGATAGTGATTTCATCACTGACTATGGCTTTCAGGGCGGCCCAGTGAACATGCAGTAGCGCGGTGTAATCGGCTTGCAGGTTGGTTAGCAATATGGCGAAATCATCGCCGCCATTACGTGCTATAAAAACGTCTGCAGAGCGATAGGCAGCAAATCGGTTACCCAGAATATGAATAACCTGATCGCCAATTTCGTAGCCGTACTTTCGGTTAATCTCACCAAAATGGTCCAGATCGAGCAGTACTAGCAAGGCGTTCTGCCGATGCCTGGTGGCATCAAGGTACGTAGCATTGAGCACCTCGAGTAAGCGGGCGCGATTAGGTAAGTTCGACAGGTAATCATAATAAGCCATGGAGCGCAGTTTTTGTTCGAGTTGATCGCGCTGTAATTCTGATGCAGCACGGGATGAGACGACCTGCAGGGCTTGTTGCAGGGCACTATCAATGCCGTCGGGTCGCGAGAAGAACATCATAATTAAGCCCGCCTTCTCCCTGCTGCTATTCTCAATGGGGATGCCGGTGTAGCTGGCAAAGGCCGGTGCCTCATTGGCTTCCCGACATTTAAAGCTGGCGGCGGTGATGTGCTTCTCACTATGCAGGCCCCGGTCTAACACCTCCTGACTGGCTGTGCCTTCAGTCTGATAAGTGAAGTTTGGCACTGGTTGCCCGTGTTTTAGTACAGCCCTGGTTTCTATCTTAGTCTCACTGTCTGCACACTTATCACCGATAAATATGAATTCCGCCGGTGAGAGTTGATAAAGGGTTGCAATCAGTTCGATGTAAAAATGATCGGCGTCTTCGCCTGCCGCACTGGTAGCGAGGCGTCTGAGAGCGAGTTCGAATTCACCCTGGCGTTTACGCTGATGATCCAGCTCCCTGGCATTCCGCCGGTATGAAACACTGAGCATTAAGGCGAAAGCCAGAGAAATAAGAGTAAAGGGTAGGCCTCCTGTGTAGAACAATGGGACGCTACCACTGTCTATCTGATAACTCATAAAGCTGGTGGCTACCGACAACCCCAGGCAAATGGTCAGAGCCAGTGAGATAAAATTGTTCTGCTGCTGATAAAAGCGTAAAGCAAACAAAAGCAGCACAACAGCCATAACAATAAAACCAGCATGGAACAGGGAGAAAAACATACTGGGCTCACCAACCAGCAGGGACATTGGCTCGCCGAACAAGTTATCAAATTTAACCAGTTGTGGGTTGTTACCATGTCGCAAAACCGTATCAGAGAATGTGTTAAACAGCGTGAAAATGGCCGCCATAGTACCGAAAGCTAATACCATAAGGTTGGTATAGCGGAATCTGCACCAGTGGCCAAAGGTATAAATAATAAACGGCCAGCCAAGGATGACGGTATTGGTGTGTAACCGGCTTAGAGTAATGGCTTCGGAAACCGTGGAGGCCTGGTGAAAACGCCAGGATAAAAAGTGGTAACCAACAAGCAGTAAATTAACGATTGCCAGTGAGTAGTAGTGATGTTTTTTATGCTGAATACCGGACAGCAGGATGAACAGAAAACAAACCAGGTTTAGTGTAATAACGGCTACAAAATAAGTTGTCATTGACTGCATCCCACTTATTGGCGAAGGGTCTGGAATTGTGACCAGCAGCAGTTCATAAGATCAGCAGTATGTTTACTGCAAGCAATGCCAACCGGTTAGCCCTATATTTTAACAGGTGGTGGTATTTTTGCGTAAAAGCCGCTGGTAGCGCTTAACGTTTTGCTGAGCTAATCGCTTCGACTGCGCCGACCAACCGATAAAATCGATTGGTCGCTTTAGAGCCCGAAGGCGTACCAATTCAGGAACTCATAATCAAAGGATAGAAAATGGCTAAAGCACCCAAGCTAACCACCACCGCAGGCGCCCCGGTTTCGTCAAATTCCACTTCAAAAACGGCAGGCAGTCGCGGTCCGGTGCTGCTGGAGGATTATCAGCTAATCGAAAAGCTCGCCCATCAAAATCGTGAGCGTATTCCAGAGCGGGCAGTACACGCAAAGGGATGGGGGCTGCAGGGTACGTTTACCGTTACTCATGACATTACCCAATACACATGCGCCGATTTGTTTTCAGAAATCGGCAAGAAAACCGACGTGTTAAGCCGCTGGTCGACGGTAGCCGGAGAGTCCGGCGCGGCCGATACAGAACGCGATGTGCGTGGATTCAGCCTTAAGTTTTATACTGAAGAGGGCAACTGGGATATGGTGGGTAATAACACGCCCATTTTCTTTATCCGCGATGCCTTTAAGTTTCCTGACTTTATTCGCACCCAGAAACGCCACCCAAAAACTAACCTCAGAAGCCCGGAAGCCATGTTTGATTTCTGGGCGGCTCAGCCCGAATCCGTGCATCAGGTGACGATCTTAATGTCTGACCGCGGTATTCCCAAAAACCCGATGTATATGAATGGCTATGGCTCACATACTTTTAGTATGTGGAATGCTATGGGCGAGCGATTCTGGGTGAAGTTCCATTTTAAAACCCAGCAGGGTCACGAGCATTATACCAATGAAGAGTCCGAGCACATTATTGGCAAAACCCGGGAGTCATATCAGGAAGACCTTATCAACGCCGTTGATGAAGGCAACTACCCCAAGTGGACACTTTACATTCAGGTAATGCCTGAAGAGGAAGCCGGTAATCAGGCCTACAATCCCTTCGATTTAACCAAAGTCTGGCCACACAAAGACTATCCGTTGATTGAGGTAGGTGAGCTGGAAATGCATACCGTACCGGAAAATTATTTTCAGATGATAGAAAATGCCGCCTACAGCCCTTCTAATGTGGTGCCAGGCATTGGGTTTAGTCCGGATAAAATGCTTCAGGCAAGAATCTTCTCTTATGCAGATGCGCACCGGTACAGACTCGGAACGCACTATGAAGCCCTGCCTGCTAATGCACCAAAAAACGCTAAGGTGAATCACTATCACAAAGATGGCGCCATGCGATTCTTTACCAATGATTTTGATAACCCCGATGCCTATTACGAACCTAATCAGCATAGCGGCCCACAAGCGCAGGTGGAAAACCCCGAACCACCGCTGCGTATCGACGGCGACGCCGACCGATACAATCAGGAGGAAGCAGATATTGATTACGTGCAGCCCAGAGCACTGTATGAAATGTTTTCCGACGAACAAAAGGCCCGCTTATACAAAAATTACGCAGCGGCCATGGGGCCATGCTCAGATGGGGTAAAAGAACGCTGGTATGCGGTACTCGAAAAGGTCCACCCGGACTATGCGGCTGGCGTTAGAAAGGCGGTTGAGTCACTGGATACCGATGTGAATACGGTACCGGTAACCGAAGAAACACCGCTGAAAGATAAATAAGTCAGCTAAATGCAAAAAAAGCCCGGTTCACTTCATCAATTGAACCGTGCTTTTTAATGTCTTACGTCTTAAGCGGTTTGCCGCATTTCCTCTGCAACTTCCGGTTGTTCCTCGCAGGGCTGTTCAATAAAAAATTCATCCAGCTCTTCCTCTGATGCCAGGCGGGTAACCCGGATCCCGGCTTGTTCATAATCCGCATTCACATAGCCAAGCTCAGCAAACTTCTCGAAATAGTCGCAGAAGGGATAACAACTCCACTTTTGTTTAAACAGCTCCGCATTGGCAACGAGATCGCACAAGTGATTAAGTGGCGGATCAAAATGCATATGAAATTGTTTAAAGATGTGCCGGCCTGTATTCACTAGTGTAAGACCGGCCTGGCTGCAACGCATGGCAAAATCCACATCGCTGAAGCCATAGCCATCGTAGTCGGTATCAAAGCCACCGAGACGCTCAAAATCATCGCTGGTGATAGCAAATGCCGTGGCATCAAAATGAACAAAAGGAAGTTCTTTGGGCGCCTGAACGGGTATTGCTGCCAGGTCTTGTAAGACACTTTCAGAGACTTCTTCAGCTTTGCACGGCAGGTCAGTTATGTTTGCGGTGGTCACCTTGCCGTTTACCAATGGAGCTGTCATTTCCTGCAGCAGCGTTGCCGGACATATACAGTCTACATCCAGGTAGATAATCTTTGCTGTGGTACAGGCTTCAAAGCCACGATTACTGGCTTTGGCTATGGGTAACTCTGAATGCGTGGTGAAACAATGCTGAATGTCAAAGTGCTCACTGCTTAATAGCGACTCGTCACTGGGCGAGGTCATCCATACAATCACCACCTCTTTGGGGATAACTGAAGAACGCTCAATACTGCTTAGCAAATTAGACAATTGCTGGGTGCGATGCTTCACAATAGTAACGATACTAAATTCTGTGCTCATGGTACTGACTCTCTGCGGTTGGATGTCTCACAAGACAAATTGAAAAAATGGTCCACTAGTACTGCAAGCGAGGGGACAGATTATTAGCTCATAGCAACTCAATTCATTATTACCAACAGCATTGCAAACATGATTCCAATTCGCCTGCGCCCGCTGATGGTTGCGCAGCCCGCGTATTTAAAGGTGTTTGGTTTTTCAGCAAAAAGTGAAGGATTGTAATAATATGTTATCTTAGGCAAAGCATTCACGCCGGGCTGGTAATTCTTACAGACAGCCAGATACTCACAATAACAAGGGTAACGAAATAATAATGATGTTGAGGTTAGTAAAAGGCATGGGAATAAAGCTGACTTGTGTGGTTATGGGGCTGGTGATCTCTGTATCCGCCAGTGCTTATGACAGAATTACCGGCAAACCCTTTGCCAGTCGCTCCGAAGTGATTGCCCGGGAAGGAATGGTGGCAACCAGTCAGCCGCTGGCAACTCAGGTTGGCCTGGATATCCTTAAGCAAGGCGGCAGCGCCATCGATGCAGCCATTGCAGCAAACGCCATGCTAGGCCTTGTCGAGCCCACCGGTAGCGGTATTGGTGGCGATCTGTTTGCGATTGTCTGGGATGCTGAGAGTAAACAGCTATACGGGCTGAATGCGTCAGGACGGTCGCCCAAATCGCTGACTGCTGAAGTATTCTCCGCTGCGGGGCTAACTAAGATTCCATCCTTCGGGCCGTTGCCGGTATCTGTGCCCGGAGCGGTAGATGGCTGGTTTGAGCTGCACAACCGCTTTGGCCGCTTACCCATGACTTCACTGCTGTCGCCGGCAATTCGTTACGCACGTAACGGCTTTCCGATTAGCGAGCTTGTGGCTTATTACTGGCAAATGAATGTTAATCGAATCGGTCATTACCCGGCATTTGCAGCCACTTTTATGCCGGGCGGTAAAGTGCCGCAAAAGGGTGATGTGTTTAAGAATCCGGGGCTGGCTGCGACCTACGAAAAAATCGCTACCGGCGGCCGGGATGCATTTTACAAAGGTGATATTGCCCGGGTGGTTGCGGCTTACATGAAAGAGCAGGGGGGATATTTAAGTTATGAGGACCTGGCTGCTCACACCTCTAACTGGGTGACGCCGGTATCAGCTAATTATCGTGGCTATGATGTCTGGGAGTTACCGCCTAACGGTCAGGGCATTGCGGCGCTGCAGATCCTCAATATTCTGGAACAGTACGATATCGAAGGCATGGGACTGGATTCTGCCGACTATATCCATACCTTTGTTGAAGCAAAAAAACTGGCCTTTGAGGACCGTGCTAAGTACTACGCCGATCCTGCATTTAATGATATCCCGGTAGCACCGCTTATCAGTAAAGAGTATGCCCGGGAGCGCCGTAAACTTATCGATCCGCAAAAGGCGGCCAACCGCTATGATGCTGGCGTTATCGACGGCGACACTGTATATCTCACCGTTGCCGACAGCCGCGGTAATATGGTGTCATTAATTCAGAGTAACTATCGCGGCATGGGATCCGGCATGACCCCGCCAGGGCTGGGCTTTATTCTGCAAAACAGAGGTGAGTTATTTACCCTGGAGCCCGGTCACAGTAACGAATATCAGCCGGGTAAACGTCCCTTTCATACCATTATTCCGGCCATGGTCACGCGCAATAATAAACCCTGGTTAAGCTTTGGCGTTATGGGCGGCGCCACACAACCCCAGATGCATGCGCAAATAATCGTCAACCTTATTGATTTTGGTATGAATTTGCAGGAGGCTGGAGATGCGCCCCGGTTTATTCACAGTGGCTCAAGCAGCCCTACCGGCGCCTTAATGAAAGACGGTGGCTCGATTAGTCTGGAACGTGGCTTTTCGCTGAGCACCGAAAGAGAGTTGCTGGAAAGAGGCCACAAACTGGAAAATATATTGGGGATTTACGGTGGCTATCAAGCGATTATGTATGATGCCGATAAGCAGATATACTATGGAGCATCGGAAAGCCGCAAAGATGGTCAGGCTGCCGGGTATTAAATAACAACACCGGTCGATAACGATAAAAACAACGGGAAGACTATGTCGCAACCACAAAAAGGTATTTGTGCTGAACCCAATCTGCATGCGCAGTACTTGTTGTTCAATGTGATTGACGACGATTCACAGGCAGTCCGTGCCAAGCTGGGCCGGGCTCTGGAAGTGATTGATCATTACGATAATGAACACTATGAAGCCATGGTGTCAGGGATTATTGCCGTGGGCAGTAATTACTGGAGTGAACTTTATCCCGGCCCCATCCCCGTTGAACTTACGCCGTTTCCTGATATGCAAAGTGAAGACCGTGTTGCACCCTCCACGCCCTGCGATCTGTTTATTCAAATCCGCGCTGATCGCATCGATATTTGCTATGCCATTGGCCTGGAGATCATGGAACTACTGCGGATCCACGTAGAGCTGGTGGAACAGATACAGGGCTTCCGCTATCTGGACGGTCGCGATCTTAATGGCTATTTGTACGCCCAGGACAATCCCCGGGGCCTGCAGCGAGCCAAAGTTGCGGTTATCGAAGACGATGACAACGGCTTTGCCGGTGGCAGCTATGTGCATGTACAGCGCTTCAGGCACGATTTACGCCGTTGGTTGAGCCTGTCTGAACGCCAGCAGGAACAAATCATGGGCACAACCAAAGAGCATAACCTGCCCAGTGTAGAGTGTAATCCTTCCTCTCATAGCGTCAGGGCCAGTATTATTGCTACCGAGCAGGGTAAGGCGGACTTGCTCAAGCAGGGCATGCCTTACGGCGATATGACATCGCAGGGTATGTTTTCGGTTATCTGTTCTGCCAGCTCACAACCCTTTAAACGAATGTTACACAGTCAGGTATACGGCAGTGGCGACGGCGAGTACGATCGCTGGCTGGACTATACCGCTGCCGAGACAGGCTGCGCTTTTTTCGCACCGTCCATCGCGTTTATTAAAGCCCAGGCCAAGCTCTGATCACGCCACCTGCCCATGACGCCAATTAACTACAATCAGCTGTATTACTTTTATATGGTGGCCGAGCACGGCTCTATTGCCCGGGTTAGCGAATTACTGCATATCACACCGCAAACTATCAGTGGCCAGATAAGTGCTTTGGAAGACACCATTGGCGCATCGTTATTCACCCGCCAATCCCGGCGACTGATACCCACCGAGCTGGGGATACTGGTGCAGGGCTACGCGGCAGACATTTTTCAGCTCGGAGAAGAACTCAAGTCGGTGCTTAATCAGCAGCACAACCAGTGGCAGAGCTTTACCGTGGGGATCACCGATGTGCTGCCCAAAACCCTGGTCTACGAAATGCTTAAGCCGGTCTTACAGTTACCGGTAAAACTGGTGTGCCGGGAGGGAGAATTGACCTCATTGCTCGGCGAACTGGCGGTTAACCGTCTGGATATGGTGTTATCCGACCAGCCCATTCAAACCGGCAGTCACATTAAGGCATACAGCCATTTAATCACCGAGTCGCCCATGGCTGTGTATGCCGCCGCCGATAAATACGACACACTAACTCAGGACTTTCCCCGCTCATTGCATAACGCCCCTTTTCTGCTGCAAGGCAAAAAGTCGCTAATTCGACAACAGTTGTTAGGCTGGTTCAGCACCCAGGATATTCAGCCTGATATCACGGCTGAGTTTGACGACAGCGCGCTGATGCTGGCTTTTGCCCAGGAAGGGCTGGGCGCGTTTTCTGCCCCCTTGCTGCTGGCACCTCAACTGGAAAAGCAATTTGGCTTGCTTAAAGTCGGTGTTATCAACCGTGTTACCGAGCAGCTCTACGCGATCTCCCCAGAGCGCAAACTCACTCACCCTGCCGTTCTGCAACTGGTAAAAGCCCTGCGTAGCTGATACCAGCATCTGGTGTTTTTGATCAGTTTTTATCTGACTAAATGTAAGTTATATACGATTTTAACTTACAGTGTATGACCCTATATAATGCACAGTGTTAATTTTCGTTTCTTGTTTAGCGAGGCTTTTATGAAACGTGTAGTGCTGTTTTTGATCACAAACCTGGCCGTGGTACTGGTACTCGGGATTGTGCTCAGTGTGGTGTTTGCCGTGCTGGGTATTAACAGCCAGAGTATGGGTGGCTTACTGATATTTGCTGCTGTATTTGGTTTTGGTGGTTCGTTTATTTCACTGTTAATGTCTAAGTGGCTGGCAAAGCGCTCAACCGGCGCTGTTGTTATAGAACGGCCGCGAAATGCGACTGAACAATGGCTGCTGGAAACCGTAAAACGCCAGGCCCAGAAAGCCGGTATCGGCATGCCGGAAGTGGCGGTTTATGACTCGCCGGAAATCAATGCTTTTGCCACTGGTGCCAATCGCAATAACGCGTTGGTTGCAGTGTCCACAGGCTTGCTGCAAAACATGACGCAGGAAGAAGCTGAGGCGGTACTGGCCCACGAGGTATCTCATGTGGCCAATGGCGATATGATTACCCTGGCGCTTATTCAGGGCGTGGTAAACACCTTCGTAATTTTCCTGGCCCGGGTGGTTGCAGGCTTAATCAGCAATCTGATGCAAAACGATGAAGATGGTGAGGTAGTGGGCGGTTTCGCTTATATGTTCACGGTTATCATTCTGGAAGTGATTTTTGGTGCGCTGGCCAGTGTGGTGGTGTTCTGGTTCTCTCGTCAACGTGAGTTCCGTGCTGATGCGGGTTCCGCTTCATTAGTGGGTAAACAAAAAATGATTGCGGCACTGGAGCGACTCAAGTCTAACCGGGAAAGCGAACTGGAAGGCACCATGATGGCTTTCGGTATTGCCGGTAAACGCAGTTTCTCAGAGCTGTTTATGAGTCACCCGCCGCTGGAACAGCGGATCCAGGCGCTGCGCTCTACTGAGCATGTTTAATCAGTAACCCAACCAGCGCTACCCGGTGATGGTTGAATGCTTTGGCCGGACGGGCTTCCACTTCCCGTCTGGCTTTTTTATTGGTCTTGCACGAACAGCTTATTTTGCCGCAGCCTGATCAGGTTTATTAAGCAGGTAGATAAGATACACAATCGCTACAATCGGCACGAAGACAGAAATACCCAGAGACAGCGCGGTCAGTATGGGTTTGTCTGTTTTGCGTTTACCTAAAATAAACCCCACCACGGTCATGATGATAGCCACGGGGATAAGCCATTGAAAAATTGTCTGTATATCGTAATTACTCACTTCGGCTTCCTGTTGGTTAATGTGCTACAGCGCCATCCCAGTCGTCCGGGAGGTCAGTGTGCATCAGAGTTTCAATGGTATGAATGTGATGATGCAGCAATCGATCGTCGGGGGCTATCAGCAAAGCCTTATTGAAATGGCTGAGCGCTTCCTGCCAGTCTCTGGTAATACGGCAAGCCAGGCCATCACGAATATAGGGCGCCACGATAAGTTTTTGTTTACGGGCATCCTCACTCAGGTGGTTAAGTACTTCATAAACCCTAACCGGAGCCTGCCTTTAACCCTGACCACATCCAGCACCCGGCAGTCTATTTGCTGTTTATGGCTAATGGCTTTGAGTGTCTGCGAACTGATAACAATATCGGCGTGATACTTCGGCGCCAGGCCTTCAAGACGAAAGGCGATATTCACGCTGTCGCCAATCACAGTGGTGTCCATTCGGTCATCGCTGCCCACAGTGCCCAGAATAACCGGGCCAATATGAACGCCTACGCCAACCCGAATGCCTTCATAGCCGGATTTAGCCCGGTGGCTGTTATACACGCTGAGGGCTTTTTGCAGGTCGAGCGCTGCATTCACCGCATCGGTGGCTTTGTCGGTGCCAGTGCCGCCGGGGTGGTCAAACAGGGCCATAATGGCGTCGCCGATAAATTTGTCGATGAAGCCGCCGTTCTGGTGAATGGGGTCATTCATGCGCAAAAAATAGGAATTCAGGAAGTTCATTAACTCCTGGGGTTTCATTTTCTCCGACAGGCCGGTGAACCCCCGAATGTCACAGAACAGGATGGCAACTTCGTCTTCGTCGGCGCGGCCGAGTTCGAGGGTGTCGATACCATGTTTGGCAAAGTGGTCGACAAACTGTTTCGGTACAAATTTCTGGAAAGTCTGATTCAGCCGCATGGCTTCATCTGCCTTTTCCAGAAAACGTTGTTCGCTATCGTCGTTCCGAATGACCGGTTCAGGAATAACGCGGGTCGCCGCCCGGGCGATACGCCGGGTTACCCGTTTCTGTCTGATAAGCAGCAGGGTTACAATCCCGGCATAGAGTACCGTTACGCACACAAAGGCTGTGTAAAGCAGCGTCATCCCTGCATTGTTCCTGACCCGCCCGTTAACTTAAAGGTTGGCAAACACTTTGCGCGCCGCTTCAAGTGTAGCGTCGACAATGTCCTGCGTATGCATTTTAGACACAAAGCCCGCCTCATAAGAGGCCGGAGCCAAATAAACACCTTCGTCGAGCATGCCGTGATAAAACTGCTTAAAGCGCTCCTGATTGCAGTTAATTGCCTGCTGATAGTTCACAACCTTATCTACGTCGGTGAAAAACAGGCCGAACATTGAACCGGCGTGGTTGGTGGTAAACGGGATACCATGTTCATCAGCGATAGCCTGAAATCCTTCAACCAGCGCCTTGGTGCTGTTGAAGATAGGTTCGTAAAGGCCAGGCTCAGCAATTTGTTCCATTGCTGCCAGACCCGCCGCCATGGCGATAGGGTTGCCTGATAAGGTACCCGCCTGATAGATAGGGCCGGTTGGCGCAATATGGGTGAGGATGGACTTTTTACCGCCAAATGCACCCACCGGCATACCGCCACCAATGACTTTGCCCAGGCAAGTCAGGTCGGGAGTCACGCCATAGCGCTCCTGCGCGCCGCCACGACTAACCCGAAAACCAGTCATCACCTCGTCAAAAATCAGTACCGCGCCGTGTTCGTCACAAATATCGCGCAGGCCTTGCAAAAAGCCATCGACAGGAGGAATACAGTTCATGTTGCCGGCAACCGGCTCAACAATAATACAGGCAATATCGTCGCCCACTTCAGCAAACACCTGCTTAACGCTATCGAGGTTATTGTATTCAACGGTTAAGGTGTGCTGTGCTACGTCGGCTGGTACGCCCGGAGAGCTCGGTACGCCAAGGGTCAGGGCGCCGGAGCCGGCTTTTACCAGCAGGGAATCGGCGTGGCCATGATAGCAGCCTTCAAATTTCACCAGCTTATTTTTGCCGGTGTAACCACGCGCCAGACGAATGGCTGACATTGTGGCTTCGGTGCCTGAGTTCACCATTCTGACCATTTCCATGGATGGCACTATCTCACGCACTTTTTCGGCCATAATAATTTCGGCTTCAGTGGGCGCACCGAAGCTTAAACCCGAAGCCGCGGCATGGATTACCGCTTCGCGGATTTTGTCATTGTTATGGCCCAGTACCATAGGACCCCATGATTGCACATAGTCAATGTATCGCTTGCCATCCACATCATAGATATACGGGCCGTCAGCCTTTTCAATAAAGCGCGGTGTTCCGCCGACTGCTTTAAAGGCTCGCACAGGTGAATTTACGCCACCGGGAATAGAAAGTTGGGCGCGCTCAAATAGTTGTTCGGATCGTTGCATAATGTTTTTAGCTCTTATTGCTATACCAGATGACAGGCTTTTCGTATTGACTCACCAGATTTTCCACGCCGAGCGTGAGAGCGAATAACGCCATGCGCACTAAAACGCCGTTGTCGGTTTGTCTGAAAATCGCCAGATTAGGGTTGAGATTGAGGTCGTTATCCAGCTCGTTAGCCTCTGTACGGGAATCCCTCGGTAACGGATGCATAATAACGGTTTTAGATTGAAAATGCCGGGTGTAAATCGACTGATTTAAACGGAATTTTCCGCGGTATTTATTGGCTTCATCCTGCGAAGGGAAGCGCTCTTCCTGAATACGGGTCTGATAACAAATATCGGCGTCCATATTCCCTTCCAGCTGGTCGGTAACTTGTAACGAGTGGCCGGCATTTTCAATAGCTTCCAGAATATAGTCCGGCATCGCCAGTTCTTTAGGAGAAATCAGGGTAAAACGAACGTTCTTGAATAAACACAGCAGTTTAGACAAGGAGTGCACGGTTCGCCCGTAACGTAAATCACCAATCATGGCGATATGCAGACCATCAATGGTTTTGTTATTAAACTGCAGTTCACGCTTAATGGTAAACAGATCAAGTAAGGCCTGGGTGGGATGCTCATTGGCGCCGTCACCGCCGTTTAACACCGGTACCCGGCTGCCTTGGGCAAATTCAGCAACCGATCCGGCAGCCGGATGGCGCATGGCAATAATGTCGGAGTAGCCGCTAAGTACCCGGGCAGTGTCGTACAGGGATTCTCCTTTAGCCAGCGCAGAGTTTGCCATGCCCGTGGTTTCCCGCACTTCACCGCCGAGCAGGTTAAAGGCAGTCCCAAAGCTCACCCGGGTTCGGGTACTGGGTTCAAAAAACAGGTTACCCAGAATTGCGCCATCAAGAACAGTGGTTCTCTTTTGACGCTTGGCGTAAGGTTCCATGCTTTGGGCGACACTAAAGACCAGTTCTATCGCATCACGATCGAACTGAGAGACAGAAAGAATATGATTACCGGTGAAACTCGACATAGATTTAGCTGCGGCCTCATTGATTTGTGGCTAGTGTAGCAAAAATCGCTAACTGCCGTGCGGATTATCGTTGCGCGGGATCATATCCCTGTGCGTAAATATTGCCAAGATTGGCGTGCTAAATATATTCCCTCAGCGTTGCAACCGGGGCATGATAAACTATTTACTCAAACCCGTCGTTTAAATGAACAGTACCGCGTATGCCTGAGCCCAACAAAATGACGAATCAGAGCCAGACTGAGTCCTCCGCGAAGGGGAGTAAAAACAAGGCCGGCTGGTGGTCAACGAACTGCCCGTTTTGTAAACGTATGCGGCTCTATGTGATTTGGACAATATTAATGTTTGTGGTGTATTTCTATGTCTTCCAGCGATGATTACATTTTTATCCGCTCTACAGCCAAGCGCAACGGCCTGACCACGCTTCTGATTGGCGTAGCCGTATTGCTGATTGCTTCAGTGGCGTTGAGCCTGAGCCCTGACTGGTTGTTTCTACCCCTCATCTTTGCCATAAGTGGCGGCATTGTGACCATATTAGTGGGCTGGTTTAAATTACGGGAGCCGCCGCATAGTCTGGCTATCGGCCGCGATAAAGTAAGCTACCAGCATCGCTGCGGACAATGGCATATAGCCTGGGACGATATCCAGCGGGTGGATTGCCCCCGTGTGAGTCGCGGGCTTGACCATGACACTCTGGAACTGGTGGGCTTTAAATTAAAACGGTACGACGATTTTTTAACCACCATCTCGCCACGTCTGGCCTCCCACATCATTATTGAGCAAAGGCCATTGATGGTTCACGCACAGGACAAGTCCTGCTCGACTGGCGGCTGCTACAGCAGCAGTTTGTTTGAAGATAAACCCTTCGTATTGGAAAACGGTGAGACCTTAACTGGTATTAAGGCAATTCTGGCTAATCGCATGACAGCGGTAAGAAGTGCGCTGGGCTATGACGTGTTTATTTCCGCCAGCGAATTAGACCGTGAGCCGGGCGAGTTTGTCGGGCTGTTACGTGAATGCCAGGTAGCGCGTTTACGAGAACAGGCTTAGTGGGAATTAAAGGCGCCGTTGTCCTGAATAAACTTGTCAGCCTGGGCAGCCGCGATTTCACATTCCAGAATGATGGTCGGCAGCATTTCTGCCACTTCATAATGATTGCCCAGTTTCAGGGCTGATTCCATCTCGTTAGCCAACGCCTGAAGTTTAGGTACCCCAGTGTAGCAACAGGCACCATGGAGGCGGTGGATCTCATCCTGGACGCCCTTGTAATGGCGGGCATCCCATTCACTTCTGATGACTTCTGCCGCTTGCGGTAAATGAGCAATAAACTCACGGAGCAGTTCCATCGCCAAATCCCGATTCTGATTAGCACGCTTAAGGGCCAGCTGCCAGTCGAGCGTTGGCAGCGCCATGGCACTGCTGTCCACGCCCTGACACCAGCGTTTAATCAGTGTGATAAGCGTGGAAAACTCAATGGGCTTGGGCAGATAATCTTCCATGCCGGATGATAGCAGGCGTTCCTGCTCTTCCTTAAATGCATGGGCGGTAACGGCAATAATTGGCGTTCCGGCGTTAAGCGGCGTCTTACGGATGTGGCGGGTAGCCTGAATGCCATCCATTCCCGGCATCTGAACGTCCATCAGAATCAAATCAAACTCTTCATTTTTACAGCGATTCACTGAGTCCTGACCACTGGTGGACAAGGTGAGTTGCACCGGCGAATCAGCCAGCCAGGTATCCAGCAGTTTCAGGTTCATGTCCATATCGTCCACCGCCAGGATACGGGCTTTGGGCAATGTGTTGAGCTTACTCTGCTGGGAAGAGACTTTTTCTTTAATGTTACCGTGAACAATCCCCTCAAGCTTGGTAATGGTGAGTGGCATTCTGACCTGGGCCTCAAAATCCTCGATGTAGGCAGGAAAGTCGGTCAGCGGCTCGTCACCGGAGTACCAGAGGATTCGCTTATCGGCGTTAAATACGCACAAGGCTTCGAGCATTTGCTCACGAGCGGCTTTTTTCAGCGTTGGCAGGGTGGCAAACAGGTAATCAAACTCTTCTTCAATAGACGTCAGGTGAGCAATAGACTCTACGCAATATACCCTGGCCCCCAGACTAATCATCATTTGCGCGCTGGCGCGGCGACTCTCCGGATGCGGGTCAAAAATTAATACCCGCTTGTTAAGCCACTCAGGTAATGGTGACAGCGCATAGCGCTGGCTTAACTGGTTGGTTCGTAGCACAACGGTAAAGGTACTGCCTTGTCCCGGTGAGGTTTTGAGCGTCAGGTGGCCACGCATTAACTTGACCAGCTCCTGACAGATCACCAGGCCCAGGCCGGTTCCCTGGTAGCTACGGTTAAGCGCGTCATCGATTTGGGAAAACGCGCTGAACAGTTTGTTCTTATCCTTGCGACTGATACCAATACCGGTATCCTCGATCTTAATTTCCAGCTCATGAATTCCGTGTTGCAGTGCCTTACCTTCTACGGCCAGTTTAATATAGCCCGAGGAGGTAAATTTGAGGGCGTTACTTAGCAGGTTGTTAAGGATTTGCCGGATACGGAATACGTCGCCAATCAGCTTTTCCGGTAACGGGCCCAGTTCAAGAATAAACTCCAGTCCTTTCATATGTGCCGACTTCGACATTATGGTGACCATCTCTTCAATCAAAGAGTTGGGGGAGAATGGCTGATTATTAATTTGCAGTTTACCGGCTTCGATTTTTGAGAAATCCAGTACGTCATTAACAATGGTGAGCAGGTTGTCGGCCGCAGTGTTGATGATCCGCACCTGTTCCATTTTATCCACTGGCAGGGTCAGGTTAGTGAGTTCTTTACTGAAACCCAGAATGGCGTTCAGAGGTGTGCGGATTTCGTGACTCATGTTGGCCAGAAATTGTGACTTAACATTACTGGCTTTAATGGCGTCTTTACGGGCGATGTCGAGCCGGGCGTTTTGCTCTTCTATCAGCTCCATATTGTGGCGTAGTTCGTCGGTGGCCTGGCTGACTTCGTTCTCAAGCTGGCTGCGGCTTTTCTCCATCAGGGCTATTGAAAACAGGCCTGCCTCACAGAATACCGCCACCTGAAAACAATAGGTGGTAAGCAGGTTCGACGGCAAAATACCCACCAGGCTGAGCATGCCAACAATGGCGCCGGTGGCCAGAATACCCCAGGCGAAAATAAAGTAGCGCGCTGGTCGGTAGCGTTTACCGTAGGCTTCAAACCCCGCTGCGATGTAACTGGTAATCGACAACATACCAATGCCATACACCAGATTATGCTCCCATACCGGTGGGAAGATATCGACCAGCGTAGCCAGCCCCATAATGGCCTGCAACCATAAGAAAGCCACAACCACCGGATGCATGGACGGTGAATTGGTTTTGGTTTCCAGAAATATCAGTGAGAAAATACCGGAACTGATACCTATCAATGAGAATATCAGCGACGTATACGGAGACAGCAGCGGTGACAACGTATCGGAGAAGAAAAAGTCGATATGACCGCCCCATACAAATTGCCAGACCAGTACGGTAACGATATAAGCCACATAGGCAATCAGGCTTGGCTCACGGGAACCAAAATAGAGCACCAGATTGTAGATGGCCAGAATGAACAGTCCGCCATAAAACAGACCCCAGATAAGGTTATCTACCTGGCTGATACGAATTTCGGCCGCCTCAGACATTACATAAATCGGTGCAATCAGGCTGGAAGAATCGCTTTGTACGCGAATAAACAGTTCGGCTTCTTCACCAATGGGAATGCTGGTGTTAAAAGTCGGTACGCGGTAAAGCTGTTCGCGTTGCAGCTTGCCCTGGTGGCTCTGTGATACCACCTCATTGTTAATTACCAGGTAGAAATCAACCGTATCGAGCTGACTGAAGTTTAATGAGAAGACCCAGTCGGTGTTGTGTGAAAGGTTGGACAGCTCGGCATGCAGCCACAGACCTTTATCGCTGAAACCATAGTTGGGATTATTGTCGGCCTGGTAAATAAATTCGTGGCGACGTTTGAGAATTTCACTGATGGTAAAGGGCGAGGACTGCTCATGCTGAATAGCGAAGTTATCGGCCAGCAGTTGGGTTTGTTCCCCTTCATACAGATGCACACCGGCGTGCGCTGGCAGGCTGAGCCAGGTAAGCAGGAGTAACCAGCGGATAACGGAGAATTTGCCGATCAAAATGAGTGCGCCTTTAAATACAGATGGCGGTTGCCGAACGCTTATTAAACCCTAACTTTGGCTCGTCTGCAAAAGCTTGATTGAATAAGGATTAATCTGCCCGGGGTGACACAGATGATCTATTGCGCTTCATGGCGGATTCACTCACAATGGGGTGAGAATCATTGCGGCAACTCACACTCCCCCGGCGGATTGGTGTAAATAATAAGACGAGAATAAAACAGTACCCATGAGCGACGAAATTACCATTAACCAAGACGGTGTCGAACAGCTCCCCATTCGACGATTTACTGAAGACGCTTATCTGAATTACTCCATGTATGTCATCATGGACCGTGCCTTACCCAATATTGGTGACGGGCTCAAACCCGTACAGCGGCGGATTATTTATGCGATGTCCGATCTGGGCCTGAGCTCCACGGCAAAGTACAAAAAGTCAGCCCGTACCGTGGGTGATGTACTGGGTAAATTTCATCCCCATGGTGATTCTGCGTGTTACGAAGCTATGGTCCTCATGGCTCAGCCTTTCTCCTATCGCTATCCGTTGGTCGACGGGCAGGGCAACTGGGGAGCGCCAGACGATCCTAAGTCATTTGCTGCCATGCGTTATACCGAGGCGCGGCTGTCTAAATTCAGTGAAGTACTGTTGTCAGAACTGGGCCAGGGAACCGTTGACTGGATCCCTAACTTTGACGGCACGCTGAACGAGCCGCAGGTGCTGCCAGCGCGATTACCGCACATCCTGCTTAACGGGGTAACCGGTATTGCCGTGGGGATGGCCACCGATATTCCGCCGCACAATGTGCGTGAAGTCGCTAATGCCTGTGCCAGATTACTGGATAACAACAAAACCGAGCTAAATGAATTACTCGAGGATATTCAGGGGCCGGACTATCCCACTGATGCCGAAATTATTACCCCGCGCAGTGATATTCGTAAGCTCTACGAAACCGGGCGCGGCAGCATTAAGATGCGCGCTAAGTATCATGAAGAAAATGGCGATGTGGTTATTACCGCCCTGCCGCATCAGTCTTCCGGTGCGAAAATTCTGGAACAGATTGCCGGTCAGATGCAGGCTAAAAAGTTACCCATGGTCAGCGATTTGCGCGATGAATCAGATCATGAAAATCCCACCCGGCTGGTGGTTGTGCCACGGTCTAACCGGGTCGATACCGAACAATTGATGCAGCATCTGTTTGCCACCACCGATCTGGAAAAAAGCTACCGGGTTAACCTGAATATGATTGGCCTGGATGGCCGGCCTCAGGTCAAGGATTTGCGGACTATCCTGAGTGAGTGGCTGGTATTCAGAAAAGATACTGTCACCCGTCGATTACAATTCCGCCTGGATAAAGTGCTGGCTCGCCTGCATATTCTTGAAGGTTTAATGATTGCCTTTTTGAATATTGATGAGGTAATTGAAATTATCCGCTTCCACGATGAACCCAAAGCGGAGTTAATGCGCCGCTTTAGTCTGAGTGACAAGCAGGCCGAAGCGATTCTGGAACTAAAACTGCGTCACCTTGCCAAGCTCGAAGAAATGAAAATTCGGGGTGAGCAGGAAGAGTTGGAAAAAGAGCGCGACCATCTGCAGCAGTTACTCGGCTCCGATCGCCGTTTAAAAACGCTGATTAAGAAAGAAATTCTCCAGGATGCAGAAACCTATGGTGACGACCGCCGTTCTCCTATCGTTGAGCGAGCGGAAGCTAAGGCACTGAGCGAGAAAGAACTGGTGCCCAGTGAAGCCGTTACAGTAGTGCTATCTGAAAAAGGCTGGGCACGGTGCGCCAAAGGGCACGATATTGATGCTGAGGCCTTAAGTTATAAGTCGGGCGATAAGTACCTTGCCAGTGCGCAGGGGCGCAGTAATCAGCCAGTGGTATTTCTCGATACTTCCGGACGGGCATTCTCCTGTGATGCGCATGGCTTGCCATCGGCCCGAAGTCAGGGTGAGCCGCTGACCGGTCGCTTCAGTGTGGTGGCCGGGGAGCAGTTTAGCCATGTAGTAATGGGCGCAGACGACGGAAAGTACCTGATGGCCTCCGACGCTGGCTACGGTTTCGTTGGCACCTTTGCTGATATGATCAGTAAAAACAAAGCGGGTAAAGCCTACCTGAACCTGCCGACTGGTGCCAAAGTGCTCGCCCCGCAGCGGGTGGATAACCTGGAGACCGACTGGTGCATGGCTATTTCAAACGAAGGTCGTATGTTGCTGTTTCCATTACGGGATTTGCCGAGCCTGGGTAAAGGTAAGGGTAACAAGCTTATCAGTATCCCATCGGCCAAAGCGCAAACCCACGAAGAGTATGTCAAAGTGCTTTCGGTCGTTCCGGAAGGCGCGGCAGTTAAAATTACTGCGGGCAAACGAAGTATGACCCTTAGCGCGGACGATCTGGCGCACTACCAGGGCGAGCGCGGTCGTCGCGGTAATAAGCTCCCCCGCGGGTTACAGCGCGTTGACCAGGTCGACATCGAAATCTAACTGTTATTTAGCGCCCTCGCTTCAGAGGGCGCGCGCATTTCTGTAAAACGTCCCCCCAGTGCTATCACCTTTAGCCTAAAAATCCTGTTTTAGCGGGCAATTTGTGTGTACTTTCAGCCACTTCTTCTACACTTAATACCAATCGCCATAGGATTTAGGGAAAGTTGCTATGCTTGGAATTGTGTTCACGTCATTGGTGGAAATGCTCGAGGACAATATCTCACCTGAGTTTGCCGACGAGGTGTTGGTTGAGGCAAACCTGGAGAATGACGGTGCTTTTACCGCTGTAGGTTATTATCCTTTCAGTGAGCTGCAAAAAATTATGGTGGTGCTGGTCAATAAGACTGGCCGGCCACTGAACGATTTACTTTACGATTATGGCAAGTACCTGTTCACGGTGTTATCGGCAGGTCATGCCGAGATGATGGCCAACCGACAGTCGGTGCTGGAGATCCTCGATTGCCTGGATGACGATATCCATGTGCAGGTAAGGAAGTTGTACCCTGATGCAGACCTGCCTTCGTTTAAGGTACTGGAACGTACTCCCGACACAATTAAGATGGAATATCATTCCATGCACGACCTTTACGCCCTGGCTGAGGGGCTTATTGATGGCGCAGCAGCGTATTTCTCGCAACGGGTTGAGCATCATGTGACGCCAACCGAAGTACCGCACACTTATCATATAGACGTTAAATTGCTTGCATCGTGAATGATATCTCACCCCCCGCAGCCAGTGTTGCCAGTCTGACCCGACGACTGGAACGGGAAAAGGCGGCCAGAAAACAAGCCGAAACTCTGCTCACAGAAAAGAGTAGGGCCCTTTATGATGCACTGACCACAAGTCGTAGCGACCAGGAAAAGCTTGAACTGGCGCTATGGGCCAGTCAGGAGAGCTATTTTGAGTGGCATGCAGAGGAAGATGCTTTCATCATCCGTTCCTTCGGCTTACGCCACAAGCAACTGCGAGAGGTTAAACAAAATGCCATCGCGCTGATGCGTAGGGTGCATGCAGATGATTTACCCCAGGTGCAGTTAGGCTGGTCTATGGCGGTTAATGGTGAAAGCGACGATATTGAACTGATTTGCCGGATCCGTGGGGTGGGTGGTTACCAATGGACCCGCGCCCGAGGCAAGGTGCTGGAAAGGGATAAAACCGGTACCGCCACCTACATCGTCGGAATGGCTAAGGATAAAACCCGGGAACACCGCGCCGAGCAATCCTTTCAGCTTATGGCTTCCGCTTTTTCCAGCTCCCGCGAACCTATGCTGGTGTTGTCTACCAGTCTGCAAATAACTGAATCTAACAAGGCTTTCAGGCGATTAGCCAGGCTCGGTGATACTGAGACTGTCGAAAAGTTGCGGCTGGATTGTTTTTTAAGTGATGCTCAGGAACCGCTGGAGCGAATTAATCAGAGTCGGCAGGAAAGGTTTGAAACCGAACTCACTACCCGGGATGGTGAGGCTATTGCGGTTGACGTTTCACTGTCGGTATTTGAAGCCAGGCACCAGAGTTCATCTTACTTAATTGCCACCTTGCGGGATATCAGTGAACGCAAGAAAAACGAACAACAGCTACGCGTGCTGGCCAATCACGACGATCTCACCGGCTTGAAGAATCGCTTAAGCTTGCGTAGTGCGCTGGAAGAGCTGGTGGATAAGCAACAACGTTTTGTATTGTCCTTCATTGACCTGGACGGCTTTAAACAAATCAATGATATTGCCGGTCATGAGCTCGGCGATGAGTGTCTGCAGATTGTTGCCCGCCTGTTGAGTAGTGCCTTTCCTGCCTCGGCGATTGTTACCCGCTGGGGTGGCGACGAATTTATTATCGTCAGCACCGAGTTAGATAAGGCCGCTTTTCATCAGCTCAACCGCCAGGTGATCGACACCCTTGAACGCCAGACCTTTAACAGCGGCAAAACCGAACTCACCGTGTCGGCCAGTATAGGCATAGCGGCTTATCCTGAGGATGGCGACAGTATCGAGGCAATTATTCAAAATGCCGATGTGGCCATGTACCGGGCTAAAACCGGTGGTAAGGGCCGGGTATTTGAATACCACGATGGCCTGACTGAAAGTGTAAAAGAACAGGTAACCATGCTCAGCGACTTACGCCGGACCATCCGTAACCGGGGGCTGGAATTCTACCTGCAGGGCAAGTATAACGTGGCTGGCAGCCTGATTGGTGCGGAATTATTATGCCGTTGGTTTTCGCCACTACACGGCATCGTCAGTCCCGGGATCTTCATTCCCCTGGCTGAGCAACACGGTCTGGATATGGATATCGGGCTGGTGGCCCTGGAGTCTGCCTGTGAATATATCAGCATGCTGGAAACCGAGCGCATTAGCCTGCCTTTGTCGGTGAACATCAGTGCTAATCAGTTGTTGAGTGAATCCTTTGCTGAAGATGCCGCAGCTATTTGTGCAGAACATTTTGTGTCGCCCGAGCTGGTGGAGATCGAAATTACTGAGTCTATTTTCATTCAGGATGAAGCGGCGGCAATTAGAGGGCTGGCGGCTTTGAAATCCCATGGATTTATTCTCGCGCTGGATGATTTCGGCTCCGGCTTTTCGTCGCTGAGTTATTTGCGCAAGTTTGACTTTGATGTGATAAAGCTCGATCGCAGTCTGGTAAAAGGGATTGATGGTTCTGAGCGGGCGCGTGCGCTGTTAAATGGGATTTTTAAAATGCTCGACAGCTTACGACTGGAGGTCATTATTGAAGGGGTGGATAATTCTGCTTATTTGCCATTACTGGAAAATATAGGCATAAATTCTTATCAGGGGTTCCTGTTTGAAAAACCGTTGCCTTATGATCAGTTTATATTAAAACATACCCAGGGCTGGCGCATGGTTAAGTAAACACGGTCGGGACAATAATACCCGACCGTGCTATACAAGATTAACGCGCGTTAGTGCTTTCGAAAATCTTATCTGCAGACGCTTCAACAAAACCCTGATATAGCTTGCCATCCGGCATAGTGTAGCGCTGGGCAAACTCATAAAAGCAACTAGGGATATTCAGACTGCCATCGCTGAACGCCAGGTTGTATTCATCAGCCATAGTTGATGACTGCGCCAGGTAGACAGACTCACCACCTTTGATTTCGCCGCCTGAAGTGTTAAGCACAAAACCGGCTTCTTTCAGCAGGATGTTTACATCGGCTAGGGTGTCGATGTTGTTCAGGTGGTTTACGCTCACGGTAAAGTGATTAGCCCTAAAGCCCCAGGCGGCCAGCCAGCCGGCATATTCAGATTCACTGATGAGCGATTGATATTCCTCGGTGGAAAGCTGCCAGTGACGGCCTGAGTAAAGAAAGTTTTCGGCCTCTACTACACTGGCAGGCATTTGTTCTACCAGCGCATGGATAATACGCTGTGTTTCGGCAGAGAACTCATTTACGCGTAGCTCACTGATAAACACTTTAGGCACTGTTGGATCCGGGTGTTCGAAGTGCTGGGCGGTGACTTTTTTCGCTTTAAAGTCGTAGTCGCCCTTCGCTTCGTAACCCAGTGCCAGAAAATGCTCAGCCAGGTGAGAGAGGCGGGTTTTATCCAGCGCAAAGGTACGAAACGCCACATGGTCGTTAACGATTTGCGGGCTGTTTTCCTCACCGGCCAGCAGCTTATGAATGCGCAGCGCACTGGGGGTAATACTAACGTAATCGTTCCAGAGCGCCGAAAACAGGCTATCGGTTGTCTTATGCATAACGAATTTCTGTCCTTATTCTAATTCTAATCCAGGGCTCAGAGTGCCGGGTAAAGTCACTTTATCCAGCTCAACTGAGGCAACCGGGTATGCGCAGTAGTCTGCCGCGTAGTAGGCACTGGCGCGATGATTACCACTTTCACCAATACCACCAAAGGGAGCGGCACTGCTGGCGCCGGTAATTGGACGGTTCCAGTTTACAATCCCGGCCCGGATGTGAGTAAAGAAATGCTGGTAATCCGCTTCGCTGTCGCTTAACAGTCCGGCCGATAGGCCAAAGCGAGTGTTGTTAGCCTGTGCAATAGCGGTATCCAAATCGGTATAGCGAATGATCTTAAGCAGCGGACCAAAGTGTTCTTCGTCTTCCATGGTGTCGGCAATAGTGGTTACGTCCACGATCCCTGGTGTCACCAGACCAGTTTGCTCGTCAAGGTGCTTAAGCGGCTCAAGTGCTGTGGCACCGGCGTCGAGCAGTTGCTGTTGGGCTGCTACCATTCCCTTCGCTGCAGCGGCGCTGATCATAGCGCCCATAAAGGGCTGTGGCTCAGCGTCGTAGTGACCCACCGAAATCTTGCGGGTGGCATTAACCAGGGCATCCACTAACGCATCACCAGCGGCAGTAGCCGGGATAAACAGGCGACGGGCACAGGTGCAACGCTGTCCTGAGGTGACAAACGCAGACTGGATAATGTCATGCACGGCGGCCTTGGTATCGGCTACTTCGGTAACGATGAGCGGATTGTTGCCACCCATTTCCAGCGCCAGGATCTTACCCGGATGGCCGGCAAACTGTTCGTGAAGGATCTTGCCGGTGCGCGAGCTGCCGGTAAAGAACAGGCCATCGATTTGCGGATGTGAAGCCAGCGCCTTGCCGGTTTCCACTTCACCCTGAACCAGGTTAAGCACGCCTGCCGGAATACCAGCCTGCTCCCATAGCTTAACGGTTGCTTCAGCAACTGCCGGGGTTAAATCACTGGGTTTAAATACTACGGTGTTACCGGCGATCAGCGCTGGCACGATGTGGCCATTAGGCAGGTGACCCGGGAAGTTATAAGGGCCGAATACCGCCACGACACCGTGGGGCTTATGACGGATGAATGCCTTGCCCACCGGCATTGGGTTTTCTACCGTGCCGGTTCGCTCGAAGTAAGCTTTTTCTGAGATGGCAATTTTGCCAATCATCGCGCCAATTTCGGTGGCGGTTTCCCACAGTGGCTTACCGGTTTCCTGTGCAATCAGCGCTGCCAGTTGTTGCTTGTTTTCGCCCAGCAATTCGGCAAATTTTTTAATCAGTGACAGGCGTTCTTCAACGGTTTTAGCTGACCACTGAGGAAGCGCCGCGCGGGCGGCGTTGAGGGCGCTGTCTACCTGGGTAGCTGAGGCGGCCTGGCCGCGCCAGATGGTTTGATTTTTGGTCGGGTCGACCGAAGTAATTGGAGAACCTTCTCCGGCAACCCACTGCCCATTAATAAAATGAATGGCTTGTTGCATGATTTCTGTCCTGATGCTGTTGTAATTGTGTATTGATATCAGTTGCGGGGTTTCACGCTCGCGAACCGAATTGAGTCGCCTTCTTCCACGTCTAACGACGCTGCAGCTTTGTGAGAAAGCACTGCCTGGCCGGTCTGTTCATCAAAACTGACATCGGCAACAACCGCTCTGAAATCGGCGATTTTAGTATTAATGATGTAGCAAAGTTCGCCGTCTTGGGCAGCCGACTGGTCGTCAATATGTACCGTTGCACGGCGGCTACGCTGGGCGGTATTGATGTGACTTAAGCGGGCTTCCACCGTTGGACCACCGTCGAAAATGTCGACATAACCACGGCAACTAAAGCCTTCTTCCTGCAGTAAGCGCAGCGCCGGTTCGGTTTTCTGGTGAACCTTGCCAATAACGTTCTGGGCTTCCTGGCTGAGCAGATTGACGTAGATCGGATATTTCGGCATAAGCTCGGCAATGAAAACCTTATTACCAATGCCGGTCATGTAATCTGCGGTGGGGAAGTCCATGGAGAAGAAATGCTCCTCGAGCCACTCCCAGAATGGCGAGCGGCCATTTTCGTCGCTGACGCCGCGCATTTCGGCAATCACGATCTCGGCGAAACGCTCGCGGTGTTCTTCCATAAACAAAAAACGTACTTTGGATAAGAACCGGCCGTTCACTCCCTTGCGGGCATTTTCCCGCAAGAACAGCGTGCAGATTTCGCTGACACCGGTGTAGTCGTTACAGAACGTGAGGATCTCAACCGTGTTATGGATATTGAGTTCACGGGACGCGTGTACCACCTTACCCAAATGGTAGTGGTAAAAAGCATCGTCAGTGCCAACCGCGGCTTCGATACCCGTTGTACCGACGACTTCGCCGGTAACGATATCTTCCATAACGAACAGGTAGGATTCATTGCCAGGCGCAGACACATCGCGACTGAACGCTTCCAGTGACTTGCCGATTTTACGCTTGAGCAGGCCTTCGTTGACCGGCAGCGACGTAAAGCCGATGCCGGACTCTTCTGCTACTGCATACAGGGCGTCATAATCACTCGATCGAATAGGGCGAATAATGTACATGAGCAATTCCCGGTTAATTAGCGTGCCGCTACCACACTCGCAATAGCACGTTCAAAACGAGTCAGACCTTCGGCAATGTCTTCGTCTGGGATAACCAGAGACGGAGCAAAACGAACAACGTTAGCCCCGGCTACCAGACACATCAGTTGCTGTTCGGTAGACGCGTCGAGGAATTTACGTGATTCGCCCTTGAAGTCGTCGTTTAATGCACAACCCAGCAGCAACCCTTTCCCACGAATTTCAGCAAACACTTTGTGCTTGGCATTGATGGTTTCCAGGGTGTCGCGGAACAACTGTTCCTTTTGTTTAACGCCGTTCAGTACAACCGGGTCGTTGACAATATCAAAAGTACGCTCGGCCACGGCACAGGCTAATGGGTTACCACCATAGGTGCTGCCGTGAGTACCAGGCTTAAGGTGTTGGGCAATGGCCGTAGTGGTGAGCATAGCGCCTACCGGGAAACCGCCGCCAAGGGCTTTGGCTGTGGTCAGGATATCCGGCACTACGTCCAGACCCATGTATGCATACAGGTGGCCGGTTCGGCCTACGCCTGATTGGACTTCATCGAAAATCAGCAGTGCGTTGTGTTTGTCGCACAGTTCACGAACACCCTTAACAAAGGCTGGATCCGGCGAAATGATACCGCCTTCACCCTGCAGCGGCTCCATCATTACCGCGCAGGTTTCATCTGAAATCAGCGCTTCAAATGCTGCCAGGTCGTTGTAATCGCAGTGCTCAACCGCACCTGGTTTTGGTCCGAAGCCATCAGAATAAGCTGGCTGGCCGCCTACTGTTACGGTGAAGAAAGTACGGCCGTGGAAGCCCTGGGTGAAAGCGATGATTTTTTGTTTGTGCTCACCATATTGTTCGAGCGCGAAACGACGAGCCAGTTTCAGAGCGGCTTCGTTAGCTTCTGCGCCGGAGTTAGCGAAATAAACGCGCTCAGCAAAAGTATGGTCGGTGAGCTTTTTGGCCAGTCGTAATGCCGGCTCATTAGTGAAAACGTTACTCAGGTGCCATAATTTCTGACCCTGCTCAGTTAAGGCATTAACCAGCTCCGGGTGACAATGGCCCAGTGCATTTACGGCAATACCGCCGGCGAAATCAATAAACTCGTTACCTGCCTGATCCCAAACTCGCGAGCCCAGACCACGTACCGGGACCATTTTGGCCGGGTTGTAGTTAGGAACCATGACTTGATCAAACATTTCGCGGGTTACCTGCATTTTTTCACCTCTAACTGTTAGTTATCGTCATAAACCCGCGTCTTTCAGGCTGGCGAATTTATGGCTTCAATTCATTTTTAAGCGCTCCAGTATGCCACCTTAAATGGCTGTTGTCTTGTCTATTACCTTTCCTCAAAGGCAGTAAAATCAAGGGGTCTGGCACTTATTGCATAAAATGTGAATAACTATCCATATATGTGAATATGCGGCCGTCGGGGCAAAAATATCGGCGGATTCTGCTCCATGCTGGCTATAGTGAGGTTTTTGCCTGTAAAACAGGCTTTACGGCTGAATGATTATGAATCGGTTGAAAAAGCGCATTTTTGGTCTTCACAACGGCTTATTCGCCGATGTTTTGCTCATAGATCGGTCAGTATGGGGAGCAGATGAAGTGTCTGGCTATGCAGTTTTTGCAGCAAATCGGACTCAATAGCGCAGCCCGCGATGAACTTGTCATTTTCGTCATCGAGGAACAGGTTATTGTCTTTTAACATGCGGTATTTGGCGTAATAACGGGCCTGTTGCAACACTTGTGTGAGCGGATCTGCATCCTCTGGTAATACGTCCTGCAACACCTGTTGCATGGCGCTGGTATATCCAACGCGCTTAAAGACCATGTATTCAAACAAATGCAGGGCTGCTTTGTCACTGTGCTCATCAATTAAAGGCAGTAAGCGTTTTGGATCTGGTACCAGTTGAACCAGCGCCGAGTGCAGATTGCGTAATTTGGCTTTTTGCGCATGGCGTAAAAAGTCGAGGTGCACCTGTTCAAACAGGCGAAAATAAAGCTTGATAATAGCACTTCGACCCAGCTGGCTAAAAAGGGCAAGGGTGTAGGCCTCAAAAGGTTTTACCTTATGGCTTTTCGCAATGGCTTCGGCAGTTCTGGCGCATATAAGGCTGTATTCCCAGACCTTGTGCTTTATTTGCGGAAACGGATCGCTTATTAACGGCAAGGTCTGTTTGTAAATGAGGGCCGGGATGACCCGCTTTACATTGTCTATACCAATGAAGCTCAGAGCAGTTTTGAGGGTATCTACGGCAATCACATCACCGCGGGCATCGCGGCGTCGGTATTGCGGTTGGTTTACCTGCTTAAGCAGTTCATCAACCAGCCAGGGAATATTTACCGCAATGGCTTCAACCTTGCTGATGGTAGCCGATGGTGTGGCAAGTAAGTCTATCAGGTTGGTAGTATGTTCTGACCAGTTCAGCAGGTTTTCACATACATCCTGGGTGTCGGCCAGTGTCTGTAGCAGCTTTTTGTCGATAACCGTGTGCAGTTGCTGGTTAATTTGCTGTACGTAATTGGCCTGGATCTTAGCCGTTTCCAGTTTGCTTTTAATAGCGTCTTTTTCAACTTTTAGCAGCTGACGGCGGGTAAAGCTTTGCTCAGACTCGGCGTAACTCACTTCACCGGGTCCACGACGGCCAATCATCGCTTTCGCAAGCTCAGGTGCCAGCAATAAATAGTTAAATCGTTTAGCAAAAGCTGGTGGGGCCAGTAACCGCTCTACCATTGAAGTCCCGCTCTATCCATGTAATACCCGAACCTTATCTGTTTTGCAATGCTAAGGCTAGGACATGTTTGTGTTTGTTCAGGCAATCAGACCGTTTAAATAACCAGTGCCTTACATCGCATTGTTCAGTGTAACGGACTGACCGTTGAATTCTGATACACAATTGATATCGGCATCTGCTGAAACAACCTTAGCCAGTAGCAAAAAGTTTAGCAGAACCTGATGACCATACTCGGTGAGTAGCGACTCCGGGTGATACTGAACACCCCATACCGGCAGGTCTTTGTGTTTCACAGCCATGATTTCGGGTGTCTCGCCGTCATCGCTCCAGGCTATTACTTGCAGGCAGTCGGGGATAGAAGCCGGATCGATAACCAGAGAATGGTAGCGGGTGACTACAAACTGGTGCGGAATATTAGTAAACAGACTGTCACCATTGTGCTTAACGCCGGAGAGCTTACCATGGCGAACCTGCAGGGCATTGGTTACTGAAGCGCCAAATACCTGACCGATAGCCTGATGACCAAGACACACGCCCATGATTGGGATGATGCCGGCAAACTGACGGATTACCTCCAGACTGACGCCGGATTCATTGGGTGTGCAGGGGCCTGGCGAGATGACAATTGCCTGAATCCGTGCCGGATCGATATCGGCCACTGTAATAGCATCGTTACGCACTACCTGCAGCTCACAACCCAGCTCCTGAAAATATCTTGCCAGGTTGTGACTAAAGGAATCGTAATTGTCGATCAGTAGTATCAAGGTTTAATCGACTTCTCAGGGCTTAGCTATAAATCCCAGCGCCTCGTAAGTAGCCTTGAGCGTAGCGGCCGCACGTACCTGGGCTTTTTCTGCGCCCTGGTGCATTACTTTATCCAGATAGGCCCGGTCGGCACGCAGCTCATTGTAACGCTGTTGTAGTGGTTCAATCAGCGCAACCACTGCATCAGCCACGTCTGACTTTAAATGACCGTACATTTTATCTTCGTAAGCGGGTACCAGCTCGTCTACTGTTCTGCCGGTAGCCAGAGATAATAACGTCAGCAGGTTAGTCACGCCTGGTTTTTCCGCCCAGTCAAAATAGATGCGCGCCTGCTCGTCAGAATCGGTGACAGCGCGTTTGATCTTCTTGGCTACCTTCTTAGGTTCTTCCAGCAAGCCGATAAAGTTGTTCGGGTTGGTGTCTGATTTAGACATCTTCTTATCCGGCTCCTGCAAGCTCATAATACGAGCACCGAATTCAGGAATGTAAGGCTCCGGAATGCGGAAAGTGTCGCCATAGATGTTGTTGAAGCGGGTAGCGATATCGCGGGTAAGCTCCAGGTGTTGTTTCTGGTCTTCACCTACCGGCACTTCATTTGCCTGATAAAGCAGGATATCGGCGGCTTGTAAAACCGGGTAGCTGTACAGGCCTACATTAATATTGCTGGCATTGCGGGCCGACTTGTCCTTGAACTGGGTCATGCGGTTCAGTTCACCCATTTGGGTAAAGCAGTTTAGCACCCACGAAAGCTGCGCGTGCTCAGGCACATGAGACTGCAAAAACAGCGTACTCTTGGTTGGGTCGATACCACAGGCCAGATACAACGCCAGACCATCAAGACAAGCTTCTTTGAGTTTGGCCGGGTCCTGACGAACCGTTATGGCATGCAAATCCACAATCATATACAGACAGTCGTGTGTTTCCTGCATGGAGACCCACTGCTTCAGCGCACCCATGTAGTTACCCAGGGTAAGCTGTCCGGATGGCTGACAGCCGCTTAATACGATTGGTTTTGCGCTCATTACTTATTTACCTATTCACACTTAATTACTTTGAAGACACTGTAGCCAGTTCGTCACGCATTTGCTGGATAACTGCGGCATAGTCCGGCTGATTGAAGATCGCTGAACCGGCGACAAACATATCCGCACCGGCAGCGGCAATGGCTGCGATATTATCGACTTTAACTCCGCCGTCAACTTCCAAACGGATGTTTTGACCAGAAGCGTCGATACGAGACCTGACTTCCCTGAGCTTATCGAGCGTACCAGGAATGAACGACTGACCACCAAAACCAGGGTTAACCGACATTAATAAGATGTGATGCAGTTTGTCCATTACATAGTCGAGATAATGCAGTGGCGTGGCCGGATTAAATACCAGACCCGGCTGACAGCCTTTATCAGCAATTAACTGCAGACTGCGGTCGAGATGCTGGCAGGCCTCCGGGTGGAAACTGATATAACTGGCACCGGCATCGGCAAACTGGGTAATTAAGTCGTCCACCGGCGAAACCATCAGGTGCACATCTATAGGTGCGGTAATGCCATAGTTACGCAGCGCAGAACAAATCATCGGGCCAAAGGTCAGGTTAGGCACGTAGTGATTGTCCATCACGTCAAAGTGAACCACGTCAGCGCCGGCGTCGAGCACACGCTGTACATCATCACCCAGACGGGCGAAGTCCGCCGAGAGTATCGACGGTGCTATCAGGAATCGTTGCATGATTAACCCTTATAGACGGTGTAGGGAAGCAGAGTAATGCCGGGCGAGTGATGAGAAGCGCTGTTGTTATGTGATATGTACGACAAAACAAACACTTGGCCAGCGTATTTATTGGGCGATATTTTAACGGATTATCGTAACTGGCAAAAGGTTTTATCTCGCACCTTAACGGTGATTTTGCTTCTTTTTGGTGCAGACTATTGCTAATTGACTGTGCGAAAGCGCTTTTAAAGATTTTTATGCTGTAAAAGTTGTGAATAAAAATGCATTTAAAACAGTAATTTATTAAGTTTATGTGGCCCATTGGCAAGTGTCGACACATTGGGCACTAGTTTTGCGTATACCGACATCACAAAAATAAAAATACAGACAGAAAAGTGATTTAAATAAAAACACTTATGCGTGATTTATACGGAGAACACACATGAAATTTAATAAAACACTGGTAACTTTAGCCGTTGTTGGCTCTTGTCTTTCGTCACAAGTTGTACTGGCTGATAGCCTGTCTGGTAACGTAAGCGTAACTAACAACTACATCTGGCGTGGTCTGACTCAGACCATGAACGAAGCAGCGGTTCAGGGCGGTATCGATTACGCCAGCGATAGCGGCTTCTACGCGGGTACCTGGGCATCTAACGTTAAGTATGAAGAATCTGACGCTTACTCTTATGAGCATGACGTTTACTTTGGTTTTGCTGGCGAAGCTGGTGATATCAGCTACGACGTAGGTTACCTGTATTATAACTACGATGAAAATGCGGGTTATGATTTTGGTGAAGTTTACGGAAGCATCGGTTACGGCAGCTTCAGTGCAACGTTATCTGTATTAGCGAATGCTGAGCCAGATGAAGGTCCGGGTGAAGACTTCGGTTTCGGCCAGGCAACTTACCTTTCACTTGATTACGGCATTGCGCTGGAGAGCGGTACAGAGATTGGTCTGCACTTAGGTCACCACCAGGGTGATTTTGCCGAATCATTTAACGGCGTTACTGACGCTTACATTGATTACGGTGTAACCATTGCTAAAGATGGCTTTGCGTTTATGATCAGTGGTACTGATTTAGACGACAATGATGATTTCGCAAACACGCCAGAGCGTGATAATGACTCAATCAAATACACTGTTTCTTACTCAGTAGATTTCGAACTGTAAGAGACCTTTAACACTTTTACAGTGTTTATGTTTTGTGCACGCAAAGGCCACACATTAGTGTGGCCTTTGTACTTTTGGTTAAAATTTTCATTGCCAGATGTAACAGACTGATTATAATTACACCAATGGATTTTATTCTGGAATGGTTTTCAGTATGACAAAGCTAAAGAAAAGCTTGAACTGGCGCGTCGCAGGAGCAGTATTTGCTCTGGCTTTAACCGTGGGCAGTTTTAACCTGAGCGTAGGATCGCCAGAGGCAGATTGTCTGGAAAACCGAGTGGCAAACGTGCTTGATGAAGCTGAGCAAGTCAGCTGGGTCAGCTGGTTGACAGGTCGCTCTACATCCTACCGTTTTCATTTTCTCGATCTTCTCGAATTACTGTCACGTCACAAAGGCAAAGACAGCGAGTAACCGCTCGCTGGTTGTAATGTTGTGGCAAATAAACCGGGTTTCCTGAGAGTCGTACAAAGCGTACTGGCCAGTGCCTTTGGTGTTCAGAGTCAGCAAAAATACCAGCAGGATTTTTCACAAACAACTATTGCTCCTTATATTGTGGTGGGGATTATCTTCGTTGTATTGCTGGTACTCGGGTTGATTGGCCTGGTGAACTGGCTTACCCCCTGAATCAGTTTTATAGCTGGTAACTATTCGTCGTCTACTGCGGTGATTGGGTACACAGGCTTGTGTTTGAATAACGCAAGCAACTCACTTACCGGCTTGCGAGCACTTCCTTTCTGACTGATTGAGCGTTTTACATTTAATGTAGTGATTTGAGCGCCATAGTACATCTGCCGCGTCATCGGTAAATCATGATTTGAAATCAGTACTGGAATGTTTCGTTTAAACGCGGCACGCTGAGCCAGAGTTGCCAGTTTATGCTGACAGGATAAGCTGAACTGCTTGGCCGCGTAGCTGGTAAACAAAGCGGTTTTACTGATTGGTGCATAAGGCGGGTCGCAATAGATCACGCTACCTCTGCGGGCATGCTGAAACACTTTTTCAAACGGTAAACACGTAAACCTGGCTTTTTGTGCCTTTTCAGCGAACACAAACATCTCGCGCTCCGGGAAATAGGGGCGTTTGTATCGGCCAAATGGCACATTAAAACGGCCTTTGAGACTGTAGCGGCACAAGCCGTTATAGCCGTGTCGATTCAGATACACAAACAACAGAGCACGGTAATACTGGTCACTGGTCTGGTTGAATTCCTCACGCAGGCCATAATAGATTTTTTCGCTGTTATGGTGCGGCGAGAAAAAATCTTTCAGATCATTGATGAGCGGGTCAGGTTGCGCTTTTAGCAGATTGTAGAGATTAATCAGGTCCGGATTAATATCATTGAGCACATAGTGCTTAAAGTCAGAGTTGAGAAACACCGACCCTGCGCCAACGAAAGGCTCGATGAGCTTCTTCCCTTCTGGCAGGTGTGCATTGATTTGTTCAACCAGACTGTATTTGCCTCCTGCCCATTTGAGGAAAGCCCGGTGTTTACTGACGGCCATTATGTTGGTAACTACTCACTGACGCTATGATTTTTATTATTGGGGATATTGTGAACAACTGCCACAAAGCCCAGCATCCCGCACCCGGAAAGGTTACCCTTGGGTGGCATTCAACTTTAACGAATCATTGATTGTATCTGTCAGCGCGGATCTCGACAACCGACAATAGCCAGAAATCGATAATTATTAGGGGATACTGGCTATTTCTGCTTTTACCTGGTTACCGGCTTTAACGAATGCCTTGTCGCTGCCAGGAAATTGCGGTAAGGCCTGCAGTTGCTGCTGAGCGGCTGGTAAAGAGGCAGCGGGCGTTGACCACAGAATGACATACCAGTCACCACCGTAGCGATAGGTTTTGTAAATAGTGACCTGGCTGGTGAGCTGATGATCCGTTAGGAAATCCCGGGCCAGCTCCAAATCTTTCATGCCGGCAATCTGAATCCAGTACTGACCGGCATCGCTATTGGCCGGTTGATCATTGGCTAATTGCACTGTTCCGGTATTCAGCGAGTCTCGTAGCGGCGCGGCCTGAATGTTAGTTACTTCCGCAGGCTCTGAAGAATTTACTGTTTCAGCTGATGCAGTAACTTGCTGTGGCTGAGCGTTTTGTGCGGTGGCGGCTTCTGCCGAAGAAGGCTCTGTTACATCCGTAGCCGCGAGCGGTTCCTTGGTATTGGGTTTATCGTTGGTAACCTGATTGTTGGCTGGGGCCGGAATCGCTTTAATTGCATCATTAAAACTGGCCATAACGCGCGGCTGAGCAGTCGGCAGTTCAGCTTCTGTTACCGGCTGCTGGTCCATAGCGGCGGTATTATCCTGCTTTACAATACTCAGTGTTCGGGTCGGCTTGATAAGCGCTTCTGGCTCATCAGTTATAGTCTGCGTGTTTCTCGGTTCGTTGCTATCGAGCGGATCAAACAGGGTGGTCATGGTAGCCCCGTATTGCCAGCCCATAATCGCAACAAAGCAGGATAAAAACACCAGCGTTACGCCAATCCACAGCCAGGGTGAACGTAAACGGTTATCGGTGAGCGGGGGAGCGCCTGCTTCGCCGCGTTCCTGACGGTAACGTTCAAAAGCGGCCCGGCGCTCAGCCAGTAATTTATCCACATCACTGCTGTATTGCTGGGTAGATACCGACTGGCTGCTAATCAACAGGGGCGTGTTGGTATTCTTGGCCGGCAGCCACTCTTTGGCTTGTTCGGCCCAGTCACTTTCACCAAATAGCAGCACATTAAGGTGCTGTTTATTATTGGCAAACCGGCTTTGTAAAACCAAATCCCACAATTCCTGCAGGAAACTATTGGGAATATGTTGCGCCTGAGTGATGGTGATGAGTACCGGTCCATCATGATGATTAAGACCGGCGAGCAATTCATTTAACGGCCGGATATAACTGCCCACAACCTGGCCAAGGAGTTGTTTGCAAAGGGTGCCACGGTAATCGGTGACCTGCATATCCGGCTCGGCGGTAATAAACGCCAGTTCGGTGTTGTCGGACTGCTGAAAAACGAAGGATTCCAGCGTGCGTTGCTGCTCAGCAATACTGTCTCCGCTGACAAAAATCAGCTGAGACGAGTAGTTGACTAAATATTCAAGCCTGCTGTGCAGCTCAGATGCCACGGTAGTTTCCTCATTAAACGGCCAGTTATATTACCCGATTAACTTAATACCGTGTCCAGAATAGGCTGGGTAACGTCTTTGGTTACCACCGCTTTGCCAATGCCCTGGGGGATAACAAAACGGATCTGACCTGCCTCGACCTTCTTGTCGCGTGCCATATGGCGCATGTAGTCAGCCACAGACATACTGTCAGGGCCGGCAACCGGCAGCTTAAATTGCTGCTGGAGCGCTTCAACACGACGGGTTTCTGACGGTGTTAACCAATCAAGGTGTTCTGCCGTTTTACAAGCAAGGATGATACCAGCCGCTACCGCTTCGCCATGTAGCCAGTTGCCATAACCCTGTTCGGCTTCGATAGCGTGGCCGAAAGTATGGCCAAGGTTAAGCAGCGCACGAATACCGCCTTCACGTTCATCCTGAGCCACAATCTCAGCTTTGATCTGACAGCAACGGAAAATAGCCTTGCCAAGGGCCTCTGGCTCGAGTGATTTAAGATTTTGCTGATTGGCTTCCAGCCAGTCAAAAAACGCAGCGTCATAAATAATGCCGTACTTAATGACTTCTGCCATACCGGCGGCAAATTCACGCTCTGGCAGGGTGTTAAGCGTGGTGATATCAATAGCTACCAGCACAGGCTGATAAAACGCGCCAATCATATTTTTGCCGAGGGGATGATTTACCGCGGTTTTACCGCCTACGGATGAATCTACCTGCGATAACAAGGTGGTAGGTACCTGAATAAAGGGTACGCCCCGCTGATAGGTGGCTGCAACAAAGCCGCACAGGTCGCCGATGACACCGCCGCCCAGGGCAATCAGAGTGACATCCCGGGCTGCGTTAATTTCCAGCAGGCGGGTCATTACTACTTCAAACTGCTCAAGAGTTTTATATTGTTCGCCATCCGGTAAAGTGATGACATCGGTTTGCTTGTCTCCGCAAGCCGCCAGTACCCGCTCCAGATAAAGGGGTGCCACAGTTTCGTTGGTGACGATAACAGCACGTTGCCCTTTGATGTAGGGCACAAAAAAGCCGGGCTGCGATAACAGTCCGGCTTCAATCTGAATAGGGTAGCTACGCTCGTCAAGTTCTACGGTTAAGGTTGACACGCCTGTAGCTCCTTTAAATGTTATAACCCAATCTTGCTTATAATTTGGTTAGCAACGGCTCGCGCTGACTGATCGTCGGTTTCAACCACATAATCGGCCACTTCTTCGTACAGTGGGTTACGCAGTTCAGCGAGTTCTCTTAATACCTTTTCCGGATCATCCTTTTGTAACAAGGGGCGACGCTTGTCGCGCTGGGTACGGGCAACCTGTTTGTCGATGGTGGTTTGCAGATACACTACAATACCACGCGCTGACAGGCGGTTACGCACTGCTTTGGTCATAATAGAACCGCCGCCAGTGGCCAGCACAATACCTTGTTTGTCAGTTAAATCATTAATGACATTTTCTTCGCGTTTGCGGAATCCATCTTCACCTTCGAGATCAAAGATCCAGGTAATGTCTGCGCCAGAACGACGTTCAATCTCCTGATCGGAATCGAAGAACTCGAGGTGTAACTCATCTGCTAAGTGACGACCAATGGTACTTTTACCTGCTCCCATTGGACCAACCAAAAAGATATTACGTTTTTCAGCCATATTTGCTTATTTCACAACTTATCTATGTTAAGGGCAGAATGTTCTGTTTTCCTCAACCACCCGTTCACACGTGCTTATTTTGTCGCTAATAAGCACATACACAAAACCTCGTAAAAATTTCGAGAGCGGGATTATCTCAGTTTCTCAGACCGCTATGCAAGTTTTGTTGCAGGGATTAGGGCGAAAGCGCCAAAAATGAAGCTTAGCCAAAGGATTAAGAACCGGATTGGGGGGAGAAAAGACGAAAATTATTGCCTCAGACAGGGGTTTCCTGCCTGAGGCATAAAAAATTACAGTGCTTCGGTAACGATTTTAGGCGTTACGAAAATCAGCAGTTCACGTTTTTGGTACACGGTTGAGCTATTGCGGAACAATGCGCCAACCACCGGCAAATCGCCAAACAGTGGCACTTTACTCACATCATTGCTGTTAACCTGTTGAAAGATACCACCGAGGACAATGGTTTCACCGTTTTCTACCAATACCTGGGTTTTAATTTCCTGGGTATCGATGGCCACGGCATCACCAGTAGCGGTTTGGACGGTTTCACCACGGGTATCCTGAGTAACAATCAAATCCAGAATGATACGGTTATCCGGGGTGATGTGCGGCGTTACCTTGAGGCTTAACACGGCCTTTTTAAACTCTACCGAGGTGGCACCACTGGAAGTAGCCTGTGAATAAGGTATTTCTGTACCTTGTTCAATGTAGGCTTCCTGCTGGTTAGCCACGGTAATACGCGGGCTGGCAATCACTTCACCTTTGTTTTCTGACTCCAGGGCCGATAATTCAAGGTCTAAAATGGTGCCATCAGCCAGGCTGGCAATTTGAAAGCCGATACTGCCTGCGGCACTGGCTACCGGCAGATTAACATTAAGTCTGTCACTCAGGGCCGGGACATTGCCGCCTGCTATAGTTTCTGCTCCGGAGAGTGAGCCTGACACGCCGTTTTCGTCCTGACGGTCAGAGAAACCCCAGCGCACGCCCAGCTGCTCGTCCACATTATCGCGCACGGTTACCATGCGTGATTCGATTAATACCTGTTTCACCGGAATATCCAGTGATTCAATGACCCGGCGGGCTTCATCAATAGACGCCTGCGTATCACGAACCAGAATGGTATTGGTACGACTGTCTACCGTAACGGTGCCACGGTCGGTCAGAATACCACCGGCGCCTTCTTCGGCTTTCAGAATCTGCGATAATTCAGCGGCTTTCGCGTAGTTAACCGTAATGCTGGCTGAAGCAAGTGGTGCCAGTTGCGCAACCTGCTGGTCTGACTGCAGTTTTTGGGTTTCACGCTGAGAAAGCTCTTCGCTGGGAGCGATCAGTAAAATGTTACCTTCCTGACGTTTATCTAACCCCTTAATTTTTAGAATCATATCCAGCGCCTGATCCCAGGGCACACCCGTCAGGCTAATCGATACATTGCCGGTAACCGTATCGGTGGTCACCAGGTTAAATCCGTTCACTTTGGCGATAATCTGCAATACCTGGCGAACCGGAACGTCCTGGAAGTCGAGGGAAATTGGCTCACCTTCATACTGGCTCTTTTCCAGTTTGGCCATTTGCTCCTGGCTCATGGGACTGACAGTCACCGTCAGGGTTTTACCGTCCTGCTCAGTGTTAGTGATTACGTTACCGGTGTAATTAAATTCAATGCGCGATGAGTCTTTCTCCTGAAAGGTCTCGATAGTGGTTACCTGCGTGCCAAACGCCGTTACATCCAGTTCGATTAATTGATCTTCCGCGAGCTCGGTTGCGGGTAGTGTAAGTACTAACTTACCGTTGGCTTCTATCACCTGAGGTTCCACATCCCGGTTATTCATGGTCAGCGTGGTAACTGCCAGACCATTAGCGCCACGGGTAAAGTCGATGTCTTTCAGTGTCGACTTAAAGACTTTCTCAGCTTCGGCATTCGGGTTAATCAATTGCGGAGATTCCTGAGCTCTGAGCTCAGCGGCAACTACATTAAATAGTAAAAACGTGACCACGGCGCCAGCTACCCAGTAGCGGCGTTTGGTTTGCCGATTTAGTCTTTCGTTAAAGATATATCGCTTAGACATCTAATAATCTCCTGCTCACGACTTCATCGTTAGCGTAGTTTCTTTCTTCTGCCAGCAGCCAGTGCCGTCAGGAACAAGCTCTTCAATAATCACTTTGTCGTTGCCAATACTGATGATTTGTCCGAAGAACAAACCCAGGCGGCTGCCTTTTTTAGCCTGGTAAAGCCCGCCATCATTGGTTTTAAATAACACCCAGGTGTCACCGTCTGAGCGGAAACTACCGGTGAGTGACAAAGCATCTATGCCGTAGGCTTCAAGAGGCTCACGGGTACGGTTGGCATCAGGCTGTAAACAATTTGCTTTTACCTGAGCAACCACGGGCGCCCGGCTGGCTTTCGGGCGGACAAACGGACTACGAAACCCTTGCGCGTCGTAAACGAACACCGGTTTTTGTTCAAATTCCGGATAAGGTTCGATACTGGGTTTGGTGTTTTGTCTGACTTCGTTGGTGTAAGCCACCAAATCGTCAATATGCGGCGCACAACCTGTCGCGGTCAAGGCTACCACTGCGATCCCCAGGAGGCGAGTAAATTGCGACATTACTTACTCTCCTTGTTCTCGGTGTTGGCGGCACGGTATGTTTTGGCCAGCAGACTCAGGCGTAAACCGCCCTGGTCGGTGTGCACTTCAAAATCGTGCATGGTCACTATTCGCGGTAAGTCGGCCACTTTAGACACGAATTCACCAAAATTGTGATAGCCACCGGATACCTCGATACGAATAGGTAGCTCAGTGTAAAATTCTTTGGGAATTTCTTTTTCCCAGTTTAACAGTCGGAAAGTAAGGCCAGCGCTGGTTCCTACATAGGTGATGTCATCCAACAGCCCGGGCGTTTCGTTGCGGGTGGGCAGCGATTTTAACATCGAGGAAAAATCTTCTTCGATTTGGGCCAGCTGTTGTTTGTACGCCGAAAGGTTAGCCGCCAGACGGTATTTTGCCTGAAACTGCATTTTTAACTCGGCTTCCTTGGCTTCAGCCTGATCCAACAGCGGTAGCTTGGGACTAACAATACCGAAATAGCTGATACCAGACACCACAATCACAATGAATAAGGCAACAACGGTTTTTACCTCAAATGGCCAGATGGCAATTTGTTCAAAATCGAGGTCGTTAATCTCTTTTAATTTGGCAAAGTCAAACTTTTTCATTTGCCACCTCTTTCTTGCTGTTCTTTTTCCATGGCAACCTGTTCGGTAATCGAAAAGGTCAGGGTAAATTCGCTAACCGCATCAGTGGCGCTGGTGTCAGCCACGATGGATGACAGTTCGCCGGAAGTGAACACTTTTGATGTTTCCAACTGGCGCATAAATTCGGCCAGGCGGTTGTTTGACTCACTGGTGCCACGTACCTGAAGGCTGGAGCCGGTGCGCTGGAGCGATTTAAAGCTAACGCCCTGCGGCACAATACGAGCGAGTTCATCGAGCACCTGAGGAGCCAGATTACGGCTGCTTTGCAGTTGTTCAATCAGGGCCATGCGTTGCTCAATGGCCGATTTACTTTCTTTAATGCGTTTGATTTCCGCAATCTGACTCTCCAGAGAGGTAATCTGGGTTTGCAGATATTGGTTGCGCGAGTTTTGATTACTGATCTGGGTGTCGATAATCTGGCCAATTAACCAGAAGATTAAACCCGTCATAATGGCCACAAACGCCAGCACAACAATGTACTGTTGTTTCTGCTGCTGACGGCGTTGTTCACGCCAGGGCAGAAGGTTTACATGTGCCATCTTGACATCCCCCGACTGGCCAGGCCTGCAGCAATTGCCAGTAACGGTGCAACCTGCTCGACCTGCTCAGTATTCAGTTTGTCGCTGATTTTGACATTGGCAAATGGATTAAAGACTTCCACCTCAATGCCGAGATCCTGTTGTAAGGTATCTACTAGTGCCGGGATAACCGCGCCAGCACCGATCAGGACGATCTTGTCCGGGCGATTGGCCTGCATGGTGCTCATGTACATTTGTAAGGCACGATTAATTTGCTGCTGCAGATTTGCCGCAAAAATAGGCAGGGTATCGCTGATCCAGTTACTTGGCAGGGTGTTGTTGATTAACTGCTCTTCGGTGTCTTTACGGTCAAGCATATGTACCAGAGACAAATCCTGCAGCAGTGAATCTACGCCGAAGGTGTGCTCTTTGGTATACACAGTCTTGCCATCGTCCCACACGCAAACCTGCAGGAGGGAGGCACCAATATTGATGCAGCATATGCGCTGGGCTTCTTCGCCATGAGGATAAAAGTAATCTACCGCGTTACCCATTGCGTAGGTTTCCACATCCACCACTTTCGGCTCGAAGCTTTGTTCACGTACCAGCGTTGAGCGGCTATCTACCACATCGCGGTGGGCGGCGGTAAGCAACACGTTTACTTTGCCAGAATGGGTTTCACTCATACCCACTTCCTCGAAGTCCAGATAAACTTCTTCCAGCGGGTAGGGGATCAGGCTGTCGGCCTCTACTTCTATCTGCCCTTCCAGCTCATAGTCAGTTTGGTCAGGCTCCATATGAACAATTTTACTGATTACGGATGTGCCGGCTACGGCAATGGCTGCTGGCTTAATTTTATTCTTAAGTGCCAGACGTACTTTACGCAGCGCCACACTCACAGCGTCGAAGTCGGTGATCTCTCGCTCTCTGAATGCATCTTTAATAATCGGCTCGCAGGCAAACGCGGTCAGCGTGTAGTCGCCTTCAGCGCCTTCCAGCACAACTGCCTTGATGCAACGGGTGCCAATGTCGAGTCCGACAATGGGGGGTTGCTTTTTTTTGAACAGCGATTTTAGCATATCAACTGAGTCTCATTTACTTGCGATCAATTTCTAACATAAGATGTTACTTAAATTTTTTCCATTTAATGGTTCTAATAAATACACTTAGGTATAAAATATAAGTCATTTTGGCAAAAAAGCCCTGTTTATTCTTATTGTGAAGTATATCAAAACCTTCTTATTACTCGGATTTGTCGGTGCACTGCTCGGCGGTATTGCACTCACGGGTATTTATTTTTATATCAAGCCGGACCTGCCCAGCGTTGCAATCCTCAAGGATGTGCGGCTGCAAACGCCTATGCGTATCTACACTCATGACGGCAAACTCATCTCCCAGTATGGTGTAAAACGCCGCATACCGGTTACCCTTGACCAGGCGCCGGATCTGCTGCAAAAAGCGATTCTGGCCACCGAGGACAATCGTTTTTACGAACACTTTGGTATTGATCCTATCGGCATCACCCGGGCTTTCATTAACCTTGTATTGACCGGTGAGAAAAGTCAGGGGGCGAGTACTCTCACGCAACAGCTGGCCCGGGGCTTCTTCTTAACCCGCGAGAAAACCTATATTCGCAAAATTAAGGAAGTCTTTATTGCTCTGCACATGGAAACTGAGCTCAGCAAAGACGAAATTTTCGAATTGTATTTAAACAAAGTTGAGTTGGGGCACCGGTCGTTTGGTTTTGGTGCCGCCGCTCAGGTGTATTACGGTAAGCGGCTCGACGAGCTAACCCTGGCGCAAATTGCCACACTGGCCGGACTGCCCCAGGCGCCTTCGGTATTAAACCCGGTAAGCCGCCCACAACGCTCAGTCGAGCGTCGTCGTATCGTGTTGCTGCGGATGCTGGATGAAGGGTATATCACCCGTCAGCAATTTGAAGAAGCGGCCAGTGCGCCGGTGACAGCTGAAAAACACGGTGCCGAAATCGAACTGGACGCGCCTTATCTGGCCGACCTGATTTACTCAGAAATGGTGACGCTGTACGGCAAGGAAGAAGCTGAAACCGGCGGTTATCAGGTTTACGCGACGGTTTCGTCTGAATTACAGCAAGCCGCGCAAAATGCGGTGAAACAGAATCTTCACGATTATGATGAACGCCACGGTTATCGCGGCGCTGTGGCTCGTTTATGGCCACAGGAGCAGAACAACGAAGAACCGAACCCGGAAGAGACATCGACGGAATGTGATAGTGACTCGCTCTATCCTGACTGGCCCTGTGAAGTAACCGAAGAAACCCTCATCAACCAACTGGATAACGCCGGCGCGTTTGGTTTTGTGTTTCCGGTGGCTGTTACCAGTGTTGATGAACAATCTTTTACTACCCGTGACGTCACCGGCATCGAACGGGTGATTGAATGGGAAGGGATGGACTGGGCGCGGCCGTTTTTAAGTGATAGCCGACAAGGACAACCTCCAGCTCAGGCCTCTGATATTGTTAATGCGGGCGACATTGTCTATATCAGGGAACAGGATAATCAGTGGCGTCTGGCACAGTTGCCAGAGGTAAGTGGCGCCTTTGTGGCATTAGACCCTCATGACGGCGCGGTACAAGCCATTGTAGGCGGCTACAGTTTCTACCAAAGCCAGTTCAACCGCGCTACACAGGCTAAGCGTCAGGTGGGCTCAAACATTAAGCCGTTCGTTTATTCTGCGGCACTCGACAACGGCTACACTGTGGCCAGTATTATCAACGATGCGCCCATCAACGAATGGGACGAAGCTACGGGTGTGGCCTGGCGTCCGCAAAACTCACCGGCAGAATATGACGGTCCTATCCGTATGCGGGTGGCTCTGGGTAAATCGAAGAACGTCGTATCAGTGCGCTTACTGCGTGGCGTAGGGCTGGATAATACCATTGAACACCTCACCCGGTTTGGTCTCGATAAGGCCGATATCCACCGCGATGAAACCGTGTCGCTGGGCTCGAGCTCCCATACGCCGCTGGAAATAGTGCGCGGCATGGCCACCATTGCCAACGGCGGCTTTCTGATTGAACCTTACTTTATCGACCGGGTACTGAACGAGACGGGTGAAGTACTTTGGCAAACCAATCCGGTGGTTGCCTGCAACGACTGTGATGAGACCAATACTCCACAACAGCAACCGGTCAGCGAGGAAGCGGATATCGAAGCGCTGCTGGCCGCCGAGTTAAACCAGTCGCTGCCGGTACAGACCGATAGTGATGAAGTGTTGGTAGCCCCCCGGGTGATTACGCCGCAAAATGCCTTTTTGGTTGCCGATATGATGCGCACCGCTGTAAGAGCCAATGGTAGCTGGAATAAAAAGACCTACTGGCAGGGGACTGGCTGGCGGGCGAGAAATATTCTGCAGCGCACCGACCTGGCTGGTAAAACCGGTACCACCAACGACTCCCGGGATGCCTGGTTCAGTGGCTTTAGCCGTAACCTGGTGGCAACTGCCTGGGTTGGTTTTGATGACATGACGAGGCAGCTGGGTCGCGCGGCTTATAATAATCCGCTGGCTAAGCGCGATCCTGATCGGTTTGGCTGGATGGGTAACGCTATGGTGGGCACCGAGAGCGGTGCCATGGCGGCACAACCAGCGTGGATTCGCTTTATGCAGGTGGCTCTCGAGGACGAGCCGGAAGAAGCCATGTCAGTACCAGATGATATTGTGCGGGTACGGATTGATCGTACCAGTGGGAAGTTGACCCGGCGCACAGACCATACCACACTATTCGAGTATTTCCTGAGGGGCACTGAGCCGACCGTGTATGTCTTAGATGACGAAGTCATGGATCCGGCTGAGCAGGAAGACTCAACGCCTGACGTAGAGGAAATCTTCTAACGTCTATACTCAAAACAACAAAATAAGAAACTGGTTACTAATAATGTCTGATGACGATAAGCGATATTTGTATATACCGCATGCCGGCCCGTCTTTGCTGGAAACCCCCCTACTGAATAAAGGCAGTGCGTTCAGCGCTAAAGAGAGGGCCCGTTTTAACCTTACCGGTCTGTTACCCCCGCGCTACGAAACCATCGAAGAACAGGTGGAACGGGCTTATCTGCAATATAACTCCTTTGATGAGCCCCTGAATAAGCATATTTATTTACGTGCCATTCAGGATAACAACGAAACCCTGTTTTACCGCCTGATCCAGTCGCACATTGAAGAAATGATGCCGATTATTTATACCCCTACGGTGGGCGACGCCTGTGAACAATTCTCCGATATCTATCGCAGTTCAAGAGGCCTGTTTATTTCCTGGGAAGAGCGCGACCAGATTGATGACATCGTCCGCAATGCGACTAAACGTAAGGTCAAAGTCATTGTGGTAACCGACGGAGAGCGAATCCTCGGCCTTGGTGATCAGGGCATTGGCGGGATGGGGATCCCTATCGGTAAGCTTTCCCTGTATACCGCTTGCGGTGGTATTTCACCTGCCTACACCTTACCGGTGATGCTGGATGTGGGAACCAATAACGAAAAACTGCTTAATGACCCAATGTATATGGGGGCGCGTCACCCTCGTATAAGCCAGGCGGAGTACGATGAATTCCTCGATTTGTTTATTCGGGCCGTAAACCGACGCTGGCCGGAAGCGCTGATTCAGTTTGAAGACTTCGCTCAGCCCAACGCAATGCCACTGTTGAACCGTTATCGCAACGAGGTGTGCTGCTTTAATGATGATATCCAGGGCACTGCGGCAGTCACTCTAGGTACCATTCTGGCGGCATGCCGCATGAAACAAGCGAAACTCTCGGAGCTGAAAGTAGTGTTTGTGGGCGCAGGCTCTGCCGGCTGCGGTATTGCCGAAATGCTGATCCAGCAAATGGTTTCTGAAGGTCTCAGCGATGCAGAGGCGCGTAAGCAAATATTTATGGTCGACCGTTACGGACTGGTCATGGAAGGGCAGGATGGCCTGCGGGACTTCCAACAACGCCTGCAACATACCCAGGAAGAAATTGCTGAGTGGTCGTTCAGCGGTGAATATCCGGTATTGCTGGATGTGGTTAACTGCGCACAGCCCGATGTGCTGATTGGTGTGTCCGGTCAGCCAGGCTTATTTACCGAGCATGTGGTACGCGCCATGAAAAGGCATACAGAACTGCCTATCATATTCCCGCTCAGCAATCCGTCCCGCCAGGTTGAGGCCCGTCCGGAGCAGGTGATCGAATGGACCGACGGGGAAGTGGTTATTGCTACCGGCAGCCCCTTCAAGCCTGTGGAATACGAAGGCAATGTTTACCCGGTTGCCCAGTGTAATAACAGTTATATCTTCCCGGGGATCGGCCTGGGCGTGATTGCCTCAAAGGCACGCTTAATCAGTGACGAAATGCTGATGGCTGCCAGTAACGCGCTGGCCAATGCTTCACCGCTGGCCAATACCGGTGAGGGGGAGTTGTTGCCACCACTGCGTAAGATCTCGGCCCTGAGTCGCCAGATTGCCTTTGATGTTGCCAAGGTGGCAATGCAGCAAGGACTGGCACTGGAGCAAACTGACGACAACCTGCTAGCCAGCATTGAGAAAAACTACTGGCGCGCGGAATACCGTCCCTACAAGCGGGTCAGTATCTGATTCTGGCCCGATTACCGGCTGCGCAGCTGCGCAGTCGGTAAAAACTGTTATCGTTTTGCAACATTTACCCACCCTTTATCCGCCTGTTTTTCCGCTGTATTTAATTAACTATCTGTAAAATAAAGATAAAGTCTATTTGGCACGGCTCTTGATTATACTAAAGTGTAATGCATTTGCTTCACTAGGGCATGCATTGCACATTGCTTTTCAGATGTGTCACAACGGCGTCAATCCGGATGGGTGAAGCGCTTGTGGTTCCCTTCTTTTGATCCTCAGGGGGCGATGGAGTGCCCCCTCTTTTTTTGCACACTTCTAGCGGATTAGGATCAGGAATGTTTAACGATCCAGCTCACAATATCCGGCCAAAACGGCAGTCCGTGTTTCGAGAAAAAACGCATATGACCAAGATGCCCGAGACCATGCTCAGCAGGTTCGATTACTTTGCGTGTAACCTTCAGATTTTCATAAACGGTGAGGATATCTTCCATATTGATCTGTGGAGAGATTTGGTCGTCGACTGCGCGTATCCATAATGCCGGCTGGGTAAGCTGGTCATAATATTGCTGCTGAATATGGCTGCCAAACTCAGTTTTGGCATACCCCTGACCGTTACACCAACGACGCCACTGAGCACCCACTCCCTTCGGCAGCGGTTCGCCCATACCCATCCAGTGGGACTGAGTACGGCCAAATAACGCATTGGTCACTGGAATAAACACGTTCATATAAAACTGTGCCTGGTACTTATAGGCGCCGGTAAAGTTACGTAAACAGCCGGATGAGCTGCCGTAGGTAATAATGCTGGTCAGCTCGGTGGCGTTGGGCATTAGTCCTGCCAACTGGCCGCCGGCACTGTGGCCAATCAGGTGCAGTGGCTGCTCTGGATACTGTTGTTGTAGAAAAGCCAGTGCTGCCGGCATGTCTTTCTGGCCCCAGTCCTGTAAGCGGGTTTCGCGCATCACTTTGCGGGTTTTGGGTGAGTCTCCGATGCCGCGGTTATCAAAGGTCAGCACGGCAATACCCTGTTCGGCCAGAAAGGTGGCAAAGCGGGTATAGAATCCTTGTTTGATGCCCGTAGCCGGCGCAATCATTACCGCCGCAACGGGTGAATCTAATGGCTTATAGAGTAAGCCGGATAAAGCAATATCGTCTGTACACTCAATGGTGACAGCGTGGGGAGAAAGCATAAATGACCTTCTGGTCTAACCAGTTTGAGCCAATTATAACCAACTCTTAACAATATGAAAGAGGGGGATTTTTCGTGACGCTTCCACTGCAACCGGGGAACCCGGCTACAGTGCAGGCTATAGCTATAAATCGAGGGTGTAGACTTTTGATTTACGCTGAAAGTTATACAGCTCTTTCTTTTGAGCTGGCAGCGCGTCAACATCCGCCGCCTTGAAACCCTGATCCAGAAACCAGTGACCGGTCACAGTGGTTAAAACGAAGAGGCGCTGAATACCGGCGGCAATGGCGCGTTCGCGAACTTCATCGAGGATCCGCTCGCCACGGTTTTTACCCCGATAATCGGAGTGGGTTGCTACACAGGCAAGCTCGGCTGAGCCGTCATCAGGATAAAGGTAAAGCGCGGCACAGGCGATGATCATGCCGTCCCGTTCTATCACAATAAACTGATGAATTTCATTCTCCAGCCGTTCCCGGGAACGTTTCACCAATACACCACTTTCTTCCAGCGGTTTGATGAGATTGAGGATGCCGCCCACGTCGTCGATGGTGGCTTCCCGAAGCTGCTCGTAGTGGTTTTCCATCACCAGTGAACCGGCACCGTCACGGGTAAATAATTCCTGCAGCAGGGCACCATCGGTTTCATAACTGACACAGTGAGCACGAGGAATGCCCGCTGCCACGCTGGTAGTCAGTGCGCGGATAACCGTGGCTTCGGTCATCAGCTCATCGTCGCGGTGTAACTGTTCAAGCAGGTTTCGCTCAATGGTGCGAATAAGCTTGCCGTCTTTACGGAAAATGCCCGAATAGTTGGAGAATACCACCAGTTTATCGGCTTCCAGCGCGATCGCGGCCTGGGTTGCCACATCTTCGTGAGACAGGTTAAACACTTCACCGGTAGAAGAGTAGCCCATCGGCGACAGTAGCACGATAGAGCCATCATTAAGGTGGTCGTTGATACCTGTGGTGTCGATACGACGCACCTGACCGGTGTTTTCAAAGTCTACACCGTCGAGTACACCCATAGGTTTAGCGACCACCAGATTACCCGTACACACGCGAATATGCGCACCGTGCATAGGTGAGTTGGGTAAACCCATGGTCAGCAACGCTTCAATATGGCAGCGCACCGAGCCAGCTGCGTCTTTTACGCATTCCAGGGTTTCTTTATCGGTAATACGCACGTCGTGACTAAAGCGCGCCTCGGTTTTACGCAGGGCTACCCGTTGATCAATTTGCGGGCGGGCACCGTGCACCAGTACCAGACGTACCCCCAGACTGCTCAGCAGTGCGATATCCTGAATAATATTGGGAAAGTTATCGTCTTCAATGGCCTCGCCGCCAAACATCAGCACAAAGGTTTTACCCCGGTGTGCATTGATGTAAGGCGCCGAGCTTCTGAATAATCCAATACTTTCGTGATGCGATAGCACCATTTGCAGTTATCCTAACTTATCCAGTTTTTCCAGTTCTTCGTACAGTGCCTTGGTGACCGTCTCAGCACTGGTTCCACCCAGAATATTGCGCTTATCCACGCCATATTCGAGTTGGAGAACCGGGTAAACATCTTCATCAATATCACTGCACACTGATTGCAGCTGTGCCAGCGATAAATCTTCAATGGGTGCATTCTGCTCCAGTGCCAGTAATACTACCTGACCAGAGATATCATGAGCCGTTCTGAACGGAATGCCTTTACCTACCAGGTAATCGGCCAGCTCAGTGGCATTAGAATAGCCCTGGGCGGCGGCAATCCGGCAGCGTTCTTCGTTAAGCGCCAGACTGTCGAGCACTTCACAAGCGATACACAGACAGCAGTGCCATTGATTCACGGCATCAAAGGCACCTTCTTTGTCTTCCTGCATGTCTTTGTTGTACGCCAGAGGCAGACCTTTCATGGTGACCAGCAGCGCCTGCAAGTGGCCAAATACCCGGCCGCATTTGCCGCGCAGTAATTCCAGCGCATCGGGGTTTTTCTTCTGCGGCATCAGTGATGAACCAGAGGTCACGCTGTCGCCCAGTTGCAGAAAACCGGCTTCGCCAGAGTTATAGAAAATTAAATCTTCAGCCAGACGCGACAGGTGCATCATGCTGGTGCTGGCGGTAAATAGCAGCTCCAGCACGAAGTCACGGTCTGATACCGCATCCAGGCTGTTCAAGCAGGGGCCACTGAAACCCAGTTGATCGGCGATTTCATGACGGTCGACCGGGTACGTAGTACCGGCCAGTGCACCAGAGCCCAGCGGGCACTGATTCATGCGTTCATGTAAATCGTTTAACCGGCTCAGGTCGCGTTTAAACATTTCCACATAGGCTAAGCACCAGTGCGGGAAACGGATCGGCTGGGCGCGCTGTAAGTGCGTATAGCCGGGAATAATCGCTTGCTGGTGACGACTGGCGGTATGCAGCAGGCTGCGAACCACTGCCGTCACATCGGCTTTTAATGACTCAATGTGGGTACGGCACCACAAGCGGAAATCTGTCGCAACCTGATCGTTACGGCTGCGGCCGGTGTGCAGTTTACGCCCCACGTCGCCGAGCTTGTCAATTAAGGCTGCTTCGACAAAGCTGTGAATGTCTTCTTCGCCACTGGCGTTAAAGTCGATTTCACCGGCTTCCGCCTGGGCTTTTAATTCGCTGAGTGCAGCTTCGAGTTGCTGCTGTTCCTCGCTGGTCAGCACGCCGGCTTTTGCCAGTGCCCGTGACCATACGATTGAACCTTCCATATCCTGCGCGGCCATGGCCTGGTCGAACGGCAATGAGTCGTTGACCTGACGGAACATGTTACTGCTGCCGGCAGCGAACCGGCCTCCCCACAATGCCATGATTACTCTCCCTGCTTTTTCAAGGCCGCAATACGGCTTGATAAACTGAACAGGCGGATAAAGCCTTCAGCGTGCTTCTGGTCGTATACGTCGTCGGCGCCAAAGGTAGCGAAGTCTTCAGAGTACAGGCTGTTTGGTGACTGACGTTGAGTAACCGTAGCCTGGCCCTTATAAAGCTTAACCACGATTTCACCAGTCACGTACTTGGCAAAAGAGGCTGCGCCAGCAATCAGGGCATCGCTCAGCGGCGTAAACCAACGGCCGTCATACATTACGTGAGAGAACTCCAGCGCCAGTTGTTCACGGTATTTCAGTGAAGCTTTGTCCAGTACCATGGTTTCCAGCGCTTTATACGCTTTGAGCAGTACTGTGCCTCCCGGAGTTTCGTAACAACCACGCGACTTCATACCAACCAGACGGTTTTCAACGATGTCGATACGGCCAACACCGTGGGCGGCAGCCAGATTGTTAAGCTCAACCAGGCCTTCGTACGGTGAAACTTCTTTGCCGTTTACGTGAGTCAGCGCGCCTTCGTTAAACTTCAGGTTAATACGCTCTGCCTGATCCGGCGCTTCTTCCGGATCAACCGTCATGGTCCAGACCTGTTTGCTAGGCTCACACCATGGATCTTCCAGTTCGCCGCCTTCGTGAGAAATGTGCCAGGCGTTGGCATCACGGCTGTAAATCTTGGTGGCTGATGCGGTGGTTTTGATATTACGCTCGGCCAGATAAGCCAGCAGATCTTCACGGGATACCATATCCCACTCGCGCCATGGCGCGATAACCGCTAAATCAGGGGCCAGCGCGTTGAATGCGCCTTCAAAACGAACCTGGTCGTTACCTTTACCGGTACAACCGTGGCACAGCGCATCGGCGCCGACTTTACGGGCAATTTCTACCTGCGCTTTGGCGATAACCGGGCGGGCCATGGATGTACCCAGCAGGTACTCACCTTCATAAATTGCGCCGGTGGTAATGGTTGGGAAGATATATTCTTTAACGAATTCTTCTTTCAGGTCAACGATGTAACATTCGCTGGCACCGGTGGCGATGGCTTTTTCTTTTAAGCCTTCCAGCTCTTCGTCACCCTGACCAACATCGGCTGCGAAAGCAACTACTTCACAGTCATAGTTTTCTTTTAACCAGGGAATGATGGCTGATGTGTCTAAACCGCCTGAATAGGCAAGCACAACTTTATTGATTTTGCGCATAATGAGTGTCCTGACTAGGCTCCAAGTAAATGGGTTAAAATTGCGTTTTGGCCGTGCATCCGGTTTTCAGCCTGCTGCATTAACAACGACGCATCGCTGTCCATCAGGCTGCCGGTAATTTCCAGGTCGCGGTGAGCAGGCTGACAGTGCAACACGTGGGTTGCACCGGTCAGTTCCATTAGGGCTTCGTTAACCTGGTACGGCATGAATTTGTCTTTAATGGTTTCAAGTGGCGTGTCATCGCCCATTGATAACCAGGTATCGGTGTAAATCACGTTGGCGCCTTTGGCTGCCGCAACGTCATTTGACTCAACGATTTTTACGCCGGTCTTGGCGGCGATAGCTTTGGCCTGAGCAACCATCTCAGGGCTGGCTTCATGGCCTTCAGGAGTCACAACTACCTGATGACAACCCAGCAGCGCGCCTACGATAAGCAGCGAATGGGTAACATTGTTGCCATCGCCCACATAAGCCATGGTCAGGCCTTCACAACTGCCAAATTTTTCGAACAGGGTGAGGTAGTCGGCTAAGCCCTGACAAGGATGGTATTTGTCGCACAGCGCGTTGATTACCGGAACCTTGGCCGCTTCGGCAAAGGTTTCCAGCGTGCTGTGAGAAAATACCCGGGCGACAATGGCATCTGCCCAGCAAGCCAGGTTAGCGGCCACGTCTACTGAGTCCTCACGACCAGCCAGCTTGTTGGACTGACTGTCTAAGTAAACCATGTGTCCGCCTAAACGGTTAATACCAATATCGAAGCTGACGCGCGTACGCAGCGATGGTTTTTCAAACAGGGCAACAATGGACTTGCCCGCCAACGCCTGTGAATAAGCTTGTGGCGCCTGTTTAATTTGTACCGCTAATGACAATAGCTCCTGCATTTGCTCTGGTGTCCAGTTAGCAAACGTCAATAAATCCTGCTTCATTTTATACTCCAGATGTCTGGGAGGCCGGAATTACGCGGGTTCCGGTTTGATTGTCCAATATTGCTGTCAGCGGCGCTGACCAGTTTGCAATAGTTACCGGCTTAGCCAGTTCGGTGGCGGCCTGCATTGCTGCTGCCACTTTAACCAACATGCCGTCTTTGATCACGCCTTTAGCCACTTCTTCATCAAGCCGTGGCTGGTCGAGTTCATGTATCAGTAGTTTGTCGCCATCAAATACGCCGTCAACGTTTGACAGCAGCAACAGATCGCCGCCCATCAGTTCAGCAATTACAGTGGCTGCCTGATCGGCATTAACATTGAGCAAACGCCCCTCGGCGTTGCTGCCAATCGAGCTTATAACGGGCAGAAAGCCGGCGCTGAGCAGCTGATTAAGCAACTCTGGTTTGCCGGCAGCCGGTACGCCCACTGCGCCGTAATTTTCATTCAGTACTTTACAATCGGTTATGCCACCATCCAGCAAAGATAGTCCCACCGGTGTGATACCGGCACCAATAGCCAGGCCGCATAAACTTTTATTGGCACTGCCAGCCAGTGCGCCACAAACAAATGGCATTTGTTCATCGGGGGTTACCCGTAAACCGTCGATCTTGGTACTGGTAAGTTGCATGGCGGCCAGTAAGGTTTCCACCAGCGGGCCACCGCCATGGACTAATATTACCGGACGCTGGCTTTGCAGTGTTTTGATCTCAGCCAATAACTGGCCGGCAATCTGAGGATTTTCCAGCAGAGCGCCACCCACTTTTATAACCACCGGCGATGATATGTCAGCCATTGATTAATCCCTCGGTCGCCGGGAAACCCAGCGCTAAATTGGCACACTGCATGGCTTGCGAGGCCGCGCCTTTCATCACGTTATCGATGGCACTGGTAATCACGGCGTAGCCTGATTGCTCGTCGACTTTCCAGTGCAGATCGCAATACGGCGTATGCGCAACATCATCAATTTTAGGGAAACTTTCGCGCAAACGCACAACAGGCTGGTCACCATACACTTCGCTATACAGATTATCCAGTGTCGATTGGCTGGTACCACTTGCTAGCTTAACGGTAACCGTAGCCAGGATCCCACGTTTGAAATTACCCAGGTGCGGTGTGAAGATAACGGGCGTACCCAGGTGGAGTTCGATCTCCGGCGTATGACGATGACCCAGCACCCCATAAGCCTGCAGGCTCACTTCATAGAAACTGGTACCAAGGCTGGCTTTACGACCGGCACCACTTACGCCGGAAACGGCATTGATGATTGGGCGTACGCTGTTGTCCAGCAGACCGGCATCGTGTAAAGGTTTTAACGCCAGCAAAGAAGCGGTGGGATAACATCCTGGAACCGCCACAATACTGGCCTGGCTGATGGCATCGGCATTGTATTCAGCAAGACCATAGACCGCCTGGGCCAGACATTCCTGCGAGGTGTGCGCAAAGCCATAGTGTTTGGCAAACACTTCGGTGTCTTTGAGGCGGAACGCGCCAGACAAATCGAATACTTTAGCTTTACCGGCAGATAACTCAGCCATCCAGTCGTGGCTGGCTTCGTGAGGGGTGGCCAGGAATATCGCATCCATAGAGTCTGCCAGTTCGGCCAGACGGTGCGGGGCTAATGGCTCAAGTACGTGTTGGGTCAGGTGCGCGAGGTTACCGTGCAGCTGGGCAATCGTCTTGCCGGCATCCTGACTGTTTTCAGACACCAGTACATGCTGCAAGGTCATGTGTGAATGTCCACTGATTAAACTCACTAACTGCGCCCCGGTATAGCCGCTGGCGCCTATCACTGCTACGTTAAACATAATCTGATCGTTTGAAATTGATTGGTTACAAAATTAAAAAAACACTTTTTACCTTTGTGTTGGTGCTTGTGAGCAGGCCGATAAAACCACAAAGGTAAAAAGTGCGCTACGCATACTAGTGCATTACTTCTTCGGCGTTGATGAACTCCATCGTCGCCACAGGCACTGCATAGTGTAGCCAGCCAGGGGAGAGCTAAACTGTGATAAAGCAACCGCAGGGAAATGCCGGTTGGTTTTAATATTCATGTCCTAATCCTGTCATTTTCTTCCGCTACACTGATAGTTTAGTCAGGCACAGACAATGTGCGGAATCTTAATTGCTGCTAATGATACAATCTTGGCATATTTATGCAATAATTTTGTATAAATATTTAAAGGAAATGAATGGCTTTACGGTTTTTCAACAATTTATGTTGTATTTCTTGCCGGATGTAGCAGGATTTGCCATAGTTCGCCAAAAATCATACAAATAAAAACAGGATATCCCATGACAGCCCGCACTGTTGCTCTGGTCGCCCACGACCACAAAAAAGCCGAATTACTCCAATGGGTCAAACACCACAAGGCGTTATTAGCCCCGTTTAATCTGGTTGCCACTGGCACAACGGGGAAATTAATCAGTGATGAAACTGGTTTGTCAGTGCATCGCTATAAAAGCGGGCCGCTCGGCGGGGATCAGCAAATCGGGGCACTTATCGCGGAAAATAAGCTCGATGCGTTGTTTTTCTTTTGGGATCCACTCAATCCGGCGCCTCACGACCCCGATGTTAAAGCGCTGCTGAGATTGTGTTCTGTATGGAATGTTCCGGTAGCCTGTACCCCGGCTACCGCCGATCTGGTGGTCACTTCGCCCTTGTTCAGCGATGCCGGTCATCAGCGTCTGGTGCCGGATTACGGTAAGTAAACACCGCCATTTAGTCGCTAAGGTTAAACTCCAGTAACACCATTACGCCTGGTACAGCCTGTGTTTTGCCGCCTTTAACGGCGGGTTTATAGCGCCATTTAGCCAGTGCCCTGCGAGCTTCGCGGTCGAAGATCCCTTTGGGGCTGGCGTCGAGCACCGCAATATCGCTAACGCTGCCATGCTTATCGATGTTGTAAGACAGCATAACCCAACCTTCCAGGCCGTCGCGGGCGGCCTGAGACGGGTATTTGGGGTCAATACGCACAATTAAACTGGATTCGGCCAGCTCAATATCATCGGCAGACATTGTGGGGGCTTGTCTTGGCGGTTGGGTGGCTGCCCAGGCTGTGCTACAAAACGCTATTAACGCGCCCAATCCCAGCATCCTGATTGCTTTGTTCATTCGATTTTCCTTTTTCGTGAATGTCGCTATAACCAAAATTACATTGCCATCAGGGGGGGATTAATTCAAGCTGAACACCATTTGGCAACATCCCTGTAAATCCTATGACAGAGCATAACTGGTACCTGTGTACCGAATCCCGGTTAGAACAACAATTCTCAGAGCACATTGTGCCGTTCTGGCAGACGCATGTGACCCAGGGAAGTTTTCAGGGAAACGGTGATATCAGAGTTAGTTATGCCTTCTGTGTTCCCGAGCAAGCCAGGCAATCGGTGCTTATCAGCTCTGGCCGCATTGAATCACTGCTTAAATATAAAGAAGTGATTTATGAGCTTTACCGCAACGGTTTTGCGGTATTTGTGCTTGATCACCGGGGGCAGGGGCTGTCTGGCCGTATGACGGTTAATCCTCACCAGGGATACATCGACGATTTTCAGCACTATGTGGATGACATGTGCCACTTTATCGATGAGATTGTTACCCCACAGCAGCGCGGGGCGTTAAATCTGCTGTGCCATTCCATGGGCTCAGCCATTGGTGCGCTAACTATCCTGCAACGGCCTGCCCAGTTTAATCGGGTGGTATTTGGTTCGCCCATGTTTGGGATTCGTCCGGCTTTACCCGAATGGCTGGCTAAAGTTTTAATCGGAGTTAACCGCTGCGCCAACTGGCTGCTGCCGGGGAGTTCGGGCTATTTTTTTGGTCAGCGCGATTATCATGCCGATGATTTTATGGTTAACCGGCTTACCAGTAGTGAGATACGTTATCAGTTATTCAGAAACCTGTACGCTGAACAGCCCGAGATTCAGCTAGGCGGAGTAACTCCGCAATGGCTTGCCGCGGCCAGTGCCGCCATGTGGAAGGTGGAACAACATGCGCAGCAAATTACATTGCCTGCCCTGGTGTTCGGAGCTGGCGAAGATACCGTGGTCGACAATAAGCGCCAGCAAAGGGTAGTAGCGAACATGCCGGATGCCGAATATATTCTGGTAGAAGCTGCCCGCCATGAAATTCTGATTGAGAAAGACACCATTCGCCAACCGGTGATGAAGCGTATATTCGATTTCTTTAGCAGCGAATTTTGACCGGCTGCACGAAACCTCTCATAATGCCGCCCGACTTAGAAAAGAGTGAACCAGCATGTTAGACATCGTGTTATACCAGCCAGAAATTCCACCTAACACCGGTAACATTATTCGCCTGTGTGCCAATACCGGTTATGCACTGCATCTTATCGAGCCGTTGGGTTTTGACTGGGATGATAAACGGGTGCGTCGGGCAGGGCTGGATTATCACGAGTTTGCAGAAGTTAAGCGCTATGCCAGTTTCGAGCGTTTTCTTGAAGAGCGTCAGCCAGCACGGGTATTTGCATGTACCACCAAAGGCAAAGCGTTTCACTCTGATGTGCAATACAAAAAGGGTGACGCGTTATTGTTCGGGCCGGAAACCCGCGGATTACCCGATGACATCATCGACTCGTTACCGCCCGGGCAACGGGTGCGCATTCCTATGCTGCCAGATAGTCGAAGCATGAATCTGTCGAATGCGGTATCGGTATTTGTGTATGAGTCCTGGCGTCAGTTTGGTTACGACGGTGCGCGTTAAGCCATATTAATTTTTTAGTATGAGAGGTATTGATTCGGCGTCATTTTTATCAAAGCGAAGCCTCTCAAACTGATAGTTGTCGTCTAATTTAACTCGTTTTATCAGATGCGATTTATCTGTATTTGAATCTCGCCAGTTCCAATCGCCGTCAATTAATCGAATATTTGTTAGCCCAAGTCGTTCTAAATCATTAAGTGAGTAGTCGAATCCAATAGACCCTCGTCCAATCATTCTCCAAAAATGATCTATTAGTGAATCAATATGTTGTCCGTATACAGTCAACAGGTTATCTACACCAATTTCGTCGAAAAATAGTGATTCTTCCGTCCTTAAGTTCGTAAACAGCTTCCTAATATCTTGTTCTGACATATTGATTGCAGTGTCTGGTATCCGCCAAGACTGCTGCCAGGCACTGCCATGCCAAAGCAGAATAGAGTCTTTTCTTAAGAACTTATTGACTCCGGCAGGAAAGATATAATTTGCACAAGAGGAGAAACAGAACTTTGTTACTTCAACATCAAGTTTATGGTGATGAATCCAGCGACCTATTTCCAGAGCTTGTTCTATGTCTCCCCCTTTACTGGAAACTAAAAGGCGATTTGGAATTACTGATGCCGACTGAAATGCTTTGAATAGTTCAACTTTTGATTGTTTTGTTATGCCACTATTAAAAACTAGCTGTCCATTTTGTATACCAATGTATTCATTTTCTTGCTCGTGAATAGTGGTATTGTCAGGGGAGGCGCAGCCTACGAGCAATGAATATATTAGAGAGTACCAAAAAAGTCGCATCAATCATCCTTGATTCGTGCTGTAGGGAGATTTATCTCATTCCGACGTTAGCTCTCTGCCCAGTAAGGCCAGGGCGGCGTCTTTAGGCGATTTGCCCTCGTAAAGTACCGCATAAATCTGTTCGCAAATGGGCATTTCCACGCCCAGCTTACGAGCCAGGATAACCACTTCTTCGGTGTTGCGGTAGCCTTCTACTACCTGACCGATTTCTTCCATGGCGTTGTCCACCGATGTGCCTTTACCCAAAGCAAGGCCGAAGCGGCGATTACGGGACTGGTTGTCAGTACAGGTAAGCACCAGATCGCCTAACCCGGCCATACCCATAAAGGTTTCTGGCTGCGCGCCGGCCTGAACGCCCAAACGGGTCAGTTCAGCCAGTCCGCGGGTAATTAACGCAGTACGGGCATTGGCACCAAAACCCAGCCCATCGGCCAGCCCGGCACCAATGGCAATTACGTTCTTAACCGCGCCGCCAAGTTGCACACCGGTAAAGTCGGGGTTTTTGTAAACCCGAAATGAACGGGCGCAATGCAGTTTGGCTGCCATGGCGTCGATAAACTCATCGTCAGTGGAAGACAGTGAGATAGCCGTGGGTAATCCCGCCGCCATTTCTTTGGCGAAAGTCGGCCCTGATAACACTGCCAGCGGGTATTTATCACCCAGCACTTCCAAAGCAACTTCTTTGAGCAGACGACCGCTGCCCGGCTCTAGGCCTTTGGTGGCCCACACAATTCGCTGAGAGTCGTGCAGTAACGGCGCTAATTGCTCAAGCATGCCTTTAAAGGCATGGCTTGGTACCACCACCAGAATATCGCGACTGTGCGCAACAGCAGAGGCTAAATCGCTCTCAACCGAGAGCGCATCGGGAAAGGAGGCGCCGGGCAGATACCGTTCGTTCTGGCGGCTGTCAGCCATAACAGATAACTGTTTGGCGTCTCTGCCCCACAGTACGGTGGGTGTATTGTTACGGGCTAAACAGATAGCCAGAGCAGTGCCATAGGAGCCTGCTCCAAGAACGGTAACCGACGCATCATTCATGGGCGTCTTAGGCGTCCAGTTGTTGCTGAGATGCCTGAGCTTCCTGAGCACGTTTTTGCATGTATGCAGCAAAGATCGCGTCAAAGTTTACCGGCGCCAGGTTTAACGGCGGGAAGGTACCGCGATTAACCAGGTTAGAAATAGTTTCACGAGCATATGGGAACAGCGTGTTCGGACAGAAAGAACCCAGCATGTGCGCTTTGTTTTGTTCTGGCATGTCACCAATCATGAAAATACCGGCTTGCTCTACTTCACACAGGAATGCAGTTTCTTCGCCCATGGTGGCTGTAACGGTAACCGACAGAACAACTTCGAACAGGTTACCATCCAGTTTGTCAGTAGAGGTATCGATGTCCAGTTTGATTTCTGGCTTCCACTCTTTAGTGAAGATACCTGGTGCGTTCGGAGACTCAAAAGAAATGTCTTTTGTGTAGATACGCTGAATGTTGAACTGTGGCGTTTGACCCTGGCCGGCAGCGGCGTTTTCTTGATTGCTTTGGTTTTCTTCAGACATGTTTTTACCTAAGTGTAATTTTAAATTTTATAAGAATAATTAGCTGGCCAGCAGTGGATCCAGTTCTTGCTGTCTTTCCAGCGCAAACATATCATCACAACCACCAATGTGCTGGTCGTTAATGAATATTTGCGGCACTGTATAACCGCCATTTGCGCGCTCAATCATAACATCGCGCAAGGCAGGCTCGGCATCGATGGCATACTCAGTGTATTCAACACCTTTTTGCTGGAGCAGGGCTTTTGCCCGGGTGCAAAAGGGGCAATAAGCTTTGGTGTAGATTTCAACTTTACTCACAATAGCGGCCTTTTGGTTGATTATTTAGCAACGGGTAAGCCGGCCTGAGACCAGGCGTTCATGCCGCCTTTCAGTACATTTACTTTACTGAAACCGTCTTTTGTCATTGCAGCAGCTACGCCGCGTGCGCTGTTACCCATGGCACAAACAACAATAATGGGCGTGTCTTTGTATTTTTCAAGCTTGCTGAAGTTCTTTTCACGAACCTCTTCCGGCTTGATCTGCCGGGCACCGGTGATATGACCTGCCTTAAAGTCGTTGGCAGGGCGGGTGTCAAGAACCACTGCATCTTCACGGTTAATCAGCAATGTCATTTCGTGCACACTGACTTCTTTGACAGAGGAAATCAGACCGCTGACATAGCTGTAAATCAGCATAATAACCAGCGCCAGCCAGATACCCGCCAGTATAATGTTATTGCTGGCAAATTCGATGAGTTGATCCATTACGTCTTCCCAATGCATCGGTTTGTTAAAAAAAGAGTGCAAAGTATATAGAAAAAAACAACAGAAACCAGCTTTGCGCGGAGGAAGCCCAGTTAATACAACGCTAAGCGCGCTAAATTACTGTACTTCGGTTGGTTAATTCACATTCTCAATTAAACTGATTGAGGTATTTTTCAACATCTGCTCTTCAATCCCCTCTAGGGTTTGGTAATATAAATGTATGCCTCGCCCTACGGAACAATCCAAAGCCTGACAATATCGGTACCTAATAATAAGCCGGGCAAGCGGATAACTAACCCGAACAGCATCGCCTGATAAGGGCAACGAAATTTTACAGGAGAACCCATGACGCAATCCAAGAAGACACTGGCACTAATCGTACTCGATGGCTGGGGATATCGTGAGGATGCAGATCAAAATGCCATCCTGGCCGCGAACACGCCAAATCTGGATGCTTTAACCAAAGAGTACCCAAACACGTTAATCAGCGGTTCCGGGCTGGATGTGGGTTTACCCGAGGGTCAAATGGGTAACTCTGAAGTAGGTCATGTTAACCTCGGCGCAGGCCGCGTGGTGTATCAGGACTTTACCAAAGTAACCAAATCCATTGCAGACGGCGAGTTTGAGCACAATCCGGCACTGGTAAAAGCCATTGACGACGCGGTAAGTAAAGATAAAGCGGTACATATTATGGGTCTGCTTTCACCAGGTGGTGTTCACAGTCACGAAGACCATATTTTTGCAGCGCTGAAAATGGCTGCTCACCGCGGTGCGAAAAAAGTTTACTTACACGCTTTCCTGGATGGTCGTGATACGCCGCCACAAAGCGCTGAAGCGTCGCTGGAAAAAGCCGATGCGGTATTTGCTGAGATAGGTTGTGGTAAAACAGCTACTATCATCGGCCGCTACTTTGCTATGGACCGTGACAAACGTTGGGATCGGGTAACAAAAGCTTACGACCTGATTACTCAGGGTAAAGGCGAAGCGACCGCCGATTCAGCAGTTGCCGGATTAAAAGCCTCTTACGAGGCAGGCAAAAACGATGAATTTGTACCTCCAACCGTTATTGGCGAAAGCGTGAGTGTAGAAGATGGCGATGCCATTATTTTTATGAACTTCCGTGCCGACCGTGCGCGTCAGCTGACCCAGGTATTTGTTGATAAAAACTTTGATGGCTTTGAGCTCGCGGTTAAACCAGAGCTTTCGGCCTTTGTTATGCTGACTCAGTACTCGGCAGATTTTGATGCGCCAGTTGCTTTCCCAGCCGAGAAGCTGGTAAATGTGTTAGGCGAATGGCTGGAAAAGCAGGATAAGACCCAACTGCGCATTTCAGAAACCGAAAAGTACGCCCACGTTACCTTTTTCTTCTCTGGCGGTGTCGAGAAAGAATTTAAAGGCGAAGAGCGTATTCTGATCCCATCACCCGATGTAGCCACCTACGATCTGCAGCCGGAAATGAACTCAGAAAAACTCACGGACGAACTGGTTGGAGCGATTGAATCCGGCAAGTTTGACGTGATCATCTGTAACTATCCAAATGGCGATATGGTTGGTCATACCGGCGACTTCGACGCGGCAGTTAAAGCCTGTGAAGCAGTAGATAAGTGTATCGGACGCGTAATTGAGGCACTGAAGAAAACCGGCGGTGAGTGCCTGATCACTGCTGACCACGGTAATGCAGAACAAATGGTAGATAACGAGTCTGGCCAGGCTCATACCGCCCATACCAGTGAGCCTGTACCGTTTATTTACTTTGGTCGTGATGCTGAACCCCGTAAGGGCGGCACACTCAGCGATGTAGCGCCGACGATGTTGCATCTGATGGGCGTTGAGCAACCAGAAGAAATGACCGGCAAAACTATCATGACTCTAAAATCTTAAATAGAGATATGCAGCCCATCATAGTGTTGCTAAAGAACTGTGCCATCAGCCTTGTGCTGGTGGCATTGTTGTATGGGCTATCGCCTGCTGGCCTTGTCTTTGCGCAAAGTAATGACGCCGAGCAGGAACTGGCGGAGCTACAGGAAGAATTAAAAGCCCGTCAACAGGCACTGCAGGGCAGTAAAGCCGATGCCCAGGAACTGCAATTAGTGCTGGAACAATCAGAAAAAGACATCGGTGCAGTGGCCCGGCGGCTCAATAACACAAAAACCGCGTTGGCCGAAAACCGCGACCAGCAGGAAAGCCTCAAAAGCCGGCGTGATGAGCTTGAGCAAGCTATTGCTCAGCAACAGGAACTGCTTGGCGGTCAGCTAAGAACCGCTTTTATCTCCGGTAACTACGACTATGCCAAAATGGTGTTTTACCAGGAGGACGCCGCGCGCTTCGAACGCGTGCTGACTTACTACAAATACCTGAATGAAGCCCGACAGAAAGAAATCACTCAGTTTAAAGCAAGTGTCACCGAGCTGGAGCAGGTTAATGCCGAATTGCAGGCTAAGGCTCAGGAGTTAACCGCGTTGCTGAGCGATCAGGAGCGTCAGCAAAATGAACTGGTTGCCCGCCAACAGGATCGCCAGCAAACACTGGTAAAGCTGCGTAGCAAAATTGCCAGCGAAGAAAGCCGGATTGCGCAGTTAAGAGAAGCGGAACAGGCACTGGTAGAGGCCATCGAGCGTGCTCAGCGGGCCAGTCAGGTGCCGCAGGAGTTAACCGGCTTATCCGGCGAAAAGGGAAAGTTACTTAAGCCTGCCAACGGTACACTGCGGCGTTTATTTGGTAAGCGTCGTCAGGGCCAGGTGCGATGGAAAGGGATCATGATAGATGGCCGCGAAGGCAGTTCGGTAAAAGCCATTGCCCATGGCCGGGTTATTTATTCTGACTGGCTGAGAGGCTTCGGCCTGGTCACTATTATTGAACACGGTGATGGTTATATGTCGGTCTACGGACACAATCAGGCACTGCTGCGCTCGGCCGGTGATGCGGTGGCCAAAGGCGAGACCGTGGCATTACTGGGTCAGAGTGGCGGTCAGTCTTCACCTAATTTGTATTTTGAGATACGCCATAAGGGCAAAGCACTTAACCCGTTACAGTGGCTGGATATTTAGCCTATTCGTATAGCCTGGGCCAGACTGGTATGGATGCAGATAAGGCGGTTGATGGCAGTTGATATTGGTAATTGTGAACCCGGCTGGTATGCTAGCGGCCATAACAATTACAAATAATCAGGTTTAAGTGCGCTCTTGAAACAGCTCGGTATATATTGCGTTATTGTGTGGGGAATGCTGGTTAGCCAGACAACAACGGCTGCCAGTCGTGCGACCGCACATCAGCCATCCCAGGCACCTGCAGAACTTTATATCATCATTGATGATATGGGCTATCGTGCCACCGACGAACGGGCATTCGCGCTGCCTGAATCCGTGACTTTCTCCATTTTGCCCCATACACCGCAGGGCCAGGCTTTTGCTGAGCGAGCACATGCTCAATCCCGTGATGTAATGCTGCATCTGCCAATGGAAGCGCAATCCGACAAACCGCTGGGGCCCGGAGCCATCACCTCTTCGATGTATGCCAACGAAATTACCGCGACCTTTGAGGCTGCTCTTGCCTCGGTACCTTATGCTATTGGCGTGAACAATCACATGGGCAGTGTACTTACGGCATCGGGCCAGGCGCTACACCCGCTGATGAATGTGATTAAACACACCGGGTTATTTTTTGTTGATAGTCGCACCACGCGCTTTACCGTGGCCCAACAGGTGGCCCGTGAAAAACAGATCCCCAATGCCAGACGTCACGTGTTTCTGGATCATGAACAAACCGAAGACTTCATGAATGAGCAGTGGCAGCGGGCGATAGCGCTAACCCGTAAGCACTCTAAAGTGATTATAATTGCTCACCCCCACCCGGGAACCATTGAGTTTCTGCAGGAAAAACTCGCTAATCTGCCGGCACAGCACTTCGTGCTGAAATCAATGCACGACTACTTTGCTAAACCTGACACACCGCAACGTGAATACGCCAGCAGCACTCAGGTAAGTGTTGCCGCGCCTAACTAAACAAACGCTCTTAGCAGGGTTTTAAGCTATTACCCTATGTCATTCGTCGAAATTTGCCGCTATTTGCATGAAGATCGTTGATGGGATCTTGAAAAAACTCAAGGATGTTATATTATAACATCAGCTGAAGGTAAGGTAGTTATGCAATCACCCATCGACAATCCAACATTTTTAGACCGGCTTGGGATCTGGATCTCAAGTCTGTGCGCTTTGCATTGTCTGGCGATCCCGCTGCTACCATTGCTGGCTTCCAGCATGTTCGGCCAAACCTGGTTTGAACGGACCATTTTAAGCTTATCCATTCTTATCGGTAGCGTCGCGCTTATCAGCGGTGCCGTGCGCTATCATGGTAAATACTACCCGTTGTTGCTACTGCTAAGTGGCGGGGTGATTTACTGGTTTAAGGACATGTTTGGTGAGTCCGGCGAGCCCTTTACTATCGCTTTTGGCGCCGGCCTGATTATTCTCGGCCACTGGCTAAACCTGCGCTTGTGCCGAAAGTGTCGATGCTGCAAAGGCAAAGTGGTTTCTCAGCATCTGGCCAGTAATCACCGTTAAGATTATTCCCCGGGGCTAAGTACCTGTCGGGCTATGTCCGGCACATTGGTAAAAATCCCATCTACGCCCCAGGCTTTCAGCATCAGCATATCCTCAGGATAATCCACGGTATACACCAGTACTTTTAAACCTGCCTGACGGGCTTCTTTTACATAGAACTCATCTACTACATCCAGTGCCATATGGAGCGAAAAGGCATCCAAATCGTGGGCAAAACCCAACCCATTCTCGGGATAGGTAGCAGTGAGTGCGCCAATGTGCACCTGCGGCCAGGCGGCTTTAATCTGGCGGATCCAGCGGTGATTAAACGAAGAGATAATCAGGTTTTCAGCCGGGAAGCCGCTCTGAGCAAGGCCCTGGCGAATTTTCTCCAGCCAGCTATCCACATTACTCAGGTGTTTAATTTCCACATTAAGCACGGCGTCTGCGGGCAGAATTTCGAATACCTCTGCCAGATAGGGGATGACTTCACCATTACCGGCATCCAGACTACGCAGGTATGAAAGCGGATGGCTGGTAACCATGCCCTTGCCGTTGGTAGTGCGGTTTAACCAGCGGTCGTGAATAATGACAATTTCATCTTCGACCTGATAAACATCGAGTTCGATACCCGTTGCCTGTTGTGTCATGGCCAGTGAAAACGCGGCCAGAGTATTTTCAGGTGCTGCTGCGCTGGCGCCGCGGTGACCTAAGATCCACATAACGATTACTCATTGGTGGCAGATGCTGATTTATGGGTGTTTACTGTTTCATAAATTGACGCTGAGGTCACTAAAATTCCGCCCAGCAGGGTCTGCCATCCCGGCGACTCGTTAAGCAGGATAATGGCAAAAATCACCCCGTAAAAAGGCTGCATACAGGCGATTAGTGAAAAGGTTTTGGCACGCAGGTGGGCCAGACTATTCGCCACGAGCGCATGAGGCAGCGCCGTAAATGCCGTACCCAGTGCCAGCAGCAACAACCATACACTGGTGTCCTGTTGGGTACTTGTCAGGTCACTGAACGGTAGCAGGCATAAAACAATAATCAGCGTTTGCCAGGCCATGGAACGGGCACCGCTATAGTGAGAAAAGTACTTTCTTAAGGATAAGTTTCGTACTGCATAAAGGACTGCTGAAATCACACCGAGTCCCACGCCAAGCGTGACATCATTATCCAACGATATCTCAGGCACAATTAACACGATACCGATAACAACAACCAGTGCGCTGAGCATGTCCTGCCAGGCCAGTCGGGTTTTCTCAAACAGCGGCTCAAGTAATACGGTAATCACCGGAAAAGTGAACATGGCAATCATCCCTACCGAGACACCTGCGTACTGCATGGAAGCAAAATAGGTGGCCCAGTGAGCCGCCATAAGTACGCCCAGCCCAATGGCAATAAAATAATCGAGGCGGCGTTCAAGACGCAGATGCTCTCTGCCAGCCCTGACGAAAAGGCATAAGGCCAGACAGGCAAACAGACTTCGCCCCAACGTGATGTCGATGGCGTTTAGTGGGATGATCTTGGAAAAGAGCCCGGTACCCCCTAAAAGCACTACCGCAAGGTGAAGGGTAACAAGGCTCTTTTTAACGGGATCCATTAATCAGCGGCAGGGGCTGTTTTGGTCGCAAAAGGCTGGCCTAACCGGGTAACCTGCTCAAGGGCCAGGTCGGCAAAGTCGACCTTATCCGGCTCAAAACACACCACAATCGTTGAGCCCAGCTTAAACTGACCAAGCTCTTCACCTTTGGCCAGATTAATCCCTTCGTCGCCTTCGTAGCGCCAATGAGTGACATGCTTACCGGCTGGCGGGGTAACGGTGCCGGCCCAAACGGTATCGATACTGGCAACAATCGTTGCACCCACCAGTACAATGGCCATTTTGCCCACCGGCGTATCATAAATGGTGACTACCCGCTCGTTGCGGGCAAACAAGCCTGGTACATTTTCTGCCGTTAGCGGATTCACTGAAAATAGTTCGCCGGGCACATACACCATGTCGGTAAGCTTGCCTTCGATAGGCATATGGATACGGTGGTAGTCCTTAGGTGACAGATAGATGGTGGCAAACTTACCGCCTTTAAATGGCTGGGCCAGATCCGGATTGCCACCCAGTAGAGCCGATAAAGTAAACTTGTGGCCTTTCGCCTGAATAAGGTCTTCGCCAACAATATCACCAAACTGGCTGACAGTGCCGTCTACAGAATGACACAGCACGTCGTCATTTTCTTCAATAGGACGTACGCCGGGCTTTAACGGTCGGGTAAAGAAAGCATTAAAGGTACGATAGTCTTCTGGCTGAGAGTACATTGCCTCGTCCATATTGACCTTAAACTGTTTTATAAACAGCTTGATCAGCCAGGTAGTCAGGGCGCCTGCTTCTGCAGCGGCCAGTTTACCCACTAACCGGGAAATAAGGTGTTTAGGCAGTACATACTGCAGGTTGACTTTAAACCAATTCAACAAAGTGAATGCTCCTAATTACATGTTGTCTGGCACAGCCTGAGGGCTATTTGCGCCTAATGGTGCCTATTGTAGCCGATTTTGCGGGGAAACATACCAACATAAGGTTATGGTTCATCAGGGTTTGATATAAGACGGTTCGCATATGCCGGGCGCTGCTCGGCCATGGCGGCGATGATCCGATGGTAATTATCATAACGCTGCTGATTGATTTTACCCTCTTCCACGGCCTGACGAATGATACAGCCCGGATCGTTGAGGTGTTTACAGTCACGGAATTTACAGCCGCCCAGGTAATCTCTGAATTCAATAAAGCCCCAGGTGATGCGTTCCTGAGGGAGGTGCCACAAAGCAAATTCACGCACCCCGGGAGAGTCTATCAACTCCCCGCCAGAAGGAATGGGTAATAATTTTGCAGCGGTAGTAGTGTGTGTCCCTAAACCTGAGTTTTCGGAAATCTCACCCACTAATTCGTCGGCATCGGGCAGTACCTGATTGATGATACTCGATTTACCCACCCCGGACTGACCCACAAACACGCTGGTTTTATCACGTAAACGTTCATGCAGCTCAGTAATGCCTTCGCCACTTTTACAACTGGTAAGCAATAACTCGTAGCCAAGCTCCTGGTAGATGGCCAGAGAAGCACTCACGGTTTCACGTTCTTCGTCACTTAAAAGCTCGACTTTATTAAGCACCAGTAAGGGCTTGATGTCGGTGTCTTCACAGGCCACCAGATAGCGGTCGATAATGTTAAGCGACAATTCCGGCTTTACCGACGACACCACGATAATCTGGTCGATATTGGCAGCAATGGGTTTCACGCCATCATAAAAATCCGGGCGGGTTAGCACGGTGCGCCGATCCTGTACAATTTCGATAACCCCGCCTATATTTTCGTCGGGGACTTCGGAACGGGCAAACAGCACCTCATCGCCGCATACTACCGATTCGATGGTGCGACGAATATGACACCGAACCACGTTGCCTTCGGTGTCCTGAACATCGGCTTGTTTACCAAAACGACCAATTACCCGGCCAGCCAGCAATGAAGATAAATCAGGAGATGATTGCTGTTTGCGAGACAGGCGTTTCTGGCGGTTTGCCGCTACCTGTCGCTTTTGTCGATGGGATAATTTGGGTTTCTTGGCCACGCCGTTCTCGAAGTTTGCGTTTTAGGCTGTGCATGATACCTTTTGTGCACTTTATGTGTCACCTCTTGAGAGAAAATAGGCAAGGTTAATGGCAAAAAACAATGACAACCTGGTGTGGATCGATATGGAAATGACCGGTCTGGACCCTGAAACCTGTAAAGTACTGGAAATTGCCACTATTGTGACGGACCCCCAGCTAAATGTTATTGCCGAAGGGCCGGTGATTGCCGTGCACCAGAGCGATGCAATTCTTGATGGGATGGATGAGTGGTGTACCCGGGTACATGGCGAGAGTGGTCTTACCCAGCGTTGTCGTGACAGTGAGTTTGATGAAGATGCCGCGGCTAAACAAACCATTGCCTTTTTGGCTCAGTACGTAGATGCCGGCAAATCGCCGCTGTGTGGCAACACTATAGGTCAGGATCGCCGCTTCATGGTGAAATACATGCCGGAGCTTGAAGCCTACTTCCATTATCGCAATGTGGATGTTAGCACCATTAAAGAGTTGGTTCGTCGCTGGAAGCCGGAAGCGCTCGATGGATTTACCAAGCAGGGCACTCACCAGGCACTGGATGATATCCGTGAATCTATCGCTGAAATGCAGTTCTATCGCGAGAAAGTGTTTAGTATTTAAGCATTCAGACAAAAAAACGCAAAAAAATGAAAATAGGTGTTGCACTGGCAAAATAATTTTGTAAAATGCGCACCACTTCAAACGAAGTACCACTCTTAAGCGGGAATAGCTCAGTTGGTAGAGCACAACCTTGCCAAGGTTGGGGTCGCGAGTTCGAATCTCGTTTCCCGCTCCAATTTCTCATCCAGAGAAGTTTTTAAATCAAAAATTCTTTATCGTCCCTAAGGGACATCGACGTGTAATCGTATTTCGAATTTTCTGTTTAGTCAGATTGCAAAATTAGTAAAGATTTAGAGCAATAAACAAAGCCTGAACAAAACCACTTTGTTATCTGCAACATTCTCCTGTCCACGTAAGCTGTTGATGAAGACAAAAAGCAGCCGGGAGTTTATACACAAAGTGTGTCGTTCTACATATTTATTCACATAATTATGCATGTTTTATGTGCGACTTTTCTAATAGCGCCCTAAAATGGTGAATGTCAGCCGATTTTGCGCCATTAAAACTATTTTTTGCACTTAATTGGGCCGTCAATCCGGTCGTGAAAGCGCTATATTGCATTTTTCTTGAACAGTAATGCATAACTATGCGGATTATTTGTACAAAACCACTAAATAATTAGGCTAAGTAAATAAAAACAGGCACAAAAGCTGCTGTATTGGCCGGATATAAAAAAACCAGTTGTCGATTTATCGTCGTTGAGGAGCATACATGAATAAACCAGGTAATCGATTTGCCTATTCTATCGTTGCAAGCGCAGTTATGACTGCCTGCATGGTACCAGCTGTTATGGCTCAGGAGCCTGATGGTGCAAAAGAGATAGAAAAGATTGAAGTAACGGCTACCCGTCGTACCGGTTCATTACAGGAAGTTCCGCTAAATATTTCAGCGATTACCGCTGATATCATGGAAGACCAGAATTTAGAAGATTTAGAAGATTTGGCCCGTTGGGTGCCAGGTCTGACTATTACCAACCAGGGCGGTCGAACTGACTCTCCTATTATTGTGCGAGGATTAAATACTAACTCTTCGGGTCCGTCTTCTGACGGTGGCACGGTTGCCACCTACTTTGGCGATGTGCCGCTGTTTTTGAACATGCGCTTAATCGATGTAAACCGGGTTGAGGTACTGATTGGTCCACAGGGAACACTGTACGGTGCCGGTACTCTTGGTGGTGCAATTCGTTATCTGCCCAATGAAGTAGAGATGGATCTGACCACTGGCCGTGTAAAAGGTGATGTGTTCAGCGTTGCCGAAAGTGATTCCATGGGTGGCGAAGCGAGCTTCGTATTTAACACGCCGTTAATTGACGACACGCTGGCCATTCGCGCCGCAGTAAACTATTTCAACGATCCGGGCTACCTGGATTACAACTACGTGGTTCGTGAAAGCGGTGTCTCGCTGCCTGATCCGGACTGGACAGATCCAACCGCCGTGTCTGAAAACCTTAAGCAGGTTAAGGATGCCAACGGCGAAAAGACCCTGACTGGCCGTGTTGCCTTGCGCTGGACACCGAATGACTGGTTCGACGGAACCGTTTCCTACTTCTACCAGAAGCGTGAGGTAGAGGGCCGTTCAATTACTCAGTACGGTGCCCTGGACCCGGCTAACGGTTTAAACGACGTGCTAGGTCCGTACGAGTCTGCTTACCGTTACGAAGAACCTCGTGAGCAGGAAGATGACCTGCTGAGCCTGGAATTAAAAGCCGACTTAGGCTTTGCTGAACTGGTTTCAGCAACCGGTTGGTCAGGCTCAGAAGACATCGGTAATCGTGACCAGACTGATCTGCTAATTCGTCTGGCCTATTCCTATGAAGAGTTCCCGGCTTTCAGTGCATTCACTGAAGAAGTGGGCGATATCGACCGCTTTACCCAGGAAATTCGTTTAGTGTCTGAGCCCAGTGGCCCGTTATCCTGGATTGTAGGTGGGTTTTACTACGACACAGAAAGCTTTGGCTACAGTAAGGAATTTACGCCAGGCTTTGATGAGTACGCACTGAACGTGTGGGGAGTGGGTGGAAATCCTCGACCGGACTCGCTCGAATACTACTCGGTGGATTATACCGATGTTAAAGAGCAGGCGTTGTTTGGTGAGGTAAGTTATGAAGTCACCGATAAACTAACCATTACCGCTGGTTTACGGGCTTACGAGTATGAGGTGAACTCACGCTCAGCCGTTGACTTACCGCTGTTCGAAACAGTGTTCCTGGGCCGCGATCCCGACTCCATCGTGCTCGATTTCGGTGAAGAAGGCGCGGATGATTCAGGTACCCTGTTTAAGTTTAATGCCAGCTACCAGGTTACTGATGATGTATTAGCCTACGCAACAGTAAGTGAAGGTTTCCGTATCGGTGGAGCCAACGGTGTGGCCGCGTGTCCTCCGGACATCGATGAAATCCAGAATCAGATTATCTGTGCGTTACCAGACGAGCAGGTCTATACCGCCGATACCACCACCAACTATGAATTAGGCCTGAAAACCACGTTCTTTAAAAACAAACTGCACTTCAATGCGGCAGTGTTTAATGTTGACTGGGAAGATGCGCAGGTAGGTGGTGCAACGGTTAATGGTCAGCAACCCATCACAACCAATGCTGAAGGCGCAAACTCACGCGGTGTCGAGTTGTTTACCCGCGCAGTGCTCACTGATGAGTTAACTATGTATGCGACTTACTCCTACACCAAGGCAGAATTAACGGCCGACGCGCCATTCCTGTTTAACGTGTACGACGAGTTTGACGAAGATGGTAACCCAACTAATCTGGATGAGCTGTTTGACGGTAAAGATGGCGATCGCCTGCCTGGCTCTCCAGAACAACAGTTCTCATTTGGTCTGACCTACACTCAGGAAGTGTTTGGCGATAAGATGCTTGATGTTAACTACGGTATTACCGCGCAAAGCGATATCATTACTACGGTTGGTCAACGTCGTAGTGGTGAGAGCCTGGCCGGTTATGCGGTAAGCAACCTGACCGCCAAAATCTCTGATTTTGACTGGAGTGTCACTTTCTATGTTGATAACCTGTTCGACAAATACGCCTTTGTATCAACTCGTGCCCACCAGGGTTATCAGGGAATTGGTGACATAGAGATTAACCGCACCGATTTACAACGTGGTTACGGCCACTTCCTGCTGCGCCCTCGCACCGTTGGTGTAACGTTCAGTTATCAGTTTGAGATGTAAAACTGCATAACCTCGGGCTTGCAGAGCAAGCCTGGCAAATCACTACTTAAAAGGCACCGCAAGGTGCCTTTTTGTTGGAACAGCAACCTATGCAAAACAAGCAACAGTTTATTCAGCAGGCGCTGAGTGCGATTAATCAACGTGATTATGTCGCTGCACACAGCGCCTGTGTGACGTTGATTAAACACTACGGCGATGATGCCGAGGCCTACTTTCTGCTCGGCATAGTGCATATTGAGATCCTGCAAATCCAGAAGGCGGTGCGCCTGTTAAATAAATCTGCCGAGCTGACGCCAGAACCCCAAACCTATGCATATCTCACCAAGTGTTATGCCCTGCTAGGCAATATGCCCGCTGCGGTCGACGCGGCCTCAAGGTGTCCGGTATCCAGTCTGGATAAACCGCTGGCGCTGGATACGGTTGGTGTGTCTTTAAGCCGGGTGGGCTTGCACGAAGAAGCGCTGAAGTATTTTAAAGCGGCGCTGGCTAAGGCGCCGGATAACGCCAGTTTTTATTATAACTTTGCAGTATCGGCCAAGTTTGCCGGGCAGTTTGATACAGCGCGGCAAGCATTTGAACAAGCAATTGCGCTTAAGCCTGACTATTACCAGGCGCACTATGCGCTTTCTGATCTCGGCGGCATCAGTGATACCAATAATCATATTGAAAGACTATCTGTTCTTCATGCAAAAACCACTGATATCGATGGTAAATTGCATTTAAGTCATGCACTGGCAAAAGAATACGAAGCTTTTAAAGAGTACGATAAAGCCTTCAATGTTCTCAGTGAGGCAAAGCAGGCTAAAAGGCGCCAGTTTACAGCGGTTGAGCAACATTATGACGCTATCTTTAACTGGTTGCAGGCGCAGCAGCCGGCTGTTAGCTCCGCTAATCAGGGCGATCCGTCATCGCAACCCATCTTTGTGCTCGGTATGCCGCGCTCGGGTACTACGCTGGTGGAGCGTATCATTACCAGTCATAGTCAGGTGGCCTCAGGGGGGGAACTCCAGGATTTCGGGTTAGCTGTCAAAGAGCTGGCGAAAACGCCTTCTAATCAGGTGCTCGATTTACCCACTTTACAAGCCGCCGAGCAGCTCTCCTTTGCTGAACTGGGCAGTCGGTATCTTGAAAGAACGTCATTTCTGCTAAACAATAAAAAATACCTGGTGGATAAACTCCCGTTCAACTTTTTCTACGTGGGGTTAATTCGCCGGGCCCTGCCCAATGCAAAAATCGTGTGTCTGTTAAGGGATCCCATGGATACCTGTATTGGTAACTTCCGGCAGTTGTTTTCATTAAGCAGCCCTTATTTTGCTTACGCCTATGATCTTGAATCTACAGGACGTTTTTATAAGAATTTTTATTCTTTAGTACATCATTGGCAAAACCTGTTTCCACACAACGTGCGGCTGCAATCCTATGAGGAACTGGTTACCCGGCCAGCTGAAGAAATCCCGGCACTGATTGATTTTTGCGGTCTCAGTTGGGAGGCCGCCTGTCTGCAGGTAGAAAAAAATAAGGCTCCGGTTTCAACTGCCAGTAAAGTGCAGGTAAGAGAAGCAATCAACACCCGGTCCATTGGCCGCTGGCGGCAGTATGCTGCGCATACCGCAAAGCTCGAGGCGCTGCTGGCAGACCTCAAAGCAAATTAACAGGGCGCGGCTTGCTCTTGATTTGTGCGCGAAGAAAACGTAGGCTCTTCTGGTCTAACCAGTTGAGCCGTTTTTATGTCGAGTAACCCCTTAAGGCGCTACGCCGAAAAAGTAAATCACTATCCTGCCTGGCTGAGCAGCCGTCTGCTGACCTGGATGTTTCGCTATAAAGTTAAACTGGCGGGCACTGCGCGGGTGGATATTGTGTCTACTGACTTTTCTACAGTCACTTTTAGGCAACCAAACTATAAAAAAGTGCAGAATCACATTGGTAGTGTTCATGCTGCGGCAATGGCTTTACTGGCAGAATCGGCAACAGGTTTTATTGTTGGCTTAAACCTGCCGGGGGATAAGTTACCACTGATCAAATCGATGAATCTGCAATACGTGAAGCGGGCGACAGGCGATATGACGGCAGTGGCCTCGCTCAGTGACGAACAGATTCAGATGATGCAACAACAGGAAAAAGGTGAGGTGTTGGTTAAGGTCACCGTAACCGATGCTAATAATATCGAACCTGTGGTGTGTGAAATGCTGTGGGCCTGGGTGCCCAAAAAGTAGTTGTAAATCAGCAACAGATAAGTCAGAAAGCGTATTGTCCCCTTTGGATATCTGCTCCGCCAGAATCAGGAAGTACATTTTTAATGGCTGTTGGTTAAAAAATGCACTAAGCTGAACTTGTTTACTGCCGGTGGTTTTTGTTCAGTTAAAATGGTAGCTGTTCATTCTTGGTTCGTGGCGTTGTCTAAGAAATTCTTATGCCCTTCTCAAGACATATTACCTCCGGATAACTATATGAGTGATGAGCATACCCCCGAGCAAGCCTCTGTAGCAGAGTCATCAATAGCAAATTCGTCGTCATGGCGGGACTTTTTGTTAAGCCTTCCGCAACCGGTGTTAGTTTTCGGCGGTTTTTGCGGTTGCCTCAATACAGATTTATAACTGGTTCGATGCGGATTTATTTACCGCTCGGATGATTGTACTGCTATTACCGCTGGTGCTCATCGCCGAAAGGATCTGGACCAAACGGCCGGACTGGGTTCTGACCCCTAAAGAATTTACCGAGGATGTATTCTGGCTCGCCGGCGCGGTGTTTATCTGGTATCCCTTTTATACTGATTATTATCAAACCCCCATATCAGAAGAGTTTAAAGCCGTGCGGGATAGCCTGCCGCTGGGTTTTACCATTGAGCCGACTTCGGTCTTAGGACTGGTCTTTGCCGCTATCATGGTCAGAACCCTCATAGAGTTTATTTACTACTGGTTACATCGCGCACAGCACAGTTCTTTGTTCTGGTGGCGTATCCACGCGACCCATCATCACATCACTAAAATGGGAGCGGCGAGGGCTGATCGCGGCCATCCTCTGTAGTTTTTAGCTTTATCCGTGGGTTCACCCATTATTCTGGCAATTATGAGGGCCAGCGATGAAGTCATCGCAGTATCCGGTACCTTCACCACTCCCATGATTTTGCCAGCAGCAATACCAATTTGGGCTGTGTCATCATTATCTGGGATCGCATTTTTGGCACCTATTCCGGACGTACCGATGTAGAAAAAATTGGTGCCGGATCGTTTTGTGTACAGAAATCCGTTACACTGGAACAGTGGGTTGCCAGGTACGGGAATGTGCAGAGGCAGCGGGTGCTCATCGCCACAGTGGCCAATAAAGCTGTAACTAAGCCATTGCCAGCGGACGAGCTAAAAAAGCTGAAAAGATTAAGCGAAATATTTATCCTAATTTGATGTGGTAAATTAAATTGATTTTTTCGCCGTAATAAATTTGCAAGGTGTTAATTATTAAGCGCTGCAGGGCAGTTTTGATAATTGCTACTGTTAAAATCATGTAAATACAAAAATTTCGTTTTCTGTGGTTTGGATAGTTAAAAATAGGATGTTTATCCTATTATATTCATTATTTGGGATATGTATCTCACTTTTATGAAAAAAGTTATTTGATCTTCCCGGTGCCTTCGATATAGTCCGCGTACACAACAACCAAGGTCAGTTTACAATTGACTTTCAGTGATTGTCAGCCAAGCAGTTTGCTTTAACTAATTCATTGAATTACTTAAATGGTTAGTTTGAATTAATGATCCAACAGGAGATAACACCGTGAAGATGATGTCGGGCGCCGCCATGGTGGTGGAAGCGCTAAAAGATGTAGGAGTTACACATGTATTCGGTTACCCGGGTGGTGCCGTTCTTGACATTTATGATGCATTATTTGCTCAGGATGATGTCAAACATGTCCTCGTGCGTCATGAACAGGCTGCTGCTCATATGGCAGATGGTTACGCGCGTTCGACAGGTAAAACCGGTACCGTCCTCGTCACTTCAGGCCCAGGTGCTACTAATACCTTAACGGGTATTGCTACAGCCTATATGGATTCGATTCCTATGGTTATCCTGTCTGGTCAGGTGCCATCGATGCACATCGGTGAAGATGCCTTCCAGGAAACCGATATGGTGGGTTGTTCACGACCAATCGTAAAACATAGCTTCCTGGTTAAGCGGGCAGAAGATATTCCTGATGCCATTGCGAAGGCTTACTACATTGCCAATTCCGGCCGTCCGGGCCCGGTAGTGGTTGATTTACCAAAAGATATCGTTAACGTCATGGAAGAGCACCCTTATGTGTTCCCGTCTGATGTAACCATGCGTTCTTACAACCCAACCGTACGCGGCCACATGAAGCAGGTGAAAAAAGCCGTTGCTTCACTTAAAAAGGCAGAGCGCCCGGTACTTTACGTAGGCGGCGGTGCAATTACGGCGGAAGCGTCTGGCTTAGTTACCCAACTGGCTGAATTACTACAAGCACCGGTAACCTGTACCCTCATGGGGCTTGGTGCATTCCCAGGCACTCACGAGCAGTTTGTCGGTATGCTGGGCATGCACGGTACGCTTGAGGCCAACAAAACCATGCACAACTCAGACTGCATTTTAGCACTGGGTGCTCGTTTTGATGACCGTGTTACCAATAACGTTGAGAAATTCTGTCCGCATGCGGATATCATTCATGTGGATATTGACCCAGCGTCGATTTCTAAAACAGTGAATGCCCATATTCCGGTGGTTGGCTCAGTAGAAACCGTACTGGAGCAAATTTTAAACCTGTTAACCCCTGAAGAGCTGCCAGAGCAGAAAGCTAAACTGGCTGACTGGTGGGAGCAAATCACTCAGTGGCGTAGCCGCAAGTGCCTGAACTTCGAGCAGGGTGAGTCGGTAATTAAACCGCAAAAGGTGATTGAATCACTGTACAAGCACACCAATGGCGAGGCGTACGTTAGTTCTGACGTTGGTCAGCACCAGATGTTTGCTGCGCTTTACTACCCGTATGATAAGCCGCGCCGCTGGATCAATTCCGGTGGCCTGGGCACTATGGGCTTTGGTTTACCGGCCGCTATGGGCGTGCAGTTTGCTCATCCGGATGCGACCTCAGTGGTTGTGACTGGCGACGGTAGTATCCAGATGAACATTCAGGAACTGTCAACCTGCTTGCAGTACAACCTGCCGGTCAAGATTATTTCACTGAATAACCGTGCTCTGGGTATGGTTCGTCAGTGGCAGGATATGATTTATAAAGGGCGTCACTCCCATTCTTATATGGATTCCATGCCCGACTTCGTCAAACTGGCCGAGGCATATGGCCACGTGGGGATCAAAGTTGACTCGCTGTCTGAATTAGACGCAGCAATGGAGAAGTGCTTTAGCATCACTGATCGTCTGGTATTTATGGATATTGCAGTCGACCAGAATGAACACGTATATCCCATGCAAATTAAGTACGGCGCGATGGATGACATGCGCTTAAGTAAGACGGAGAGAACCTGATGAAAAGAATTATTTCAGTATTAATGGAAAACGCGCCAGGTGCACTGTCGAGAATTGTTGGGGTGTTTTCACAGCGCGGTTACAACGTTGACTCTTTATGTGTGGCACCAACCGAAGATCCGAGCTTGTCTCGCCTGACCATCATCACCCATGGCGATGATAAGGTTATTGAGCAAATTACCAAACAGGTGAATAAGCTGGTGGACGTGCTTAAGGTGATCGATTTATCAGAAAATGCGCACATTGAACGGGAAATGATGCTGATTAAAGTAGCAACCCGTAATGAAGCTATTCGTGCAGAAGTGAAGCGCAACGCCGACATTTTCCGCGCCAACATCCTTGATGTATCGTTAAACAACTACACCATGGAAGTAACCGGTACCACAGATAAACTGGATGCCTTTGCTACCACCATGGCGCAATGCACAGAGATCATCGAGTCATCCCGCACCGGCGTGTGTGGCCTGGCCCGGGGTGAGCGCGCTCTGCGCCCATAACCACTCAAACATTAAAAAGCCCGGCTTAGCCGGGCTTTTTTTTGTCTAAAACTGGTGGTTAGGTAAGGCCAGCCGGTGGTGTTTGCGGGGATCCCGAAACTGGCTGTAATCCTGACGTTGCTGACCACGAATGGCCAGTATAATGAGTGCCACAGAGAAGAAGGAAAAAAACACACTGAGGTGACTTTCGTCAAACCGGGAGCTGAGTTGTGGCGGAGGTTTGTAAAACAGCGGTGGACTCTGATAACCGAAGCTTTGCTGGAACTGTAAAAGGAGTTCGTCGTGATCTGGTTGTAACGCCGACGCTGGCAGGGATAGCCCGAGGCAAAATAACAGTTTAATGCAGCTTTTAAATAGCATTGATGCCCCTCCTTGTTGCGTATAGCGATTAATAATTAACCAGTCCAGATGGTCTATTAAACCCAATTCTGGGTTTGTGAGCAAGAGGGTTGCGGTTTATAACTGTTACGAAAATACATTAATGCAGAGTAATACACTGATTTCATTTTGTTTTATTTTTCAGCTGGTATGGTGAGAAAGTATCCGCCAGAAAAATCACAATGTGAGCGCAATGGGCAATGAAACGCGCTCTATGGCCAGTTACTGTTGGCCGTAGTAAAACTCAAAGCGCATGGCTACTCCATAAGAGGGCTTAAAGTCTTCTTTGCGAAGCCATAATACAAACGGCTCAAGTTCAAAATAAAGCCACGAGCGCAAGTAGTTAGTGCGCCAGCGGGCACTGGTATACACCTCATTCAGGTGGTGATTGGGCTTGGTCAGGCCTTTGGTCACAAAGGTATACAATATGGCACTTTCCTGAGTGAGCGGTCGTAGGTATTGCACTTCGTGTCGCCAGAACCAGTCTTCAAAGCGGTCGCGGTAATAATAACGGTTATTAAAGCGCAGGTATTTTTCATCGGCCAGCAGGTAGGTGAAATCGAGTCCGAGCTCGGCGCCAAGCTCATCCCGGGTGTAATAGTAAAGCTCGGCGTCGTAATCCATCTTCAGCACATCAGTAAAGTGATAATCGTTTTCGTACTGACTTTTGGCAAACAACTGGCCTCGTCTTCCGGCACCAATACGGTGGGATATAGGCGAGTCCTGTTCTTCCTGATAGCGTAGCGACAGGGTAGTGGAGTCGCGGTTTTCGTTAACCGCATCCCTTGCTGCGCGGATGGAGTCCTGACGGTCGTAGCTTTCGTCATCAGATAGCATTAAATCTACGCGGTCTTTTAAAGCCGGTAATTTTACCCTGACCCTGAAGCGAAAATCCTGCGCAGCCAGATCCCGGGTACGGGGCTCCCAGCCAAATCGCACTCTGCCTTCAGCCCTGGCATTTTTATGCTCGTCACTGTCTGCCAGCGCAAAAAACTCGTCAAGACGTTGCGCTGTGTAATCCATGGACTCACTAAAATTACTGTGCCAGTTGTCCAGCCAGCTTTCTGTGACCGGCGGACTTTGCTGCGGCTTATCCCGTTCAACCGATGTGTCATCAGACTGACCGAGGGCCTGACTACTCACCCATAACCCAAGGAGCAGCAAACTGGCGAATTGCCTGCGTTTAAACAAGATGGCCAGTTCCTTTTATCGTTAGCGTGTCTAATTCGGACATTGGTAGTTAAGCACCTGACTTCCATGAAAATGCTTGTAACTGATTAAGTTAGCTTGCGCGATAATGCCGATTGCTGCAAATAAAATTTTCGTCATCGGGCGGCACAGATCTGACCTGCGATTTTTTTGGCTTGCGGACTAATCAATACTGGCTTATCACAAATAGCTCGGTAGAATATCGCGATTAATCGATAAAAGTGCTGTTTGAATTGACAGTCAATGGCATACTGTAGTCATTGATGTAAGCAAGAGGTTTTTATGGGCAATATTGGTTGGGTACAACTACTCATCGTGCTGGTAATTGTTGTGCTGTTATTTGGTACCAAAAAATTAAAAGGCATTGGTTCGGATTTAGGCGGAGCAATTAAAGGTTTCAAGAAAGCTGTGTCTGAAGAAGACGCCGACTTTAAAGAGCCGCAGTCTAAAGTGGAAGAAAAGCCAAAGGCCGGTAGCGAATCTGTTAAAACAGAAAGCGAAACTAAAGAAAAACACTAATGTTCGATATTGGGTTTTGGGAAATCCTGTTAATTGGTGTATTGGCGCTTGTTGTGCTGGGGCCTGAACGGCTGCCCGGTGCTATGCGCTCTACTCTGAAAACAATTCGAAGCGTTAGGAACGTGGCCAGTGGGTTCAAGGAAGAAGTTGAGCATCAACTGCGGGTTCACGAGTTGCATGAGAATTTAAAAAAAGCGGAACAACAAGGGCTTAAAGATTTGTCTCCGGAGTTGAAAAACAGCGTTGACGAACTAAAAGAAGCTGCCGAATCTGTTCAAAAACCGTATAAAAAGCCATAAATGTCTGAAGAAAATAGTCTTATATCGCATCTGATTGAGTTGCGCTCACGGTTGCTGCGCGCTGTCCTCAGCGTATTTCTGGTATTTGCATGCCTGGCTTATTTTTCTAACGATCTTTATCAGTTGCTGGCTCAGCCGCTGTTACGGACGTTACCGGTTAATTCATCCATGATTGCGACAGACGTCGCGTCGCCTTTCTTCGCACCTTTCAAGTTAACCATGGTGCTGTCGTTTTTCATTGCCATCCCCTATGTGCTGTTTCAGGTGTGGGGTTTTGTTGCTCCGGGGTTGTATCGCAACGAGAAGAAGCTGGTAGCACCGCTGCTGTTCTCCAGCACCCTGCTGTTTTATGCCGGTATGGCGTTCGCCTATTACGTGGTATTTCCGGTGGTGTTTGCATTCTTTACCTCGGTGGCCCCGGAAGGCGTAACCGTTGCTACCGATATCAACAGTTATCTTAATTTTGTATTGAAGCTGTTTTTTGCTTTTGGCGTGTCATTTGAAATCCCCATTGCCATAGTTCTGCTGTGCTGGACCGGCGTAACCGATGCCAACAGCCTGCGACAGAAACGGCCTTACGTTATTGTCGGGGCCTTTGTTATTGGCATGCTGCTGACACCGCCGGATATTATTTCCCAGTCGTTACTGGCTATCCCAATGTGGATATTGTTTGAGTGCGGTGTAGTCATCGGCGCATTGTATAGTCGCGATGACGAAGATGAAAACGAAGATGATGAGGAAGAGTCCGCCGCGAAGGACTAAACTGTTTACAACAAATGGCCTGAGACACTAAAACAAAACCAAAGGATGCCAGCCATGAAAAAACTGTCCGCTTTGATTTTACCTGCTTTGTTGTGGCTGGTGTCGGTAAATAGCTATGCCGACAACCTGCTTCAGGCCATTGCATCCTGTAAAGCCATCGACAATGATTCCCGGCGCCTCGCTTGTTTTGATGCCATCCAATCCCCGGCCCTTGAGCGTTTTACCGCATCCGAAAACAACCAGAAAAAGCCACAGAAACCAGCGGTCACTGGCACAGAAAAGGCACGTGACAAGCAGGCTGCTAACAGGTCTGAACAAGCTCAGGCCCGACGTGACGAGCGCAAGCAGACTCAGCCGCGTAGTCAGGCACCTGCCGACTTTGGTTTACCGCCAAAGACGGTTGAGGAAGACATTGATGAAATCACCGCCACTATCTCACAACTTGGTGAGACTGCCCGTGGCAAACTGCTAATCACTCTGGATAACGGCACTCAGTGGCAACAAAAAGATAGTCAGCCAATGCAGCTCGACACCGGCATGGAAGTGACTATCGAAAGCGGTTTTCTCGGCGCTTTCTTTCTGAGTCATGACGGCGTTAACCGCCGCATTAAAGTAAAGCGGATCCGCTAACATGGCCTGGTTTGATGCCGGGGTAAATATGTTCGATACGCGTATGCCCGTCGAACAAACCATCGAAGATGCCCTTGCTGCCGGCGTTTCCAGACTTTGTCTTATCACCACTCATCCGAATGAATGGCAGCAGGCTGAAGATTACTATCAACAGTATCCTGAGCAGCTCTGTTATACCCTCGGCGTTCATCCTCACAATGCTAAAGATGCCCGTCCGGAACACTGGCAGGAATTGCGGGAAAAAGCTAAACAGCCCGGCGTGGTGGCAGTGGGGGAGTGCGGTCTGGATTTTAACCGTGATTTCTCTCCCCGTGATGTGCAGCGCGCCGTGTTTGCTGAACAGCTGGCGTTGGCGGTTGAGCTCAACAAACCGGTATATCTGCATGAAAGGGACGCTTTTACCGAACAACTGGCTATTCTCGAACCTTTCAAAAGTAAGCTGGCAGGCGGGATCGCCCATTGTTTTACCGGTACCCCTGAAGAAATGCGAGCCTACCTGGCGCTGGGACTGTACATAGGGATTACCGGTTGGGTGTGTGACGCTAAACGCGGAGAGTCACTACGAGAAGCGCTAAGCGAGCTGCCAGCAGAGCGGCTTATTCTGGAAACCGATGCGCCCTATCTGTATCCTAAGGATCGGAAGCCGAGACAGCGCAATAATGCGCCGGCCTGTTTGCCGCATATTGGCCAAACTGTCGCTCAGATCAAAACGCTGAGTGTTGAACAGGTACAAAATATCAGCTTTAACAACGCCAAACAGTTATTTGGCTAGCAGAGCGAATAGTATGCAGTTTTTTGCGTCAACCAAACTGGTTACAGAAAAGTGGTTATTTATACTAACCAGCCTGTTGGTTGTGGCGGTGCTTATTGTAATCACCCGGTCTGCCCTCGATGATACCCAGCAAAGTTTTACGCCTGAACTGCAAGCTGCTGTCGCTACCTCTTCGCCAGGTACCTTAACAGCGATAAGGACTAATACCGACTGGCACCCGATTAGCAACCCAATCAGCTTTGGCTACAGCGATAAAGCCCATTGGGTAAGGTTTTCGTTAGCCTCTGCCAGTCTTGATAGTCAGCCGTCCTATATCGAAATCGACTATCCCCTGCTGGATTACATTGACCTGTGGGTGGTGCAGGGTGAAGCGCAGCAGCATTTTTCGGCGGGTGATAAGGAACCCTTTAATCAACGCGAGTTGCGTTACAACAGCTTTTTATTTGCCCTGCCGGAAAATGACCGGCCGGCAGAGGTGTTTGTGCGGGTGCAGTCATCCAGTGTAGTGAAACTACCGGTAAAGGTTTGGCAGCGCCAGGCATTCAGTGAGTATACCGCCAACACCAACCTGATAATGGGCCTGTTCTTTGGCCTGTTACTAGCCATGGGGCTGAGTAATCTGTTTTTCTTTTTTACCACCCGTAATCTGACCTTTCTGTTTTATACTGGTTACGTACTGTGCCTTGGCCTCACGCTGGCAAGTCTGCATGGTTTTGGTTATAAGTACCTGTGGCCCAACCAGGTTTGGTTCCAAAGCCAGGCCGTCGGGTTTCTGGCCAGCGCCACGTTGTTTTTTGCGGTTATTTTTTCAGGTTCACTGCTGGAAGTCCGGCAACACAGCCCGTTCTTTACCAAGTGCTTCAGAGCCCTGGCGCTATCATTTCTGGTATTAACAGTCAGCGCATTGCTGCTCGATTACGCCATCTCGATTAAAGTCTTTTTAATGCTGCTTACCATCACGGTTATTCTGATTATGGGTGTGGCCATCTGGTTTGCCGTGCGCCGCATCAGTATTGCCGGATATTACGCGCTGGCGTGGAGTGCGCTGTTAATCAGTGCCTTGTCGGCCAGTCTGGATAATCTTGGTGTACTGAATATCAGCATTCCGTCACAGGTACTGCTGGTGTACGGTGCGACTATCGAAGCTCTGATGTTATCGTTTATCCTCGCAATGAGTTACAGTCGCCAGCGCGATCAGATGATGCAGGCAAAGGAGCAGGCGCTCGAACAGGAGCGCGAAGCGGTATCGGCTAAACAGGAGCTTATTGAGCTGCAACAACGAGCTCAGGATGAGCTGGAGTACAAAGTGCAGGAGCGCACGCTGGAGCTTGAAATTGCGCTGCGTGAGCTGTCGGATGCTAACCGCGAACTGGAAAAACTCAATACCATCGACCCGCTCACCGGCATCCGCAATCGCAGGCACTTTGACAAGCGCATACAAGCCGAAGGGCGACGCAGCAGGCGAGAGCAAACACCACTGGCACTGGCGATGATAGACATCGACCACTTTAAACAGATTAACGATCAATACGGCCACAGTGTTGGCGACACCTGTATTCGCCATGTGGCGCAAACGCTGCAGAGCTTACTTAAACGCCCGTCCGACGATGTGTGCCGCTACGGTGGAGAAGAGTTTGCTATTATTTTGCCCAATACCGAGACCGAGGGGGCCGGTCAGCTCATTGAGTCGATTCGTCAGCAGTTAGCCGATACCCCTTGTATTATCGATAATGAAAGCATTTCACTAACCATGAGTGGCGGTGTCGCCAGTGCAATTATTTCCCATGAGGATGCCGAAACAGAATTGCTTAAACTGGCCGATGAAAGGCTGTATGCCGCTAAACAGGCCGGTCGAAACCGGGTTGTTGCTACCTCAGTTAAACCACATTGAGATAAAACTATGAGCTATTCACAATATTTGCCGCGCCGCATGCGTCGATTGCGTCGTACCGAAGGATTACGCGCGATGGTTGCCGAAAACCAACTCACTGCTGCCGATCTTATTTATCCGGTATTCGTACTGCCTGGCAGTAACCAGCGCGAAGCTGTACCTTCCATGCCCGGCGTAGAAAGGTTATCCATCGATCTGTTAGTAGAAGCTGCTAAAGAGGCCTATGAACTGGGTATCCGCAGCCTGGCGTTATTCCCGGTCACTCCTATGGAGAAAAAGACCCTGTGTGCCAGTGAGGCCTTTAATGCTGACGCAATCGCACAAACTGCCATCCGTACGCTGAAAGCCGAATTACCGGAAATGATGCTTATTTCTGATGTTGCACTAGACCCGTTCACATCCCATGGGCAGGATGGCCTGATCGATGAAGACGGCTATGTGATGAACGACGAAACGGTCGAAATTTTAATTAAACAGGCGTTATCGCATGCTGAAGCGGGTGTGGACATTGTCGCCCCTTCAGACATGATGGACGGCCGCATCGGCGCCATTCGCGATGCGCTCGAAGAAGCTGGGTTTGTCCATACCTGTATCATGGCCTACGCCGCTAAGTATGCGTCTGCTTACTACGGGCCTTTCCGCGACGCTGTCGGCTCTGCAGCAAATATCAAAGGCGGGAACAAGAAAACCTATCAGATGGATCCGGCCAACAGCGATGAAGCCATGACTGAGATAGCACTGGATCTGGAAGAAGGCGCTGATATGGTCATGGTTAAGCCGGGCATGCCTTATCTTGATATCGTTCGTCGCTGTAAGTCAGAGCTGGCAGTGCCAACCTTTGCTTATCAGGTGAGTGGTGAGTATGCCATGCACGTGGCGGCTTTCGACAATGGCTGGCTCAACCGTGAGCAGGTTATCCTGGAATCTCTGCTGGCCTTTAAACGTGCCGGTGCCGATGGCATTTTAACTTATTTTGCGCCGGAAGCGGCCCGTCTGCTGCAAAACCGCTAATCTACCAGACTGGCTGGCCCTACTGACAGGTAAGGTGCCAGCCTGCTTTATGCTGTAACCAGGCTTCGTTAACCAGTTCCGCATTAATAAGAGGATGCTCCTTGAGCCATTTCTCCGGGAATGTCAGTGTCCAGTCAAGGCCGTCGACTTTCAGCTCAATGGCAGGAATATGTTGCTGATGGCGGCGTAAACACACAACCACCGCAATTCGCAGGATCCGCAGCAAACCTTCCAGCATGGGCTTTACGTCCTCGTGATACAAGGCAAAAGGTTGCAAATCGATAGCCTGACGATGACCGCCTACCAGGTCTCTGATAGCGGCTCGCTGTAAGCGCGTGTAACCAGGTAAATCGATATAATTAAGAATATAGGCACCGTGTTCATGGTGCTTTTTATACTCAATATGCAAGCCAATCTCGTGCAGCATGGCGGCTGCATCCAGCACCGTCTCGGTGTCCAGATGACAAAACGTTGATTGCTGACAGAGCTGCTTACACAAATTGATTGCCAGTTGCTTTACGTTAACCGCATGGGGCTTATCAATATGGTACCGGCGAATGGCGGTATTTAAGGTCTGGGTACGGCGGTCGTTATGTTTAAGGTTATCCAGCATGCCATAAATCAAACCCTCGCGGAGCGCGCCGCCGGAAATATTCATGGTGCGGATTTTTAATCGTTCAAACAAGGCCAGCAGAATAGTCAGGCCACTGGGGAAAATAGGCTGTCGATTAGGCTCAAGACCATCGATCACCAAATCTTTCAGGTTGCCACAGTCAATACACTGCTGTCTCAGGTTATACAGATAGTCAATCCGGATAGCATCGCTGATCCCCTGTTTTACCAGAATTTCAGTGATCGCCTGAGGCGTACCAGACGCGCCCAGACAGTTTTGCCAGTCAAAGCAAAGGAAAGCATCGGCAACCGGGTCAAGCAGCTCGTAGGCGGCTTCTTTGGCGCGCTGGAAGTTGGCTTCCGATAGCTCGCCATCGAGGAAATAGCGCTCCATAAAAGTGACACAGCCCATATCGAGGCTGACCATATGGATAGGCTGCATATCATTACCGATGATAATTTCGGTACTGGCCCCGCCAATATCAATTACCAGGGAATTGCCCTGATTAGCCGACGTATAGGCTACGCCAAGATAAATCTGCCGGGCTTCTTCTTCGCCGGGAATGACGTCGAGCTGATGGTGGAGGATTTTCTCTGCTTTATCGATAAAGGTCTGCGCATTGACTGCAAGACGCAGTGTTGCCGTAGCAACTATACGAATATTAGAAGCCGGAATGTCCTGTAATCGCTCAGCAAACGTCTGCAAACAATCCCAGCCACGTTGCATGGCTTCTTCACTTAAAACCATGTCTTTGTCGAGACCGGCCGCCAGGCGGACCTTTTGTTTTACCTTACCGATGATCTGTACGCTGCCATTGGCAACATGTACAACCACCATATGAAAGCTGTTCGACCCGAGGTCTACGGCGGCGTAGTATTCGCCGAGTGTCTCGGCGTCAAAATCGGTTTGTGGCTGCATAACGTTTTACTGCGATATTAATTCTTTTTATGCTGTGGGCGCTTACCTGAACTTCTGCCTGAGTTATTGCGACGCGAAGACGGGCGACGGTTCTGGCGACGCTGACGCGGTTTCGGTGGCTTAATATCGTCAAGCAAGGCATCCTGCACATATTCCGTAACCGGAATCGCATGCTGGATATAGCTTTCGATGCCCGGCAAGTTGAGCGCGTATTTCTCGCAGGCAAAACTAATTGCAACGCCGCTTTTTCCGGCCCGACCGGTACGGCCGATGCGGTGTACGTAATCTTCCGGGTCGTCGGGTAAATCATAGTTGAAAACGTGGGAAACTGCTTCGATATGCAGGCCTCGGGCTGCTACATCGGTGGCGACCAGAATGTCCAGTTTGCCGCCGGTAAAGTCTTCCAGAATACCCAGACGTTTTTTCTGCGGTACATCGCCGCTTAACAGACCGACCCGGTGACCGTCGGCTTCAAGCCAGTCGGCAACGCGCTCACAGCCATGCTTGGTGTTAGAAAATACAATGGCTTTGTCCGGCCATTCTTCTTCCATCAGGGTTAGCAGCAGCTTTATTTTATCGTCGTCTGACGGGTAAAATAATTCTTCTGACACGCGACTTGCGGTCATTTGCTGGGCTTCAACCTGTACGTGAGTAGGGTTGTTCATATGCTCGTAAGCCAGTTCCTGCACACGGTAGCTTAGCGTGGCTGAGAACAGCATGCTCAGGCGTTCGGCGGCTGGCGGCATACGACGGAATAAAAAGCGAATGTCCTTGATAAAGCCAAGGTCAAACATACGATCGGCTTCATCGAGCACGGCAACCTGGATATTATTCAGCGAGAACACGCCTTGTTTGTAATAATCCAGTATGCGGCCTGTCGTACCTATAACGATATCTACCCCATCCTGCAAAGTTTCGCGTTGACTTTGGTAACCTTCGCCCCCATAAATGAGAGCAAGTGAAAGCCCTGTATGCTTACTAAGCAGTTCTGCATCATTGTAAATTTGTACGGCAAGTTCCCGCGTAGGTGCCATAATGATGGCTTTTGGCCCTTCCTTTTCACCGTCAGGATTTGGTTCCCGGCTCAAAATATGGTGGAAAGTTGCGACCAGAAATGCCATGGTCTTACCCGTTCCGGTTTGGGCCTGGCCGGCTATGTCATTACCTTCTAATAAAGGAGGTAAGCTTAGCGCCTGAATTGGTGTACAATGCGTAAAATTTGCAGCATTTAAGGCATCAATGACTTTGCCATTGATGGGTAAATCGGAAAAATGTGTTTCGGTTAAATGAGTTGTTTGCATAGCTTATAGCTTATCAGTGCTTGCATTAAAAAACAGTTTCTATATAACACTTATGGTAGAGCTGAACAATTCAGCGACAGACCAATTACGGAGAAAAGAATGAGCGACAAAATTATCCAGTTGACTGACGATAAGTTCGAAGCAGATGTTATCAATGCTGAAGGTCCTGTGCTGGTTGACTTCTGGGCTGAATGGTGTGGCCCGTGTAAAATGATTGCCCCTATTCTGGAAGAGGTCGCAACCGACTTTGAAGGAAAGTTAACAGTTGGCAAGCTGAATGTCGATGAAAATAATGAAACTCCGCCGAAATACGGTATCCGTGGTATCCCTACGTTATTGCTGTTTAAAGGCGGTAATGTTGCAGCCACTAAAGTGGGTGCACTGTCAAAAGCGCAGCTGACTGAGTTTTTGAACGAAAACATCTGATACGGTGAAAATCGTACTGAGAAAACCGGCTAAGGCCGGTTTTTTTGTGCCCGAAAAACGCATTATTTGATCTCGGTTAATACCATTACTGCATAGGTTGGTTAAGCTTCGGCGCTTTTTTTAACCGGTTACCTTAACGTTATGCGAAAACCTGAATTACTGTCACCCGCCGGGTCAATGAAAAACCTGAGATATGCACTGCACTATGGCGCCGATGCGGTGTATGCCGGTCAGCCCCGTTATTCACTGCGAGTACGCAACAACGAATTTACCCTGGCCAAATTGCAGGAAGCCCGGGATTACACCAGTGCTCATCATAAGCAGCTGTATATCGTTAATAATATTGCGCCGCACAACACTAAGTTAAAAACCTTCGTGCAGGACCTGGCCCCGGTGGCTGAGTTACAGCCCGATGCCATGATCATGTCGGACCCGGGCATTATAATGCTCACTCGCGAGCATTTTCCTGACTTACCTATTCATCTCTCAGTGCAGGCCAATGCCGTGAACTGGGCGGCTGTAAAGTTCTGGCAGCAGCAGGGGATCAAGCGGGTTATCCTGTCGCGAGAGCTGGGTTTAAACGAAATCGAAGAAATCAGGCAGCGTTGCCCGGATATCGAACTTGAAGTGTTTGTGCATGGCGCTTTGTGTATGGCCTACTCGGGACGTTGTCTGTTATCCGGCTATATAAACAAACGGGATCCTAATCAGGGTGCCTGCACCAATGCCTGTCGCTGGGAATATAAAGCGGAAGCGGCAGTGGATAATGAAGTAGGCCAGTATATTCCGGCTCGTGATGCCGTTGAGCCAACTCTGGGTATGGGCACGCCGACTGACCAGGCATTCTTATTAACCGAACCCCAGCGCCCCGATGAACCCATGCCCGCCTTTGAAGATGAGCACGGGACTTACATAATGAACTCCCGCGACTTACGGGCAATTCAGCATGTTCAGCGGCTGGTGGAGATTGGCGTGGATTCGCTGAAAATAGAAGGGCGGACCAAGTCTTTTTACTATTGCGCACGTACCGCTCAGGTTTATCGTAAGGCTATTGATGCAGCCTGCCGGGGCGAGGCATTCGATGCCGACTGGTTCCTGGAACTGGAGCACCTGGCGAACCGGGGCTATACCGATGGGTTTTTGCAACGCCATAACCATCAGGACTATCAGCAATATGCCCGCGGTAATTCAGCCAGCGATACCCGTCAGCTGGTGGGTGAGGTAACCCATGGTGACAACGACTGGTGGTACGTGGAAGTAAAGAACCGCTTCAGCGTTAACGACAAACTCGAAGTGATGACACCGGCCGGCAATACCGAGATTGCTCTCGATACCTTGCGCTCCCAGCAGGATGAAACGTTAGTGGTAGCACCGGGCAGTGGTTATAAAGTTAAGATCCCGGCGGTTGCGGGATTCTCACCTGAGATGGCCATGTTGTTACGCTGTATTGAGCAACCACAGCCGGTGCCGGCATAGAAGAAAAAAGGGCTGCGAGGGTTTCGCAATCTTTTTTTAACATTTGCGGGATTTAGTCTGGACGATAGTAAAATATGGTGCTACCTTTACTGAGTCTAGGCTTGCCTGGCATCCTTACTAGCCCGCCTCCGGGCTCAAGCACTATTCTTATTAATTAACGAATTTCCCAAAAAGACGTTCAAGCACAAAGACCCACCAGTATGAATCTAACGGAACTTAAGAATAAGCCAATCAGCGAATTGGTCGCCCTTGCCGAAGAAATGGGCCTCGAAAATATGGCCCGCGCGAGAAAACAAGACATTATTTTCTCGATTCTAAAATCCCACGCAAAAAGTGGCGAAGACATTTTTGGCGACGGCGTACTGGAAATCCTCCAGGACGGCTTCGGCTTCCTGCGCTCTGCTGACTCTTCTTATCTTGCGGGGCCAGATGATATTTATGTTTCACCCAGCCAAATCAGACGCTTTAACCTGCGTACGGGTGATACCATCGCCGGGAAAATTCGCCCGCCGAAAGACAGTGAGCGTTATTTTGCCCTGTTAAAAATCCGCGAAGTTAACTTCGACAAGCCAGAAAACTCCCGTAATAAAATCCTCTTTGAAAACTTAACCCCACTGCACGCAAATTCACGTTTGCGCATGGAGCGTGGTAATGGTTCATCAGAAGATATTACCGCCCGTGTACTGGACCTGGCGTCACCGATTGGTAAAGGTCAACGTGGTCTGATTGTGGCACCACCGAAAGCGGGTAAAACCTTATTACTGCAAAACATCGCACAATCCATTGCGGCTAATCACCCCGATTGTGAACTGATGGTGTTGCTGATTGACGAACGTCCGGAAGAAGTTACCGAAATGCACCGTCTGGTGCGCGGTGAAGTAGTTGCCTCTACCTTTGATGAGCCGGCCAGCCGCCACGTTCAGGTTGCTGAAATGGTTATTGAAAAAGCCAAGCGCCTGGTTGAGCACAAAAAAGACGTGGTTATCCTGCTGGATTCAATCACCCGTCTGGCGCGTGCCTACAACACGGTTATTCCATCATCAGGTAAGGTACTTACCGGTGGTGTGGATGCTAACGCACTGCACAAACCGAAACGTTTCTTTGGTGCTGCCCGTAACGTGGAAGAAGGTGGTAGCTTAACCATCATCGCCACCGCGCTGATTGATACCGGCTCTAAGATGGATGAAGTTATCTACGAAGAGTTTAAAGGTACCGGTAACATGGAACTGCACCTCAATCGTAAGATTGCTGAAAAGCGTGTATTCCCGGCTATTGACTTTAATCGCTCTGGTACTCGCCGTGAAGAGTTACTTACCGGTCAGGACGAGTTACAGAAGATGTGGATCCTGCGTAAGATTGTGCATGAAATGTCAGAAATCGACGCCATGGAATTCCTTATCAATAAACTTTCCATGACCAAGACCAATGATGAGTTCTTCGACGCGATGAAGCGTCAGCGAAGTTAATCATTAGTTTATATTTTACTAAAAACCGCTGCCTGACAGCGGTTTTTTTTTGTGATTTTTGATCAGAAGGGGTAGTGTAAAGTTATTGTAATTTTATGGATAACATTATGCGTCGCGTCGTACTTGCTGCTCTGCTACCTCTTTTTTCCCTGCCTGTTTTTGCTCAGTCCGGTGAAGTGGATCGGTTGGCCAATGAGATTGAGAGTGAGGTCATCAGCTGGCGCCACCATTTGCATGAATATCCTGAGTTATCCAATCGTGAATTTAAAACTGCCGAGTACGTGGCCCGGCATCTGCGCTCGCTAAATCTTGAAGTGCAAACCGGTGTCGCTAGAACCGGCGTAGTGGCAATTCTGGACAGCGGCCGGCCTGGCCCGGTAGTTGCGTTACGGGCCGACATGGATGGCTTACCGGTACCTGAGGAAAATGATCTGCCCTGGCGTTCTACACAGCGCGGCGAATACAATGGTAATGACGTGCCGGTCATGCATGCCTGTGGTCATGATACCCATATGGCCATGCTGATGGGGGCGGCTTCGGTATTAACTTCAATGAAAGATAAGCTGCATGGCAAGGTGAAGTTTATTTTCCAGCCTGCGGAGGAAGGCGCGCCCGCTGGTGAAAAGGGCGGAGCCGAAGTAATGGTGCAGGAAGGCGTATTAAAGAGCCCGGATGTGGACGTAATTTTCGGCCTGCATATCAGCGCTAATAACGATATCGGCACGGTGAGCTATAACCCTGGCGGTACCATGGCGGCGGTAGACCCTTTCAAAATAGTCATCCACGGTAAGCAGGCTCATGGCGCTTACCCGTGGAAGAGTGTCGACCCCATCACCACTGCTGCACAGATGATCATGTCACTGCAAACCATCGTCAGCCGTGAACTGAAAATCATTGATGATGCCGCAGTGGTAACCATTGGTTCCATCCATGGCGGTAACCGCTCGAATATCATTCCTAACGAGGTTGAGCTGGTTGGTACTATTCGTACCCTCAACCATGCCGCGCGAGAACACGTTTACGAGGCGATGGCTCGTAAGGTTAAGGGCATTGCCGACAGCATGGGCGCTAAGGCTGAGCTCACCCTGCCACTGGATTATAATTACCCTATTACCTATAACGACCCGGAACTCACCGCACAAATGATCCCTACCGTAGAGCGAACCGCGGGCAAGCAAAACACCATACTGGCTAAGCCGGTTACCGGTGCTGAGGATTTTTCTTTCTATCAGGAAAAAGTGCCGGGGTTATTTATGTGGCTGGGCGGTAAACCCCTTGATGTATCTGTGGAAGACTCGCCGGCTCACCATACGCCGGAGTTTTATGTTGACGATGCCGGGATGAAACTGGGTGTGCGGGTACTCACCAATCTGACTCTCGATTACATGGATGCTAACGCAGAATAATTCCCTATGGAAAACAGGTTGCTGCAGGCGCTTGCTCTGGCGCTGGCCGGAGTTGCGGTTAATCTAATCTCTGCCCCGCTGGAAACCGGCGGGGTGGTGTTTTTTGGTGGTGGTTTTGCTATCGCTGCCGCCTTATTGCTTTCTTTTTCCCTTACACTGGTGGTGTCTGCTGCCGTCTATGCTGTGTTGCTGGTGCATGGCAACGACCCATTTATGATCGCCTTTCTGGCGGTACAGCCTTTGCTGATAAATGCATTGTCGAACAAAGCGGATGCGCTGAGTCCGTTAAAACTGGGGATTGGTTGGTGGAGCGCGCTGATTGTGCCGGTTTATATAGTGTTTGCCTATGCAACCTACAGTGGCTCTCCCACCATGGCCTTTACGGCTTACTCCATTACCTGGATAAGCGGCATTTTTTCCTGTTTGTCTGGCCATCTATTGTATATTGCGTTACTGCGTTATTTGCCGGTGGGCAACTCGCTGCACTTCAATGTAGAGCCTTTGTTCCGCTACATGTTTGCCTCGCTGTTTTTCTTTGTAGTACTGATTATGACTTATGTGCACGTTGCTCAGTTGCAACGCCAGCAGGCACAGCAGTTAACTTCTTACATGGCCCAGCGAGCGCAGGTAATGAGAACTGAGCTGAGTCGTTTTATCGATGAGCATACCGGTGCAATCAGCAATACGGCCAGGTCAATGGCGATAGCGCAAAAGCATGGCGCACCGTTACCGGCCATTGCAGATGAAACGCTGTCTAACCTGGCTCAGGAGTTTCCCGAGTTTCTCACCTTTTTGATTGCTGATGAAAAAGGTGTTGTTACCCATTCTTACCCGGTAAACCTGCTTAAGCGGGCAAAGCGACTAAATCAGGCGGTAGTGACTGAGCGCGAGTATTTCATTCAGGCCATGCAGACCGAGTCGACTTTTGTGTCGCAGGCGTTTCAGGGGCGGGGGTTTGGTAACGACCCCATAGTGGCCATTGCCAGTCCACTCTACGACAGGGAAGGCCAACTTACAGGTATCCTTGAAGGCTCGCTCAATCTCAGCAGCTTTATTGAATATGACAGTCGAAATTTGCCGGGGTTCTGGACGATTTACCGGGATGAGGCCGGGAAAGTGGTTTACGCATCGCCGGAGCTCAGCCTTGAAGCCCTGCAACGTCCGGAATTGCCGGGCTGTAACCAGGACAGTTGTTTTTCCCGGCAGTCAGCGCTGTCACGGGATTGGTTTATTGCTCAATCGCGGGATCCTATCTCGGGCTGGACGGTAACCATGTTGTTTGAAAACAGTAGCTATATGTCAATGAGCACTGACTATGTGCGCTGGGCACTGTTTCTACTTCTTGCGCTGGGGCTGGTAGGGATCATTGTGGGTGGACGGGTGGCACAGGTTTTCGCCCGGCCGCTGCGCGAACTAATGAAAACCTTCGCCGGTTATTCTCCGGAATCGCCGGTGCCAATGCCGTCATTTAGTCAAAATCGCCTGCAACTGCAAGAACTATCCGGATTAGCGATAGAGTTTAGCGAGTTGGGAGAGCGCCTGGTGAGTGCTTTTGATGAACTTTCCACCTCGCGCCAGCGTCAGCGGACCCTCAACGAAGAACTGGAAAAGCTCAACCTCACCCTCACCGAGCGAGTCGAGGAGAAAACCGCTTCGTTAATTCAGGCGCTGGACCAGGCCGAGGCGGCGAATGTGTCGAAGTCACATTTTTTGGCCAATATGTCCCATGAGATCCGCACACCAATGAACGGTATTCTGGGGAGCTGTGAAAATCTGCTGGAACAACCATTACCGGAAGATGTCAGGCGGCGAATTCAGGTTATAGTGCAGTCGGCCAACAACCTGCTGCTGATCCTCGACAGTATTCTGGACTGGTCGAAGATTGAAGCGGGTAAAATGAAAGTGACCCGCCACCCCTTTTCACCACAACAGATTATTCAGGCTTGTGCCGAAATTCATCGTCAGGCTGCCAGTCGGAAGCATTTGAGCCTCGAAGTCGTTTGGGACAATAGCATACCGTCATTTTTGCTCGGCGATGCCGGCAAAATAAGCCAAATCTTAAATAATCTGTTGAGTAACGCGGTGAAATTTACCGCTATCGGCGGTGTTGTAATTAAGGTCGTGTACCAGTATGGCACGCTCGTAATTGCCGTTAAAGACTCCGGTATTGGTATTAAAAAAGCGGAGCAGCAGACTATCTTCGAGCAGTTTGTTCAGGCCGATGGGTCAAGCTCCAGACAGTTCAGTGGCACCGGGCTTGGCTTGTCAATTACCAGCAAACTGATTGATTTAATGGGCGGTACTATTGAGCTTAACAGTGAGCAACAACAGGGCAGTGAGTTTATTGTTAAGTTACCACTACCCACGTCTGCCCAGGCAGAGCAGGCGCCGGAACAAGCTGTGCTAACGCTCCCGGCAGGCTTAAAAATCCTGGTGGTGGAAGATAATGACATTAATGCTGAAATTATCCTCGATATGCTCAAGGATGCAGGCGTTAAATGTCTTCGCGCCAAAGACGGCGCTGCGGCACTGGAAGTCATCCCTAAAGTCGATTTTGATTTGGTCTTAATGGATTGTCAGATGCCGGTGATGGATGGTTTTTCTGCAACCCGGGCGATCCGCGATTTGCCTGGCGACAAATCCGCCATTCCCATTATAGCTCTTACCGCCAATGCTTTTGATGATGACCGCAAAGCTTGCCTGAGTGCTGGTATGAATGATTATTTAAGTAAGCCGGTGCGGCGCACCAGCTTATTTGCAATGCTGCTTAAGTACGTTGGTTCTCAAGCAGCGACTGACGAAACGCCTGGGCCGACAGACTGATCGGACGGCGGCGGTTGGTTACCACCTGCCAGGTACTTTGGATCGGGAAGTCGGTGACATTAAGGACTTTAACGCTGTCGATGGCAGACTGATCAAGCGTATGCTGCGACAGCACCGCCAGACCCAGGCCGGCAGAGACAGCCAACCGAATCGCCTCGTTACTTTCAATTACCATATTGTTGCGCAACAGCACATCGCGTTTATCGCAGTACTCATCCAGCGTGCGGCGGGTACCACTGCCTTTCTCTCTGAGCAGAAACTTGGCGTTTTGCAGGTCGGCTAAACTGCAGTTATCCGGGCCATCGTAATCCGGCGGGGCAATTACAACCAGCGGATTGGCCAGAAACGGTTCGCAGACTAAATCGTCATCTTCGGGGGGATAGGTGAAAATATACAGGTCATCTCGATTTTGCATTAAACGCTCGGCAATCTGCTCGCGGTTACCAACGGTAAAGCGTACATCGATATTAGGATGCTGTTTGCAAAACGGGCTGAGCATTGGCGGAATGATGTATTTGGCAGTGGTTACTACAGCCAGTTTAAGGGAGCCAACTTCCACTCCCTGCAAGGCGCTGATCTGGCTTTTCAGTTTATCCTGTGAAGATAAAATTTCCTGAGCGCAGCGGTATACTGCGGCGCCGGCTTCTGTGAGTTGCACGCTGCCCTGAAAGTGTTCAATCAGAGGCAGACCAATAATACTGTTTAGTTTTTTAAGTTGAAGTGACACGGTAGGCTGTGACAGTTGCAGGGCATTAGAGGCAGCGGTTACCGAACCGCAATCAACAACCTGCTGAAAAACTTCAAGTAGTCTGAACGTCAATGTATTCATAAAGCATCCCATGATAGCGTTTGTCTAAAAATATACTAAAAACTCATTTATCTCTATCTATATTTGCCGGGCTGCGTTGAAACTAGGGAAATATCCGTTTACAGGCGGTTTGTAATTGACCACAAATAGATGCTTACTATGGGCAAACGGGGCAAAATGAGCTAATATCGGCCGCTTTTCAAGCACTGCTCAACCACGAGTTAAGCGGATTAGTAAACGCAAAGTCTGTGAGGACGGCAAAATGGCGAAAATCGCAATTGTGATGGGGTCGACATCGGATTGGCCAACAATGCAAAACGCGGCAGTAATGCTCAAACAATTCGGTGTTGAATTTGAGGCACAGGTTGTCTCGGCACACCGTACTCCTAATCTGTTAGTCGAATTTGCCGAGCAGGCAGAGCAAAATGGGTTTTGCGCCATTATTGCCGGTGCAGGCGGGGCCGCCCATCTACCAGGCATGATTGCCGCTCACACTCACTTACCGGTATTCGGTTGCCCGGTGAAGTCTAAAGCATTAAATGGCCTGGATTCACTACTGTCTATCGTGCAGATGCCCAAAGGCGTTGCCGTTGGCACCCTGGCAATTGGCGAAGCGGGTGCGGCAAATGCCGGCTTGCTGGCTGCTCAGGTGGTTGCCTTACAGGACCCCGCGGTCCGTGAAGCAATTATTGCCTTTCGCCAACAACAAACTGACACGGTTTTAGCAAACGGTAAACTGGAGCTGTAACAATGCAGGTGCTGGTATACGGTGCCGGACAGCTGGCACAGATGATGTATCTTGATGGCGCGCCGCTGGGCATCAATGTCATGGCGGTGGATGTGAATAATAACGCTGTAGTTCACCCGGTCAGTAAAGCGCCGCTCAATTATACCCTTGAGCAGGCCATTGAACTGGCAGACGCGCTGACTGTTGAGTTTGAACATGTCCCTGAGGCCTTATTAGAACAGGCTGAAGCATCAGGTAAACTGCATCCTGGGATCGACGCTATTCTGGTGGGAGCCGACCGGGTACGTGAAAAGCAACTACTAAGCAGCCTGGCTATCCCGAATTGTCCTTATCAGATCGTCGACGACCTGGCGCAGCTGGACAGCTGTGTTGAGAACCTCGGTGAACGCCTGATTATCAAAGCCAGCCGTGACGGCTACGATGGCTATGGACAGTGGCGCTTAAAAGCGGCCAGTGAGTTACCGGCGCTTAAGTCTCAGCTGGCTGAGCTGGATCTGAAAGCCGTGCCGCTGGTGGTAGAGAAAATGCTGAATTTCGACCGCGAGGTATCGTTAATTGGTGCTCGTAGTCCTGGCGGTGAAGTGGTTGTTTACCCTCTGGCAGAAAACCTGCATCACGAAGGACAACTTCATGTTTCGGTGGCACCGGCGAGTGCGAGCACTGCTGCATTAAACGAGCAGGCCAGAGATATCTTTACCAAGCTGGTTAACGGTATGGACTATGTTGGTGTACTGGCGGTTGAGTTATTCCAGTGTGGCGATGAGCTGCTGGTTAATGAACTGGCCCCGCGGGTACATAATTCAGGGCACTGGAGTCAGGCGGGTTCACCTACCAGTCAGTTTGAAAATCATTTACGGGCAGTGCTTGATTTACCTTTGGGGCTGGCCTGTAACACCGGAGGCGAAGCCGCGGTTAGCGCAATGATTAATATTATTGGTTGCGACGACCATCAGATGGCATTGTTAAGCGTGCCGGGTGTGCATTTCCACTGGTATGGCAAGTCTGTGCGTCAAAAGCGCAAAATGGGTCACATCAATGTGACGGCGTCGGGTTACGCTGAGTTAGGCAGCAAACTGCAAAAGCTCAGTGAGTACCTTTCGCTGGCGCATTTCCCTTGCCTGGCCGATGAAGCGAGCCGGCTGACTTCAGTAAGCTAAAATAACCTTCAGGACCTCACTCGTTAGTGGGGTCTTTTTTTGTTGTAAAGTAACAGGAGTGACAACAATGATTAACCGTTACTGGCAATGTCTTGTACTGGCGCTGGGCTTGCAACTGGCTTTACCTGCCGGGGCTAAAATGGAGCACGGTGTTATGGTGCACAACGCTAATGCCCGGGCGACCTTTGCCATGGCTACCACCGCTGCCGTCTACCTTACTCTGATGAATCATGGCGACACAGCCTTTACCTTAACCGGTGTGAGTGTGCCGTCAGACATTGCCAGCGAAGCACAGATCCATACTACGGTGATGAAGGGTGACATGATGAGGATGCGACAAGTAACCGATGGCATCGATGTTGCGCCTGACAATATGGTTGAATTTAAGCCCGGCGGCTACCATGTAATGCTTATGGGGCTGGTTAATCCCCTGACAAAAGGCAATAAGTTTAACCTGACGCTGCATTTCGCTGACCAGCAAAGCAAAACGGTAGAGGTTACCGTGGGTGAACAGGGAAAACAGGGTGGACATCACCACCACTGACAACGGGTCGCTGTAAAAAGAATGTAATCCAAATCAGTGCATTATTGCTATGAATACTATAATTGGAATGAACCAAGGAGTTTATAATGAGCAAGATTGACATCGGTATTGCAGAAGCAGACCGCGAAGCGGTTGCCCACGGCTTAAAGAAATTACTGGCAGATTCTTACACCCTGTATCTGCAAACGCACAATTTCCACTGGAATGTAACGGGCCCGCAATTCCGCGAATTGCACCTCATGTTTGAAGAGCATTACACCGAGCTTGCTGTCGCAGTAGACGATATTGCCGAGCGGATCCGTACTCTGGGGATTGCCGCGCCTGGTACTTACAAAGCATTTGCCGAACTCAGTGCAATTGAAGAAGTTGAAGGCGTACCGGAAGCCAGTGAAATGGTGCAATTGCTTACCCATGCTCATGAACAGGTAGTGAAAACTTGCCGTGAAGCGCTGAAACTTGCCCAACAGGCCGACGACGAGTCTTCCGTAGCCCTCATCTCAGACCGTATGCGCGTGCACGAAAAAACGGCATGGATGTTACGCGCGATGGTGCAATAACAGAATTTAAAACAACAAGAGACGATTATGAAGCGACCTCAATATAAGGTTGCAACGTTAACAGCACTGGCTCTGGCCGGTGCTGTTGCGTTTAGCAGCCAGGCGACAGAAACAGTGAATGTAAACGAACTGGCCACTGGCCTCGACCACCCATGGGGAATGACATTTCTGCCCTCTGGTGAGATGCTGATTACTGAACGAAGCGGTCAAATTCGCAAGTTTAATTTTGCCACCGGGCTGAGTAAGCCGTTAAGCGGCGTTCCTGAAGTAGCTGCGGAGAATCAGGGCGGTCTGCTGGATATCACCGCCGATCCGGACTTTGCCGATAACCAGACGGTGTATTTTTGTTATTCGCGGCCGACCGATGGTGGCAGTAGTTCCAGCGTAGCCAGTGCCACTCTGAATGGCACCAGTCTGACCAACGTGAAAGATATTTTTGTGGCCGATTCGGTGGTGAATAATGGTTTCCACTTTGGCTGTCGACTGGCTTTTGATAATGATCAGCATCTGTTCGTCACGCTGGGTGACCGCTATAAATACATGAAAGAAGCACAGAACACCGACAATCACTTTGGCAAGATTGTACGCATTGAGCGTAATGGTGATGTGCCCGAAGACAACCCCTTTGTAGAGGGCGATGCACCAGAGGTATTTAGTTACGGGCATCGTAATGTCCAGGGCTTAACCGTGCACCCGCAAACCGGGGAAGTCTGGGCCATGGAACACGGCCCGAAAGGCGGAGATGAGGTAAACCTGATTAAAGCCGGTAACAATTATGGCTGGCCGGTAATTACCTATGGTATTGATTACAACGGCAGTATTATTTCCGATAAAACCAAGCAGGAAGGTATGGAACAGCCCGTTCTGTACTGGGATCCGTCCATCGCCCCAAGCGGCATGACGTTCTATGCTTCCGAAGTGTTTAAAGACTGGCAGGGCGATTTGCTGGTGGGAGCACTGAAGTTTCGCCACCTGCGCCGCATTAGCTTTAATGAGGCTGGCGAAGTGGAGTCACAAACCGAGTACCTGCGCGACCGTAACGAACGGATCCGCGACGTAGAAGTGGGCCCCAACGGTTTAATTTATCTGTTAACCGATGAAAGTAACGGCAAGTTACTGCAGATAACCCCGGCTAACTAGCAAAAAGGGCTACCTCGGTAGCCCTTTTTTCATGCATCTACTCGGTCTTTGTTTTTGGCCCGGTACGATAGCGCTCGAACCAGGCAAGGATATTGCCGACTTTCTGGATCAGCCGTGACGGTTTTGAGGCAATGCCGTGGGATGCTCCCGGCAGGCGCAACATGGCCGACTCTACACCACGCAGCTTCAGGGCCTGATAGAACTGTTCAGACTCACTGATTGGCGTGCGGTAATCAGACTCACCGGTCAGCAGCATGGTTGGCGTGGTAACGTTACCTACCAGTGATAACGGCGAGTGAGCCCATAAATGGTCCGGGATTTCCCAGGGCATACCCGGCATCCAGTACTGGGTAAAGTAGGGGTAAGCGTCGGCCGTTAAGGCAAAGCTCATCCAGTTAATTACCGGTTTGGCAACCACGGCGGCGGCAAAACGGTCGGTCTTACCAATCGACCACGCGGTTAATACACCACCACCAGAGCCACCGGTGATAAACAGGTTGTCGGTATCAATAAAGCCTTTGGCGATGACCCCATCTACTACATCCATCAAATCGTTATAATCTTCTGACGGATAGTTGTGATGGATTAAGTTGGCAAAATCTTCACCGTAAGAAGTACTGCCGCGCGGGTTTGACCACACCACCACATAACCTTTGGCTGCCATTAACTGAATTTCGGCACTGAAGTTGGGGCCGTAGGCCGTGTGCGGGCCACCATGTATCTCCAGAATAAGTGGGTATTGTTTGTTAGGATCAAAGTCTGGCGGGGTAATCATCCAGGCTTCAATAGGGCGTTCATCAACTGTAGACGTTACTGTCATGGCTTTAATCGCCGGCATATTCAGGTGACCGAGCACATCTTCATTGAGTGCGGTTAACCGGGTTACCTTGCCGCGGCTTTCGCGCACAAACAAATCCGCCGGCGTTGAGCCATCGGAGCTGACAAAAGCCAGCGTGCCATTATCGGCCACCGCGAACTCGCCTGAGGTATAAGGGCGCCCAAGCGACTGACCACTCAAAACGATGTTGAGCTTATCCATATCGCCGTCGAGTTCGACTACGGCCACTTTGGTTTGTCCGGCATCCTGATAACTGACGTATAACTCATCACTGTCGTCGCCCCAGGCAAACTGTCCGGTAGTGCGGTCAAAGGATTCGGTAAGGTTAGTCAGCTTGCCGTCTTTCATACGCATCACCCATAAGTCACTGCTCTGGAAGCTTAACTTACGGTCAGTGGTGTGTTTAAACGCCAGGTACTTACCATCCGGACTCAGTTGCGGGCCACTCTCCGGACCTTCGAGGCTGGTGATCTGGTTAAACGTTCCCGAAGCAATGTCCAGAGTGTAAATATCACTGCTCATCACTTCCATGGCGTAGTTGTCGCTGGGGTTGGCAGAAAAGTACAATTTTTTGCCATCGTTTGAAAAGCTCAGATCGCCATTGAGCGGGTAGTCGGTAAACGTTAGCTGGCGGGGGGTACCGCCTTCTACCGGCAACAGGTAAATCTGATTAAAGCCACCAGGTACATAGCCCGCGCCATCGGAGCGGTAGTTGAGGTCATCAATAAACTTACCGGTTTCTGCCCATTTGGCCCTGGCCGGTTTGCCTGGCATATCGGTAAACAAGGGTTTATCTGCTTGCGGGGTAAACTGGGTAAATGCCAGCGATTTTCCGTCTGGCGACCAGACGACATTGCCCGGTGCATGGCTCGTGTTGGTTAACAGGGCGTCTTCACCGCTGTCGAGGTAGCGTACATAAAGTTGTTGTGAACCGGAGCGGTCAGACAGATAGGCCAGCTTGCTGCCGTCGGGAGAAAGTGCGGGGCCGCGCACATTGGCATGCTCAGCAATCAGCGGGCGATGCTGACCACTTTTTACTTCTACCTGCCATAAACTGATGTGCATACGATCGTTCATAATATCGTTACTGCGACGCTCGTAAATGATGTGTTTACTATCGGGCGTAAACACTGGTGACGCTGCGTATTCCAGGGCAAACACGTCTTTGTAATCGAAGGTGGTGGGCGCGCTGTTATCAGCCGCCGCGCTAGCTGATAAGCCCAGCATAACGCTGGCTGCCAGCGCTTTTATGGTGTTATTCATTATTGTTTTTCCTTGCTTACTGTCGTCAGAATTTTATCCTGCCCAGCAGGATATCTTTATACATGACCCAGTCTCCCATTAAGCTGTAAAAGGGATAACGAAAGGTCGCAGGTTTGTTGTGCTCAAATTTAAAGTGGCCAAGCCAGGCAAAGCCATAACCGGCTACCGGAAGTAACCATAGCAGCATTAACTGCCCGGTAAATAAACTCAATATCAGCAGGGTGAGTACCAGTGTTGAACCGATAAAATGCAGTCGCCGACAGGTTACATTCTGATGTTCACTCAGGTAGTACGGGTAAAACTCCCGAAATGAAGTAAAGCGTTTTGTTGTTGTCATCTTATCGCCTTAGTAATTTGTCAGAGATAGTGTAGCATTTGTATTTTAAGGACTTGTAATTAAGGCCAGCGCGCCCATATTCATAAGCACAATAGAACGAAAGCAAACAGGCGAAATAAGCATGCAGCAATTGATGTCGAACAACATCGTGGATTTAACGGTAGAGAACTTTCAGCAGATCATTCTGGAAGTGTCTAAAGAGAAAATCGTCTTAATCGACTTTTGGGCCGAAGGCTATGAGCCTTGCAAAGAGTTATCGCCGATTCTGGAAAAAATTGCCGGTGATTATCCGGACACCCTGTTACTGGCCCGTGTTGACTGTGAGCGTGAGCAGCAGGTAGCCGCACAGTTTGGCATTCGTAATCTGCCTACCGTAATGGTAGTTAAAGATGCGCAACCGGTAGATGGCTTTGCCGGGATGCAGCCGGAAATTGAAATTCGTGCCATGTTAGGTAAATACCTGCCCAGCCCGGAGGATGAATTCCTCGCTAAAGCCGCAGAACTTATTGCTGGCGGTGATTACAGCGGCGCCTTCCCTATGGCGAAGCAAGCCTATGAGATTAACCCGGACAACATCGATAGCAAATACCTGTATATTGACTGCCTGATTGAGACCGGCGCAGTGCCGGCTGCCAAGGAATTACTGGCAGAAATAAAGCTTGTGGATCAGGATCAGCGTTATCATACCCTGCAGGGCAAAGTGGAGTTGGCTGAACAGGCCGCCGATACGCCGGAGATCCGTGCGTTACAGGAACAGGTTGAAGCCAACCCGGATGATTTGCAGGTGAAGGTGGATTTAGCCGTGGCGCTTTATCAGGTGCAGCGTTTTGAAGAAGCGCTGGAATTGCTGTATGGCGTATTGCTTAAAGACTTCGGCTTTGGCGAAGCGAAAAAGCTTATCCTCGATATCATCAATGCTCTGCCGGATGGCGACTCGCTGAAGTCTGGTTACCGTCGTAAAGTATACAGCCTGATGTACTGATATAAAGATGGATCAGGGCTGATATCCCTCTTCTCTGAGCCATTTTATGGCGTCCAAATAGTTAGTAAAGTACTCACGCTTGTAGGCTTTTAAGATCGGATCGTCTGATTTCATCTGCGGGTGAGTGCGCTCCAACTGGGCGTGCTTTATGTGGTTGGTATCCACCACATAGGCTGCTCTTTTTAAGCCATTGCGGATATTGTCGAAAATACCTTCCCGCACAATACCCTGGCACTCGGGGGTACTCATCACCCAGCGCCGGCAATCTACAATGGCTGCCCAGTTGTGCTGTTCAAATTGCCTGGCGATGGGCGCCATCTCATCATTTAGCATATTTGCCATACCCACATCCCACGCTCCGGTGGCATAGATCTCCAGTATGTTATTTGAAACAGTCAGGCTGTACTGACCGAGGTTGGGGAATAGCATGTTCTTTGCTTGGTGATTAGTCGTACTTAATTATAGCCCCCCGGCGTCGCATGCGGTGAATTATTTGCTATAGTGCGGGACAATCACACGCATTTTTGAGACAAGTATGCCAAATTGGTTCTGGGCGGCACTGGCTATGGTAATGATCGTTGAGGGTATCGGGCCTTTGCTCATACCAAACCGCTGGCGGCAATATCTGCGGCAGGTGGCTGAATCTGAGCCCGGCCAGTTGCGTCAGATTGGCGGCACCCTGGTGGTGATTGGCTCAGTTTGTTTATACTTTATAGTGAATTAGCGCTAAACAGGCCAAATATTCACTGGTCAGCTGAATATTTGTGCATAAAACAGATGATCCAGTGGCCTTAATTTTGATAGAATCCACGCCTAATTTTTTAACATACTCGACTCATGGCTAAAAATATTGTGGTCCTTGGCACCCAGTGGGGTGACGAGGGAAAAGGTAAAGTAGTAGATCTGCTTACTGACCGTGCAAAGTATGTTGTTCGCTATCAGGGCGGACACAATGCAGGTCACACACTGGTAATCGACGGTGAAAAAACCGTTCTGCATCTAATCCCATCCGGCATTCTGCGCGAAAACGTTACCTGTATTATTGGTAACGGCGTGGTACTGAGCCCGGAAGCATTAATGACTGAAGTCTCCATGCTGGAAGAGCGCGGTGTACCAGTGCGTGAACGCCTGAAAATCAGTGAAGCTTGTCCGCTTATTCTGCCTTACCATGTAGCACTTGATGTTGCGCGTGAAAAAGCTCGCGGTGCTAAGGCTATCGGCACTACTGGTCGCGGCATTGGGCCGGCTTATGAAGATAAAGTATCCCGCCGTGGTTTACGGGTTGGCGATCTGTTCAATGCCGAAGATTTCGCTGCCAAGTTAAAAGAAGTGCTGGATATCCATAACTTTACCTTAACGCAGTATTACGGCGAAGAGCCGGTTGATTTCGATAAGACCCTGGCCGATGCCATGGCTGTTGCCGATATCCTGCGTGCGATGGTCGTTGATGTGACCGACGAACTGGATAAAGCCCAGAAAGCCGGCCTGCCTATCATGTTCGAAGGCGCGCAGGGCACACTGCTGGATATCGACCACGGTACTTACCCGTACGTTACCTCTTCTAACACCACTGTTGGTGGCGTAGCAACCGGTGCTGGTTTTGGCCCGCTGAACCTGGATTATGTACTGGGTATTGTTAAGGCTTATACCACTCGTGTTGGCTCTGGTCCTTTCCCTACCGAGCTGGATGACGATGTAGGCGAACACTTAGGTGTTAAAGGTCACGAGTTTGGTGCCACTACCGGTCGTAAGCGACGCACTGGTTGGTTTGACGCGGTAGCCATGAAGCGCGCGGTACAAATCAACTCTATCACTGGTTTCTGTCTGACTAAGCTGGACGTACTGGATGGTCTGGAAACCCTGCAAATTTGTGTGGGTTATAAAGATAAAGACGGTAACGTAAAAGACGTTCCACCCATGGCTGCTGATGGCTATGATCTGGTGACGCCGGTTTATGAAGAAATGCCTGGCTGGAGCGACAACACCTTTGGTGTTACCGATTATGACTCGCTGCCTCAGGCTGCTAAAGACTACATCGCTCGTCTGGAAGTGATTACCGGTGTACCGGTGGATATTATCTCTACTGGTCCGGACCGCAATGAAACCATCGTGATGCGCCATCCTTACGACGCATAAAAACGGTTAAAGATTAAAAACCCCGCCTTCGCGGGGTTTTTTTATTGCTGTGAAATAGTGCTAGTATGAACACATCGTACCTGCAGGAGTTGTTTCGTGAGTAGAACACCGGGCGCCATCGTGTCAGTTTTTGAGCGTTTACAGCAGTCCTATGTGCTGGGCAAAACCAAAACCTATGCCTGGCGAAAAGCGCAACTGGAAGCCTTGCAGCGCATGCTCAGCGAAAACGAAGCGGCGTTTGTTGAGGCCCTTAACACCGATCTGGGTAAAAGTGAGGCAGAAGCCTTTACCACCGAAATTGGTTTTCTGCTGAGTGATATACAGCACACTAAAAAACACCTGCGCCAGTGGATGAAAGCCCGCAAGGTCAGCACACCGTTGGTGGCACAACCGGCCCGCAGTTCCCTGCAACCGGAGCCACTTGGTACTGTGTTGATTATTGGTGCGTGGAATTACCCGGTACAGCTCACGCTCGCCCCCTATGTTGCAGCACTGGCCGCCGGAAACTGTGCGCTTCTTAAACCCTCTGAACTGGCGCCGGCCAGCTCTGCACTGATGGCAAGCCTGATCCCTAAGTATCTGGATGGCGATGCGGTGGCGGTAGTCGAAGGCGATAAGGACGTTGCCAGTGAATTACTCTCGTTGCCCTTTGATCATATCTTTTATACCGGCGGTGAAGCCGTGGGTAAAATAGTTATGACCGCTGCGGCTCAAAACCTGACGCCGGTTACTCTTGAGCTGGGGGGCAAAAGCCCGTGTGTGGTAGACGCCAATACCGATATCGCCACCACTGCGCGACGAATCGTATGGGGGAAATGGACCAACGCCGGTCAAACCTGTATTGCGCCTGATTATGTTTTGGTTGAGCGCAGCTGTGCCGACGCGCTCATCGACAAGCTTGGTAAGGAAATCATCCGCCAGTTTGGCAATCAGCCATTGCAGAGCAAGGATTATGGGCGCATTGTTAATGAGCGTCATTTAGCGCGATTAAAGCAATACACCGAAGGGCATGAGATAGTGATTGGTGGCCAGCTCGATGAAGCGCAAATGAAGCTGGCACCCACGGTGATTTTAAATCCGGATATCGACACGCCGGTCATGCAGGAAGAAATTTTCGGGCCGGTCTTACCGGTTATTGAAGTCAGCAGCGTCAGCGAAGCTATCGATTTTATTAAGCGCCGGCACAAGCCGCTGGCGGCGTACTTATTCAGCGAATCACAGAGTATTCAGCAGCAATTTGTTGATGAGGTCAGTGCCGGAAGTGTGTGTATCAATGATACCATGATGTTTATGGCAAACCCGCAACTGCCCTTCGGCGGAGTAGGGAATAGCGGAATAGGCCGCTACCATGGCAAGTTTGGCTTTGATACTTTCAGTCATCTCAAAAGCGTGATGAAACGCAGTTTCTGGTTTGATGTGGCTATTCGCTATGCGCCCTCAAGTGCCCGTAAGCGCTTTTTACTTAAAAAATTACTCTAGTTTAACATTCATCAACGACGAAGGAGCCGTATCGTCATGCCTCAACCTTTTCATTTAGCCATTCCGGTAGACAACCTGGAGAAAGCCCGCGAATTTTACGGCGAGTTACTCGGCTGCAAACAGGGGCGCAGTGATACGCAGTGGATAGACTGGGATTTAGCCGGCCATCAGTTGGTAACGCACCTGGTTAAGGCCATGCCGTCCGCGCCGGAATATAATGCCGTGGATGGTCACAGTGTGCCAGTACCACATTTTGGTGTCGTGCTAACCATGGAAGACTGGCAGGCCCTGGCCGATAAACTCACCGCCGCTAATATGGAGTTTGTTATTAAGCCCTACGTGCGTTTTAAGGGCCAGGCCGGTGAGCAGGCCACCATGTTCTTTATGGATCCGGCCGGCAACGCGTTGGAGTTCAAGGCATTTGCCGATATTAACCAATTGTTTGCGACAGATTAAGCTTACTTGGTGAGAGCTTGCCCTTTAATGCGAACTGATTGTTAATTATGGCGATTTGTAATAATTTAAATAATGTAGCCGTGGCACCGGTGAGTCAGCCACGCCATTGAGTTGCTTAGCTTCTCAGGTAAGGACAGATAAATTAACTCAGCAGTAGTCAGCGTAACAGGCGATGTGCTGAACCTATAACAACAATAATAACCGACAGGATTTATCGTGATTGAAGATGTAGTCGCACAGGCTGGCAAAGGTTTTTTCAGGGGAGTTGGGTTTCTTATTGCAGAGCTGCTGTTCTGGCGGTTGTGCTACATCGTTGGCTGGCCGGTTTGTAAAATCCTCACCCTTGGTCAGTACCCCAGAAGAGTTGAACGCGAGCGAGCCATTTTTCGTCAGGAAAAAGCGCACACCGGTTTTACCTGCGCGGCTACCGGCTTAATCATCCTGCTTGTTTTAGCGGTTATTTACTCCGGATACTGGCCTTCCAGCTTCCCGGCCATAACTTCTGAATAGCCTGAAGCCGCAGACCCCAGCCTATTTTCGATTTTTATTTCAAGCCCTAAACCACCTGCTTCAATAGGTGGTTATCATTCTAGGTAGGGCTTGGCCCGTATATAAGTCAGCAAAGAAAGTTGTATATAGATTGTTGTCGGAGTCGCCGACAGCGACCAGAGGGTGTTGTGCGACCCGGTGACCGTGAACCACTCTGGACTCCCCGCAGCCCTTATCAGTGAAAAGCGTCATCGTCCCTGGCAGAACAAACTAGACCGTCAATGACGGCACATCCCTGTACCGCATTGACTGAATCCTCATCCATGATAATTCTTCCAGTTTGTTATGTCTGCCAGTGACAATGACAACACTGAAGAAGGGCACAATTGTTGTTCTTTCTTCGATTTGAGCCCCGTTTTAGGGGATTAACGCAAAGCCACCTTCTTTAGAAGGTGGATTATTTATTTTACTGACTGCACTACCGCTTTACCCCGTCCGCGAGCTTCGGAAGCGGCTGATAGTTTGCCGTTTTGTTGCATGATCAGGTGCAGATCCCCAAAGTTACTTTCTTTTATGTTGTAGCCCATGTCTTGCAGCGTATTCAGTGTAGCCGGGTCAAACCCTTCATGTACGCGGATTTGATCCTCTGGCCATAACTGGTGATGGAAACGAGGCAGGTTTACGGCTTCTTCTGCACTTAAATCGTATAGCAGGGTGTTGAGAATCGACAGCGTCACTGAGGAAATAATCGTGGTGCCACCGGGTGAGCCGGTCACCAGCTTAACCTGTCCGTCCTCGAGTACAATAGTGGGGGTCATGGATGAAAGCATCCGCTTATATGGCTCAATAGCGTTAGCTTCTCCGCCAATTGCGCCGAAAAAATTTGGCACACCGGGTTTGGCGCTGAAGTCATCCATTTCGTCATTTAACAAAAAGCCCGCGCCTGCAGCCACCACCCCGGCACCAAAGCTCAGGTTTATGGTTGTGGTATTGGCTACCGCATTGCCCCATTGATCAACAATAGAGAAATGGGTGGTATCCTCACTTTCGTGGAGTCCGGGTTTGATTTGTGGGGTAGCTGAAATGGCGGTCAGGTTAATTTCCCGCGCTCGCTTGGCGATATAGTCCGGCGCGATTAACTGCGGTTGAGGCACGGCGAAAAAGTCCGGGTCGCCAAGGTATTCTGCGCGGTCGGCAAATACTCGTTTTCCGGCTTCACTCACCAGATGCAGATAAGGCGCTGAGTTATGCGCAGGTAATATATTTGTTCTGGTCACGTTGTCGACCATGCCGAGCCATTGGGCCACCGCGATACCGCCAGAACTTGGCGGCGGGGCAGTGACAACCTGATAGCCGCGCCAGTCAAAATTAATCGGTGTGCGCCACTGAGCGTGATAACGGGTTAAGTCTTCATGGCTGATTAAGCCACCATTAGCCTGCATGTAGCTAACAATATGATCGGCTGTTTCGCCTTCATAAAAACCGGCCGGGCCGTTATCCCGGATGCGGCTTAAGGTGGCTGCCAGCTCGGGTTGTTTAAATAACACGCCTGCTGTGGCGGCTTCGCCAAAGTAGTTGGCAAAGTTGGTTTTAAGGCCGCGTTTTTCAATACGCTTAATGTAGCGACTCACCCGGCCTGCCAGTTTCTCCGGGACTTCAAAGCCCTCACTGGCATAGGTTATGGCTGGCTGAACCAGGCGTTGCCAGGGTAACTTACCGTATTTTTGATGAGCAGCCCACATACCGGCAACGGTGCCGGGTATACCTGAGGCCTTAGCCCCAAACAATGAGTCGGTAGGGTGTACATCGCCGTTGTCATCGAGATACATGTCACGGGAAGCGTCAGCAGGTGCCATTTCCCGGTAATCAAGGAAATCGGCACTGCTATCCATGTAAATGGTCATAAACCCGCCGCCGCCAATATTGCCAGCTTCGGGGTAGGTTACTGCCAGAACAAATTGCGCCGCGATGGCCGCGTCTACCGCATTACCGCCGTCTTGCATGACATCGAGTGCGACCCGGGCCGCGAATTTATCGGGCATAGCCACCGCATACTCGGCTGTACTGGCCGGTGTAGTGGTGACCTGTTCGGAGGACGAACAAGCGGTGAGAGAAATGATTAAGGCACTTATTAACAGATATCGCATGAAACTAACCCACCATGATTAAACTGGTTATGACATAAAGGATTAAGGTTAATGCACCGCCGGTTAAGGCATAGGGCATTTGCGTGCGCACGTGCTCAAGCAGGTCGCAGCCTGAGGCAATCGACGAAACCGCGGTGGTATCAGAGATCGGCGAGCAGTGATCGCCAAACACGCCGCCGCCCAGAATGGCACCGATAACCAGCGACGGAGGCAGGCCAAGCTGCTGGATCAGCGGCACGCCAATGGGGATAAGAATGGCAAAGGTGCCCCAGGAAGTACCAGTGGTAAACGACATAATGCCGCCGGCTAAGAACAGCATGGGAACAATCAGAAATAATGGTAAGTACTCACCAACTATACCCGCAACAAACAGACCGGTACCCAGCACCTTTAAACTGCTACCAAGAGTTAACGAGAGTAATACGATGGTAACTAAAGGCAACAATTCGCCCATGCCTTTAAAGCCGACATTTACCGCTTCGTGATGGCTAAAGCGTTTGGAAAATACCAGCATCAGGTAGGCCACAGCAGTGGCCAGAATGGTGGCATACAGTACTGACTTACTACCGCTGCCCTGAGAGAGTACGCCATTGCCGGTCCACAGCATAAAGCCAACCATGCTCACTACCATGGTTAAAATAGGGATAACCATATAGCCGGGTTTGGTGGCGGCTGCGGCAGAAAGCTGCTGCTGATTGCTCTCTAACTGTTGCTCCGCTTTGGCCATGGGGCCGTGTACTTTGTCGGCAAACACGGTGTAGGCGGCGATGAGCAGAGCGATGATGGCGTAGAAGTTAAAGAATACCGAGCCCCACAAGATACTGGCCGATGAGGCGGGCAGTTCATAAGTATCGAGCATGCCAAGGACAAACGCGCCCCAGCCATTGAGCAAAATAAGAATACAAATTGGTGCACTGGTGCTGTCGATAAGATACGCAAGGCGCGCGCGGCTCATACCAAACTTATCAAATAAGCCGCGGGCAAAAATACCGGCGGTGAGCACACTGAGGTTAGATTCAATGAAAACAACGATACCGGTGAGCATGGTGAGCCCGCCTACCTGGCGACGACTCTTAGCGACCCCGCGTTTAGTCAGCCAGTCTACCGTTGCGGTAACGCCGCCTGAGTCACGAATATACGCCAGCAGTGCGCCTACCAAAACGCTGAATAATAAAATGCGGGTATTCCCGGCGCTGGTGGCTACGTCTACCACCCGTTCGACGGAAGTTATCGGTGCCAGCAACAGGCTGTCTGTACCAGCGGTGAGGAGTATCAGTGCCTCAGCACTGAGAACCGCCATCAGCAATGCCATAATGACCTCTTTCTTCCAGAAAACGATCACAATGGCGATGACAGGTGGAATGATGGAAACCCAATCCATACGAATGAACCCTTGTTGTTTTTATGTCGTTATTTTAATTGGCCTGTTTGTTCAGAATTGCTTCGTAGACCAGTGAAACGATGCTGCCGTAGCGGCCGGTTTCAAATTGCTTACCGGTAAATTGCAGCTTTTCTTCGTCTTCTTCCACAATGGGCGAATGGCGCGCGTTGGTCAAGAGGATGACGGCCAAATCGAGCGCTGGGTCGATAACTGTAGCCGTGCCTGTCCAACCGGTGTGGCCAAATGCCAGATCGCTGGCATAAGGGCCGAAGTGCCAGCGGTTGGTACCATTGGCCGCCCGGCGCCAGCCGAGCCCATAGTGCCAGAAGCGATTATCCGGTTTGGTGAAGGCATTTATTACATTGCTGTCGAACACATGTGTTTCGCCGTAGCCACCGCCGTTTAACAGCATTTGTGCCATTACGGCCAGTTCATCGGCGGTGGAGAACAGCCCGGCATGACCAGACACACCCTGCATGGCATAAAAAGCTTTTTCGTCGTGAACTTCTCCCTGCAGGGTATATTCACGGATATTCGGGAACGTTATCCGGCCATCGCGGGTATTCCCGCGTAGCTCCGTGGCGGCAAACTCACTTTTGTGGTGGCCTTTCTGCAGCGGGTTGAACAGCGTGTTTTTGAGCCCCAGTGGCTGATACAGCCACTCTTCGCAATATCGGTCCAGGGGCATGCCAGTAATACGCTCCACAATCAGACCAAGTAGCATAAAATTAATATCACTGTAAGAGGCGTTAAGCCCGTTACTGACTTCAAAGGGCGCCTGGGTGATCAGCAGCTCGCTGGTACGTTGGCGGGACTGGGAATAAAAGCGTTTGCCCAGCGGGTTTTCCGGGTCGTAAAAAGCAATACTTGGCGAGTAGCCGGATTGATGTGACAGCAGATCGCTGACCCGTCTTGCCTCACGTCCTGCGCCCAGATATTCCGGCAGGTAATGTTTAATGGGCTGCGTCACATCGAGCTGACCGGTTTCCACCAGATGCATCAGTGCCAGCGTGGTGGCAAACATCTTGGTGTTAGAGGCCAGGTCAAAAATGGTGTCGGTACGCATTGGCTGCGGGCTGGCCAGCGGTAGCCCGTTTTCGTCGTAGCGCTTCTGGTAACCATAGGCAGTACGTTTAATAATTTCGCCGTCTTTGACTATCAGTAACACCGCCCCCGGAAAGCCTTCAGCTACTTCCTGATTGATCAGCTCGTCTACTGCGGTAAAGCGGTTCTGGTAGGCCTGAGTGTTGTCTTTTAATTCAGGGTAGGGTACCTGTATATGCAACTGCGCTTCGGCGGGTGCTATATTGCTCACGGCCAGGGTATTGACGCCGGTTCGGGTGCGGCGGGCCAGAGAATAACGATAGGTATTGTCGGCGGCAAATTCGTCATCCAGCGATAATACTTCGCCGTTAACCGACACCGTCGCCGAAGCTGGCAGGTCGCTCTCAATAATCAGCTCGCCGCGACCGGCATAGCTCTTAAACGCAAAGCGGTCTTTAACATAGGCGCGCTTGGATGGCTTGAGGTCTGGCAACACCGCGTCTACCTGACCGCGTCGAACGCTTGGTAACTCACTTTCGGCGGTGGCAATAGCCAGCTCACGCTCTTTTTCATAACGGCTCAGCAGCGCGTCTTTTTGCTCGGGAAAATACTTATCGAGTAAGGCAAACACGGCGGCCGTGGTACGGCTGTCAGGCTCGCCACTGACATGCCAGGGCAGAAAGTGCATCTGAAACGCAGAAATAGCATTTAGAGTACTGGTATCGGCGATACCGGTTTCGATTACACCATAACCATAAGCGCGCAGTGCACTTTGCAGCAAACCAATACTGGCTGGCTGTTCGTTAAAGGTTTTCCAGTAGTCGGCCAGTGTTTCATTGTCGTACCAGGCGCCAACGCCAGCCTGATATAACTCAAACCATGGAAAGCGCGGGCCGGGATCGTTCTTGCGGTCGAAAGCGATATCCGAATGACCGACTACCGCAGTGGGCTCGATATCCGGGTGTCTGGCAATGATGTCTTTTACCAGCTCAATAACGACTTCGATTTGAGCAGGGTCGTAATCCGGGAAAAAACATAAGCGGTTTGAGCCATGTTCGGCCAGAGAGGGAGCCATATCGCCGTCGCGCTCACATTCCGGCACATTAACTATCTCGATCCCAATGGAGTGGTCATTTAAGCCGGTACGCCCCTGCCAGTAACTTCTGCCGGCATGCCAGGCACGCATATTTTCGTCCACTAACCGGATTATTCTGGGCTTGCCGCCGGGATCGCTCGGATCATTGGATTCAGGTATAAGGTAGTGGGAGCTTAAACCGCCTTCATCAACCAGCGCTGTGACTGAGCGGGCATAGTCAATTGCCGTAAAGTGCAACACCAGTGATTTGACCCGCTCGCCATAATTGGCCGACGGCATTTCAATTACCCGTCGACTGCTACAGCTAATTAAAAGCAGTGCACATAGTGTCCATAACAAAACACCGCGAAAACTTCGGCTGGTCACAGCAATTCCTCTACTCTTTGGTTCATTTGTTGGCCGGGCGTTTGCCTGAGGCACAGACGCTTACATTACTCAAACTACCATACTCGAAAGGCTTGTGCATAATAAAATATTCCTATTGTGTGGTGTGGAGTTGAGCGCTTTTTGGCAACTGTTAATTGTTGGTTAAGCGCTTTTATACAGGCATCTTCGTGTGTTTTTGTTTGCGACTCTGGTTGATAGTGGTAAGCCTTAATGGCTTTGATAAACAAAGATTAAAAATGTCAGGGTGGAATAATTTATTTTTTGTGGTCGCTGGGGTAAGCTTGGTTATCGACGTTGATGCATTTGGAAAGGGCCCTGATAGTGATGCGTACTAAAGCCGTACTGGTGAGTTTACTTGTAATGTTAACCGTAGGCTGCTCCGGCGGGCAGGACAGTGAGTTTATGCTGGGCCAGAAGCTGATGCTGGATATGCGCTACTACTGCGCCGATGGTACGCCAGCGGAAAGTTGTAAAACGCCGGTTACCACCTTGCTTCCTGAGTTTGCCGAAATTATTCGTCAGGGCCAGATTGGCGGGGTGATCCTGTTCGCTGAAAACCTCGACAACAGCCAGCAGATTATCGAGCTAAACTATGCCATTCAGCAGTTGGCTAAAGAGGAAGGTTTACCGCCACTGTTTATTGCCATCGATCAGGAAGGGGGCCGGGTTGCGCGGTTGCCGGATAAAGTGGCAACCCGTTATGTTGGCAATATGGCGATTGGTGCAACCTACCCGCTGTATAACACCACCTTTGCAGAACGGGTGAATAAAGGGATTGCTAAAAGCATTGGTCAGCTTGGGTTTAACGTAAATTTCGCCCCCACTGTGGATGTTAATGTCAATGCTGATAATCCGGTTATTAATGTCCGGTCTTACGGTGAAGACCCTCAAATGGTGGCAGAGCTTGGCGCTGCGGCCGTGGCCGCGTTACAGAGTGAAAATATTCTCAGCGCCCTGAAGCATTTTCCCGGTCATGGCGATACTCATACCGACAGTCATACCGGTCTGCCTCGGGTTGATCACGATCTGGCCACCGTGGAAGCGGTTGATTTACTGCCGTTTCGCTATGCCATTGAGCAGGGGCAGGCTCCGGCAATGATAATGACTGCACACATTCAGTACCCATTGCTTGATGACACCCGTTTTAAGGCACTCGACGGTGAGGATACCCTGGTACCAGCCACCCTCTCGCACAAAATTCTCACCGGTATACTTCGAAATAAAATGGGCTACCAAGGCATTATTGTGACCGATGCGCTGGATATGGCTGGTATTGCACACTATGTGGACCATAAGAACGCGGTGATAAAAACCTTTAATGCCGGGGCGGATATTGCATTGATGCCTTATGCGGTGCGTAATCCACAAAGTCTCAGTCGTTTTTGGGAGCTCTACAAGCAGTGGGTGCAGGCTATGAGCAGCGGAGACATTGACCGCCAGCAAACCCAGTTGTCGGTTAAACGTATTTTGCAGGCCAAACAGCAGTTTGAGCTTGATGAGTTTACTAGCAAGCCGCTGGCGGAACGGATTAAAAGCGCTGTTGATACGCTGCCTGGGGAAGAAAACCAGCGCACCGAAATGGACCTGGCCAGGGCCGCACTAACCCAGGTCTATAATCGTGGTGTGTTGCCACTCAGAGGGAGTCGCTTTTATATAGTCATGCCCGACGAGGCACGTTGCATGGCGATGACAACAGCTTTATTAAAGCTTCAGCCAGGTTTGCAACTCACCTGCGATGCATTAACCGGTATTGATCCTGCAAAAGCCTTGCCCGACATGAATGATACCGATGCTGTGATTGTGGGCGATATTACGCCCCAACACAGCCTCGCTGAAATGGGCGGCATGGCAGACCTGAGCACCTGGCGGAACCGGCCGGATAAAAACACTCAGGAAGCCTGGGTAAGACGACTGTTGGTCAGCGCCGGTGAACAATCGGTTAATGCGGTATTCATTGCGCTCAGAGCGCCCTATATTATTTCGGATTATCGTCACCTTGCTGGCGCCGCCGTGGCTACCTTCGGTTATAACGTCACCGTAACAGGTGCAGAAGAGAAAGGTACAGTTCGCGCTCATGGTGCAGTTTTTACCGCGCTGGCAGAAGGCTTACTCGGGCGTTCGCCGATGCCGGGTAAGTCGCCTGTCACCATCGACGAGTAGGGCACATGACGGCGCGTATTAGTGCTCTGGATGCCTTGCGGGGGCTGGCTATCATCGCCATGGTGCTGGTTAATAATCCGGGCTCGTGGCAGGCTATTTATGCGCCGCTAAAACATGCTGAATGGCATGGCCTGACCCCAACCGATGTTATCTTCCCGGGCTTTATCTTTGTGATGGGCGTTACCATTGCAATCCATTTACCCCGGGAGCTAACCCGCCTGAACAGTACGATGGCTGTAGTCAGAAACACTACCAGCCGGGCTATCACTCTAATTCTGCTGGGCTGGGGGTTGTATTTGTGTTGGTATAATACCGGGAGTCCCGGATATAGCTGGTTTGAACAACGCTTTCTGGCGCTGCGTTTTGCCGGCGTATTACCCCGGCTCGGTGTGGTTTACTGGCTCACCGTGTTGCTCATCCTGGCGGTATCCTGGCGCTGGGTTGGTGTGCTGGCGATTGTATTGCTGGCAGGATACTGGGGCGCCATGGAGTGGATCCCTTATGCTGACGCCAGCGGTGGGATTTATCAGGGCCGCTGGGAATTTGGTAACAGCCTTGCCGCTTATCTTGATCATCAACTGCTCGGGGCCAATCATGTTTATTATTCTGATGCGACCCCATTTGCTTTTGACCCAGAGGGGATCCTGTCAACCCTGCCTGCGGTAGTGACCTGCCTGACCGGTGTCTGGGTGGGGCGTTACGTCCTGGTACAACACGGCTGCCCGAATAAACTGATGATACTGGCTCTGGCCGGCATCTGTGCCGGTTATGGCCTGGCGGTCATCAACCCTATAAACAAAGCGCTTTGGTCGCCCACTTTTGTGCTGGTAACCAGTGGCATACTAACCATCCTTTTTTGGCTCTGTATCCTGTACGAACGTAAAGCTGGCCCTTTACCCAAAGGGCATCCGCTATTAGTTGCCGGCACCAATAGCATCGCCTTTTTCATGTTATCTGGTATTCTCGCCCGGGTACTGCTTATTATTAAAGTTGACGGTGTTTCTCTGAAAGGTCATGCCTGGCGATTTATGCAAGCGCTCCCTCTGCCTGCGGAAATGGCTTCGCTATTGTTAGCATCAGTTTTTCTGATAATCTGCTATTACCCAATTAAGCTTATGTATAATAATGGTTTTTTCTGGCGGATTTAAACGCTGGTAAGTCCACATCCGGGTAGATCCGGTGCAATAATCATCTCACACCGTTAACGCAAACACAGGGAAAGACTTTGCGCGACTTGTTTATCTTCATTCTGGCGGTCTGTCTGTATGCAGTGGGCTTTGAGGCCCGCAGTGAAGAGCCATTCGATCTGGCCGTTGCGGTTGACTGGAAGCCTTACCTGTATATCAACCAACAGGGCGAGCCCGATGGCGAAGATTTACGCTTACTGCACCGCACGCTTAAGCGGCTCGGCTATGAGCTGAATGCGCAGCGGCTACCGGAAAAGCGTCTGGCGCTGGAGCTTAAACAGGGCGAAGTTGACGTGATCCTTGGCGCTGCCTATACGAAGGCCCGCGAAGCTCAGAACTTCTACTCAATGCCCTATCGTAAGGAAACCATCGTATTTGGCTTCAGGTTTTCCCGTAATCCTTATTTCAGTGACGTCAATGTCAGCTCCTTGCTGCAACAAAATTATCTGGTCGCAGTCAATAAAAGTGGCTGGTTTGGCGAAGACTTCCAGCGTAAGGCGCTAGATGCTCACGATCGCTACCTGATCCACGCGGAAGGGACAATGCGGCGCATGCAGCTGTTGAAAATGGGGCGCGTGGATGCGGTGGTTGGCGATCAGAAGGTACTTGAGGCTGCTGCACAGCAGCTGGGTATTGACGACTTCAAGGTGTCCAAACAGGTGATACATGAAACCCGGGTGCACTTTCTATTTAGCCGCAACCGGGTAGATAAGGCGTTTATGCAGCGCTTTAATCAGGCGCTGGTTGCCGAGCTGACACGGCAGACTTTTTAGAGATTAATCATTTTGCCGTTTAACACAGCCCGTTGTTTGCCCTCGCTATCCTGCATTATCCAGAAAGCGTCTGCACCGGGATATAAGGAGGAATAGGCGGGCGGTTCAGGCAAGCATAACACCGGCAAGCCACTGAGATTATCAAGCAGCGAACTATCACCGGCAAAAACACTGAAGCCCTGTTTAAGCAGTGCCAGGTAATCATTCTCTGTTAGCACCATAGCACTATCGAGTTGATAGGCCTTAACCGGCAGTATGGTGGTCTGGTAGGCGCTGATATTGGTAAAACCAGCCTGACCCGACAGGTCGCCGATATGTTTTACGGTAGCGCGGCCCTGCTTATCTCTATTCACACTGATATCTGCCACGTAATCATGGCCGGCGCAGCGCTGCGCAACACGGGAAAATTTAATATCGACCAGGCCATCTTCAACATTATCGGGAATGCGGTAATAGTCGGCCAGCGATTTTTGCTGATACAGATTACCTAATAAAGCCTCCAACGCACTGTGCAAGCCAATGACGTTCATCTTTCTGGCCACCTGACGGTGGGGATCGTTGGGGTGTGCACCGGATTCAATCAGAATCGTACTGGCCCCGGTACCGGCAATGTTGTCACCAAATGAGCGCAGCGAATAGGTATCGTCATAGCGACCAATATGGCAGGGCAGCCAGTGGCTAAGGGTATCTGCCATACAGGCAATCAGTTGTTTAGCCCGCAGACGCGGCGCATCAACATGTTTGTCCGGATGAAAAGCCGGCGCAAGAAAAGCAATGGTTGCCGGGTAAGCCGTCGGGCCCGCCGAATAGTAAGGGTTCTGGTCGTGCAGGTTAAAGGCCACATCCGGTTTAAGCGTTTGCACTTGTTGCCACAACAATCTGCCTTCCGGCGTTTGCAGTTGTTTGGCATCACGATTGATGTCTATGCCTTGCTCATTGACCCGGGTATCACGCTCTGCGCCATCCGGATTCAGCATCGGGATAATGTGCAGAGTGATCAGCGACGTCCAGTCACTGCCCAATGCCAGTGAGTTGCTGGTGGAATTAAGATGTAGCAGTTTCAGCCAGTCGAGCACCGCAGCAGTAGCCGTCGGCTCGTCGCCGTGCATTTGGGTCCAGGCCAGGATAATTAGCGGACCACTGCCCATACTTAGTCGCTCAATGCATTTGCCGGTGCAGCTGTAGCCAATAGTCTCCCGGGTGATCGACGGATAGTCCGCAATCTCATCGAGCACCGGTTGAATATCCGCGTGGCGCAGATGAGATTTATCCAGTGCGCTAAAATGATGAGAATCCCAGAGGCTGGCAATAGCCTGTGCAGGCGCGTGGGGATGGGCAGCTTTCATAAATTACGGTAACCTTACAAACAGTTAAACGCGTAGCGCGCCGAAAACTCTATTTAAAGAGATTTTGATATTCTTATCAACTGGTTTATATTTGAATAAAAAATTCTTTCGTTATTTTTGTTGTTGGTTTCTTTGCTTAGTAACCGACGCCGACAACCGGGAACACGCGCATGTCAGCTTTTGTTAAAATCAAAGCAATAAAGCATTCATTGTCGAGCAGTGAATCAAAATTGGCGACCTTTACGCTGGATTCACCCAACGCGGTGCGGGACCTGTCTTCCCAGGAACTGGCCAACGTGGTGGGCGTGAGTCAGTCCAGTGTGGTGAAGTTCGCGCAAAAACTGGGTTACAAAGGCTACCCTGCGTTTAAACTGGCAGTGATTGATGCGCTTAACCGCGAAACCCCCAACACCCAGTTGCATGGCAAAATCACCCTCAATGACGGTTTTGAGCAAATGGCTGACAAGCTGCTAAGCAGTAAGATCAGTGTGCTTAATGAAACCCGTAACCTCAACGAACTGGTTGAGTTTGAGAAGGCGGTAGAGATCATTAAAAACGCCAAACGCATTCTGATATGCGGGGTAGGCGGCTCAGCGCTGGTGAGCAAAGACTTTTCATTCAAATTGCAAAAACTGGGCATGATGGCAATTGCCGAGGCCGACGGACACGTTCAATTGGCGCTGGCTGCTACTTTTAACGAAAGTGATGTGGTGGTGGCGATTTCTGAATCCGGTGCTACCCGGGAGATTGTAAACGTGGTCAATCAGGCTAAGGACAATCACGCTAAGGTTATCTCCATTACCAAGTATGGTACTACGCCGGTATCTGAGCCGGCAGATGTGCAGCTTTACTCAGTGGCCGAGGAAGCGTCGGCACGGCTGTCCTCAATCCTGGCCAGAACCGCTCAGGAACTGATTATCGACATGCTGTTTATTGCACTGACCCAGGCATCACGGCCTGGCCGCAAACTGCTGGAGAAAACCAACGAGATTGTTTCCCAGTTCCGACGTGGTGGTTCGGGGACTCAGGGTAGCTGACGCCCGGCTAATTATTGCGGGTAAAGTAAGTACGGCTGGCGCTGCGCTTTAAAGGCATTCAATCCTGGTTGCCAGGTTGCACGAATGGCGGTAGGGTCGAGCCCTTCGCTCAGCTGTTTGCGCAGCTTGTCTGTACCACTTAACAGGTCGAAAAAGTCAGGACGGTCGATGAAGGTCTGCTCACGTTCCTCAAACTGCTGATACACCGCGTAAAGCAATTCAATGTTAAAGCCCTCAATGACGCTGTCGCGTAAATCACGGCCAAATAATAATTCGCCCTTAAGCTTCGGGTTCGGCGCACTTTCCGGCATGGATTGCGGAGTAAAAGTAAAGTCGCCAAGAGTTACTTCGTTATGACCAATAACCTGAAACGGCCAGGCGGTGCCTCTGCCAACGCTAACAACGGTGGCTTCGAATAAGCAAAGCGACGGATAGAGGCGGATGGCCGTGCTGTTGGGCAAATTCGGGCTGGGGGCTACCGGTAATTCATAGTCAACCGTTTTGCTATACCCGGCAACCGGGATAACCGTGAGGCTCAGCTCTTCTGCCTGATTTATCCAGGCTTCGCCTTTTATCATTGCTGCCAGCTCGCCCACAGTCAGCCCATGTAGCAGCGGCAGCGGATCCAGGCTGACAAAGGAGGTAAATTCGGCTTCGCGCAGGGGCCCGTCTACATAGCGCCCGTTGGGATTGGGGCGGTCCAGCACAATAACCTCAATGCCTTGTTCGGCTGCAGCTTCAAGAACATAGTGCAGGGTACTGATGTAGGTGTAAAAGCGCGCGCCGACATCCTGAATATCAAACACCAGCAGGTCGATGTCGCTGAGCATTGCCTGGTCTGGCTTTTTATATTTGCCATACAGCGAGCGGATCGGCAGGCCCGTTTTCGGATCTATGCCATCGGTGACTTTCTCGCCAGCACCTAATTTGCCTCGAAAACCATGTTCGGGCGCGAATACCGCCTGCACTGCGACACTGCGGCTCACCAAGAAATCCACCAGATGGGTTTGTTCTACCCGGCTGGTCTGGTTAACTACCAGTCCTACCTTTTTGCCTGCCAGCAGCGGTAAGTAACGCTCTGGCTGCTCAGCGCCAACCTGTAATGTTGCACTTTGTGTTGTTGCCGAGGTCAGCAACAGCAGAATAATGGCCAGAAATCGCGTCATGATTAGGAGTGAGATTGCACGGCACGGCGTAAAAAGCCACCGTTGTCGGCCAGTTGTGCTTCTGCTTCAGTGGCGCTCTGGCCCGTGAGGATCATCAGAATAGCCAGTTTTGCTCGGTTATTGGCGGCCTGTAATGCTGTATCGGCTTGTTCTTCGCTACAGTCGGTAGCCTGCATAACAATGCGCGTGGCGCGGGCTTTTAACTTCTGGTTGGTGGCGTTTACGTCTACCATCAGGTTTTCGTAGGTCTTACCTAACCGGATCATGCTGGCCGTACTGAGCATATTAAGAATAAGCTTTTGTGCCGTGCCTGATTTCATGCGGGTTGAGCCGGTAATGCACTCAGCACCTACCACGGCACAAATGCCAATGGCGGCTACGTGCATCATGGGTGACTCAGGATTACAGGTAACAGAAATGGTGGCGGCGTTAAGGGAGTTTGCGTACTTCATTGCTTCAATCACGTAAGGTGTGCGGCCGCTGGCCGACAAACCAACGAGTACATCATTAGCACAGAAGTCAATGGCTTTTAAATCTGCCACACCCATCACGGTGTCGTCTTCGGCGCCTTCCACGGCATTCTTAATGGCCTGATCACCGCCGGCGATGATTCCGATGACCATGGATTCCGGTACGCTGAAGGTGGGCCGGCACTCTACTGCATCCAGAATACCCAAACGGCCGCTGGTTCCGGCGCCCATGTAAATCAATCGACCGCCGGCCTGTAAGCTTGGCACAATGGCGTCTACGGCTTTGGCAATGTGTGGGATGGTTTTACGCACAGCATCGGCCACCCCGGCATCTTCCTGATTGATTTTTTCCAGAATCTCGATGGTCGGCAGTACATCAATATCCATCGTATGAGGGTTACGGCCCTCAGAAATAATTCTGTTCAGTTGTTCAAGCAATGTTGCTGACTGTTTATTTGTCATGTGCATAGTTAACTGCCGGCCTTAAGGTTAGCCATCGTCCCGGTTAAACGTGTTATTCCATTCATTTTGCTTCCGCCTTCATATCAGGCATGTATTCAGGCTGGCGGCCTGCAGCACATACCAGCGTGGCAACCAGTGTTCCAATCACCAGTTGCCAGGTGAAACCCAGACTCAGTTGCCAGGCTTCAGGTAAATACCAGCTCATCACATAAGGTTGTAGCAGCAAGGGGATAATAAAACCACACAATAATGCTGCAGTGACAGAGGCAGGGCTGCCTCGCTGAGTAAATAGTGTAATAAAGTATACGCCAAGTAAGCCACTGTAGGAAAAAACCATCACGCCCAGTGCAAACTGTAATAATGGCGTATCTGAATACTGTTGCCAGTAATAGCATAAACACGCCATGGACGCTAACGCCAATGCTACTACCGCCATCGCAACCCGGCCGGCGTTGACAAAATGATGTTCACTGCGCTGCTGACCCCGTTTGCGTTGCCAGGGGCGGTATAAGTCCTGAATGAGTACACTCGACATGGAATTTAACCCGGAGTTCAGTGTGGATAGCGCGGCAGCGAGGATACCTATGGTTACCAGCCCTTTTAAACCAGCGGGTAAGTCGGTGAGTACATAATACATAAATATTGTTACCGGCTCGCCGGCAAACTGCGGCACCGGCGCACCAGCGTTGCTGGCCATTAAATCCGGTTGCTGATAGTAGATATACAGCAACAGGCCAATCACGATAAACAGTAACATTACCGGGATTACCATAACCACCGACCACAGCATCGCTTTGGCCCCCTCCTGCGCGTTGCGGCAGGTAAGCACCCGCTGAGTCATATCCTGATCCAGACCAAAGGCGGCGATATTCAGTAATACAAAGCCGGTAAATACAGAAGTCAGGGTAAACACGCCGGAAGGCGAAAAATCGATGCGACTGTCGAACAGGGTGAGTTTGGATGGCTCACCGGCACCGGGGTTTTGTAACACGTCGAGGATTGCCGGTACATCCGCAGGGATAGCAATCAGCAGTGCTATTATCACCGCCACGGCGGCGCCGATGTAGGTAAAAGCCTGCATAACATCACTGTAGATAACCGTACGGATTCCGCCGTATATACTGTATATCAGCCCGATAACACTGATCAGCAGTGTGGCGGTGATTACGCTACTGGCAGCAATGTTGCCATACAGGATCATTGCGACAGCGAGTGCGGCCATGTAGAGTCTTGCCCCACTGGCAAAGATGCGACCAAACAGGTACATCAGTCCGGCCTGTTGTTTGGCGCCGGCACCAAAGCGGGTTTCCAGTAATTCGTAAACGGTAAACACTTTTAGCTGGTAAAAGCGTGGGATGAGCACTCTGGCTACAAAAAAAGCGGCAATAAAAGCGCCGAGGTTGGTTGCCAGATAGGTCAGGTTACCGCGATACCCCTGATCCGGGCCGCCTAAAAACGTGGCGGCAGACTGAGATGTTGCCAGTACCGACATGGCAACCATCCACACCGGCATTGCCTGACCACCTAAAAAGTAGTCACTGGTGTTTTGCGCACGGCGATTAAAGTACCAGCCAGATACCAACAGCAGCAGCCCGTAAAAGGCAAACAGCAATAAGTCTGGCAGGGTGTAATTGGCTAGCATTTATTCTCGTTCTCACCGTTTGAAAGCTGGGTTATCATGGAGCTGTGTAACCAATAACCATCGATATCGACACCAGTTTGTCAGAGTTGGTGTGAATTTAGAATATATTATTCTGCGCCATTTTCAAATTAAGAATTTATTAATTTATGAGCAAGGTGTATCGTACAGGATATACCCAATGAAATCCGCAACCTGAGAGTCAGTCGTTTGAGCAGATCAACACGCGCCATCATTAACCCGGATGCTATTCGCAATAATTTTCGCCAGATGAGTCCTGGACGGGGTTGTACGGCTATTGCGGTGATTAAAGCAGACGCGTATGGGCACGGTGCGGTAACGGTAGCTAAAGCGCTTGCTGAGCAGTGTGAATGTTTCGCCATTGCTATTTGCGATGAAGCGGCGGCACTCAGAGAGGCGGGAATTAGCCAGCCTTTGTTGGTGCTAGAAGGGCCTCATGATGCGGATGATTGCCGCGCCGCCAAAGCCGGTAATCTCATCCTGTTGGTACATAACCAGCAACAGTTAGCCTGGCTGGACGAACTTGAACAGTCACAACGGCCCGAAGTCTGGCTCAAGGTCGATACCGGTATGCACCGGTTAGGCTTTAACGCCGACGATATTGCTAAGGTACTGAGCAGTTACGACTGGCTTAAACAACAGCAGCCGGTACTGGTTTCTCATTTTGCCTGTGCTGATGATCCGGACAACCCGAATAATGCCGCCCAACTGCAACAATTTTTAGCGCTGACCGGGTCACTGGCTCTGCCGGGTTGTATGGCGAATTCTGCGGCGACCTTATGTAATCCTGCGAGTCAGGCCGACTGGTGTCGGTTGGGAATTGGCCTGTACGGTGCCAGCCCGGTGACAGGTCATGCTGCCGCGGAATACGGCCTAACTCCGGCTATGACGCTGAAAGCGCAAATCATTGCACTGCATAAAGTAAAACAAGGCGAGGCCGTGGGCTACAGCCAGACCTGGACTGCGCCACAAGACAGTGTCATCGCTACGGTGGGAATCGGCTATGCTGACGGGTACCCACGCCATTGCCCGAATGGCACGCCGGTTGTTGTGCGTGGTCAGCGCGGGCAATTGGTAGGCAGGGTGTCCATGGATATGATTACCATTGATGTTACCCATATCGGGGAAGTGGCTTTGGGTGACGAAGTGGAATTGTGGGGCGCGCAATTACCGGTGGATGAGGTGGCCGACTGGGCCGGCACCATTAGTTATGAATTGATCACCCGTGTCTCGGCCAGAGTACCAAGAGTAACTGGTTAAAATGGGAAATGGGTAATTGGATAGTTCACAAATAGTTTGGGCGGGTGTGATCGCCAGTGGTTGTGCCAGTCTGGGAACCGCTGCTGGCAGCCTCGGGGTCTTTTTAATCAGGCAGTTGTCACGCCGGCTGGAAGATGCCCTGCTGAGCCTGGCCGCCGGAATTATGCTGGCCGCCACCTTCTTTTCGTTGTTACTGCCGTCGCTGGAATATGGCAGTACCTTGTACGGTGGCGAGATGGCAGGCGGTATGGTGGCAGCAACGGGCCTGCTGACCGGCGCGTTTTTACTGTTTTTTATTCACCAGACAGTGCCCCATGAGCATTTTGTTACCGGGCGTGAAGGGGCGTCGAAAACCAAATTAGCCAGGATTTGGCTGTTTGTGCTGGCCATCACCCTGCACAATTTTCCAGAGGGGCTTGCCGTTGGCGTTGGCTTTGCTGGTGGTGAAATGGCAAATGGCCTGTCGCTGGCACTGGGCATTGGCCTGCAAAATATCCCCGAGGGCCTCGCGGTATCAGTAGCCTTATTATCGGTGGGATTTACTCCGGCCAGAGCGTCACTGATAGGTATTGGCAGTGGCCTGGTTGAGCCTCTTGGCGGGCTTGTAGGCGCTGTTGCTGTATCCGGCGCTGAAGCGTTTATGCCATGGGCGCTGGCATTTGCTGCCGGCGCCATGTTGTTTATCATTTCTGATGAAATCATTCCGGAGACCCACCAGAATGGTAATCAGAACATAGCCACGTTCAGCCTGCTTATTGGCTTTGTGGTAATGATGTTGTTGGATGTTTTACTGGGGTGATGGAAATGACACAAAACCTGAAATACGGCGAATACTGGGTAGGCGTAGACGGCGGCGGCACTAAGTGCCGGGCTGAGCTGTTTAACGAACTCGGTGAGTCGTTAGGACAGGGAGTTGGCGGGCCTGCCAATATTGCCAGACATGGGCAACTGGCGTTGTCGTCGATACTGACTGCGGTAAAGGATGCCGTGGCGGATGCCGGGCTGAAGTTTAGTGAGATCAGCAGTGAGCTGGTAGTCAGTGCGGGCCTGGCCGGTGCCTACCTGGAATCCTCCACTGCGCTGCTGGAACAGTGGCAACATCCTTTTGCTGAACTGGTTTTCTCTTCCGATTTGCATACTGCTTTACTCGGTGCCCATGGTGGCGAGGATGGTGTGGTGATTATTACCGGTACCGGCTCCTGTGCTGCGGTGCTGCAAAATGGCAAAGTAACCCAGTACGGCGGCTATGGATTTCAGCTTGGCGATCAGGCCAGCGGTGCCTGGCTCGGCCAGATGGCAGCCAGACAAGCGTTGCTGGTGGCCGACAAGCTTGGCCATGACAGTCTGTTATGGCAGGAAGTGAGCCGCTTCTATAATTGTTCAACCCCGTCCGGATTAGTTGAACGACTTAATAGCGCTTTGCCTGGTGAATTTGCCCGCTTTGCGCCCCGGTTGTTTGAACTGGCTGAAGACGATGCAGCGGCAGCGGCGATTATTAGAGAAGGCGCTGAATATTTAAATGAGCTGGCTAAACGGGCACTCGTAAACAGCAGCATGAATCTGGTGTTCAGCGGTGGTCTGGCTACCGCATGGCGGCCTTATCTGGCAGAGTCTGTTGCTGAGCGCATCAAACCTGCTCAGCGAGGGCCGGAATGGGGCGCAGTTTATCTGGCTCAGCAACAGCTTACTTCAGTGGATACAAGCTTTTAGCCGTTTTGCGGGTGCAGATGCTCCACTTCATCATCTGCCTGAGACTTTTTTACGGCGGGCAGCGTGTAACGCTCCGGTCGGTGATTCAGTGAAATCACCATGTTCAGACAAAACGCCGCCAGAATGGAGATTAGCACCAGGTGCGCGTCGATAAACACAAACGACAAACTCAGAATGCAAGTATCGGCAACCAGCTGGAATGAGCCGGCGCGAATATCAAACCGGCTTTGCAGATAATAAGCCAGGATCCCAAGTCCGCCAAGGCTGGAGCTGTGACGAAACATGATTAGCATGCCCACGCCAATTAATATGCCGCCGAAAACTGCCGCGAAAAAAGGATCGACCCGTGAAATATCAACAAAATGGGGGACCCACTCCGAAAACAGCGACACGGTAGTAACTGAAATAAACGTATTGATCATAAAGCGCTTGCTGATATGTCGCCACGCCAGATAATAAAACGGTAAATTGATCAGGAAGAATAACAAGCCAAACTCAAGCGGTGTTACATAAGTCGCCAGCAGGGCCAGACCCGCAGCGCCACCCACCATGAGCTCCTGAGACTGAAACAGGAAAATACCAAACGCCACAAACAAACCGGCGCATAGCAGAGCAAAAACATCTTCAAAAACACTGTGTGATGCATTTTTCATAATAATAAACTGGATTTCTGTCGTTCTGAATGAAGTTAATTCGTCTGTTAGTTTTATAGGTTGACGAAAAATTAAGCGCCTATTATACGTGCATTACTGCATCAGAGTAGCCTGCGCCTTCCACCCGGGACCAGAATAGAGACATTTCTGGTATGGAAGCTTTACGTGGTGTTGCTTATTTATTTTTAATATGTGTGTTTTTTGTAAATTTAACGACTTGTATGGCCAGTGCTTCGTGGCCTGAATCCTAATATGACTGTGCTGGCGGGGTAAGTTGACTAACTGATGAGCATTCCGTTTATCGAGACGCTTCCCTTTTTCTGAGCGCGCGGATTATTTATTCAGAAAATCCACCAGTTTATCAACCGGTAAGGGTTTACTCAGCAGATAACCCTGGATGCGATCGCAGCCGATAGCTGCCAGCGCCTCACGCTGGGCATCATCATCCACGCCTTCGGCGAGCACGTCGAAATGCATAGCTTTACAGATATCAATCATCCCCTTGTAAATTTGCCGGGCCTGCTCACAGCGAGCCAGTTCCCTGACGAAGCTCATATCAATTTTTATGGTATCCACCGGTAACCGGGTCAGGTAGCTCAGAGAACTGTAGCCTGTGCCAAAGTCGTCGATGGATAAGGCAAACCCGGCGTCACGCAGGGCGGTGAGGAGTAAGATACAGTGATCAAAGTCGCTGATAAAAGCGCCCTCGGTGATTTCTAACTCGATATCACTGGTATCAATGTTATAAGGCTTGAGCAGCGCCAGCAGACTATCGACCAGGTTAGCTCGCATAAAGTCGTTGGCTGAGATATTGATAGACACTTTGCCGGTAAATCCGTGCATGCGCAGTTTCGGGATATCTTTGGCGACCTGACGCACAACAAAGTCGGTGATGCTGCAGATTAAACCGGTGCGTTCTGCAAGAGGGATAAACTCGCCGGGGGAAATCAGTCCTTCGGTAATATGGTTCCAGCGTATCAGTGCCTCCAGACCGTTAATCTGCCGGTTATGCAAATCCTGTTTAGGCTGGTACCACACCAGTAAACTGTTTTCTTCGGTAAGCGCCTGATTGAGTTGCGCTTCGAGCAATACCTGGCGGGTAAGGGTATGTTCTTGCTGAGGATTGTACAATTTCTCTTTGGTTAGCGGATCGTCTTTAGCATGGTTGAGGGCAATGTACGCACTCTCCAGCAGGGTAACGGGTTCTTCACCGGTATTGATATTCAGCGACAGGCCAATTGACGGGGTCAGGAAGACGGCGCCTTTCTGGGTCATAAACGGCGGCTCGAACTGTTCGCAAATCCATTTTGAGACCTGCCAGATATCCTCGGCATCGTCTAGTTGGGTGACCGCCAGGGCAAATTCGTCACCATGCAGCCTGACCAGCTTAAACCGGGAGCCATGGTAACGCTCCAGGCGACGGGCGATTTCAAACAGAATCAGGTCGCCGGCTGCATGGCCAATGGTGTCGTTAATATCACTGAAATCGTCGAGCTCGACCAGACAGATACCGGTTATCGCCTCTGGATCCTGTTCGTACCAGATACCCAACTGACGCAAAAGAGAAACACGTAATGGCAATTGGGTGACGTGGTCAATTTTTTCCTGTTCCCGGTTTATAACAATTTCCACTTTGTCATCTTTAGCAATGAGCGTGACACAGCGGTGGCACAAAGGGACCACACCATGGGTATTCTGCTCAGACGTAGCATGCAGTTTATGCAGGTTTTTAATCAGGTATTCGCATTCATCTGGGTAGATAACAGAACGACTTTGCAGGTTCAGCAGGTGCGCTTCAATATCAGAGACGTCACATTCAAAATACCAGATTCCGGTTGAGTCACTTTGCATTGCGCTTTCCTTCAAAAATAAAGCCGGGAGGGAAGGATAAAAGTAGCCAGACACCTTAATCGCGCTGGATTAGGCCTGTGCATACTATTAAAGCTATACGCCAATGCCGACTTTATAAAGCTTTTTTTTATTTACGGCTGTAAAAAGTCGCTATTTAGCAACACATCGGATTTGTGGGGCTTATTTGTCAACTGTTGTCCTATAAATGACCAAATAAAACCCATAGAATAGCCAAATTAAGTTCACCAAAATTCGATAAGCTGACTTCTTTTTACGATATTCGGGTAAAGCACCCCAGGTAATAGTGCAAATTACGGGGTATTGGATTATATTGAACTACTATTGGTAGTAATAGTGGGTATTTGGAGACACTATGGCAGTGTGCAGTGGAAGCATCAAACAATATTCTTTCGTGGTTGCCGCATTTTTTGTTGCTTTTCTGAGCGTTGTGAGTTCATCAGCGTCTGCAAAGCTGGTTGAAGCCAAAGGCATCAGCGCGGTGGCAGACAACAACATTGTTGAAGCCCGTAAAGTGGCCCTGGAAAATGCAAAACGGGCTGCGGTAGAACAAGTGGTTGGCACTTTTGTGCGCTCCCGTACCGACGTGAACAATTACCTGCTCGGCAAAGATCAGATATTTTCCAGCACGGCCGGGCAAATCGACGAATATAAAATTATGTATGACGGCGTGGGTGATAGCGAAGACATCTACGAAGTGGTTATTCAGGCGGATGTGCGGGTTGATTTACTGGTCGACAGAGTCGCCCAGATCCAGGCTTCCATGGGCTGGACCAAAATGCCTCGTGTTACCGTAGTGCTGGACGAAAACTCCACCAACCCTATTATTGCTCAGCATGCCCGCAACGAAATGACCGAACGTTTGTTACGGGATGGTTTTCAGGTGTTTGACGAAGACGAACCCATTTATGCCGGCTTTGCCGTTAATCTGACCGTGGATTCCCAAATAAAGCCGGAAGAATTTCAGGGCATGAAGATTAATGCCAACGAGCTGACCCTTGGCATGCAGGTCACGCGGGTAGGTGATAATCAGGTGCTGGCTGCAGGCAGCAAGAGCGCGAGCAAGCCGGGCGTTAAATCGAACAGTATTTTTGCAAAGCTATCAGCCGATATCATTCGCAAGGAATGGCCTCAGTTGCGCAAGCAACTGATCCGCTTCTGGCATCAGGAGCAGGTAAAAGCCAGAAATGTGTTTCTTGATATTGAAGGCGTTGAGTCACTGGATGTCGCAAATCAGATGAAAGCGGTTATTCAGGAGGCCATGCCGGCCATTCAGCAAATCGAAATTTCTAATATCGCCAATGGTGTGGCACACCTTGTCATTAGCTATAAAGGCTGGACAGAACAGTTATATGAAGAACTGCTGGCCAGTAACATAGCGCAACGACATAAAATACAGATCGTTGGCGTCACAGGTAACAAAATCACCGCAACCAAAGTTTGAGGATCAACCAATGAGACGGTACGTATTGGCCGCTCTGGTATTGTCAGCCCTGGCAGGCTGTCAATCAACGGGCAAGGGAAAAAAAGAGTTTGATGTATCTCAGCAGCTCGCTGCAGCCGGGAATTATGCTGAGGCCATTGCTTACCTTAAGCAGGCAATTGCCAAGGAGCCGGATAACCAACAGTATTCGGCTCAGCTTAGCAGCTTACGCCTGAAAGCCTCACAGACACTTATCAGTCAGGCTCAGGGGCTGCTGAATGCAGCCAGTGTCAGCATTAATGATATTGAGAAAGCTGAGTCTCTGGTAGCGGAAGCTAAGCAGTTCACGCCGAACCTGCCGGCCATTGCCCCGCTGGAAAGTCAGATTGATAACTCGCGCAGTGAACTCATTGATGAAGTAAAAGAACGCTATTCTGAAGCGCTGGCTCTGATTGATCGTCAGGACTGGGTGCGTGCGAACCTCACTCTACAGCAGGTACAAAAGCTGTATCCAAACTTTGAAGCATCAGTACCCTTAGCTTCGCGGATTAAAACCGAAGGTACCCGGGACTATCTGCTGCAAGCTAAAAAGGCTTTCGTTGAGTATGAGTTTGAAGATGCCAAGCTGGCAGCTCGCAAAGCCACCATGCTGGATCCAAACAACGCCATCGCCAAGAAAATGGCCGCCGATGCTGACCAGAAAAACAACGCCACCTTCTTTAAAAACCTGGCTGCCCAGTCGTTAGATACGCAAAACTGGAGTCAGACTGAGTTTGCCTGTGAAAAAGTGCTTTCGTTCAGCCCTAACGACCAGGACTGTATTGCATGGAAAGCCACTGCGCTGGAAAAGCAGGTCGACGAGAAAATTGTCGAAGCAACCCGTTTACTGCAACAGGGTTATATCGCCCGGGCAATCAATCTGGCGATTGAAATCGATGACAATACCGGTGGTGCGCTGCCTCCGCGTGCCGTCGCTCTGCGTAATGCAGTGGTATCACGCGCCGAAGATATCGCCATTGAGTATATGGACAATCGGTACTGGGGTGTTGCCTGGTATATGTACGAGTTAATCGGCAAGCTTGATCCGTTAATGGAAGGCCTGTTCGAGAAGTCACGTGATGTGCAGGATAAAATTCGCGAGCGTGTCATCAAATCCATCGCGGTATTCGACTTTAAGAGCCCGTCTTACAACATGGACGCGGGTGGCCTGATTGCCGGTAAGTTGATTTCAAACCTGTTCAACAACGCCACCAAGGATATCAACATCCTTGAGCGTGAGAACCTCAAATCCATTCTGGAAGAAATGAAGCTGGGCCAAATCGGTGTGGTATCTGAAGATACCGCCAAAGAAATGGGCCGTCTGTATGGTATCGACGTGGCAATTATGGGCTCGGTACTACTGTTTAAAGTAGACGAAACCAAATCTGAAAGTGCCGAAACCGTTCGTTATCAGGTTGGCCAGGAAATCCAGGACAACATTGACTTCCTTAACTGGAAAGCGCTGAACCCGAACCCGGATAAAAACGATCTGAAAGAAGCGCCTCAGGCAAAAATTATGGTGCCGGTTTATGCCGAAAAAGAATACACCGTAAACAAAGCTAAAAAGGTGGGTTTTATCGAGATTTCTTACCGTATCGTTGACGTTTCAACCGGGCAAAACGTGAGTGTGGATACCATCCGTTCGCGTCTGGTGAAAGAAGACGTGGGTAACGACGGGGTGAAAGACGCCGACATCGCTTACGACCCTCTGGAAATCGCCACCGACACTGAAATGCTGCAGATGATGGCCGATCAGGTGGTGGAAGACTTATCCCGTAAAGTATTACAACCACTGCGTAACCGCGAAGTAGATTACTTCGAAGCCGGTGAAGAGTTACTGCTGAAGCGTAAAGAGTCGCTGGAAGCACTGGAGCGGTTTGTTGATGCTAAGTTTGACGAGCGTGTTAAATCAAACGTTAACTCTCCAATCTCCGCCAAAATTGACGGGTACATGAAGCAAATCATCGAAACCTATCAATTTAAAAACTAGTTAGCAGGCGAGGGATATGCAAGCAGTAATCTTTAGGGTAGTAGTGTTGGTAATGTTGTTGTTACCAACCACTACATTTGCAAAAACCAGCCTCGCTTTATTCAACCTGTCACCGGCCAGTATTGATGCCATTGGTCTGGACGGTGACCTGCTCTTTTCTATGCGTAAAGAGCTGGAGCGTTCCCAAACCTATCAGCTACTTTCCAGACGCCAGATGGAAGAAGGCCTGTACCGTATTGGTGGTGCCCAGGTAGCTGATACCCAAAAAATTATTCAGTACGGCAACGGACTGGGCGTTAACTTTATTTTGTCTGGTTCCATCGATATTAAACGCGCCACTATCATTGTGGACTTTAAGCTGATTGACGTGTCCAACAGCCGGGAAGCGGCCATTTGGCAAGAGAGTTTTCAAACTCAGGGTGAGTTGGTTACCCGGGCGCCAGAAATTGTTGAGTCACTGGAGCGCCGCATCCGTCGGGCTCTGTCGGTGCAGCCGGATATCGCCCAGGCCAGTGCCGCCCTGACGGCATTTACCAGCAAAGCACAGGGTGAACAGGTTGTGCTGAACTGGGAAACGGCAGATATTGGTGCGGTCTTTTATTACAACCTGTATCGGGGCGAATCAGAGTCGGGGCCTTTCGAGTTTGTCGAGAGCACCACTGAAAGCCAGTATGTCGATACCCGAATTCCCCAGAGTGGCACCTTTTATTACCGTCTGGATATTATCCTGGAAACCGGTGATGAAATGGATGGTGGCCTGGTCAGCAAAGTCACTATCGCTAAAGCCCAGGCCAGCGCCGATGTGGCAGCCCCGTCTATTTTGCAGCATCAGGTTTACGTTAACGGCGTAAAACTCGACTTTGTTCCTTCGATTGCTAATCAGGAAAAAACCGCGGCCTATCAGGTATATTATCGTGAAGTTGGCGGCGTGTGGGCGCCTGCGGTAAAAATTGAGGACACAGGTAAGATTAATTACTCCGTTTCTGCTGTTAACCTGATGGAAGCGGATAAGAGCTATGAGTTTGCGGTAACTACGGTAACCAACAGTGGTAAGGAAAGTGCGAAATCACCACCGGTGATGGTAACCAGTGCACCGATCATCCTGCTTAATGCGGATAGTGAGATTAAAACCCGTGAAGTCACCCTGCAATGGCAGCCGGCCGCCTCTGAATACAGCGTGCGCATCGAGCGTCGTGGTGCCGGTACCAATGACTGGCAAACGGTTGGCGAAATTAATCCGGGTCACAACGGTACATACACAGACAAACAAGGGCTGGAAGATGGCCTGGTTTATGAGTATCAGGTTCGCCTGTTCGATCAATTGTCTGCCTCGGCGCCATCCAATATTACCCGCAAGGAAACGAAAAAACTGGCAGCACCGGCAGAGTTCAGTGTGTCTGGTGGGGTTAAGTCGGCGCACTTGTACTGGCAGGCGGTAAAAGACGACGATGTAGTGGGTTACCGAATCTTCCGTACCGAAGGAGAGCTGAAACAGGATACCCTGCTCGATGAACTGGCCGACGTGAGCGGCGCCGATAAGACTCAGTTTATTGATGGCGTGGATAACGGTCAGCCTTTAAAGGATGGCACTACCTATCATTATCTCGTGGTGGCACTGAATAAATTCAAAGGCGTTGGTTTCGTATCAGAAACGCGCAGCGCGCAAACCAAGCCACGCCCGGATCAGGCGCAGAGCCCTGCGCTATCGGCAGACAATAATACAATTCGTGTCAGCTGGCCGCCATCGGGCGAGGTAGACATCAAACAGTACCGCTTATACCGCCGCTGGAATAACCAGGGCTGGCAGGAAATTGCAGTGGTGCCCGCCAATCAGTCGGCATTTACCGATGCCAATCTTAAACCCTATGCGCAAACTTCTTATTATGTGGTGGCCGAGGATAAAGACGGTCTGCGCAGCGACCCGTCTGCGTTTGCCAGTATTGTTAGTCCGGATGAAGTAACACTAAGTGTGGCTGCTCAGGGCATGTTGCGGCGTACGGATTTAAGCTGGACTGCACATAAAAATATTGATGGTTATAAACTGTACCGCCGGGTACAGGGTGTGACCCGCTGGGAGCTGGTGACTGCCATCACTACCCCGAGCATTACTCAGTATTCAGATAATGACCGCCGGAATCTGGCCGATGGCGTAAGCTATGAATATGCGATTAGCGCGGTGGATGGTGACAAGGAAACCCAGAAGTCGAATATCGTAACGGCTACTACCAAAGCGGTACCGGCAGCACCTCAGAACTTTGCGGCGGCGAGTAATCAGGTGAAAAAGGTAACACTCACCTGGCAGCCGGCTAATGATGCTGACATTAAAGGCTATAAGATCTATCGCGAAGATAAAGGTAAATTTGATCTGCTGGAAACCCTGAGTAGCCGAACTGCCGGTCGTTATGTTGACGAAGGCAGCTTCTTCAGCAAACTGGATGATGGTCAAACCTATCGGTACAAAATTCTTGCGTATAATCTTTATGATGCCAACGGCGTTGCCTCGTCGGTGGTTGAAGCCAGAACTAAACCGCTACCGGCCCGCATTGAAGGGCTCAGCGCTATGGAGTCAGCCCCCAACGTGGTCTTGCAGTGGCAACCGGCACCAGAAAGCGATATTGATTTTTATCAGGTATACCGCGGCTCCAGTTGTGGCAATGTAAGAAAGCTGGCAGCTGTCAGTGCCGCCAACTACGTTGATACTGATGTGTCGGGCGATCGCAGTTACTGCTACCGGGTATCCGCGGTAGATAAAGACGAATTAGAAGGAAGCGTCTCGGCTTCTGCTGAAATCACCACTGCACCGCGTGCAGAAGGGAACTAACATGATCAAATTATCCAGGCTGTTATTGCTGTGCTCGGCCGTAACAGTTTTTTCCGGTCTCAATATGGCAGTGGCCAACGAGTATTCTGCGATTAAGAAAGTCAGCGAGTCGAAAGAGCTGGAAGGCCTGCGCGACAAGTATCGCGAGTGTGTATTAGCCAAAGGCACGCTATATTTAAAAGTCAACGATGTGAACTCTGCTATCGCTCATGCTCCCATTGCCTGTAAGCGTGAGCTGCTGAGCGTGCGTCAGTTTTTGCTCTCCGGTGCATTTAAAGTGGAAGTTGTTGATCAGTTAATGGATTCAGTGCGGGAAGGGGTAGAGATTGACCTGGTTAATCACGTCTACGCTGAGGTACTTAAGCAAAAAGGGATTAAACCATGAAAGTAAAGTTTTTACTGTTACTGCTGGCCGGTTTTATCGGCGTTGCTCAGGCTCAGGATTTACCCGGCGTAGTGACGGCGCAGGGGTTTGGTACTGTGGATCCGGCGATGGCAAAAACCAACGCCCAGGCTCGCATGCTGGCGAAACGTGCCGCCCAGCTTGATGCTCAGCGTCAGTTATCTGAGCAGGTAAAGGGTATCGAATTACGTGCCGGTTCTACCGTAGAAGAATATGAAGTAAAAAGCGATATCATTGCTACCCGCGTAAAAACCTGGTTACAGGGTACGGTTGTGGTAGACGAGAAGGTATATGAGCAGGAAGGTACCTGGATTGCCGAAGTGGTACTGGGTATCTGCCTGACAAACGAAGCTGATATTTGCAAAGAACGGGAAAGTTTAGAGGCGATCAGTAATGCGGCAAATTCTCAGTACTAGCCTGCTGGCCGCGTCGCTGGCATTCAGTCCGTTCAGTGCTGCACAGTCGGTAGACGACTTCGATGAAATCAGTGCGCGGATGGATGCTGAGTTTGAAAACCAGACAAAGCGTATCGACGATATTTATCAGGCTGTGGATGAAGCCATCGACCGCGCCTTCCGAGGCCTGACCAAACGTATTGAAGTTAAATGGCCAGATGGCGCGCTGCCTGAAAGGCATCGCTGGATCACCTATAACAAAACAATGAGCAGCCGGGCAATTGCCGACTTTGAATCGGGTGAGTTGATCATCGAAACCCTGGTAGAGCCCGGTGAAGATCTGCAGGAACGGGTTGCTGAACTGATGGAAATGTCATCTTCCATTGCCACTGCCACACCCGCCGAGCTGGATGAGCAGGATGTACTGCTTCAGGAAGTCACCAAAGAGGTGGCTGAAGTTACCGAAGAGCCGATAGAAATAACCTCCTCTACTGATTCATCACTGTCCGGTGTACTACCTGATACCATTGGTGGTCAGCTCGAGGGTTTGGCCAATGCCTTACAGCAGGACTTATCTGCAGTGCCGGAGTTACAGATTGAATCCGAGTCAGTTGATATTAGTGCGGTGGTAAGTAAGGTGGCGCAACAGCAACAACTGACCAAAGCCGATGCGGGTAAGCCAAGGCCACAGCAAAAGGTAAATGACGAGCCGGCAGAAATACCGCAAATCGCTGAAGTACCTGCAGAAAAAACACACGTTGCAGTCGAGCAACCAACTACAGAGCAACAACCCAAAGCGGAAGCTCAGATAGCGGCAACCACAAAACCGGCTGAACCGGCCAAACCTTTCCCGGTTCCCGCTCCCATGCCGGTGCTGAGCGTAGTGGAAGAAGACGGGCAAACCCGTCTGCAGTTAAAAATTGAGTTTGTGAACGGTTATCAGGAAAAACTGGTTAAGCAGTATTTTGATGATATTAAAGGTTATGCAGAGCAATATGATGTGCCGGTATCAGTGATTATGGCCATTATCGAAACAGAATCGAGTTATAACCCCAGAGCAGTATCTCCAGTTCCCGCGTTTGGTTTAATGCAACTGGTGCCTAAAACCGCCGGCCTCGACGCCCACCTTTTTGTACACGGCGAGAAAAAGATAGTAAGTGCTGACTACTTATTTAATGAGGATAACAACCTCAAGCTTGGCTCAGCCTATTTCCACCTGCTGACCCATCGTTACCTACGCAAAATCACCGACCCGCAAGCGCGCTTTTACTGTGCGGTTGCCAGTTACAACACCGGGGTGGGCAATGTAGCCAGAACCTTTACCGGCAGAAAGAGCATTACCGCTGCGGTAGACACCATCAATGGGATGTCGCCCGAGGCAGTTTATGATTTCCTGATGGAAAACCTGCCAGCCCAGGAAACCAAAAACTACCTGAAAAAGGTGGTAACCCGAATGGCCAAATATAAGCAATTTGATGCATAACCCGTTTAAAGTGAGAGCAACAATGAAGACAATGCGATATATAACATTGGTGTGTGCGTTCCTTACCGGCCTCGCTAATGCAGAAGAAGTCGTTGAGCAAAAGCCGGGTGGCTTAATTAACTGGTCTTCCGGGGTGATTTCAGCCTACGGCTATGGCGTAGCGCCTGATGATGTGCCGCTCGTAAAACAACGATTGCTGGCTCGCCGCGCAGCGCAATTGGATGCCTACCGGAACCTGGCGGAGATGATCAAAGGCGTGCGGGTATCGTCTGAAACGGTCGTCGAACAAATGGTGGCCCAGAGCGATACGGTGAAAACCAGCCTGGAAGCCATGATTAAAGGCGCAGCGATGACCGCCGATCATTACCAGAACGACGTTGCAACGGTTACCATGACCATGTCACTGGACGGTCGTTTTATTCAGATGATTGCGCCCGAAGTAGCAAAAGGCGGCATGACTGCAGCAAACTGGTACGATAAACCGGTGCAATGGGTATTGGCACGCACTAACCAGATTGAATGGCCTTCGCTTACCCTGTTCCCCACTGCGGCGGCGGCAGAAACAACCCAGAGCCATTTGGTTATCGACAACCCTAATCAATTAGAACTGGTTAAAGAAATTACCCGGTTACTGAAAGCCCACAGCCAGCCCCAGGTTATCGCTCAGTTAGAACAACAAATTGAATTCTACGAAAGTAACAGTAACTTTACCGGCGTATTAATTGATGCCAGCCAGATTGGGAACTTTGAGCTGGCGACTATTCCGCGCATCAGAAATCAGAAGGGTGACATTATTTACCCTACCGCAGACGATTTAACCCAGGGCCGTATCAGCAGCCGCCCGGTGTCTTACGACTTTGATGTGAATGATGCGGTACGTAACGCGCGCATTGCGGTTAAACCTTTTATCATTCCTGCTGAAGGCACCTATAAATCGCGTAAGTCAGATTTAGTCATCAGCGACGCTGCCGTTGCGTTACTGAAATCCCAGCAAACCCTGCAAAAAGCGCTGGGTAACGCGGAAGTGATGATAGTGATTGCCAGATGATGAGCGCCACCTGCTATCGAGGGTTATTGGTATGCCTGCTGCTGGTGGTGTTTTGCCAGCCGGTTGCCCATGCGTCACCCAAAGTAGCGATTGTTGAAGCGCAAATCCTGATTGAAAGCGGCGAATACGAAGAAGCAATTCGCTATCTGGAGAATGCCACAGTGCAGTACCCGGGCAACGATATGCTGCTGTCGCTATATGGTGATGCACTGTATGAGAATAAACAGATAGCCGAGGCCGAGGTTGCCTTTCGCCGGGCACTGGAAATTAACCCGCTGAATGCCCTGGCGGCGCGCCGGATAGAAGTAATACGGTCTATTTACGATGCATCGGTGAGTGAGCAGGCTCAGCAGTTAGAAGAACTCACCCTTGATAAACTTTTCGACCTCATCGCTATGGCGATGGCATTTGCCCTGGGTACGGTGATGTCGAAATATCTGCGTAAATTCTCTGACTGGAATTTTATGCGTCGCAGTCGCAAACTGTTCTTAAAAGGCGATTACGATGACTTTGTTGATTTGTTGGAAATTCAGCTTTCGACTAACGAGCTAAAACCCCTGCGCCGCAGTATTCACTTCATGCAGGAACAAATGTCGCAGGATGAAATCATGACGTTGCTTAACCGCTACGTAAACACGGAAGATAATCTCCATACACTCACCCGTATGGTAAGGCTAAGTTATGAACACGGCGATACTCCGAACACTTAGCTTTTGCTGCGCTGCATTGTTGGGGGGGTGTGGTAGCACGCCTCCGCCGCCCAGCCTGTCTGCACAGTATCAACAGCTTGCCCGGGATGCCGGTTTTTCGGTGTACGCCATGCGTAATATTGCCAATCAGGCCTACCAGAACAACGACCTGCCGCTTATGGCGAAGGCACTGTGGAAACTATGCCAGCGAGGGGTTGCCTCAACGGGCGTTACCGATGATTGTGCGGCACTGCTCGATGTGGCAATCATTCAGGGTGATGAGTTAGCTCAGGCAAGAGCCCATCTGGCGCAGTACTTTATTACCGGCAACCGGGATGATTATGCGCGGGCCATGGCAGCACTGCCAGCCAACGACGCTTCTTACCGGGCCATCTTCGATATGAGTGTGGATAACTGCCTCAACAGTACACAAACAACCGAGTGGTTAGCCCTGCAGTGTTATCTCTCTGGAAAAGCGGCGCTTAATGAACCGGCTTTACAGAAAGCCCTGGTGTTATTTGAACAGTTTGATGCCCGTCATAACATGGCAGACAGCTATTATTTACTGGCACAGTTAAAGCACCAGCAGGGTCAGCCAGACGCGGCCGCCGATTATGCGTCGCGAGCAGCGCTGCTGCTTAGTCAGCTGGGCGAGGCCGCCCGGGCAGAGCAGGTCAGAACCTGGCGAAGGAATACGGTTCATGCTCAGTAGCCTGGGAATAAGAACCCGGCGTTATGCCAGTGTGCTGGTAGGGATCACCGTTCTGCTCGGGCTGGCAATAAATACCTGCCCGCAACTCCTAAAGCCACAGCGGCGTCGTATATTCTGGTTGCTGTTCAAGCGCCAGTTGTATAACTCAGGCCTCAGAGCGGCATCGATTAACACCATTATTGCGGTATTACTTGGCGTGTTCGTGATGTCCAAGGCCTATTCGGTTATTCCCAATAACATGCAGTTTATCGATTACTACGCGCAGTTTTTTAATATCGTGGTGAATCGGGAAATCGGCCCTTTAATATCCGGTATCATTTTGATTGCCCGCTCTGCCTCGGCGGTAACCGCAGAAGTGGGGCAAATGCAGTTATATCGGCAGTTTGATGCTTTGTCTGCGGTCAATATGAGCCCGGCGCTGGTTTTTCTGTTGCCGGTATTCTTTGCGTTTCCGCTGTCGTTGCTGCTGATGTTTTTCTATTTTAATCTGATATGCGTGTTTACCTCCTATGCGGTAATCGAGTTATATCATGAGGGCGGCATTACGCTGATGGCATTTATCCGAGCCCTGCTAGAACAGCTCACTTTCACCGAAGTGCTGGTGAGTATGACCAAGGCGCTGGTGGGCGGCTGTCTGATTGGTCTGGCGAGTCTGTTTTTTGGTTACAATGTGCAAGACCGTTTTACCGATGTGTCGCGGGCAATTTCTAATTCAAATACCTTTCAACTGTTTGCGTTTTTTGTGCTGAACGTGGGCCTGTCCTACCTGGTGTACCTATGACCTGCTTACAGATTGATAATGTTGATTTGCGGTTCAACAACAATGTGGTGTTCCGGCAGCTCAACCTGCGCGTTAACAGCGGTGAAATTGTGTGTGTGGAAACTGGCGTGCTGGATGGTGGTTCCAGTTTATTAAAGCTGGCTGCCGGGTTATGCGAGCCGGATGACGGCAACATCATCATCGAAGGTTTATCGCTCAGGGATATGACCGAACAGGCGCGTTTTAAAGCTACCTGTATGGCTTTTGAAGACGGTGGGTTACTGAGTATATTCACTAACTACAATAACATTGCCTTTCCGATGTTGTACCATACGCGGATGTCGGAGCAAGAAATTGCCGATCAGATACAGCCTCTGGCAGAGGCGCTGGCAATGGCCGACTTACTGGCGCTGGAACCGCATCAGCTGAATGATGTGCAAACCCGTATGATGAATCTGTTACGGGCAATGGTGTTTCGACCTAAACTGATATTACTGGATGAAGTGCAAAGCGGGATGTCACACGAAATGCGTGAAAATATGCTAAATGTGTTGCTCAGGGAACAGCAGGAACATCAGTATGCGGTAGTGATGACTGTCACTGCAGGCGATCGTACCGACTTTGCCGATCGGGTACTGGCAATCCATAACCACCAACTGGAGGAAGTACAATGAGCTTTGCGCCATCACAGTCGCTGTCTTCCCGTGCGCAGGATACGCTGCTTGGTTTGTTTGTGATTGTGGCAATACTACTGGCTGGCTGGTTACTGTTTGAGGATTTACAGGAGCAACACGCCGATCAACTGCGTTTTCGCGCTAACCTTTCTTCGTCGTTCGGGTTGAGCGTGGGGTCGCCGGTGAAAATTAACGGCGTCAGCGTGGGCCGGATTGATCACATCCGCCTCAGTGAACAGGGGCAGGTGGCGCTGGACTTAGTGATGCAGCGGGAATACCAGTCACTGTACCGGGCGGGAAGCCGGCTTAAGATAGATTCTACTCTGGCCATTGATAACGTGTTGTCGGGCGCGGCCATTGCTTTTATTCCTGGTCCGGCGGGGCAATTGCAAAACGGAGCCTTACTGGAAGCCGAAGAGCCACGCTCAATACAGGATCTTATGCAGGAATGGGATATCCAGGCGCTGTCACAAAAAGTAGCCGATATTCTGGTGAACCTCGACAAAATAGTGACCAATGTGAGTGATAATCAGGATTCACTGACCAAAAGTCTGGAAAACGTCGCCGCGCTGACTTCCAGTATGACCGATGCCAGTCAGCAGTTGCCTGACGTGCTTAATCAGATGCAGCGCACCATGCAGGTAATGGAAACCACCCTTCAGGAAGGCTCGCAAACGGTTAACGATAATATGGCTACCTTTGCCGGGGTGGCCGAGCAGTCGGCACAGTTAATGGAAAGTATTAATGCTATCGCGGTGAATATGGAACCCACCGTGGCAGAAATGCCAGAAACCCAGGCATTGCTTAACAATTTATTGTTTGAGGTAAATGGTCTCACTCGCCAGTTACGTCAACATTGGTTATTACAGGGCGGGGAGCCCGCGCCGGTGCCAGGCAAGGGGCCGGAAAATAATGGTTTGTTCCCGCCTGATGAATCCCTATACGACCCTGCGGTACCACCGCCTGTGGAAGGAGAACCCAAGTCATGAATAAGCTGTCTGTGCGCCTGTGGTTAGGTGCGGTGTGTCTGGTGTTGGCTGGTTGTACGGTAAGTACAAAAGACACGGTGCTGGTGGGTCCACCGCAACGTTCAACCAGCAGCGAAGTTGAGAACAACACCGGGGTAAGCGGTGATCAGCAGGCAATCCCCTCGAGCATTGCCATTTTGCCTTTCAGTAATGTCACCGAGGAAAAAGTCGCCGGACCGCTACTTCGACAGGTTATTAACAGCCAGCTTTCCGGCCGCAATTTCTCGGTAATGCATCCGGGCGAAGTGGATAAACGGCTACCGTCGGGTCCGCTGGATCATACTCAAATGGCGTCTTATCTTGGCGTTGAAGGGGTGCTGGTTGGTGAAGTGGTCGACTTCGAACGGTTTTTTGCCGGGATCTACTCAGAGATCCGCCTGGGCATCAAACTGTCACTGTATAACACTAAGGGCGACGTGGTATGGACGGGCGAGCATGAGGTCACTCAGCGTGCCGGTGGTGTGTCGACTACTGCCTGGGGCTTATTACTCAATGCCGCCATTGCCGCCATGAATCTGGATGATGAAAACCTGCTGGCCGCCGCCGACGAACTGGGTCGCAAAGTGGCCTTTGAGTTTCCTCAACCGCGCTTTTATAAAGGCAGTGCCGGACCTCTTATTGAATCAGTTATTCACGACAAAGCGGGCAAATGGTTACGCTACGGCGACGTAATCGAAGTCGGCGTGAAAGGCGAGGCAGGTTTACAGGCATTTGTGGAGCTGGGCAATCAGCTACGTACCGAACTGAAAGAAGTGGAGCCAGGGGTTTATATCAGTGAGATCCCGGTACAACCCGATTGGAACGAACAGCGGGTGCCGGTTACCGGTATCCTGCAAGACACCGATGGCAGCACCAATACCCTGCTGAGTATTACCGGGCTGGTGAATTTTGACAACGAAGCGCCACCGCCGGTCACTAATCTGGTAGGCAGTCAGACTGAAACCACCCTTAAGCTGGCCTGGCAGGATGCCGAAGTTGCTGCAGCTTATAAAGTAACGCGTACCGATAACAGCGGTAGTAAAGTCATACAGCAGAGCAGTGACTCCTTCGTGAACCTCGACATTGATTCGGAAGCATTCAGTAAGAGTACCTATGAGGTGGTTGCCATCGATGAGGCCGGCAATGCCAGTGAGCCTAAAGCGCTGACACTGACTACCTATATAAAGGAAGTGGGTAAACAAACCTTTGTGAGCGGCCCGCTGCAGGGTGGTTATACCGGTATTTTGTCGCTAACCGAAACCTTTAGTCCTTATCAGGTAAAAGGTGAGGTGGTGTTTGAAGAAGACAGTGAGTTGTATATCGAGCCGGGTGTCGAGCTGGAGTTTGAACCAGGTGCCACTATCGAAATTAACGGTGAAGCGTATTTCTGGGGGCTGAAACAGGATATCCGCATTCGTGCCAGCGGCGAACAGGCGCGTCGGGAGCCTTATCTGATTGTGAACAATACCAAGCCAACACAAATCTCGGGGCTAAAAATTTCCGGTGCCGGCATCGGCATTCTTGTTAAATCCGGTCAGCCACTGCTGGAAGCCATTGAGATAACCGGCAGCCGTTTTACCGCCCTGAGTATTGAAGGTGAATCCAATGTGACCTTACGCTCCTGTGTAATTGATGGCAGTAATACGGCCGGTATTGTGGTGAGCGATTATGCCAAGCTCAATATGACAGACTGCACACTGCAGAATAATTTTCCGTTTCATATTCAAAACGCGTCCAGTTATGAGGTCATAGCAGAAGGCAACAAGTGGCAACCTGCGCCATCTGAGACGTCAATTTTAGGTAAAGTAAGGACTAAATAATGAGAAAGCTTTTATTCGCCCTGGCGCTGGTAAGCAGTAGTAGCATTGCCGCGGACGCTCATTATGAAGAATGGACAGCAGCCGGCGGTAAAATTAACTGGACCACGGCGCAAGTGTCTGCCGAAGGTTATGGTTTGCCGCCGGGCAATGTGGGCGGTAAAGCCGGGCCATTACTGGCGTGCCGCGCGGCAGTGGTAGACGCGCAGCGTAATCTGCTGGAGGCAACCCAGGGGGTTAGAGTAACGGCGACCACGGTTATCGACAATTACATGTTGAGTAACGATGAGGTGAAAAGTGAAGTGGAGGGGATTATTCGTAATGCCCGCATTATTAGCCGCACCCCTGCCAGTGATGGTAGCTGCAAAATTGAAATGGTGATCAACCTGGGCGGTAAGGCTTCTAAAACCATTTATCAGGAAGTCTATCAGGAAACCGGCCTGCAAAGTTTTTACCGCTCAACCCTCGACTGGTTAGGCGGTGCAGTGATCAGTAAAGCCTATGCTCAGGATGATGTGGAACTGGAGCATCCGGTATGGCTACAGGAAATGGAAAAGCTCAACCGCCGTTTGTCGGTCATCGAGCAAAAACTGGTTGAGAACCGTCGCGAGGAAGCTCAGCCTGCGCCGGCCGCCGACGTGCAACCCACCGGGCTGGTAGTGGATGCCAGAGGCAGTAATTTTATCCCGTCACTGAGCCCGAAGATTCGCCAGTTACGCGGCGCAGTTGTGTACCCGGATCAGGGGGCTAGTAATGAGCGCTTGCTGGAGCGTGGTCAACTGGTGTCTTTGTTCGCCCGCGATGTGGACTTTGCCGTGCAGCACCCTGTTGTAGGTAATCGGCCGCTGTTAGTTAAGGCGCTGCGTACCTATGGTGATACGCGTACCGAAATTGTGCTGGCCAGTGAATATGCCGAGCGTATTATTGAGCTTAATGATAAAGGTTTTTTTAATGAAGCTGGCGTTATTATAGTACTCGACTAAGCGGTAATCGCTTAACAATCCTGCGTTGTTAAAAACGATTCTTACTACATTAAATTGGGCCGTGAAGGCCCAATTTGCTATCCGTTACCTGTGTCAACATAGCCAAACTCAGGTCTTTTAAGGCATACTTAACGACCTCGAAGATTACTGTCTGTGTCTATGCCTGATTTATCCCAACGCCATACTTTTGGTATCGCCAGCCGTTGCCGCGTACTTCACGAGTTTTGCTCGGTGCAGCAACTTCTCGATTTATACCCCCGCGAAACCCCTTGTTACATCATGGGAGAGGGAAGTAATACGATTTTTACCGAAGACTATGATGGTCAGGTGCTGGTGAACAAAATCACCGGCGTTGAAGCTTGTCATGAGCCCAGTGGGGTGAGGCTGCGGGTGGGCGCTGGTGAAAACTGGCATACACTGGTGGCCTATACCATAGAGCAAGGTTGGGGAGGCCTGGAAAATCTTGCGTTGATCCCTGGTTCTGTGGGGGCGGCACCCATTCAGAATATAGGTGCATACGGCCTGGAAGTCGGCGAACGCATCAGTCTGGTAGAGGTGGTAGATGTTATCACCGGCCAGACATTCACATTAACCCGGGACGAATGCCAGTTTGGTTACCGGGACAGCCGATTCAAACGTGCCGAAGCAAAGCACTGGGTAGTCACCCATGTGCATTTCTGGCTGGCCACCGATATTACACCGGTAACGGCCTACGCAGAGCTTGCAGCGCTGGATAACCCAACCCCTGTTGAGATTTTCAATAAGGTGATAGAGGTGCGCCAGCAGAAACTACCGGATCCTGCGGTGCTGGGTAACGCCGGCAGTTTTTTCAAAAACCCGACTATCACTACCACTGAGTATGAAGCTTTGAAAAAGTCGCATCCGACTATTCCTGGCTTTGTGGTGAATGACCAACAGGTAAAAGTACCGGCGGCCTGGCTAATTGATAACGCCGGGTTTAAAGGCCAGTGCATAGACGGCGTTTGTTGTTATCATCGCCAGCCATTGGTGCTGGTCAATCAACATCATGCTACGGGCGATGCACTGCTTGCGTTGGCCCGGGCGATTCAGCAAAAGGTCTCACAGTTATTTTCTGTCACTCTGACGCCCGAGGTGAGACTACTGGGTAAACAAGGACGTATAGAACTATGAAACATAAATCCCGCGAGGTAAGGCAACAGCTGCTTTGCTTGCTGGCGGACGGCGACTTTCACTCCGGTGAAACCCTGGCCCAGACATTAAACTTATCCCGCACAGCTATTGCCGGGCATATCAACCAGCTGATTGACTGGGGTCTGGACGTATTCAAGGTAAAAGGCAAGGGCTATAAATTAAATCGCCCGCTTAAGCTGCTCGATGCTGAAACCATTACCGGTGCATTCAGCAATAAGTCCTATGCGGACATTAGTGTGCTGCAGGTAATCGAATCGACCAATACTGAACTGAAAAACACCGACCGGGTGCGGGCGAATGGCGATACGGTGCTGGCTGAGATCCAAACCGCTGGTCGCGGCCGCCATGGTCGCCAGTGGCTGGCGCCGGTGGGCGGCAGCTTAACGTTTTCCATGTACTGGCGTTTTAATGATGGCTATCAGGGCATGGCCGGCCTGTCTTTATTAGTTGGCGTAGCCATATGCCGGGCACTTAGAGACTGCGGTGTGGAAGAGGCACGCCTTAAGTGGCCAAACGATGTGTATCTGTATGGTAAAAAACTGGCCGGGGTATTAATTGAAGTGGAAGGCCAGATTGGCGCACCCGCCGATTGTATTATCGGCATCGGGTTAAATGTTATGGTGCCGGCTCACGAGTACGATGTAGGCCAGCCGCACACCGATTTAAGCCAGGTTCTCGGCCCGGATGTCGATCGGAATGAGGTTGCGGCCCGTATCATCGAACAACTCTGGACACTACTGCCTGATTTTACCCAACGCGGGTTTGAACCCTATATAGAAGAATGGCAACACCTAGACTGGTTTGCCGATCGCACCGTGGTAGTAAAAACAGGCGACAAACGAATCAGTGGCATTAACCGGGGTATCGACGCCAGTGGCGCACTGTTGCTGGAAACAGCAGACGGCATAACCCGGTTCCACGGAGGAGAGGTAAGTTTACGTGCAAACTAACAGCGTATTGCTGGTGGATATTGGTAACACCCGAATTAAGTACCGTTTATTAAATGACGATGCCGATAACGTCACAACAGTTGACGACCTGTCGGCATTGATTACCTATATAGAGGCCGCACCGCTTACTCATTTATATATCGCTAATGTGGGTAAGCCAGCGGTTGAAGAAGCGCTGGCACAATTATGTAACGAGCAGCAGATTATATTTTGTGCGGTCAAAACACAAAGTGACGCATTTGGTATAACTAACAGTTACCAGAATCCACAAAAAATGGGCGTGGATCGCTGGCTGGCCATTTTAGGTGCGGCAAAATTAACCGATAAACCTTTTGCTGTTATTGATGCCGGTACGGCAGTAACGGTAGATTTTGTCGCAAATGGTCAACATTTAGGCGGTTGGATAGCGCCAGGCTTTCATACAATGAAAAAAGCATTACTGTCGAATACCACCCGGGTTTTCGAAAACGAGACCGTGCCGGAACAATTAATGGCTGCCAGTGACACCGAAGAATGTGTGGCAATGGGATGCTTAGCAGCATTGCAGGGCGTTTTTTGGTCAGCTAAGCGTCGATTAAATAATCAATTTAAAGAAAATGTCATTATTTTTACCGGTGGCGACAAAAAACTGCTGACAAGTGCTTGCGACGGTGATAGTCTCAGCGCCGCGAATTTGGTGATAGACGGCCTTGCCCGCTATGCTGAAAAAGCTTCTTTTGGTTGATTTTGTTCAATTAAACGACAGGGTGGTAAATTAATGACCACTCAGTCAAAAAAAAGAAATTTTTTCGCAAAAGCCTATTGCACTGAGTGATTCATTACTCTAGAATTCGCACCCACTTGATGAGGAGCCGACTTAGCTCAGTTGGTAGAGCAACTGACTTGTAATCAGTAGGTCGCCAGTTCGATTCCGGCAGTCGGCACCATTCATCAATCTCTGGAGGGGTACCCAAGCGGTCAACGGGAGCAGACTGTAAATCTGCCGGCTCAGCCTTCGCAGGTTCGAATCCTGCCCCCTCCACCACTTTCTATGAGTGTGGCAAGAGAATTAGGAATGCGGGCATCGTATAATGGCTATTACCTCAGCCTTCCAAGCTGATGATGCGGGTTCGATTCCCGCTGCCCGCTCCAAGTCCCGTGCTGATATAGCTCAGTTGGTAGAGCGCACCCTTGGTAAGGGTGAGGTCGGCAGTTCAAATCTGCCTATCAGCACCATTTCTCCCCAGCTCATGTAATAATACGTAAATTCACCTAACATTGTACTTTGCTGGGATATTAGAAAAATGGCAAAAGAAAAGTTTGAACGTTCGAAACCCCATGTAAACGTGGGTACTATCGGCCACGTTGACCACGGTAAAACCACTCTGACTGCAGCAATCACTACCGTATTGTCTAAGACTTACGGTGGTTCTGCTCAAGCGTTCGACCAAATCGATAACGCTCCGGAAGAAAAAGCACGTGGTATCACCATCTCTACTTCACACGTAGAGTATGACACTCCTACTCGTCACTACGCACACGTAGACTGCCCAGGACACGCTGACTATGTTAAAAACATGATCACCGGTGCTGCACAGATGGACGGTGGTATTCTGGTAGTTGCTGCGACTGATGGTCCTATGCCTCAGACTCGTGAGCACATCCTTCTTGGTCGTCAGGTTGGTATCCCTTACATCATCGTATTCATGAACAAATGTGACATGGTTGATGATGAAGAGCTGCTTGAGCTGGTAGAAATGGAAGTTCGTGAACTGTTATCAGAGTACGATTTCCCAGGTGATGACCTGCCAGTAATCCAGGGTTCTGCACTGAAAGCCCTTGAAGGCGACGCAGAGTGGGAAAAGAAAATTATCGAGCTGGGCGAAGCACTGGATTCATACATCCCAGAGCCAGAGCGTGACATCGATAAGCCGTTCATTCTGCCAATCGAAGACGTATTCTCAATCTCAGGCCGTGGTACTGTTGTAACAGGTCGTGTTGAGCAAGGTATCGTTAAAGTAGGTGAAGAAGTAGAAATCGTTGGTATCAAAGATACTACCAAGACTACTTGTACTGGTGTTGAAATGTTCCGTAAGCTGCTTGACGAAGGTCGAGCAGGTGAGAACGTTGGTGTTCTGTTACGTGGTACTAAGCGTGACGACGTAGAGCGTGGACAAGTACTGGCTAAGCCTGGTTCAATCACTCCACACACCAAGTTTGAAGCGGAAGTATACGTACTGTCTAAAGATGAAGGCGGTCGTCACACTCCATTCTTCAAAGGTTACCGTCCACAGTTCTACTTCCGTACAACTGACGTAACCGGTGCCGTTCAACTGCCAGAAGGCGTTGAAATGGTAATGCCTGGCGACAACCTGAAGTTCGAAGTAGAACTGATTGCGCCAATCGCTATGGAAGAAGGTCTGCGCTTCGCAATCCGTGAAGGTGGTCGTACAGTAGGTGCTGGTGTTGTATCTAAAATCATCGAGTAATCGATAATTACACCAAAA
>NZ_RCUA01000086.1 GCF_003731635.1 Marisediminitalea oceani | reverse complement strand
GGATAATGAAATGGACCCACCCTTTAATACGGCTTCGTAATGAGCCATGATGAATTTGTTCAACCATCAAACAAGGGCGGATCCACAAATGAATATTACTACTGTCGGTTTAGATATTGCAAAGTCTGTGTTTCACTTTTATGCGGTGAACCGTGTCGGTAAGCTTATTAAGAAAAAGGTACTTAAACGTGCGCAGGTGATATCAACATTTCAACAACTTGAGCCTTGTATCGTTGTAATGGAGGCATGCGGAAGCGCGAATTATTGGGCCAGAGCAATCCAAAATTGTGGTCATGAGGTCAAACTGATAGCGCCTCAATATGTCGTAGCGTATCGTCGAAAAAATAAAAATGATTTCAACGATGCTGAAGCAATAGCGGAAGCTTCACAACGCCACAATATGAACTTTGTCCCCATTAAGAGCCAGGCTCAGCAAGATATCCAAATGTTGCTCCGCGTTCGCACACGTTACATTGATTGTCGGACTAAATTGAGTAATCAAATCCGCGGGTTATTAGCGGAGTATGGCTTGGAAACGAATGTCGGCAAAGCCGCTCTACGTCGTTTCCTACCAGAGGTGCTTGAAGATGCAGGTAACGGCTTAAGCGATGAATGCCGAAGCGTGTTTGCAGAACTTTATCTGGAGCTTATCGAGTTAGATAACAAAGTGACTGCGAGTGATAAAAAAGTGGCGACAGCGATTAAACCAATAGAGGTATGCCAAAGAGCCCAAACCGTCGTCGGCATAGGTCCAATTACAGCGGCGTCGATTTACGCTGCGATTGGTTTAGGAAAGAACTTTCAAAATGGTCGTCATTTTGCCGCCTGGTGCGGTTTGGTTCCTCGCCAACATTCGACAGGAGGGAAAGCCAACTTGTCTGGTATCACCAAACGTGGCAATGCTTATTTACGAACGTTACTGGTACATGGGGCGAGAACGACATTGAAGTACGCCAGCAAAAAGGACGATAAGCTGAGTCTTTGGGCGGAACATTTGAAGGTAGAAAAGGGTTACAACAAAGCTTGTGTTGCGTTGGCCAATAAATTGGCTCGAATTGTTTGGGCCGTTATCAACAGCGGTAAAGATTACCAACGGATGTATGAGCAGAAAGCTTAAGTGGTATAAAAGAAGTTAAGTAAGAACCGGAAGAAAACAAACTCACCAGCAGTTGCGAAATGATTTTGATTTGATGATAAACAGTTAAACTGGGTCACTTAAACACTATGCCCGTCATTGGCTCAAACAAAGAAGCCGTAGGGATGATAAGTTGAGTGACAGCAAATTGCATCAAGGCTAAGGGAGACGAATCTCCCTGTAACCAAGCCGAATATATGAAGGCAATAATTTTGTTTATTACAATGTCAAAATCACTTGCAAACCGGGTGGGTCCATATATGACGGAGGAGGTGTGTGCGGGATGACGGAGGAAGTGTGTGCAGGGGGGAACGAGGATGCGTCTGCCGGATGATGAGTCGAGGTGAATACGAGCGCGATAGCGCTTTTAGCTTTTTATTTGGTTCTTTGTATCGCGAAATACTGTTACCGGGCAGAACAAGTAAAAGCGTAGAGACATCATGGATGATGGGAGGGGAGGTAACTCCTGGATGACAGAGCGGTTATATGTTGCATTGTGATATGTCGGCTATTGCTGGCCATGCCATCCAAATTATCGAACCGGGATCTCCCAATAGCTCTGAATCAGCTTAGATAACCTTTTCAGGGGATCCCCGCTCAAAAGCATGCGGGGATGACGGAGTAGGTGTGTACGGGATGATGGAAGAGGAACTGTGGGAGTGACAGAGAAGGTGCGTGCGGGGATGACGGAGGAGATGTGTGCGGGGATGACATAGGACTTGTTTGCGGAGGTGACGTGGGATGCATATGCGAGGAATACGAGGGAGGAAACTCCGGAATAACGGACAATAGATTAGTCATACAAATGGGTGGTTAATTTTTAATCACATTCAACTGATGCATATCAATGTTAATTTCCGTCAATGCCGCTACAGTTGTACCGCTGGCTTAACTTTGTTATACCTAAAAGAGACCCTGCAACCAAAATAAAAACAATAAGTTCAGCGTTGCCTTTAGAAAAGTTTTCTAACTTAATTTTCAACCGTTCACGGAGGAAAAGGCAATGGCCATTTCTGTCGAAACCTTAGCGAAATACGGCATCAACGATGCCTCCGAAATTATATACAACCCCAGTTACGAGCAATTGTTTGCCGAGGAAACCCGTGATGATCTAAGCGGTTATGAACGTGGTGTGGTTACCGAGTCTGGTGCCGTGGCAGTGAGCACTGGTGTCTTTACCGGTCGTTCCCCCAAAGACAAATACATTGTTGAAGACGAAGTCAGTAAAGAACACATGTGGTGGGACAGCGAAGCTGCCCGTAACGATAACAAACCCATTAGCCCGGAAGTCTGGGCCGACCTTAAAGCGTTGGTGGGGGAACAGTTATCCGGTAAACGTTTGTTCGTAGTGGATACATTTTGTGGAGCCAATGAAAGCTCACGTTTAAAAGTCAGGTTTGTAATGGAAGTGGCCTGGCAGGCGCATTTCGTGAAGAACATGTTTATTCGCCCAACGGAAGAAGAACTGGCCAACTTCGGCGAGCCGGACTTCGTAGTGCTCAATGGTTCTAAAACCAGCAACCCCAAATGGAAAGAGCACGGCATGAACTCAGAAGTGTTCACCGTGTTTAATATGACCGAAAAAATGCAGGTCATCGGCGGTACCTGGTACGGCGGTGAAATGAAAAAAGGTATGTTCGCGATGATGAACTACTACCTGCCACTGAACAACATGGCTTCAATGCACTGTTCTGCCAACATGGGCGAAGAGGGCGATGTGGCAATCTTCTTTGGTCTGTCCGGAACTGGTAAAACTACCCTGTCCACCGATCCTCACCGCCGCTTAATTGGTGACGATGAGCACGGCTGGGATGAAAACGGCGTGTTTAATTTTGAAGGTGGCTGCTATGCCAAAACCATCAACTTAGACCCGGAAAGCGAGCCTGACATTTACCATGCTATCCGCCGTGATGCATTGTTGGAAAACGTCACCGTTGATGACAATGGCGTAGTGGATTATGACGATAACTCGGTAACTGAAAACACCCGGGTGTCTTATCCTATTCATCATATCGAAAATATTGTGAAGCCGGTATCCAAAGGCGGTCACGCTAAGAAAGTGATTTTCTTAACTGCAGATGCATTTGGTGTGTTACCGCCAGTTTCTAAACTGGATCATGCGCAAACGCAGTACCACTTCCTGTCTGGCTTTACCGCCAAACTCGCTGGTACTGAGCGCGGTATTACCGAACCCACACCCACTTTCTCAGCCTGTTTTGGTAAAGCGTTCTTAACCCTTCACCCAACCAAGTACGGTGAAGAGTTAGTCGCTAAAATGGACGCGGTTGGCGCCCAGGCTTACCTGGTGAATACCGGTTGGAACGGTACTGGTAAACGGATATCTATTAAGGATACCCGCGCTATCATCGACCGTATTCTGGATGGCTCTATTGAAGAAGCAGAGTGCCATACACTGCCTATTTTTAACCTTCAGGTACCTTCGTCGCTGCCAGGTGTAGACCCGGACATTCTGGATCCGCGTGATACTTATGAAAGTGCTGATGACTGGTACGAAAAGGCGACTAAGCTTGCTGAATTGTTTATTGATAACTTTGAGCAATTTGCGGTGAATGATAAAGGCCGGGCACTGGTGAAAGCCGGTCCTCAGCTTGAGCCGGTTGCCGAACAGGCATAACCACAACCAGAAATGAAAAAGGCCGCTAAGCGGCCTTTTTGTTTTTTAGTACTGCCAGTTTACTGACAACATGTAGTTACGGGGTGCGCCGTAATAACCTTGCTCCCAATAAAGCGACTTAAGATACTTTTCGTCGGTGACATTATTCACGTTAGCAATAATGGTAATACTGTCGTTAACCGTGTAACTGGCCATCATGTTCACCAGCGCGTAGGCATCCTGTTCAATGACGATGTCCTGACCCGCATTAGCATAAGCGGCGGGTACCTGGCCCACATTGCGTGAGGTGGCTTCCTGCCAGCGAATGGAAGTACCTACTTTAAGTGCCGGTAATGTCTGGAACTGATAGGTAGCATTTACGTTAACCAGTTTCTCAGGCGTATAATCGGCAACAAGCTGGTCGCCGTCGAGGTCAAAAAACGTCAGACCCAGACTGGTTTGCAGGCCGGGCAGAATTTCACCGGCTAAGTCGACTTCCCAGCCTTTAGAGCTCAGGCCGTCTGCTTCACGGTAAACCTGTTCTTCCACACCGGATACCGGGTTGGCGGCAAAGCCATTGGCAACGGCTACATTCACCTGATCAATATCGAAATACGCTACGGTAAGTAATGCATTACCGTCCATCAAAGATGCTTTAACCCCTAACTCTTTTGACTCACCGGTAATCGGGTCGAGACGGTCAAAGTTAGCATTGCGTTCGGTTTGGGGGGTAAATACCTCGGTGTAACTGAAGTAGGTGTTGATGTCGTCATTAATGGCGTAAACCAGACCACCGTAAGGCACAAACGCGTTTTCATCGAGGGTCTCGTCGATACCATAGGAAATACCGGTGACTTCCACCTGATTAAAGCGCCCGCCAGCTAACAGCGACAGGCTGTCGGTCAGCGCAAAGTTACCGCCAAAATATACCGCGGTTTGCTCTTCCTCGACATCACTGCCGGTAGCTCCATCGGTAAATTCTGGTAGTGGCGTGTCACCGGTCCAGTCTTCCATGGCTGGCAGTAACGGAAAGCCGTTACCGGTATGGAAGTCATAAAGCGATTGATCGGTATAAGCGACTTTGGCATAGCTCGCCCCCATCATTACCTGATGTGATTGTCCGAAGGCATCGAAGTTACCGTTCAGGTAGATATCTGCGTAATCGTGCTCATCATCCAGCGTGTATTCACTGCCGTAGCCAATCAGGCCCAGACCGGTTTCAGGATCCAGCAGCGTAACACCGGTATCTGCATCGCGTGATACGTACGTGTAAAACAGTTGGGTGTCTTCATCGGTTTCAATGTGCGTGTAATCCGCTTTAAGTGACCAGCCTTCAGCCAGTTGCTGTTCCAGGAACGCGAAATAGCGGGTGTCGGTAACATCCCATCGTGACCAGTCGGCAGACGTGCTGGTGCTGGTGTCGAAGTTAGTTGGCGTACCATCGGCGTAGTACAGGGTTAACGCGCCCCACATATTGCCTTTGGCATCGCTGGTTTGCTGGCTGGCGCCAACAGTTAGCTGAGTGGTGTCGGTAAGGGCAGCGCTAATAACACCGTAAGCCACGGTTTTATCTAACTCATAGCGGTCGAGGTACGACTCTTTATCTTCTTTAACCACCACCACGCGGGCGCCTACTGAGTCTGATAAAGGTGCTGAGGCATCAATGTCGAGGCGCTTGGCATTCCAGCTACCCAGCTGGGCTCGGGCCGATATCTGAGTGTTCTCGGTGGGTTTTTTGCGCACGTAGTTGATGGTAGCAGAAGGGCTGCCGGTACCGGTCATCAGACCGTTGGCGCCACGCAATACCTCAACTCTTTCGTAAATGGCGGTGTCGATGTCGCCGTGCACGTTGCCGCTTAATACGGGCAACCCCAGGCCGTCGACCTGAAAGTTGGTCACATCGAAGCCGCGGGCGGTAAAATAAGTGCGGTCGGTTTCGACTTCCTCTACGTTGAGGCCGGTTACGGTATCGAGTACCGCATTAATGTTATTTAACGCGAAATCATCAATCATTTCCTCGCCGATCACACTGATTGACTGAGGTAAATCCTTAATGTCCAGATCCAGTCGGGACAGGCTATCAGCTTTTTCATACAGATAATTATTTAAGCGCTCGCCACTTACCGTGAGCTTTTCAATATCCTCATCGTCAGGCACTGCGTTTGCGTTGGCAACGCCGGCCGGCAGAGCGAGAGAAGTAAGCAGGGCGAGACTGATCGCGTTATATTTCATTAATAATTCCAATGTAAATGATAATAGTTCGCATTATTATATTCATGAGTTGGCATTATGCAACCATCTCATTGAGAAAATCCTGCAGAGGATGAAGCGCGTGATGATGTGGCCTGGCTGAAATAAGGTGTTGAGAAAGAGTAATCCACTACATAAAAAAGTGTGGCACGGGTGTAAACGACTGAACTATTTGATGGGGTATAAGTCGTAACCAGTGTTGTTGATACTGCGGTTCCGCTTAACTGGCGCGTGGCTTGGTTACGCTTCGCCAGCGTGGACTGCTGACCTTAATTTTTCTCGTAACAAGGATACGTTATGAAACATTCCATTTTACCCATAGCCCTTTGCGGTTTGTGTTTTTCTGGTTTTTCCGTAGCTGCACAAAACGAAATCTCTTTTGGCCTGGCCGATATAAAAAACTACGGCGACGACTTTATTGGTATTGAATACAAGCGCTATTTGTCTGATGTACCGGTGAGCGGACAGCCCTTTCTTATTTCGCCTTACCTGAATAAAACTAACAGTGTTTTTGTCCGTTATTTTGGTGACAGTGCCGTCGACCGCTATGAACTCGGCGGTGAGTGGTTCGTTGACGACAAATGGGTGATCAATTCAAAATTACGCTATGGCGATTTTGACCGCAGCGTGTCTTTTCGTGAAAGGTACCTGTACGCCGACTTTGACGCTGGCTACTTTGTTACACCTGAATGGCAGGTGGGCGGCGGTGTTATCTATGAATATGCCGATGGCAGAATTTACGGTACCCACCGTTCGGTGAATGAAACCACGGCCCGGGTATTTGGGCGCTATACAAACATAACCTCAGGCAGTGGCTGGGATATCAATATGGAGATGATGTTAAACGATTTGGCCAGGGTTGAGCTTGATGCCCGTTATTTCTTTAATCAGCGCTTTAGCGCAGGGTTTTCCTACCTCGCTGAGATAGACAATGATAGCAACGCGTATCCGCGGGACGATATTGCAGAACTAACCTTGGATTACTGGTTTACGCCGGGCTGGTCGATTCAGGCTGGTGCCGGTGCTTACACGTCGGGCGGGATGGCCAGCATAACGCTGGCGACCAGCGTGCGATTCTAGTTTAATAGTGCGTGCGCATTTGCCTAAACAGATGCGCATCGCTTACAACCGCTTATTGCAGGTTTTGTACATTTACCACGCGGTTGGGAAACAAAGAAGAAGCCATCACTAAAGACATGGCAAAGCCAGGCCCTTCATTGTCGAGTATGCCGGTTGGCAGATAGTAAAACTGCTGCCCTTCAGCTCCGTACAGTGCGGCATCAATAATCTGCCATTTACCCTTATACCAGACTTCAGTCCAGGCATGACCAAATGCATCGGCTGATTCAGCGTAAGCTGTGATCACTGTCCCTATGGTTAATCGGGCAGGCATGCCTAAACCTCTGGCTAAAGCCGTTGTCAGGGTGGCAAACTCAGTGCAGTCGCCAGAACGTTGCGTAGCTACCGTAGAGGCCAGATTGAACCCATGAATATAGGTCGGCTCATTAATGTACTCACTCACATAGGCGGTGATTGCTTCCAGCTCGTCGGTATCCGTGCGGGTTTTGGTAAACCCCTCGATAAATGCCCGGGTTGCCGGTTCCTCGGTATCAATAACAAAACTGGGCTGCGCATATTTACTCTGCACCGCGCCGGTAAACCGCGGCTGATGGGTTAAACCAACTGCCACGGTGTTTTTACTCAACTGTTCTGTGGTCACACCGCTGTAGTTGCTCAGATGTTTTACCAGCGAGGCGGCCTGGCGCGTTTCTACTTCCAGGTAAATAGTGTTCGTTAAAGCGCCGGACTGGCTGGCACTCATTGTCAGCGGTATCTCAGCCAGTGAAGGCACTGACTGTGCACTAACGTTTATTGAAAACGTCAGTGCCAGGGTGGTAAGGAGTTTGTTCATGGCATTACCGGCTGGCCTTTGCTGTACACTTTTTCAAGTTTCAGCTCGGCACCGCCCTGAGCAATGGAGCCTTTTTCAAAGGAACCATTCTCTGTGGCCAGGTATTTAAGGGTTAGCGGACCCAGATCAAATTGTAAATTGGCGTCGGGCAGTTCGTCGATTTTGGTAAAGGTAACTGGCAAGGCTGAGGTTGGGTCGGCATCAGAAAGCCAGATGTGATAATCGGCTGAAGGTGCATCACTGGCCAGCAGTAGCGCCGTTTCTGTGTAATTACCGAAACTCGACAATAACCAGCTGTTGTATTCCAGAGTCGCGCTGACTTCTTTACCCTGCATTTGGCCTGTTACCTGCCAGGCATCTTCGGCAGAACTGATAGCAAACTGTGAAGCCAGCTGGCCATTTTCAATGGTATATTCCTGAGCGTTGATAAGTGAGCCATCGGGGCGGCTCCATTCCAGTGTTTGCGAATCTGAGCGTGATACTGCCACCTGGTCGACCGGGGTAATCATGGCATCGCGCAAGACGGTTGCAATATCGCCGTCCTGATCAATGGTGTGTTTCTCCTGAGAGTAACCCACCGGTATACCATTGATGGTCATGCGGTAGGTGGCTTCATACAGTTCTGGTTGCTTATCGTTAGCCGTAAAAGCCCGGACAAAACTGGCGAATACGTCGTGGAAAGCCTGCTGATAGCCCATTTCATTATGCACACAAATTTGCAGGCTCTGGTTGGTCTGAGCTGATAACCCTTTTAATACGCCGACAACCTTTTCGCTGCCTTCGCCTAAGTTATATAAAGTGTCTAATTGCAGGAAAGGCGTGTCGCCAATCATGCCCATATCCAGGCCCAGCGTGAAACGCCCGGATAAGGGTTTTCCGTTAATCTGTTCTGCGCCGCCAAGGCTGTGTTCCACAATGGCATGCAGGGAGTTGGCTGCGCCATCAAACTCTAAAAAGGCGTAACATTCTACCGGTGAATCAGAGCCGATATCCATAGTGTAATACCATACGTCGGTGCTACCGCTGTCTTGTAACACGGGTTTGCCTTTTACCTGGGCGTCGACATTCAACCGTTCGATAACCATTTTTCCGCTGGTTTCGACACTGGTTTCTCTGGCCATGGATTGTTGGAACCAGTCAGGAAAATCGGCCAGGTTAATCAGGTATTCTGCATTGGCGTTCGCTGATATCGTGGTGGGTAACAGAAAAAGGGCGGCAGACTTTAATAACTTCATAAAGCTCATTCCTTGTTAATGGTGGGACATCCTAAAACGGGATTTAACATACTCATTTATTGATGGTTTGACCACATTATTTTTCATTCGGCTATGCCGGATGTTCATCATCGGTTTGGGTGAGCTCGTCGTTTGTAGCCTGTATTGTGGTGAAATCGCTATATACTTAAATGGCAATAAATCTAAAAACAGGTGGAGCAACTATGCGCTTTGGATTAGGGACTAAGTACTGGTTACTGGTAATTGGCTTGTTGATGACATCGGCACAGGCCGAGGATGAAAAACTCCCTGTCGAAGCACCGCAAGCGTTCATCACAAATCACAGTGGTAAGTTTAACGGTCAGAAAATTGCTTACAGGGCTACCGCGGGCGAAACCTATCTACGCGATTTAAAAGGCGAACCCAAGGCCAGTATCTTTTCCTTTGCCTATACCAAGCAAAAAGCCGAAACAGCTAAACGGCCCGTAACTTTCGTGTGGAATGGCGGGCCGGGCTCGGCGTCGGTTTGGCTACACATGAGCGGCCTGGGGCCGGCTTTTGCTGAAGTGCCTTCGGATGCATCCCATCCGGGGTTACCGCCTTATTTACCTAAGAGCTCAGGCAACTCAATCATGGATGTCACGGATCTGGTCTTTATCGACCCGGTCGGCACCGGATATTCCCGGGCTGTGGGGGAGTATGAAGGTAAAGCCTTCTGGGGACTTAAAGAAGATGCGCAGTCGATGGCTGAGTTTATCCGTACCTGGATGACTGAGAATAACCGTTGGGGTTCGCCGATTTTTATTCTTGGTGAAAGTTACGGCACCACCCGTGCGGCCTACGTGGCCAACATACTGCAAAAAAACATGAAGATTAGTATTAACGGGCTGGTGTTTGTTTCACAGGCGCTGGACTATCAGGGTTCATCGCCGTATATCCCGGATAATATTATCTCCTATGTTACTTACGTTCCGACCATGGCGGCAGCCGCTTTATATCACGGTAAAGTTACTCCGGTACCGCAGAATAAACAGGCATTTCTGGAGCAGGCCCGTCAGTTTGCCACCAACGAACTACTGCCTGGCTTGTTTGCCGGCAACCGTTTAAAGCCCGAACAAAAACGCCAACTGGTTGAGCGCCTGGCTTACTTTACCGGCTTAAGTCCTCAATACGTGGAACGCGCTGATTTAAGGATCAGTGCACGGCGCTTCGCTAAAGAGTTATTGCGGGATGAAAGCAAAACCGTTGGCTTACTGGATGCGCGCTACTTAGGCGATGAGCGTGACGATCTGGATGACAGCACCAAACGGGATGCGGCATCAGATACCATCTCGGCCGCCTTTAACAGCGCCCTGCAAGTATATCTGCGTAACTCACTGAACGTTGATTGGGAGCGTCAGTACCTGTCACCGGCAGACCCTGATCTAAGACGTTACTGGCGTTACCGCACTAATAAAGACGGTAGTGCCTGGGAGCCAACTTACGTTACTACGGCAGGACAATTATCTGAGACATTGCGAATTAACCCTCAGTTAGATGTGTTGGTAGCATCAGGATATTACGATTTGGTCACGCCGTTTTTTGATGCCGAATATACCCTTAACCGCCATGCAATAAACGCAGAGCAAATCTGGTATACCTATTATGAAGGGGGCCATATGATGTACGTGAACAGCGAGGCGAAGGTTGAACTGTTTAACGATGTTCGTCGCTTTATTGAGGGTCACATACCCACCAATAAATAATACATTTCTACCGGTATTCGTATAATTAAAAAAGCGACTGACAGATACCTGTCAGCCGCTTTTTTTACAATGAGTGTGACTGGTTATTTGGCCAGATCAGTCAGCATCGTTTCCAGTGTTACCTGATCTTTAGCAAACTGGCGAATACCCTGAGACAGTTTATCGGTTGCCATGGCATCTTCGTTCATATCCCAGCGGAAAGTTTGCTCGGTTAACGCCGCCGGTGCCGCTTTAGGAGAATCAACCGGTGTCAGTTTACGCGGCAGTTCTGCTTCAGTGTTAGCCAGCTCATCCAGTAATCCCGGGCTGATGGTCAGACGGTCACAGCCAGCCAGTTCCTGAATCTCACTGATATTACGGAAGCTGGCGCCCATTACGATGGTGTCATAACCGTTTTCTTTAAAGTAGTTATAGATACGGGTAACCGACTGCACGCCCGGATCGTTTGCACCGCTAAAGTCAGCATCTGGCTGGTCGGCTTTATACCAGTCAAGAATACGGCCCACAAAAGGTGAGATAAGGAAAGCGCCGGCTTCAGCTGATGCGCGGGCCTGGGCGAAAGAAAATACCAGAGTGACATTGGTTTTAATGCCCTGGGCTTCCAGAATGCGCGCGGCCTGAATACCTTCCCAGGTAGCAGCAATCTTAATCAGTACGCGGCTGGTATCAATGCCCTGATCACGGTAAAGCGCCAGTAGGTGATTGGCTTTTTCAACGGTGGCCATGGTATCGAAAGATAAACGCGCGTCTACTTCAGTAGAAACATAACCCGGCACCTGTTCCATTAGCTTAGCGCCAATAAGTACCGCCAGTTTGTCTGCAGCGACGGCTGCTACGTCATCGGTAGCGCCCTGATCTTTAGCCCATTTTACCGCTTCGATAGCCAGCGGACGGTACTTTTCAATTTGTACGGCTTTTAACAATAGCGACGGGTTGGTTGTTGCATCCTGGGGTTGATACAAAGCAATGGCTTCGAAGTCACCGGTGTCAGCAACGACGGTCGTGATAGATTTTAGCTGTTCTAACTGGGTAGTCATAGTTCTTTCCACTCTTAATAAATTCAAAGGGTTACTAAGTTTTTCAGGCCTTGGCAGTTGCGCTTAACAGTTTTTAGTTGGCAACTATACCAACTTCTACGATGGCGATTTATTCACCAGCTATACTGTTAATATTAATTTTATATTACCTTTACATTTGCCTATTATTGATATTATCATACAATTAAAATTTATTGGCTAATTTTGTTAGCAGTGAGTGGAATTAAAATATTATGTCTCGTTATACATTAGGGCTGGATTATGGCTCTGATTCGGTCAGAGCCTTATTGGTAGATGTAACAACCGGCGAAGAGCTGGCCAGCCATATGGTGAATTACCCGCGCTGGGCACAGGGCCGTTATTGCGAGCCCGCCAAAGATCAGTATCGCCAGCACCCTCAGGACTATGTGGATAGCCTGGTCGAAGTGGTGAATGCGCTGTGGTCTAAAGTACCTGCCGGTACGGCTGATAAAGTTGTTGGCATGAGCTTCGACACTACCGGGTCTACTCCGGTGGCAATCAATGCCGAAGGCGTGCCATTGGCATTAACCGAAGAGTTTAAAGAAAACCCCAATGCGATGTTCGTATTGTGGAAAGATCACACGTCGTTGAAAGAAGCCGGTGAAATCACCAGGGCTGCCAATAACAACGATGTTAACTACCTGGCTTATATGGGCGGTATTTATTCTTCGGAATGGTACTGGGCCAAAGCCTTGCACATTTTCCGTCAGGATCCGGCGGTGAAAGCGGCCACCTACAGCTGGGTTGAGCACTGTGACTGGATGACTGCATTAATGTGTGGCACTACTCATCCTTCACAGTTACAGATGGGCCGTTGTGCAACGGGTCACAAATTAATGTGGAACGAAGCCTGGAACGGTTTCCCGCCAAATGATTTCTTTACCTCGGTCGATCCGCTGCTGGATGGCCTGGTAGACACCCTGAACCCGGCAACTCAAACCAGCGATCAGGTCGCCGGTGAATTAACCGCCGAATGGTCTGAAAAACTCGGTCTGCCTGCGGGGATTAAAGTGGGTTACGGCGCATTCGACTGTCACATGGGCGCGGTGGCTGCCAATGTTCGCGAAGGCGTGCTGACCAAAGTGATGGGAACATCGACCTGTGACATCACGGTAACGTCTTACGAAACCATTGGTGAAACCTGTGTACGCGGTATCTGCGGACAGGTGGATGGCTCGGTTATTCCAGGCCTGGTTGGCCTTGAAGCCGGTCAGTCTGCGTTTGGCGATCTGTACGCCTGGTTTAAAAACCTGGTGCTGTGGCCAACCAACAATTTACTCCACGAGCTGGTGGAATCCGGTGCTGATGAACTGGTCGATAAGATTGAATCGCTGACCTTACAGCGCTTGTCTGCTGCTGCCGCTAATCTGCCGGTCAGTGCCAAAGATATTACCGCGCTGGACTGGGTTAATGGTCGCCGTACACCGGATGCCGACCAAACCGTGTCTATGGCGTTAACCGGTATCAAAATGGGTGCCGATGCTCCGCAATTATTTAAAGCGCTGGTGGAAGCCACAGCGTTTGGCGCGCGGGCGATTACCGAACGCTTCCGTGAGGAAGGCGTACCAATTAACTCGGTAGTAGTCATTGGCGGCATTTCGAAAAAATCTGACTACGTAATGCAAACCTGCGCCGATGTGTGGAATTGCCCCATCGACGTACTGGAAAGTGAACAGAGTTGTGCCCTGGGCGGGGCCATTATGGCTGCTGTAGCGGCTGGCGAATACCCAACCGTCGCCGAAGCTCAGCAGGTAATGGCGTCGCCTGTTTGCAAACAATATCTGCCGGATGCATCGAAAGTCGGTATTTACGACGAGTTATACCAAAACTATCAAACATTGGGCGACTATGTCAGTGGAGGTAAAGCATGAGCTACACCGAATTAAAACGGGAAGTATACGAAGCCAACATGGAGCTGCAGCGCCGTAATCTGGTGATCTACACCTTTGGTAATGTGTCACAGGTTGATCGGGATAAAGGCGTGGTGGCTATAAAGCCTAGTGGCGTGTCTTACGATCAGATGAAGCCGGAAGACATTGTTATCGTGGATATGGAAAATAACATCGTGGAAGGCACCATGCGTCCTTCTTCTGATACTAAAACCCATACCCATCTTTACCGTGCATTTGACTCGATTGGCGGTGTAACGCACACCCACTCAACCTATGCCACAGCATGGGCACAGGCGCGCCAGAGCATTCCTTGCCTGGGCACTACTCATGCTGATTATGTACATGGTGAAATTACCTGTACCCGTGACCTGACCGATGAACAGGTAAACGGTGACTACGAAGAAGAAACCGGGGTTCAGATTACTGATGCCTATGTGGATCGCGACCCGGCCGCAGCACCGATGGTAATCGTTGCCGGCCATGCGCCATTCACCTGGGGTAAGGATGCAGCACAATCGGTATATCATGCCGCGCTACTCGAAGAGATCGCCAAAATGGCTTATCTCACAAGGACTTTAGATCCCAATGCCGCTGTGCTCAAGCAAGCCGTATTGGACAAACATTATTTACGCAAGCACGGTAAAAACGCCTACTACGGCCAAGAGTAACTCTACCTGCAAGCCCTTTATTAATAGAGGACAGAATTATGACTACAGTACAAAAAGAAGTATGGTTTATTACCGGCTCTCAGCATCTGTATGGCCCACGCGTACTTGAAGAAGTCGCAGGTAACAGCCAGGCGCTGGCCGCAGGCCTGAACGAAAACAACCTGCCGGTTAAAGTGGTTTACAAAGACACCGTAAAATCTGCAGCGGAAATTCATCAGGTTTGCCAGGCGGCAAACAGCGATGCCAACTGTGTTGGTTTGATCCTGTGGATGCACACTTTCTCGCCAGCCAAAATGTGGATTGCCGGCCTGAACGAACTGCAAAAGCCATGGTTACACCTGCATACTCAGTTTAATGCCGGTCTGCCGTGGAGCAGCATCGACATGAACTACATGAACACCCACCAGAGTGCCCACGGTGACCGTGAATTTGGTTTCATCGGCAGCCGTATGCGTAAAGAGCGTAAGGTAGTGGTTGGTCACTGGCAAAACCCCAAAACCGTTGCGCAGATTGACGGCTGGTGCCGTGCAGCATTAGGTTGGGCAGAAAGCAAGTCACTGAAAGTGGTGCGCTTTGGCGACAACATGCGTAACGTAGCGGTAACTGAGGGCGACAAGGTTGCAGCACAAATTACCTTTGGTTACGAAGTGCATGCTTATGGCCTGCAGGACTTAGCGGATGTGGTTAACAGCATTAGCGACGGCGACGTGGCAGCGCAACTGGACGCTTACTATCAGGAATACGACGTTAGCAAAGAGCTGCTGACCGACGATTATCAGCGCGATCGCCTGATGAAAGAAGCCCGCCTTGAACTGGGTATGGAGAAATTCTTCATCGACGGTGGTTTCGGTGCTTTCACAAATTGCTTTGAAAACCTTGCTGGCTTAACTGGTCTGCCTGGTCTGGCAACTCAGCGCTTAATGGCGAAAGGCTATGGTTACGGCGGTGAGGGTGACTGGAAAACAGCGGCTATGGTACGCACCATGAAAGTGATGGCGCAGGGCCTTGAGGGTGGCTGTTCATTTATGGAAGACTACACCTATAACTTCACTGATTCAGTGGATCAGGTACTGGGTGCGCACATGCTGGAAATCTGCCCGTCAATTGCCGGTAAGAAGCCGCGTCTGGAACTGCACCGCCATACCATTGGTGTGAAGTGTGACGTGCCGCGTCTGCTGTTTGCAGCCAAAGCAGGTCCTTCCATCAACGTATCGCCAATCGATATGGGTAACCGTTTCCGTATTCTGATCAACGAAGTAGAAACCGTTGAACAACCAGAAACTACACCACACCTGCCGGTTGCTTCGGCGCTGTGGGAGCCTAAGCCAAATCTGGAAGTAGCAGCCGCTGCCTGGATCCACGCCGGTGGTGCACACCACGCTGCGTACAGCCAAGCATTAAGCTCAGAAGTTATTGAAGACTTTGCTGACATGGCGGGTGTTGAAACTGTCGTTATCGACAGCGATACCAACCTGCGCAACTTCAAGTCAGAACTGCGCTACAACGCGGCTTACTATCAGCTTAAGCAAGGTATCTAATCGACCTGTTGGCTCATTGCAAAGATGAGCCAACATCATTGTCATACCAGTCATAGTAATATAATCGCAGGTAGCTCGTGTTACATTGCGATTTTATTTTATGACTTGTACAGATTGATTAGGAGTACTCATGGTCGACTTAAGCTCTTATAAGGGCATTGTGTTTGATATGGATGGCACGTTGGTAGACTCTATGCCAGCGCACATGGAAGCGTGGCGGGTGACCTGTGAAAACTACGGTTATCCCTTTGATCTCGATTATATGTATTCACTGGGTGGCGTACCTACGCAACAAACCGTGGTGGTACTGAATGACAAATTCAGTATGGACCATGACCCATCTGAAGTTGCCCGCTATAAGCGCGAAAGCTGGGAAGCTATGAAGCTTGAGCCGGTCATTATCGAATCGACAATGGCCGTGTTTAATCACTATCGCCCGCATATGGCAATTGGTATAGGCACCGGCGCTGAGCGCCCCCATGCCGAGCATCTGCTAACCGCCCATGGGCTTCTTGAGCGCATCGATTCGTTAGTTACGGCGACTGATGTTACCCATGGCAAACCTCATCCGGAAACCTTTTTAACCGTTGCGCAGCAAATGGGTGTTGAGCCGTCTGAGTGCGTGGTGTTTGAAGATACCGAGATTGGTCGCCAGGCAGCCGAGGATGCGGGAATGGACTGTATTATGGTTAACAACGGCGAAATTCAGGTCTGATAGACTTGCATTCCCTATGTTAATTGTAATATAAAAGTATAAAAATTATTATAGGAATGTAAAATATGCCGTCGTTATCTTTCTCCGGGGTTCGCCCTGCGTTTTTCTCCCGCTCCGGTAAACAGGCCAAATGGCTGCTGGCCGGAGTACTAACACTGACATTTGGCTGTGCCAACCAGGTTATGGCCGACAAGCAAGGACAATCTATGACTACCACTCCCAGTGCTACCGTTAGCGCGTTTGGTTCGCTGAGCGACGCGACCCCGGTTGAAAAAGTCATTCTTAAGAACAGCAATAATGTGGAAGTTGAAGTGATCAGCTTCGGCGGCATTATTACCCGTATCGTTACCCCTGATGCCAACGGTGAGTTAGGCAATATTGTGTACGGTATGGAAACCATCGAAGAATATGAAAACGGTAACCCTTATTTTGGCGCGCTGATCGGCCGCTATGGTAACCGTATTAAAGACGGTAAGTTTACCTTAAACGGTACCGAGTATCAGCTTGCTACCAATGATGGCGATAACCATCTGCACGGTGGTGTGCAGGGTTTTGATAAGAAAGTCTGGAAAATGGACCCGTTTGCAACCGCTAACAGTGCTGGTGTTACGCTGACGCTGGTAAGCCCGGACGGCGATCAGGGCTACCCGGGTGAACTGACTACCGAAGTCACTTACACGCTGACCAACAACAATACGCTGGATATGCAGTTTATCGCTACCACTGATAAACCAACCGTAGTGAATCTCACTCAGCACTCGTATTTCAATCTGGCTGGCAAAGGCACCATCTTAGATCACGAATTACAAATCAATGGTAACTATATCACGCCGGTAGACGGTGGTCTGATCCCCACAGGCGAGCTGGCTCCGGTGGCCGGAACACCATTCGACTTTACCTCACCTAAAGCCATTGGCCGCGATATTGAAGCAGACAACGAGCAACTGGCGCTGGGTAAAGGCTACGACCATAACTACGTGTTAAAAGAACAGGTAGACAATGAGCTAATCGAAGCGGCTACCGTTTACGAGCCTACCACTGGTAGGGTTCTGCGGGTACTCACCGAAGAGCCGGCAGTACAGTTTTATTCTGGTAACTTCCTGGAAGGGGCTACCGAAGGCTTTGGTCAGCAGCATATTTTCCGTGGTGCCTTGTGCTTAGAGCCGCAACATTATCCCGACTCGCCGAATCAGGCTGACTTCCCAAGCACCACTTTATTGCCGGGCGAAGTTTACTCAACGCGTATCGTTTACGCCTTTGACACAAAGTAAGTCAGCGTTAAGTCATTAATAGTAACACCCGCCGGCTGGCGGGTGTGGTAACCCAGATAGAGAGAGCAATCATGATTTCAAAGTCGCTTAAACGACTTGGTATTGGTCTGTTGGTAATGTCTTCCCTTGCCGGTTGTAACAGCACAGACAACGAAGAGGTCACTGAAACCAAGGTGAATGTCGCGACTGAAGCATCGGGCATTTTCACTAACCCCTTGTTTCCTAATGGCGCCGATCCCTGGTTGGAATACTGGGATGGTAACTATTACCTGACCACGACCACCTGGACATCGCAATTAGTCATGCGTAAATCGCCAACGCTGGCAGGTTTAGCTGATGCGACGCCGGTAAATGTGTGGTCGTCTACTGACCCTGAGCGTTGCTGTAACTTCTGGGCGTTCGAATTCCACCGCTTAAAAGGGCCAAACGGCTATCGCTGGTACATGATGTACACCGCCGGACAGGACGGCACGCTGGATTATCAGCACCTCAACGTGCTGGAAAGTGTAGGTGATGATCCTATGGGACCGTATCAGTACAAAGGCGCTTTAATGCCCGAGGTATGGAATATCGATGGGAACTATCTGGAACACGACGGCAAGCTCTACGTGATCTATTCACAGTGGCGTGGTGATACACAGCTGAACATTATTGCTGAAATGGAAAACCCGTGGACGCTGAAAGACCAGGAACATATGGTGCTGACCACACCAGAGCTGGACTGGGAAATCAGTGGCCGTAAGGTTACCGAAGGGGCTGAAATTCTGCAGCACAACGGCCGCACTTTTATGACCTACTCAGCCAGTTTTTGTAATACACCGGATTATAAGCTCGGCTTACTGGAGTTAACCGGTAACGACCCGATGAATCCTGACCACTGGACCAAATCGCCGGAACCTGTTTTCAGCCGCACCGAAACGGTGTTTGGTCCTGGTCATAACGGTTTCTTCACCTCACCGGATGGCAGTGAAGACTGGCTGGTGTATCACGGCAATGACTCTGTTGAGCATGGCTGTAGCGCTACCCGTTCATTGCGCGCCCAGAAATTTACCTGGTCTGAGACCGGTGAGCCTGAATTTGGTGAGCCTTTAACGCCGGGCGTAGAAGTCGCGCCGCCATCGGGTGAGAACGGCCCATTGGTAACCCGTGTACAGGGTCAGCGTTATCAGTTGGTGAATGCAACCAGTGAGCTGTGTCTGGATATCTCTGCCGACCCGGAAGACAACCGCGCAGTGCAGCGTCAGTGCGCCGGGACTAACGGCCAGTGGGTGCTGGACTCGACCACCGACGGTTTCATTCGTCTGGCTAACCGCGAAGACAGTAAATTCCTGGAGGTGGCCAATTGCGCTACGAGCGACAATGCCCGTGTGCAATCGGCGGCCTGGCGTAACAACTACTGCCAGCAATGGAAAGTGGAAGCCGGTATCGATGGCAATGTTACGCTGAGTAACCGTTATTCGGGTAAACCTCTGGCAGTTGCCGGGTGCTCTGCATCGGCCAATCAGGCTGTGCTGCAGCACAATACCGACAGTGCCTGTAATCAATGGCAGCTGCGCCCCATGGGTGAAGTGGCCCTGATGAGCCAGCAAAGTGGTAAGGCGCTTGCCGTGAATGGCGATAATATCGAACAGCAGGCCTTTGATTACCAGGCAGAGCAAAGCTGGTTATTTGTGCCAACCGATACGGGCTATCTGTCGCTGAAGCAAGACGCTGATAGTGAGTTATGTGTGGGTGTGGATGCCAACCAGGTTGTGCCGGGTGCCAACATCAGTATGGTGAACTGCGAAGAGAAAACGGCGCAGTGGCGTTTAACGCCGAAAGACGGCGGTGGCATGATGCTGTTTAACCGCTATACGCGTTTGCCACTGGGCTTAACCGACTGTGGTCTGGCTGAAGGAACCAATATTGCGCAACAGCCGGACTTAGCCACACGCTGTCAGATTTTCCATCTGCGCGAACCACAGTAAGTCATTACTTTTTAAGTACCTTGTTGTTCAAAGGGGGAGTACCGAGTAGGGCGGTGCTCTCCCTTCTTTCTTTGCAACTCCTCAAACCACGAAGCAAATGCATGACCCTGCATGATTTTTTACGGTTTTACTGGTACGCTTAAAGCAGTTAAGAGTTATCCAGGGAAAGGCATGCGCCGTTTTATCAAAGCCTCCATCATTACCGTCATCGCAGTGGTTATCACCGGCTGTGTGATCAACGTCACACCGGGCAATCTTATTTATCAGTCCACCAAAACCGAAAAACTCAATCTTACCCGCTTCCAGGAGCAGGCCTTTAAGGATGATATGTCGGTTGCCCTTAAAGCAGTAAGCCTGACCAGTGAGCAGGGGCATACTCTGCGCGGTATTCAGGCGCTTTATCACGGCGCAAAAGCTAACATTCTGTTGTTTGGTGGCAACGGCATGACCATCAATGAGTCAGCCAATATTGTGCACCGATTTGGCGCCATTCCGGCCAACGTGATTTGGTTTGATTACCCCGGCGCGGGGATCAGTGATAAACCAGCTAAACTTGACCCCGAAGCCATGATGGCTGATGCGCTGGCAATATATGACTTTGCGGCTGATAAACTGCGTAACGATAAACCTTTTATTGTTCACGGCATTGAGCTGGGGAGCGCCGTGGCTGCCAATATTGCATTGCAGCGCAGCCCGGATGCGCTGGTGTTAGAAAAACCCATTGTTAACCTCTCTCAGCTTATCAATGACAATTCACCGGGCTGGTCTGGCTGGTTTACGCGGATCAAACTATCTCCCAAACTGGCGGCGGTGGATAACGCCTATCAGGTGGGTAGCTACGAGGGCCCCTTGTTGATTTTAGTTGGCGAAAAAGACCTTACCACCCCCCCTAAATATAGTCAGATACTGTACCGGGTTTCCCCATCAGACAATAAAAACCTGGTAGTAGTAGAGGGCGTTGGTCATGACAAGCTTATGCGAAGTCCTATTGCTGTTGATGCCTACAAAGCCTTTGTTGCCGGTTTGTAACTATTTAGGCGGATTAACACTGCGGGTGAAAACCTATCAGGGAACATGGATAACACCCAATAGTGGTCGCACAGCCATACATTAGCTGATAATCTAACCGCCAGGTAAGTAATTAGCGCCGGTCTGCAAAAACCGGGGCGCGCGTTGGAATATGGAAATAACACATGGCATTTACTGGCAAAGTCGAAGTGACGCCATCACAATTTGTCACAGGTAGCGCAGGTATGCGTTCAGAGGAAGAAGCCAAAAAGCTGCAAAAGCAAAAGTGGTTAGTGTTAAGCTTAACCTTTCTGGTGGTATTTGCTGCCGCGCTGGCGTGGGTTTGGTCGCGGGCAGAGATTTACCAGAGTCAGGCCATCGTCCATTTTAGCTATGCTCAGCAGCATAACACCGAGCAAAGCACCGTGCCGGTTGAGCAAATCACCCTCAACAACCAGCGCCTTACCAGTAATCGTGTGTTTAATGATTTGAGTGCCCGCTTACTGGCCTACGATTCCCTGTCTCTTACCCCCGAGCAACTGGCTGGTATGCTGAGCACCGAAGCCAATACCAGCAGCCGTATAATCAGCCTGTATGCCAACGGAGAAGATAAAACCCTGTTAAAACCGGTTCTGGAGCAGTGGCTAAGCCTGTATCTTGAACAACTGTCGGCGGAAACCATCGCTAACACCGAAGAAACCATCAGTGTCGAACAGGAAAAACTCCTCGCGCTGGAAGAAAAGATTAATGCACAACGGGCAGTCGTGCAGGCCTTTGGTGAAGAAAATAATATTGTTTCGCTGGAGCGTGATGAAAACCGTGTGCTGGCGAAAATTAAAAGCAAAGGTGCGGCCCTGGATGAGGCCGAATCTATGCAGGCTGAAGCCGAGGCGGAGCTGGCTACCGTACGCCAGAGTATTGCCAACGGCGAAATGGTCTTTCACCCTAATGATAAAGCACGCATGGATAGTCTCTATGCCGTGATTGCCGAAGTAGAATCTGAGCTGGCCGAACTGGCCGAAAATTTTACCCCCACTTACATGAACATGGACCCGGAAATCGTTGGCAAAAAGCGCAAGCTGGAGGAACTCAGGGGTAACTATGACAAGACGGTAGCCGAAAGTCAGCAGCGCTACCTGGAAGAGCTCAAACGAACGGTAACCTCTTCCCAGCAAAAGCAACAGCAGTTGGAAAACGAACTTAAACAACTGTCGCTTGACGCCCAGGCCTTCAATCAAAAGCTAGAAGAATATGCCCGTCTCGACGGCGCTCTGGAGCAGTTACAATTACAATCGCAGACGCTGCGGGATCAACTGGTACAGGCAGAGGTGCAAAAACCTATGCAGCCTACCATCAATATTCTGGAGCAGCCCTTTGAACCGGACTTCCCCATAGCGCCACATTACTGGCGGGATTCTTCCATCGCGCTGGTGGTAGCAATTATTCTTGGTTTGCTGGCATTGCAGCTGTTCAGTTCGATTCATCGCCAGCAAGCTCCTGCGCCGACCTTTACCAGCTATAACGTGGTGCCTAATCAGGGACTGACCCTGGAACAGCAAATGGCAGCCCATCAGGCGCTTGAAAAACAAAAGGTCTCTCAGTTAGGACACCAGCAGGCGCCAATGCAACTTGGTCATGAGGCGCCGGCGAGTAATGCCCGGTTACTGAGTGAAAAAGACTGTCTGGGGCTATACAAAGCCGCTAATCGTGACGGCAAACTGGTTATCGCGCTGCTACTCAGCGGGGTAGCGCCGGAAGAATTACCGGAAGTACGTTATCAGGACGTGCTGGTAGAAAAAGGTGCGCTTAAAATCCATGGTGATTTTGCCCGGACTCTTGACCTAACCAATGAATGCGTAGGTCTATTGTGCGAGTCGGAAAGCGACCCTGAAGCTACCGTATTGAGCAGCCGTCTGGATGCCAGCCAGCTGGATCAGATGATCATAAACGTGGCACACGACGCCGGGCTGCCATACCCGGATCAGTTTTCAGTAGCAGCGTTAAGGCACACTTATCTGACATTCCTGGTGGCTCAGGGGGCACGCCTCAACGATATTGAACAGGCCGCGGGTTTTGTACCACCGGCTGAGCTGGGTCTTTACCGGCAGGTAAACCGCAACGGTAATGTGGTGGATATCGACAATCTGGAAACCCGCTACCCGCTGGCCTAATTTGTTAACCATGCGTACTGCTGGCAGCCGCTGCTAAAATACTCACCAAGCATTGCTGGTAGTGTCGTGCAGGGCTCATATACAATGTAGTCCTGTTCGTTTTATTCCGGCAATGCTTTGCATAATTCTGTTTTAGCCCTGCGCCAGCGAGAGCTGGTTCATTCAACCCGCCCGTTTCTGGCCCGCGGTGGTAAGGTCGTACGCTGTGACGACTGTTTGCTACCCACCGTCAATTGTATTTGTGAGTATGTGCCAGAGCCGCAGGCGAACAGTGCATTTGTGTTCCTGATGTACAAAGGCGAATGTTATAAACCAACGAACACCGGGCGACTGATTGCCGATGTGGCAAAGGTGAATCACGCCTTTACCTGGCATCGCACCGAACCATCCCCTGAGTTTTTAGCGCTGCTTAACAACCCGGTCTATCAGCCGTTTATCATCTTTCCCCACGAATATGCTGAGCCGGAGCGACGCGCACACGCCGTTGCGGATAACGGTAAAGTGCCCTTGTTTATTATGCTTGATGGGACCTGGCGAGAGGCGCGCAAAATGTTTCGTAAAAGTGAGTACCTTAAACACCTGCCAGTGTTGGGGATAAAGCCGCAGGTCAATTCAGAGTATAAATTACGTGAGGCGGCTCATGCTCATCAGTTATGTACCGCCGAAGTTGGCGTGGAAGTATTAAAACTGGCCGGGGAGGCGAGTGCAGCTCAAACGCTGGCGCATTACTTTAACGTTTTCCGCCACTTTTATGTGAAGGGGAAGCCCCATCTGACCGACCACTTAAGTGCCAGTGAACTGGGCCTGAGTGAATAAAAAAGCGCGGCCAGTAACTGACCGCGCTTTTTATCCGTATCGAAGCTACTTATTTCAACTCTGCAACGACAATTGACTTGGCTGGCAATACCAGTTCGTCGAGATCACTGCTGAATGACGCAGGTTTTACAACTTCCTTGGCGTCAAAGGTATTTTTAGCAGTAATGGCATCTGCAGTAAGGATCTGACCAATCAGTGAGGAATAATCACCGTTGTCAAAATCCAGTGCCACCTCAGCTTCATTGGCCGGATCTAAATTAACCAGAGCAATATATACCTTGCCATCCTGACCCTTAGCAATAGAGGCAGTAACTGCAGGTAATGACTGGTCACCCTGTTTATATTCACCACCGTTAATGGTGAATGGGATGGACGTTGCATCCTGAAAAACCTTATACATGCCATACACATGATAAGTTGGCGTCAGCAGCATGTCGCCACCATCCGTGAGGATCATGGCCTGCAGCACGTTAACCATCTGCGCGATATTGGTCATGTGCACACGTTCGGCATAGTGGTGGAACAGGTTAAAGTTCACCGCGGTTAAGACCGCATCACGCAGGGTGTTTTGCTGATACAGAAAGCCCGGCTCACGGCCTGGTTCCGGATCGTACCAGGTACCCCATTCATCCACATAAAAGCCCAGTTTGCCTTCAGGATCGTTGGCATCGAGTTTAGCGATATTATTTTTGAGGTACTTATCCATGCGATAGGTACGCTCCATGGTTTTAAACCAGTCGGTTTCGGTAAACTCGGTGGCGTGGCCCTTATTCGACCAATCACTGTTAGGCAGCGTGTAGAAGTGGTAGCTGATACCATCCATATTGCGCTCAATACTGGCGCTTAGCACATCAGTCCACTGGGTATCTTCGGTATGACCGCCACTGGCAACCAGCTTTGGCTTTTTACCCGGTGGGGTTTTGATAAAAGTGGCAAACTGGTTGTACAGGTCAACGTAGTACTCCGGCGACATATGACCGCCGCATCCCCAGCTTTCGTTACCAATACCAAAATATGCAATATCCCAGGGCTCTTCACGGCCATTGGCACGGCGTTGATTGGCCAGCGTGGAGTTTTTGTCTGAGGTCATGTATTCAACCCACTCAGCCATTTCACGCACGGTGCCGCTGCCCAGGTTACCATTTATGTAAGCATCCGCCCCAAGCAGTTCAACAAAGTCGAAAAACTCATGGGTGCCTACGGCATTGTCTTCCTCTACACCGCCCCAGTGGGTATTTACCTTCACCGGCCGTTCAGCCGGATCGCCGATACCATCACGCCAGTGATATTCGTCGGCAAAACAACCGCCCGGCCAGCGCACCAGGGGAACCTGAATATCGCGCAGGGCATTAAGAACGTCATTGCGGAAGCCTTTGGTATTGGGAATATCTGAGTCATGACCGACCCAGATACCTTCATAAATACCCCGTCCAAGATGCTCGGCAAACTGACCGTAGATATCCTTGTTAATGGTGGCACCTTCTTTACTGAGGTCGGCAGAGATACTCACATCATGTTGTTTGGAAACACATCCAAATGACAGGCCAACCCCGAACAGTGCACAAGCAACTAATTTTAACTTCATCATTACTCCTTGTTATTTCTGCACGCCTTCAGTGGTCATAATGACCCGTTTTAGGGTGCCGTCTTGGTTGTAATATAAAGGTTCAACGGCCACCGAACGACGGAAACGACCGCCACTCGCCTTGCCGTCTTTAGGCGGCAGTGCGCCGGTGTGATAAATGAAATAGCTCTTGCCTTTGTACTCAATGATGGACTGGTGATTGGTCTCTGAGTTACCGGCAACTTCGTTAAGGATGCCCTTGTATTCCCATGGGCCATGAATGCTTTTACTCATGGCATAGCAGATCTTCTCCGGGAATTCACAGGCATAGCTGAAGTAATAATTATCGCCCTTTTTATGCACCCATGAGGCTTCGGTATAATTTGGCACATCGATGGTTTTTATCTCGCCATCAAGTTCCAGCATGTTGTCTTTGAGTTTTACGTATTTTGGCATCAGGTTGCCAAAAAACATGTAGGCATCGCCGTTTTCTTCAATAAAGATTGCCGGGTCGATATCGTCCCAGTCATTTGGCGTATGGGTTGTCATATCATCGGTGATGAGGGCTTTGCCGATAGCGTCCTTAAACGGTCCGGTCGGGGAGTCTGAAGTGGCCACACCAATAGCGAAACCAGGTTTGGTTTCATCGTGACGAACGGTGGTGTAAAAATAAAATGTGCCGTCTTTTTCCACCATATGGGACGCCCAGGCAAAGCCGGGTACTGCCCACTCAAAATCAACGCCTTTCATGATTGGCCCGTGGGCTTTCCAATTCACCATGTCGGTTGAGCTGAAGGCCAGCCAGTCATGCATTTCAAAAAATTTATCGTTATTAGGCGCTTCGTCATGGCCGGTGTAAAGGTACACGGTGTCGTTATAAACCATAGCTGCCGGGTCGGCAGTAAAAACGTCGGTAATAATCGGGTTATCAGCACTGGCCGCAGAAGCAAATAAACAGGCGAAGGCGGTGCATAGAAGTCGTTTTCCCATGATGATCCTTATTGATTACGAGTGTCGAAGAAACGAAAAAACCGCTACCTGAAAACAGGTAGCGGTGAGTAGCTTAAGTGCAGTCCTTACTCAGGACGTTGCGAGTTATAGATTTGCGTAACATCAGTTGCAGTCAGCGCATCATCAAAGATGTACAGCTCATCGATTTGACCGTTGAAGGCGGCATCCCAGAAGTTGGCACCAATCGCAAAAGAGGTAACCGGAGCCGGGGTAAATACATCCGGGAAGTTCTGACCAGCGAAGCTTTCTACGCCATTGATGTAGATGGTCATTGCACCCTGGTTATTTACCATCACCATGTGGTACCAGTTGCCGGTTTCCAGCGTTTGGTCGGTAAAGGCGTCATACCAGGCTGTACCAGACCATACCATGGCATTGTCTGAAGCATGGTGACCACCAGGGATCATGCTGATCCAGCTGTCACCTGACTCATAACCAAACACTACTGGTGTATAGTTGGCCAGCGCCGCAGCGTTAAACCATACCGAGATAGCGTAGGAGTTATCTTTAATCAGATCATCAGCCAGCTGCACGCCGTAGTTGCCATCCATATCCAGTGCCCGACCTACAACGCCGTCGGTAAAGGCTGCTTCACCACCTGCCTGATCGATAGTGGCACCGGTTGGTGTACCTGAACTTTGCTGACCGGTTGCATCAGACAGATCATCGTTATCGAAGCTGTAATGGACTACCGGATCAGGCAGACCCAGAGCACGCACGTTAACTTCGAAGGTCTTGGTAAGACTTTCGCCTTCCAGGGTGATAGTGGCTGTTAGTACCACCAGAGCGTCGTCTTCACCATTGGCAGGACGGGTTACTTCACCTTTAGTGCTGATTACATCCGGGTTAGAGGATGTCCAGCTTATGGCTGACGCGTATGGACCTGTGGGGCGCATTGGCAGATCAGCGATGACTGCGGTGGTGTCACCTAAGTCGAGCAGGTCAGCGGCCGAAGCCAGCAGCTCCGCAGTAGACAGTGGTGTTACATCAAGGTTTTTGATTTCACCAGCCGTTAATGCCGTGTCATACAGCTTCACTTCGTCAATCATACCGTTGAAAGGCACATCCCACGGGTTTACTGCCAGGGTAAATACGCCCTCGTAATCGGTAAACATATCCGGCAGGCCATTGGCTTCACCGGCCAGTTCGCCATCAACGTAAATACGCACAAAGCCGTTATTTACAGAGAAAGCTACGTGGGTCCAGGTATCCAGTTGCATAGGCACGCCAGAGATACCGTCAAACCAAGGGTTGCTGCCTTTCAGTACCGAGTTACTCCACAACATGATGTTGCTGTCCCAGCTTTGTGGTACCAAACTCATCCAGCCGTTATCACCAACATTACCAAAGAATGCCGGAGTAAAGGTGTTGAGTGTCTGTGCATTCAGCCACATCGACACTGTGTAGTTGTATGAGTTAATAAAGCTGTCTGGCAGACGCAGACCGTTGGTGCCATCGAACATGGCTGCCTGACCTGTCTGACCTTCAACAAAGTTAACGGTACCTTCGGTATCCGGACGCATGCCGGTTTCAGTTGCGACCGTGTAATTACCCAGTTCGTCAGCAAAGCTGCCGTCGAAAGAGTAGTGGGCAATCCGGTTAAACGGCACCTGAGCCGGGATAACAATGGTGTAGGTCTGAGTTTGCGACGTACCATTGAGAGTAGCGGTTGCAGTTAAGGTGACTTCGGTATCACCAGACCCAACGTTAGGACGGGTTACCACACCAGTGTAGCTGGCATTCGGCAGTTCCGGCTCACCTTTCACTTCGATGTAATCCGGGTGGCTGCTGGTCCAGGTGATATCGGCGCCTTTAGCACCAATCGCTGGCAGCGTAACGTCTACGGTGGTTTCTTCCGGGAACGAGATGGCAGCCAGCGCATTGGTCAGCGCGGTAGCATCGTCGTTCTCCATCAGCTTACTGCCCCAGATAGCAACGCCTTCTTCATTTACCGCAGTAAAGGTTGGCACAAACTCGCCCATGTTGTCGTTGTACTGCCAAGAAGATACCCCTTTGAAGGTGCCACGGCCGTCGAGATACAGGCGTACAGTGTTATCAGCTTCGTAGTACCATTTACCGGTCACGTCGCCGCTGACAATATTGTAATCTTCCAGCGTAATATAAGTAGACACCTTGGCTTCACGATCGATGTCGGTACCGTGGTTAATCAGTTTGAAGGTACCAAACAGATCGGTCTCATCGGCAATATTATCGCCTTCAACCGGTACATAACGATGTGGTGCAACAACCAGCCAGCCATCTTCGTTTACGAACATTTCATGAACGCGTACGTTGTGGATTTGGCCCTGGCCAGGGAAGCGGGTATGGAAAATAACAAAGTACTTGCCGGTTTCTTCATCGTAGTAGGCAGAGTTATGGCCTGGTGCCATGTAACCGTGGTCAGTGCCTGCTTCACCAGGATTCACATCATACAGGAAGCCACCCATCACTTTATTACCATACTGCTCGATAGACGACCAGCCGCCAGATGCGCCAATCATGTCCTGACCCTTGCTGTCGGTGAAAGGACCGTTAGGGTTACGTGAACGGGCAATACGCATGTTGTAACCGTCGGCGTTTTCATAACCGCCAAACGAGGTAAACAGATAGTAGTAATCGCTTTCAGGGCTATAAATCATGTATGGCCCTTCAATAGCGCTGTAGAAGCCACCCATGAGTTTGGTGCCGTAGCCCTGGTCTGGTAGTGCCATACCGGTTTGTGGATCCATCTCCATAATCCAGATACCACCGGAATACGAGCCGTAAACCATCCATAAGCGGCCTTCTTTGTCGAAAAATACGTCCGGGTCGATGGCATTCGGATGCACATTACCGTCGTAAGCTTCGCCATTGATGCCTGGGTTTTCTGCGCCCACGTGCCCGGTAGTCAGGATCAGACCCAGGTCTTCATAAGGACCGTCGATATTGTCTGATACTGCAACCCCCAGGTATGAACGGGATACACAGTTACCGGTATCCGGCAGCGCACAGTGGTTGTAATAGAAGTAATAACGGCCGTCGCCCAGCTGGATAACATCCGAAGCCCAGGAACCAATATTGCCGCCTACCCAGTCAATGCCTTCAGACACTTCAGATGGATAGGTATTAAATAGTGGGGTATTAGCTGCTGCATCTTCGTTATTGGCGGCACCGGGATTTAACTGAGTCCAGTTAACTAAATCGGTAGAGCTGGCATAAGCCATATGAGAACCGAAGATATAGAAAGTGCCGTCATCCAGACGAATAACAGAAGGATCGTGAACGCCTACTTCACTAAAAGTAACACCGGTTGGAAAGGTCGGGTCTGTAACACTGACAGGCGGTTCGTTTTGAGGGGCCTCAACAACACCTTCAACTTTTTGTTGTGTTCCGTCTCCACATCCACCGAGTACGGCGGAAATACTCACGGCTAACAACACTTTGTTCCATCTCATGGTTAAACCTCATCAAAGTAATATTGTATGACTAATTTAAAATATCAAACAGTATATACGATGTAAATCTGTTGTTAATAGTCAAATTTCGTAAATTAATCTAATTAATTATAATTTGCTGATAAATAACGTTAATTTTTTATAGTATGTAGGCTTGACTGTTAATTAACCAGCGGCGCCAATCCGGTTTGTTAAGAAATGTTAATAGATTTAACAGGCTTTGTTGACACCGATTAAATCATACAATAATATCTAGCGTAATCTAATCGTTCTGTTACGAAAATTTATATTTTTTTACTTTGCAGTTAACACAACTTATACAAAGGTTACTGTCAGGAGCTTGCTCGGCTCCCAGTAATGGAGGTTTACCGTATGTTTAAAAGAAAGCAACTAGCAACAGCAGTCATATTTGCGCTGGGCAGCACACTGCTCTATGCACAAGAAGCTGATAATGCACAGGAAGAAGCACCAGAAGATGTAGAAGTAATAGAAGTCTCTGGTATCCGCGCTAGTTTAAATAAAGCCATCAACATCAAGCGCCAGAATCTGCAAATCGTAGACGCGATTGTTGCTGAGGACATTGGTAAATTTCCTGATAATAACGTAGTGGAAGCACTGCAACGGGTGACAGGTGTTCAGGTTACCGACAGAACCTCCGGTGAAGTTAACACAGTAACTATTCGTGGTTTAAGTGACGTAACAACAACGGTAAACGGACGCAACATCTTTACTTCTACGGGCCGCTCTATCGCATTGGCTGATATTCCAGCTGCGCTGTTGGAAAGTGCCAGTGTGTATAAAACCCGTTCGGCGTCGCAGCTCGGCAGCGGTCTGGCCGGACAAATTGACGTAACCACACAGCGTCCGTTTAATTTTGAAGGTAGTCAGATTGTGTTTGCTGCTCGTGGCATCGAACAGGAACAGGTTGGCGATCTCGACCCTAATATCAGCTTTCTGGCCAGTAATCGTTGGAATACCGACATCGGTGAGTTCGGCGCATTGATTAACGTGGCTTACGCCCGCACCCGCTTCCGCGACCAGCGGGTTACGGCGGGAGCCATGTTACCTTACTTCACTAAAAACGCACCTGAGCCATACGATATGTTATCGCGTGTGCCTGGCGAGTTCTGGACAGCAGGTCTGGAAGAAGGTCTGCCATTTGCAGCCGGCTCGACCTTAGATATAAATGGTGTAGACGCAGAGTATTACCTGTCCAGGGATGCTATCTTTGGTATCGACAGCTACGGTGATCGTGAGCGTCCGGCGGTAAGCGTATCGTTCCAATGGGCACCGAATGACTGGTCTGAATACCTGTTCGAAGCATTCTATAACGGCTTCAGAACCGACAACCAGACAGCCATGATTTTCAAAAACGTAGAGCATGCGCGTTTGCTGGACCCCACTACGCCATTGCATATCTATGAAGGCACCAACATTGTTAAGGCTGGTTCTTCACGTGACTCAACCACTACGGCTAACAGCTTTACCAGTGGTGACTACTTCCATGGTGAAACCGACGGTTATTTATATGCACTGGGTGGTACCTGGGATTTCACCGACGATCTGCGGGTAAAATCAGAACTTATTTACCAAACCAGTGAATACTCCAACATGTTCTTCGCCATGCGTGGTGTGCCGGTATCACTGCAGGGACGTTTAGATTTCGACTTTAATGCAGGTGGTGGTATTCCGTCACTTGAGATTGTAGATAATCCGGAAACGGCCATTGATGAATCAGCGATTACCAGCCGTGATATCTGGCGTACTGACCAGCTGTACGATAACAACTATCTGGGTGAAGGGGATGCGCTAACCTTTAAAATTGATGCAGAACAGTATGTTTCGTGGGGCATCATCGAGAAAATTGGCTACGGTCTTCGTTATGACCGCCGTACCGCACAGGACTACGATTACGCCGGTACCGGTGGCAATATCGCAACTATCCTGTCGGAACTGCCTGAAGGCTTAACCTTTATCAACAAAGATTTCTTTGATGGTAACGCTAACTTCCCAGACTCATGGGCATCCATCGACGCGCGCTATATTGCTAATAACCGTCAGGACATTCGTGCTCTGCATGGCTATGAAGACGTTACCGACCAGACGCCTGAGCTTAACTTTGATATCGAGGAGATCTCTCAGGAAGCTTATGTTGAGGCCGACTTCTCTACGCAGTTAGGCGGTAAAACCGTTGATGGTCAGATTGGTGTGCGGGTAGAAAGTGCCGAGCGTGACATGCTGTTTGCCGGAACCAGTGGTGAAGGTTCCAGTACCTCAGTGCTGCCAAGCCTGGTAGTACGTTATCACCTGATGGACGATTTACTGGCCCGTTTTGCTTACACAGAAACAGTTCGTCGCCCGGGCTTTGCATCGCTTAACCCAACCATTAACTATGGTTCTAACCTTACTGGTCTGGATTTAAAATCAGCCGGTCAGGGTAACCCGGACTTAGGCCCGGTTGAGTCAACTAACTTCGACCTGTCACTGGAATGGTATTTTGCGCCGCAGAGCTCAGTTTATGCAGCCTGGTTTAAGCGTGATATCGAAGGTTTTGTGTTTGATCAGCGTCGTCGCGTAACCATGCAGGGCCCGAACGACGAGCAGCCTACAGATTACATTCTGACCCAGCCGGGTAACACTTCAGACGGTACTCTTGAAGGTTGGGAATTTGGTGCGGTTTACTTCCCTGAAGGGCTGCCTGATATGCTTGATGGTTTAGGTGTTCAGGCCAGTTACACGTTATTGGATTCAAACCAAATCGTGCGTGAGTATGACGTAAACGATCAGGGCGAAATCTTCTTATCAAGCGTGCTGGAACGCAGCATGTTTGGTGTATCAGATAACTCCTACAGCGTAGTGGCTATCTACGAGAAAGATGATTTTGATATGCGCTTATCCTATGTATGGCGTGAAGACTTCATCAACCACTATGGTTCAGCGACTTTTGCTAACCCGCGCGCTGTATATCGCCGTCCGGAGCAAAGCCTGAACTTCCAGATGAGCTATGATGTTAGCGAAAATCTGATGGTGACCTTTGATGCGACTAACCTGACGGATGAAATTTATCAGACATACTACCAGTATCCTGATACCAATAATCTGGATAGCAACTTAATTAGTCGTACCTTTGCCGTGGGCATGCGGTATAGAATGTAGTCCGGCAAAACCCGTTAACAAAAGCCCGATATGATATCGGGCTTTTTTTGTTAACAGTGTATACACGCTGAATGTTAACAACTTTAGAGAGGAATAATTTCCGTAAAGCGAATGTCATAATACGGCTTGTTTAAATTGTATGATGATAGTATATTTGCTATTAACATTTGGTTTGCAAATGCCGCAAATCGAGGGCTAAATTAACGGCCCTTTATCTATTTCAAACAGCCTGAAACGGTAAGGCTGCAAGTCGGAAGCGTGGTGGTATGGTTTCACAAAAATTAACCCGGTTAGAGAAGATAGGCTTCGGCGCCGGTGATATGGCGGTAAACGTCGTAATTTCCTCGATGATGTTGATCATCACATTTTTCTACACTGACGTGTTTGGCTTAAAACCCTCAGATATGGCATTGATGTTTCTGCTGGTACGTATTCTGGATGCGGTAAGTGATCCGCTGATGGGGATGGTGACCGACCGTTACACCAGCCGGTGGGGGCGTTATCGCCCGTACTTTCTGTTTCTGTCGGTGCCCTTTGGTATCTCGGTATTCCTGACTTTCAGTACGCCCGATGTGGATTATAACGCCAAGCTGGTGTGGGCTTATTCAACCTATATTTTCGTTACCCTGATGTTCACCGCAGTAACGATCCCCTATATTTCCCTGATTGGCGTAATGACCTCGGACCCTAAAGAAAAGCTATCGGCAAACGGCTATCGCCTGTTCTTCGCCAAGGTTGCTGCGTTTCTGGTGACTATTATTGTGCCCTGGATGGCTGGCGCTGATTACTGGGAAGGTAACCTGGCGGCTGGCTATCAGACCGCCATGGGCTTAATGGCTGGCCTGGCCGTTGTCATGTTCCTGTTTTGCTTCTTTGCCACAACCGAACGTCTGGAACATGAAGTAGAAGAGAAACCTTTCAGAGAACAGCTGTCGTTATTATTGAAGAACGATCAGTGGTTAATTTTGTGCGGTGTTTGCGTGTTAGGGACTACCGGGTACGTAGTGCGTGGTTCGGTAGCACTATACTACGCCAAATATTATCTTGGTGGTGACGCCGGCTTACAGTCTATGTTCCTGTCTACCGGCGTGGGCGCGGCTATTCTGGCCATGGTTGCCTCAACCTGGATCACCAAACGTTATTGTAAAGTGAAGCTCTTCCGTTTCAGCCAGATGGCTGTTGGCGTACTGAGCCTGCTGATGTATTTCGTGGTTGGCCCCAATGATGTGGCGCTGGCTTTCATCCTGTTTTTCTTAATCAGTTTTGTGGTTGATTTACACGCGCCTATCTTCTGGTCGGCCATAGCCGAAGTGGTCGATTACGGCGAAAGCAAAACCGGTAAACGAGTGGCTGGCCTGGCATTTGGGGGTATTTCATTTTGCCAGAAAGCGGGTATGGGTGTTGCCGGTGCGCTGGTGGGCTGGTTACTGGCTTACTTCGAGTACGAAGCCTCAGCCCAGCAGAGTGAGTTTACGTTAATGGGGATCGTGCTCATGCTGACCATTATCCCAGGTGTGTTTCATTATCTGGTGGGCTGGTTAATGAACCGCTACAAGATCACCGATGACGAATACAAATCACTGTCGGCTGTAGTCCAGGCGAACCGCAAAGCGGCATTAGCCAGCGGCGATGTGCAACTGGACAGTCACAATCAGCACAATGCCGATATGGCATCTGGTGTGAAATAACGAACATCGCAAGACATGCAACGATTACCCAAACGCTTACAGAAGCGACGCCGGGTCTGGCTGGTGCTTAATCAGCCCCCGGCGACTGCAGCGTCTTCAGTCAGGCGGAAAGGGATTAAACGATACAAAAATGGCGAAGCGCTATGAAGATAAATACAGTTAAACACTGGGGTCTGGCGCTTTGCGTCAGTGCCGCACTGGCAAGCCTCAATGGCTGCAGCCAACCTGCTAATCAGCAAACTTCCGATTCCACTAATGTCACAAGTGTGGCAGAGCCAACCTACCTATCCGCAGCCGATGCCAGCCTGTTTGATTTACAGCAGGTGAGAATAACCGATGGCCCGTTTGCCCATGCCATGCACACAAACGTAAATTACCTGCTGGCCATGGAGCCAGACCGGTTGCTTGCGCCTTACCTGCGTGAAGGCGGCCTGGAGCCTAAAACTGACTCTTACGGAAACTGGGAGAATTCCGGGCTTGACGGTCACATAGGCGGGCATTACGTGTCGGCGCTCAGTCTGGCCTATGCTGCTACCGGCGATCAGGCGTTATTAGGACGCCTGGAATATATGCTGGATGAGCTAAAGCGAGCTCAGGATGCGGGCAACGGCTATTTGGGTGGTATTCCGAACAGTGCCGCAATGTGGGCTGAAATCAAAGCAGGTACAATCAAAGCTGGCTCTTTCAGTCTGAACGACCGCTGGGTTCCGTTGTACAATATAGACAAAATATTCCATGGTTTGAGGGATGCTTACGAGATTGCTCATCAGGAACAGGCCAAAACCATGCTATTGGCCCTGGGTGAGTGGATGCTGGACATCACCGACGGATTAACCGATGAGCAAATTCAGCAAATGCTGGTTTCGGAACATGGCGGTTTGAATGAAGTCTTTGCTGACATGGCGGCCATCAGCGGTGATGAGCGATACCTGACCCTGGCGCGCAAGTTTACCCATCAAACCATTTTGCAACCGCTGACTGAGTCCCAGGACAAACTCACCGGTTTACATGCTAATACGCAAATTCCCAAAATTATTGGTGCCTTACGAGTAGCAGAGCTGGATGACGATCAGGTCTGGGCCGATGCCGCGAAGTTTTTCTGGAATACGGTGAGTCAGCATCGCAGTGTCAGTATTGGTGGCAACAGCGTGCGCGAGCACTTTCATGATGACGACAATTTCACCGCCATGGTAGAGGATGCTCAGGGGCCTGAAACCTGCAATACCTATAACATGATGAAACTCAGTAAAATGCTGTTTCTGAGAACCGGAGAGCAGCGCTATCTTGAGTTTTACGAGCGCGCTACCTACAACCATATTTTGTCCAGCCAGCACCCGGAGCACGGCGGCCTGGTGTACTTTACTTCCATGCGTCCGGGTCATTATCGGATGTACTCATCGGTGCATGATTCAATGTGGTGTTGTGTGGGATCAGGTATTGAGAACCATAGTAAGTACGGTGAGTTAGTGTTTACTCACAAAGACGAAGCAGTATGGGTTAACCTGTTTATGCCGGCTACTTTAAACTGGCAGGATAAAGGCGTTATTATTCAACAGCATACCCGGTTCCCGGATGCGGACAGCGTGACGATTGAAGTCAATCCTGGTGACCAGGCGTCAACCTTTGCCCTCAATATTCGTCAACCGGAATGGGCCACTAACAACCTGACAGTCGCTGTTAACGGAGAACCGGTAGATGCGCCGCTAAGTAACGGTTATCACCAGATAACCCGTGAATGGCAGGCGGGTGATAAAGTCTCGTTTTCGGTAAATCCGGAGCTGCATGTCGAACAGTTACCAGACGGTCAGGATTACTATTCTGTGATGTATGGCCCGGTAGTGATGGCGACTCCGGTAAACGCTTTTGCCGATGAACAGCTCAATTTTGTGTCGGATGACAGCCGGATGGGTCACGTAGCTGCTGGCCCGGTATGCCCACCTGAGGCGTTGCCCATGATGCTTGGCGAACCACAGGCATTCCTGTCAGCCTTGCAGCGTGAAGACGGCAAGAACCTGGCGTTTAGAGCTACCGAACACGTGGGTATTGCCGATCCCGTTGATGCTGCGGCGCCAACAACTCTGATCCCGTTTTTCCGTCTGCACGATTCCCGTTATCAGGTATACTGGCCGCAGATGAATGAATCTGGTTTTAATGACTTCGTTGCCGAAGCGAAGTCCAGGGCGACTCTGGCTGCAGAGCTGCAGGCCAAAACGGTAGACCAGATCACCCCGGGGGAACAGCAGCCGGAAGTTGAGCATGAATTTAAGAGTGAAAACTCAGAATCAGGTGTTTATAAGGGGCGGCACTGGCGTCATGCCAGCGGCTACTTCCAGTATCGCTTGGCTAATCCAGAACTTCGGGCTGAAACATTACAAATCAGTTATTCAAAAGACGATACCGACCGTCAGTTCCGAATTCTGATTAATGGTGAAACGCTGGCTCAGGTGGCACTGCCGGTTGGAAAGCCGGAAAGTGACTTCTATCATGTCGACTATCCGTTAACCGAAGCGATGAAAGCGGCAGAGTCATTGGTGGTCCGCTTTGAAGCGGCACCGGGTTCAATGGCCGGCGGCGTTTACGGTATTCGTTTACTCGCCGAGTAAGCGAGCTGGTTAGATAATAACAAAGCCGGTCATCCAGACCGGCTTTTCAGGTTGTATTATGGCAAAAAGAAAACAATCCAAAGGCTCCCGTGGCAGCAATAAAAACCTCACCGAGGAGGTGCTGACTAAATTTCAACAGCGACAGGATGTCACCGTGCTTCCTTCGGGTCTGCTGTATCGCATTATTGAAGACGCTGATGGTGCCCAGCCAACGATGCAGGACCGGGTTAAGGTGCATCAACGGATCAAGCTTGGCGATGGCAGTGTTATTGATGATACCTACAAAAAAGGACTGCCTGAAGAGTATGCGGTCAGCGAAGCCATTGAAGGTTTGCAGGAAGGCTTTCAGCTAATGAATGTCGGCGCTCGCTATGAGTTTGTCATTCCCCCTGAGCTGGCGTGGGGAAAGCGCGGCAACAGTGGTGCAATAGGGCCTAACGCGGTCATGATTGTGGATGCGAGAATCGTTGGTATCGAGTAGCCAGAGCTAGGACAGGCACATCACATAGCTAGCCAGAGCTAGGACAGGCACATCACATAGCCGAGTTGGACAGACACATTGTTAGCTGCGATCAGCAAATTTATCCAGCATCAAGAATCTGACCGTTACTCTCTATTTTGGGATCTTTTCATAAGTCAGCGTGTGGAATTGAAGCGGGAGGTCTGTAAAGCGCTTTTAGGCCTGCGAAGTGAACGCAATGATTCCTCGTTCAAAGTTTAACGGTCTGAAATGAAATTTAATTATTTAGAAAATAAGATTTAGCCTCGTAGAAAAGGCAAGCCTTAGCCATAGCCGGCATGTTTCCGGCTTTGCCGGATATATTTTTCAAAGCTTACCGATGATTTAAAGATAGTCTCAATGCCGGTTACCATCTCGTCCCAATCATTGTTCGCGAGTCCAACCCGGGTGAGAATGGGTGAGGCTGAATCTTCGATTTTGCCTTTCTTGTTGGGCTTTAAATGGCGCCCAGACAATTCAACAAGTTCAATGTAGTCTTGCAGTTGAAAAGGCAAGCCATCAGGCATTCTGTTCTGCGTGTTGCCTGTAAAGGGAAATAATGGTTTCGGTTGCTTATTCCATTTGGCCGCGTTGATGCGTTTTTGAATACTTGTGTGGTTCGATTCTTCTGGGGTATTAGCCAAACACGCGCGTACGGGATTTAAGTCAACATACGCCATGCAGGCGGCTAGAGAAGCTTCATCTAAGAGTGCCTGTGATTTAAACCGCCCTTCCCAGAAATGACCGGTACATTCATCTTCTTTATTGGCCCTACGGGCTATGTATTCATTTAGCAGCCGCATAAACCAACTGATATCGTAAAGTCGCTTACGGTAAATTTCAGCCAGGCTACGTACGGTTTCAATTTCCGCTTCAGATAACGGGGTAGACTCAACAGGGTCAATGTAACGTTGCGACAACAACATGCCTTTGTAGAGCCGGTGCCACCGTCTGATGACATCTTTAACGCCTAGCGAGTAAGCTTTTTGTTTATTGATGCGTAAGACCACATGGGTGTGGTTGCTCATTACTGCATAGGCGCACACGTCAACACAAAACACCTCTGCTAAAAACAGTAACCTGTCTTCTACCCACTGCCGGCGATGCTCATAACTTTTGCCTGTTTGATTATCTTTTCCACATAGATACGCCCGACGAACACAGCGGGAAACACAGTGATAATAAGGTGTATCTGAGAGGTTGATTAGGCTTTTACGGGGTCTGGGCACAATGTTTCACTAGAGTTAGAAAAGTCGTGTGTTCATTGTGCTGATATTAAGAAAAAATCCTACTGGTCGTGAGTCTAGCGAGTGACTGTCCATCACGGTTAACTGTCCATCACGGTTAACTGTGCGCATTGATATAAGTGTTAAGCTGGTGAACCAGAATAAAACTGAGAAATGTCAGTAAGTGTCGATATGACATGATGGTTAACTACTTGTTAATTTTTATGGGGTGGTGTATTTTTGAAAATGCTACCGGTGGCATAAAGGTGGTTAACGTACTGAAAAATGCAGGCGCGTCCTGTGACAGTGGATTTTTACGCGAAAATGGGCAGGAGAAAGCAGGATGAAAGTCGTTATCGGGATACTCTCTATCATGATTCTGCTAAGCCAGATTGACGTCTGCCGGGCGCAAACCGACGTCGCTTTCGATGGCGCACTGGGATTTGGTCAGTTCACCAAGGGCGGTAAGGGGGGAGAGCGCTATATTGTGACCTCGCTGGCAGATGATCCGGATTCACCCCAACCAGGAACTTTACGCCATGCGTTCAAGCAGAAAGGGCCGCGTATTGTTGAGTTTGCCGTATCCGGTGTTATTCACCTCAAAGCGGAGCTGGAAATCCAGCAGGGTTATCTGACGGTACTGGGACAAACGTCCCCCGGCGGAATCGTGATTACCGGCGCGCAGACCTCCATTAAAGCTAACCAGGTGATCCTGCGTTACCTGCGTTTCAGGCCCGGACATTTGCAGGGCGAGGGCGATGCCCTTACCGCACGCAACCAGCATCACATAATCATTGATCACTGCTCGTTGAGCTGGGCTAACGATGAAGTTGCCTCTTTCTATAATAATCAGCACTTTACGTTGCAGCATTCGATTATCGCCGAGAGCCTCAGAAATGCCGGTCATCATAAAGGCAGTCATGGTTATGGCGGGATCTGGGGCGGCGCTAAAGCCAGCTTTTTACGCAATGTGGTGGCACATCACGATAGTCGCAATCCGCGTATCAACGGCTACCGGCTAAAGCCTGAGTACCCTCAGCAAGAAGCACTAACGGATATTCGTAATAACGTGTTTTTCAATTGGGGAGACAACAGCGGCTACGGTGCAGAAGGCACCCGTTTTAATCTGGTAAATAACTACTATAAGCCTGGCCCGGCGAGCGACGACATCCGTTTTTTTGAACTCTGGTCCAAGCCCGGCTTACCGCCCACTCGGGCTTTTATCAGCGGTAATGTCATGGCTGGTTACGAAGCAATGAGCGCTGATAATAAACAGGGGCTTACGGTAAAAAATCAAAAGAAATCCAGTAGGTCTGAGGTCGCAGCGGTATTTCAGTCAACCCTTGCAGACCACCCGTTTGATATAGCTCCCTCAGACACCCTGACAGCCGGTGATACTTATCAACGCCTGATCATTGATGGTGATGTGGGCGCTAATAAAAACGCTGCTGGCCGCTTCAGCGACTCGGTGGATACCCGCTTGCTTAGTGAAATTCGCACCGGCCAACCTGGTTTTGGTACCGGGTTGATTGATTCAGAACTCACTGTTCTGGCACCCGGTGGCTGGGCAGCCTATCAACAGGAGTTTACTACTCAAAACTAACTGGCTGTCTTCCTCCCTCCTCCCAGAGGTACTGACACACAGTGCCTCTAAGCAATTCCGTAAAATACTCTTGAGCCTCAAAAAGTTTTAACAAAATGTAAATAAAATGTTGATCAAGTATTTTTGTTGGTGCTATATTGCCACCGGTGGCACTGGTTTGGTGTGTTATGCCTGTTTTACGTGTCATTGACGAAAATTATATCGCACTCGTTTACACGACTTACTCATCGTGTCTGGAGAAAGAACATGAGAACATTTCGATTAAACGCGGTAATGGCCTGTCTGGCGTTAAGTTTGCCCGTTTATGCTCAGCAAGCAGAACAACAGAATAAAGCCGCTGACACGCAACCAGCTTCCACCGAAACGGAACAAGCTGCCAGTACCGAACAACAGGATCTTGAAATTATTCAGGTTAAAGGGGTGAAAACTGCTGACCTGAAAGCGCGGGATCTGGAACGTATGAAAGATGGCTTCAGCTCCGTCATCTCCACTGACGAACTGGGCAACTTTGTTGACCAGAACGTGGCAGAATCATTGCGCAGATTGCCCGGCGTAACCCTTCAACGCAGTGAAGGCGAAGGTAAATTTGTCGCCGTTCGTGGTCTGGGCCCAAGCTTTGTAACGGTTAATATGAATGGGGCGGAAATGGCCGGCGCCGGTGAAGACCGCGCGGTTGGCCTTGATGCCATACCCGCCGACTTGTTGGGAACCATTGAGGTATTAAAATCACTGACCCCTGATCAAAACCTTAACTCAATTGGCGGTACCGTAAACGTAAAAGCTATTTCAGCCTTTGACCGTGGTAAGAGTACTCTGAACCTGAAAGTGCAGGATGCCTACAACGAACTACGTGAGTCCCATTCACCGCGATTTAGTTTAAACGGCACCCAATTATTATTTGATAATACTATAGGACTGGGCTTCGCTCTGTCCTATGAAGACCGCGAAACGCTGGTTGACGAAACCCGCCATCACAGCTCCAATGAAATGAAATTTTATCAGGCCGATTTCGGGGTTAGCGATGAAGACATTGCTGCCGGTAATCTCGGCCCTGAAATCCTCGGCCCTGCACAGCTGGAATACCGTCGTGAAATTGCTGATCGCACTCGTACTGCGGGGGCATTAAACGTTGAATATCAGCCATCAGAGAACGCTTATTATTATGCCAAAGGCACCTACACTAAATATGAGGATGGGGACTTCGCATTACGTGAATTCTACGATTTTCAGGACGCCGGTTCTTTTGGTAACGAAGAGATCCTGTTTGTAAATGACGATACCAAAGAGTTTATTCTGTCGGATATTGATGTCTTTCATCAGCATTTTATTCAGGAGAGTAGTAACGAAACCACTACGTTCAGCCTGGGCGGCAGGAATACATTTAATGATACCTGGGTTCTGGATTACGAATACGCTAAATCTAAGTCAGAAGAGGATTCCCGTGGTGACCGCCGGGTACAATTTCGCGAACGCGACCTAATCGTTTACGGTCAGGGCGGCCGCCGCAACATCAATGCCCGGGTAATGAGCCCTGAAGAGGCCGCAGCGTTTGCTGGCTTGCCTTATTCCGAAGGTATGTTTGGCAATGCTGCGCGCGGCGATGCCAGCGACCTGAATAACTGGGACTTCGACAACCTGTTCCTGGAAGGCGGCTTACGCATCGATGACCTGGAAAGCTGGCAGGTGAATCTGCGTAAGGATGTGTACAACGAATACATAAACTACGTGAAAGTGGGTGGATTGTTTACCACTCGTTATTACGCCCGGGATAAGAACCGCTGGAGCTTTGACCCGTCGCCAGAGGACTGTAACGACGGCCAGGCATGTATTGATGCGGTGAATTCCAGTCTTGCCGACTACCCAAGCGCGGTACCGGCAGGCAGCGACTTCCAGTATCCCTTTGAAAGTGCAGCCATCGTTGATGCAATTGTTGACGTAACACGTCAAACAGTTGAGTCAGCCACTAATGGTGAAGAATCGATTGAAAGCACTAAGGGTGACTACGCCATCGATGAAGACACCAAAGCGTTGTACGCCATGACAGAGTTCCCATTAGGCATGGACGCCACCATCATTACCGGCGTGCGCTGGGTAGAGACAGAGTTTGCGTCCACCGGGTTTATGTCGCTGGAAAATGATGATTTTGAATTTAACGGCGCTGGCAACGGTGAGCTGGATATTGCCATTCCACTGCCGGAAGCCTCGATAAAATACTCTGAATTTTTCCCCAGTGTGCATCTGCGTTACGAACCCACCGAGAACATTCTGGTGCGCGGTGCTATATGGAGTAGTTTTACCCGCCCTTCATTTAGCCAGGCCCGCGCGTATGCGACCTTCGACAGTGACATAGAGCTGTGCCCACCCGGTACCGATGACTGTGATGATTCTCAGGGCGGCGCCAGCATTCGTCAGTTGCAGGACTACATTCTCGCTTCCGACAATACTCTGGATGTGGGTAACCCCAACCTGACGGCCATGACATCAATAAACTATGATGCGTCGTTAAGCTGGTATGCCAGCGAAGATTTGTTTATGGAGATCGGCCTGTTCTACAAGGATATTGAAAACTTCATCATTGAAGTCAACGGTATCGGCATGTCCATCGCCGATCTGCCGGTGCGACTACCGGTCAATCAGGTCACGGAATTTGTTATTCCTCAGGACCTGTTCATGGATGAAATCAATATCACCTTAAACGGTGATAAAGCCAAGGTATACGGCGTTGAGCTGAGCTATAACCAGTACTTTGAAAATGGCTTGTTTATTCAGTCCAATGCCACTTTCCTCAACAGTGACGCCAGACTCGACGACACCGTGCGTCAGGGGAGCATGCCGCTGCCAGACCAGGCCGACCAAACTTTTAACCTCACCGTTGGCTGGGAAAACGAAGTCTTTTCTGCGCGGTTGATCACCAATTACCGCTCGGAAATTCTTGAGCAAATCGGCTCATGCCCGGTGTCAGCACAGCTGGATGATGTGAAGGGCTGTAAAATCTGGGGCGATCAGTATCAGGCCGGCTACACCAGTGTGGATGCCAAATTTAAATATGATCTGACCGAAAACGTTCAGTTGTATTTTGATGCGCTTAATCTGACCTCACAGGAAGATTTACGCTTCTTTAAAGGCAATGAGTACAGCGGTGGCAACATCCTGTATCAAAAAGAAGTGTACGGCCAGACCTATCAGTTAGGTGCCACGATCAAGTTCTATTAAACGATAACGAGGCTTTGCCTCTGCACAGTTAATTGAAACGGGAACGTGGCATCAGGGTCGGACACTGCTTTGGTGCCGCCAGGCCGCACTCCCGCACTATCATCCTGGGAGGGTGAACATGAAAAAGCTCAATCGCATTGCTGCTCTGGTGGGTAGCGCCGTATTGGTAACCGGTTGCGGATTTGAACAAACCATCAATGTAAAGGAAGAGCCGGCGCCCGCGCTGACCGGCCAGTTTGTTGACGCCCCGGTAGGGGGCTTAAGTTATAGCTCAGAGTCTTTTCCCGACGGCACCACTAATGAAAATGGTGAATTTTCTTACTTTCGTGGTGATCAGATAACGTTTTCAATCGGTGACTTTACGTTTCCGACCGTGCCGGCATCCAGTTTACTAACGCCGCTGGCACTGTTTCAGACCGATAACCCGTTTAATCCGGCAGTTGTTAATACCCTGCGGTTGTTGCAGGCGCTTGATACCGATGCCGATCCCACTAACGGTATCAGTATTTCTGCCAATGCCGCAGCCGCAGCGCAAATGTTACTGGAGGAGGGCGAAACTGTTGAGTCATTCTTCGCCCAGGATAGCGATGACTTTGCTGCCGATGTAGAGCCATGGCTGGCCACCGCGGGGGGCAGCACCACGCTAACAGACTATGATGACGCGGTAGCGCATTTTGTTAACTATCTCGAAACCGAGTATGGCACACTGCTGACCAATGCCATTAACGTTGAGCTGATAACCGGTACCCTATACAACACTTATATTCAGGGCAGTACGGCGGTGAAGTCTGCAGTTACGTTTACGCCGGACGACGCTGGCGGCCTGACTGGTTCGTTTAGCTACACGGAAGGCGAAGTGACCACAACCGGTAACTATGGCTTTGCTTTTGGACGCCGGGCACTGGTACTGACCACCGATACCACTACTCACTACCTGGTTTCCCGTTCGTACAATACGGTTAACCAGGTATACAGTTTATGCTGGTTTGATGATCCTACCCAGGCAGTAGCCAGTTTAGTGCGGGCCTGTGATGCCGGCGAGGACCCGCAGGATAACCTGTTGGTTCTTACTGAAGAACAGGCCGATCTGGAACTGATTGCATTAGAAGAACAAGCGTCTAATGTTGAGCCTGCTTTAGCGGAAAGCTTTGATACCGACATTACCACTTTCTTCTCGTCGGGTTATAAGCGTTTAACCGATGATCCGAATAGCAGCGCTATGTACTTTAAAACTGGCGGTAGTCCGGTCATCGACCCGGAGCTGGGCCAGCTTAATTTGTCTGGCGCGCGCTTTACCATTGGTAATACTACGCCTGGTGTTGAAACGACCTCATCAGATACGGTGGGAACCGGTATTTTTAATATCAGCGAAGGCTTTACCATCAGCTTTGATGTGATTTCCCATACCAGTGCCGGCAGCCTGAATATATACGTGGATAACAACACCACCAGTCAGGGCAACTCCGTACATGGCGGCGCCAGTAAGTTTATTGGGATGAGCATCAGCGAAGAAAACTTCCCGATTGGTCAGCGTTTTACATACACCTATGAGCCCGGTACCGATGTCACGGGATTGCCGGCAGACGACCCGGATGCGCGCATTTTAGACCCGGCTATCACAAACTCGTTCTTTCAGTTACGTACCGACAGTTCCGGCAATATCACCATTGATAACCTGACCATCTAGACGGTGGCCGATGCTGTGGATGCACCGGAAGTACCGGAGGAACCGGAAGAACCCGAAGTGCCTGAGCAGCCTGACATTCCGCAGGTGGACTTGCCACTCACCTATAACTACATTGGCGTGACGGAGGATATCTTCTCTGATGCCTTTGCCAGCCTGGTTAACAGTACTGGTGAAACCCTGCCACTTTACTACCGTACCGGCGGCACCGTGATGGTCGTGAGCGATGGTCTGCAAATCGATTCAGGTCGCTTCACCATTGGTAATTCAGTACCGGATACTGAAACCACTGCCGATGACACGATTTTCACTGGTGTGCTTGATTTAAGCCGCCCTTATAAAGTGGTTATGGACATTGTGTCGGTAAGCGATACCGAGGGTAACAACAAGTTCCAGATTTATGTGGATAACAACACCAGTAGCAGCAGTAAGTCGGTACACGGTGGTGATTCACGTTTTTATAGTGAGCTGATCAACACCCTGGAGCCCGGCACCACGCTGGAAGTAGAGGGATTACTGGCATCGGAAAACTCCTTCCTGCAACTGCGAACGGAAAGTGGTGGTACCGTGGTGATTAACAATCTGCGCATTGAGTATATTGAAGATGCCAGCATGTTTTCCTGCGAAGATGATCCGAGCCTGTATTTTTGTGATGACTTCAGCAGCGGTAACACCGATAACTGGAACCTGCTGGCCCAGCCGGATAATACCGAAGGGGCTATCGGCAGCTTTGATATTTATACCAGCGATACCGGTAACGACATGCTGCGCTATACCGCCGGTGGCGCCGGTGGTGAAATCATTCAGCTCACCGATGAAGCCATGGCGCAGATTCCGGATACGGCCGATTACTTTGTGGAAGCCCGCATTCGCCCGCGTCAAAACAGCACTACCGCTAATAAACAGCTGTACTTTACTGCTCGCTACAATAGTGCGGGTAACTGGTACGGCGGCGGTTTAAATCTGCAGAACTCATCAAGCAGTACCCGGGTGGAAATTGCCATCAGCACCGACGGTTCAATTAATCGTCCGGTTCAGGCCAGTACGCCATTGTTACTGGGCGAAAAAGACGGCACCGACGGCGTTTGGTACCGCGTACGTTTCGACCTGGTAGGTGACACTCTAACGGTTTACCTGGACGGTGAGGAAATGGGCTCAATCAGTGATACAACCTTTACGGCTAAAGGGCTGATTGGCATGTTTACCAATAACCGTTCCTTTGAAATGGACGATTTCAAGGTAGGCGATCCGAGCGTGAAGCCGGTGCAACTTACCCTGGACTATAAAGACACAGAATGGAACGCCACAACCACAACAGACCCGCTGATTGTGTATGTCACCGCCGTGCAAAATGATGGCATTACCGATGATACCTTTACGGTTACATCGTCAGATGAGAGCGTGGTGAGTGTGGCTATTGACGGCCCCAATGTTACCCTAACACCTGCCGCAGCAGGGAGTGCCACGATAACCTTTACGTCAGGCTCCGATCCTACTCTGGTGCGCAGTGTTGAGGTATTAGTGACCGAAGGCTTTGTAATGCCAACCGGTGATTACGGCGACCTGACCGGCAGAACTTCCCCTGCAATTGCAGCGCCCAATGCTTATGTGGACGGTCGCTTGTCGATTACCTTTGATAGTGCACCAGTATTGGCTGAGGTTGGCGAAGTACGCATCTATGACGCAGCCGACGATACGGTGGCTGATGTTATTACCCTGGGCGGTGATATTGATGCGCTGGGCTACACCGGACAGGATCGTCTGCGCCGGGTAAACTACCGCCCCTTCAGGGTTGACGGTAATACCCTGACTATCGTACCGCACACCAACGCGCTGGATTACGATAAAACCTATTATGTGGCCATTGGTGAGGGCGTGGTTACGGGAACCCAGCTCAACGGCACCGACTTTACCGGCATGGGTAAAACGGCCGGCTGGCAGTTTAGCACCCAGGAAATAGGGCCTTCAGGTAGCGCGGTGACCGTAGATGACGACGGACTGGCAGATTTCAGAACAGTACAGGGCGCACTTAACTACGTAATGGAAAATGTTGCCAAAGACACCGCAGCAACCATTACCGTTAAGTCGGGTATGTACAATGAGCTGTTGTACGTGCGTAGTAAGAATAACCTGACTATTGAAGGCGAGGATCGCGACAATACGGTTATTTACTACGATAACTACGAGTCCTTTAACGGTGGCACCGGCGGCAGCGAAGCTCCGGGAACTGGCACACCAAACGGTGGCCGTAGCGTGTTCCTGGTAGAAAGTGCTGATAATCTGGTGCTGAATAACTTTACCCTGAAGAACAGCCATACCCGCAATAACGTAGACTCGAATCAGGCCGAAACTATTTATTTCAACAGCAGTCATCGCCTGATTGCCAATAACATGAACTTTATCAGTGAGCAGGATACGCTGCTGCTGAAGGGCTACAGCTGGTTCTACAACACGCTGGTGGCCGGTAACGTTGACTTTATCTGGGGCTATGCAACAGCTGCCTTATTTGAAGAAAGCGAAATCCGCACTATTGGCGACTCGAAATACGGTAGCGATGCCACCTCACCGGGCGGCTATGTACTGCAGGCGCGGGTACAAAATGCCGATGATCCGGGCTTTGTGTTCTTAAACAGTGACTTTACCCATGGCCCGGGGCCGCTTGGTACAACTGTTGAAGCCGGTTCTACCTATATTGCCCGTAGTGGTGGTAACAGTAACTACTACGACAACATTACCCTGGTAAATAACACCTTTGGTGAGCATATTGCTGCAGTGGGTTGGGCCTATAACGGCATTAATGGTCAGCCACAACCCAACCCGGACCCTGCCACGGCAAATGCCGGCTGGCGTGAGTACGGCAGTATGGATGGCCAGGGCAATGCACTGGATCTGACTGCCCGGTCGGGTGGTTACCTCCTGTCGGAGGCAGAAGTGGCTGATTACAGCACTCGTGCCAGCGTTTTTGCCGGCTACAATGACGGTGCTGGCTGGGAGCCTCAGCCGCTGGATGCGCCGGTAATTATCGAAGAAGTCACCGATAAAGGTTTTGCCGGTCATAACTTCGATATTACAGGAGGCGCTGGTGGCATGGTGGTAACGGTTGATACCGGGGCGAAGTTAACCGCTGCGCTCGAAGAAGCCAGCAACGCCAATACGCCGGTGACCATTTATGTGGACGGTGTTATTACCGATGCCAACAATGATGGCAGCGGTCGCTCCATCGAAATTAAGGATATGGACAATGTTTCCATTATTGGTGTTGCCGACCGCGGTGAGTTTGACGGCATTGGTATTTCGATTCGCCGGGCCAACAATATCATTGTCCAGAACCTTAAGATCCATCACGTCTTAACCGGTGGTAAGGATGCTATTTCCATTGAAGGTGATGATGATGGCTCAACCACCAGTCATATCTGGATTGACCATAACGAGCTCTACAGTACGTTAAATGTGAATAAGGATTTCTATGACGGTCTGATTGACTCTAAGTCTGGTGCGAAGAACATCACTATTTCCTATAACTATCTGCACGATCACTGGAAAGCCTCGTTACATGGTCATACCGATGATGAAAGCAGTAGTAATGACAGAGACCGGTTGATTACCTTCCACCATAACCGCTTTGAGAGCATTGAATCGCGTTTACCGCTGTTCCGCTTTGGCTATGGTCATCTGTACAATAACTACTACAACAACATCAGTTCTACCGGTATGAATTCGCGTATGGGAGCAGAACTACAGATTGAGAATAACGTTTTTGAAAATACCCAAAATCCAATCGTGTCGTTCTACTCTGCAGAGATAGGCTACTGGAATACCTCGGGTAACCTGTTTGGTACCGGCGTTACCTGGACCACACCGTCAGGCAGTGACGTGGTAGCCGGACCGGATGCTACACCAACCAGTAGCTACGAAGTGCCGTATACCTACACGCTGGATGAAACCAGTATTGTGAAGAGTAAGGTTATCAACCATGCGGGTGTGGGCAAGATTGACCAGAGTGATTTGCATATTCCGCCCATTGAAGATGATAACGGCGGCGGTAACGGTGGTGGCAGTAATGCAGGCACCGATGTCACGCTACCTTACAGCGAAGACTTCAGTGCGGCAGACGAAGATACGTTCTTCAGTGCTGAATACAAGTCACTACCGGAAGACAGTTCAATGCCACTGCATAATGTGACCGGCGGCGGCAGCGGTATCGTGGTGGCCGATGGCCAGATTACCCTGACCAGTGCACGCTTTACGATTGGCGATACCATGCCTGAGACCGACACCGCCGACAGTGATACGACCGGTCGTGGTGTGTTTGATCTGAGCCGCCCTTACAAGGTGCTGGTGGATATCGTCAGCGTAAGCGACCCCGACGGTGATAACAACTTCCAGATCTACGTGGATAACAACACCAGTAGCAGCAGTAAATCCTGGTTAGGCGGCAGTTCTAAGTTCTATGCCACTCTGATTAATGAACTGACTATCGGTACCCTGGAGGTGGAAGGTCCAGTGGCCAGCGAGAATTCGTTTATTCAACTGCGCACAGAAAGTGGTGGAACGGTTACGCTGGATAACTTCCGCATCGAATATATCGATTAATCATCCTACGGGAGAAACCGTTATCAATAAAAATCCGCAGTGCTGTTCCAGCCTGCGGATTTTTTGTATCCGGATTATTAGCCGTAAAAAAAGATTGAGAAGCCTTCTCGTCAGACGTTTGGAATATGGCGCGAAGTGATTCGGTATAAATGTTTATTTTTCAATTGCTTAAATTTTATTTGGGCGTGCTGGAGAAGAGCTCTAAAATCGACGCAAAAACAAAATAGTATACGATTTTAAAATTGTACTGGCAATTATTACAGTATTGTCATATAGTTAATAGGGCAACACAAAACGGAGGATGTCATATGAAAGCTTTTAAACGATTCTTCAAGCGCTCACATCCATACACTGTTGCCTGGTATTTAGGCCGGAAGAATACCCAGAAAATCTTCAATTGTAAGATTAAGAAAAAGTCTGAACTACTCGACGAACAGCATGGATAATGCTTGAAGGCATAAAGGCTCCCGTACAGGAGCCTTTTTTGCGGATAAAAGCAGGCTTTCTCAGCACTGCCTTTAAGTTAGAACACACCCTTATTCAGCACAAACTTTAGCGCCGTGACCGGATGTCCATTTCAGGGCATCTTTGATCAGGGTGATATTTTCCGGTACGTCATACATTTCTTCGCGGTGACCAATCGCGGTATACATCGCGCGGCCTTCATTTACACAATGTTTCCAGGCGATAGGATGAACGCCGCCCATGGCCAGATTGCCCGGTGCATAGCTGTCTTCATCGATGGTGATCACGTATTCAACACCCTCTAAATCGGGCTCAGCCGCAAACGAGTACCACTCGTCTTTAATTGACCAGGTGTCTGGCAGTGACTCAGCAATATGCGCCGAATTCTCGTGGGTGGTGAGTTCGGCTAACTGGAACTGGGGATCCATAGGGTGGCCAATAAACTGTACACCAAGCAGGGCATCGCGATACCAGTCCCAGAAATAAATGGAGTCGCCGCCTGAGGCATGAACGCCAAGGAAACCGCCACCGTTATTCATATAGTCTTCGAATGCAGCACGTTGCGACAAGGTAAGCGTGTCACCGCTCACGTTGTTCCATACCACTACATCAAACTGAGACAGGTTTTTCGCATTAAACGCGCCGCCGTTAGCGGTAACGGTAACGCCATAGCCCATTTCTTTTGACATACGCGTGAGCGCTTCGGTAGCGGCAGTCACGGAACGACCATGGTCGTAGCCGTTGATCTTTTGATACACCAGTACCTGCACCGGGGCATCATCAACGCTAAAATACTGCGGCTCGGCATCAAAACGAGCGCAACGAGCAGCTTTAACGGCTTCGGTTACCGGCAACGCGCGAAGCTCGGCATCCAGTTCAGCCAGGCGCGGCTTAGCCGGATCGGCTCTGGCGATAAGTTGCTCCAGTGTCAGTATGGTGGCAAAAGAAGGCATTTTTTCGCTGAGTAACCAGGCTGGCAGAGTTTCAAACAATCCCGGGTAATATTTTTCGGCAATAGCCCGCGCTTCCGGGCGGGTCATTACATCATAAGCAGGCAGTTGCACACTAAATGCCGTATCGCGTAACACACAGTCTGCAACGGCGGTTTCTGCCATGGTGACATTCGCATTAAGCAAACCGGCGGTCAGCACGGCGGCTTTGGTTAGCGGATGTTTGATAAGCTTGTTTAATTTCATTGTGGTTTACCAGGGCCAGGGTGTTGTCCAGGCTTTATCGCCTTCGTTATAAGGAATGTCGTAATAGCCGCCGGGCACATCTGAGTGACGCAGTACCTGGGTACCGCCCACTTTGGATGAGAAGAAGCCAAAAATAACCAGTTGTTTCATCAGCGTGAAGTAGTGTGGCTGACCTTCAAAACCAGCGCCATCCCACTGCGTGTCTTCGCCTTTGTTAAACGTTATGGCTTCAACATCAATGGCCGTGATCAAATCGGACTTTTGCTCTGCGTTCAGGGTCGCAAAAGGTTTGCCGTAAAGCGTTTTACTGCGTGATTCAATGTCGGCAAAGCCTGCCTCAAACAGCTTTTGTTGCTGTTCGTCGTAGCACTCGCGCACCATGCCAATGAAAAATGGCGGTACGCCGGCGTCTTTGGCTCCCGGGGTGTCGGTGCGCGGAATAACCACCTCGCACAGTTCGGTAATGAGCGCCACAGTGGCGTCATCAAAGCCGGCTTTGCTTACCGGTAACAGGTCGGGTTGTTCTTCCCAGACTGCCAGTGCCGGAGCATTGATCAGGCCGGCTCCGGTTGAGGCGGCAATGAGCTTTAACAGCGTGCGACGGTCCATGGTGGTGGATGTTGAGTTTGCCATTACAGGTTCCCCCGTTTTAATTCTTCAACGGCAAAGTCTGCTGCCCGGGCGGTTAACGCCATGTAGGTCAGAGACGGATTGACGCAGGATGATGATGTCATACAGGCACCGTCGGTGACGAAAACGTTCGGTGCGTCCCATACCTGATTGTGTTTATTCAGTACTGAGGTTTTTGGATCCCGGCCCATACGAGCGGTACCCATTTCATGGATCCCTTTACCCATATGGTAGGTACTTTCCCACGCCTGTGCGTTTTCCAAACCGATGCTATCAAACATTTCTACAATGTCTTCTTTCATGGCTTTACGCATTTTGATTTCGTTATCACGGATTTTGGCATCCATTTCCAGTACTGGCAGGCCCCAGGCATCAGTGACTGTCTTACTCAGGCTGACCTTGTTGCGGTGATCCGGCAGTATTTCGCCGAATCCCACAGTGCTCATAGTCCACTTACCCGGCTCGCTCAGTGTCTGTTTCAGTGTTGCGCCAATGCCAAGGCCATCGGCGTCACGATTAAAGCTTTGACGTACAGCGTTACCCTGGAAGCCAAAGCCGCGCAGGAAGTCGCGCTTGTCATTGCCCCAGTTAGCGAAACGAGGAATGTAGATACCGGTAGGACGGCGACCATAAACATATTTGTCGAGGTGCCCCGGGACATCAGCGGTGCCACCTAACATGTAGTGGTGATCCATCACGTTGTGGCCAAGCTCACCAGAGCTTGAACCCAGACCGTTATCCCACACATCACGGGCGGAGTTCATCAGAACCCACGCAGAGTTAAGTGTCGACGCATTCAGAAAAACAATCTTGCTCTTATAAACAATGGTTTCTTTGGTTTCCGCATCGATGATTTCTACACCGGTAACGCGTTTTTTGTCTTTGTCGTAGATGAGCTCTTTTACAATCGACATTGGACGCAGAGTAAGATTACCGGTTTTCAGTGCCGCCGGCAGGGTAGCCGACTGAGTACTGAAGTAGCCGCCCCAGGGACAACCTGTCCAGCATTTATCCCGGTTCTGACATTTACCGCGGCCCTGTTCCGGGCGGTGCTCGGTAATGTGGGCGGTACGGCCCATGATCATGTGACGCTCGCCTTTGTATTGCTTTTTCAGGCGCGCAGCCAGGTCTTTCTCTACGGCGTTCATTTCAAACGCGGGCAGGAAGTCACCGTCGGGCAAAACGTCCAGACCGTCTTTGTTTCCAGAGATACCGGCAAACTTTTCCACGTAGCTGTACCAGGGCGCAATGTCGTCGTAACGGATTGGCCAGTCAATGGCTACGCCTTCTTTGGCGTTGGCTTCAAAGTCTTCCGGGTTGAGACGATAAGACTGACGCCCCCATAACAATGAACGGCCACCCACCTGGTAAGCGCGGAACCACTGGAAAGGCTCTTTTTCAACGTAAGGCGAAGTTTTATGGTCCGCCCAGGCGCCCATAGTGACTTCGTTAAAGGGATAGCCCTTACCGCGAGCCATCACCGGTTGAGACGCCAGTGCTTCTTGACTTGGGCGACCATGGTGAGGGTAATCCCACAGGTTTTTATGGGTATTGGTGTAGTCCTTTACGTGCTCAACGTTTTCGCCACGCTCCAGCATTAATACCTTCAGGCCTTTTTCGGTGAGCTCTTTGGCGGCCCAACCGCCGCTTATTCCGGAGCCAACAACGATGGCATCATAAGTGTTATTAACCATTACTACCTCAGTGCTTATAACAGCGAAGTGAGGTTCGCTGTTAATTGTTAGGGGGCTTAACTAATTAGCTAAAGATACTCCTGCTGTGACCAAATTTGAAGCACAAAAAGACAAAATTTAACATTTCTTTAGCTTTTAATAGTCCGCAGGGCAAGTATAGTCTGGTCTGCGCCACTGCGCAGACCATAGGTAGCTATTCGTTAACATCCTGTGTTAATGATTCGCTACCAGGGGAAAAAGAAGGGAATGAGGAAATAACAGCATACAAATACCCAGACCAGCATAGGGCTGCCCAGTTTGATGAAATCAAAAAAGCGGTACTTGCCGGGCTCCACAATCAACGTAATGATAGGTGAGGCAATAGGAGTCATAAAGGCCGCTGATGCGGCAAACAGCACGGTCATTGCCAGTGGGTAGGGCGATACGCCCAGCTGGTGGGCGACGCTGATTGCGATAGGCGCCATGAGGACTGCTGAGGCAGTATTGGATAAAATATTGGTCAGCAAAGCAGTAATCGCGAACAGCAGCACCAGCAGCGTTTGCGGGGATGCGTCACCCGCCGAGCCTATCATACTACCCACAATCATATCGGTGCCGCCGGTTTGTTGCAGGGCGTCAGCCAGGGGTAACATACCGGCCAGTAATACCAGGCTTTGCCAGTGAATGGCCCGGTAAGCGTCGGCTGCGGTAAGGCAACGGGTAATGACTGCCGCGATTACTGAGATTAACACGGCTGCCACCAGCGGCATCCAGTTAAAAACCGAACTGAGTACCATAAAGGTCGTGATGGCCAGTGCTACCGGCATGCGCCGGAATGCCGGCACTACATCGGCAGCTTCGGCGGGCGTTTCCAGCACCACAAAATCGTGGTTTTGCTGTTGAAGCTGCATAATCTTAGCCCAGGGGCCGGTCACCAACAGACAGTCAGACGCTTGCAGTTTTTGATTCTGGTAGTCATCCAGGGACTGGCGGTTACGCCTCACGCCAAATACATCCAGGCCGTAGTGATCGCGGAATTTGGCCTCCCGCACCGACTTACCAATAAGCTTTGATTCCGGGTGAACCAGCACGCTTTCAGCGCCGAACTCCCAGCTGCGATACTGGGTTTCCAGTTGCGAGGGGTGAAATGGCATCAGCATGACCTGGCTTTCCACCGGTGCCAGTTGCTCAGGCGGAATTGCGACATGCAGTACATCTCCGGCATGCAGCACAATATCCGGCGATACACCGGCCTTTAACTCCCGCCAACCCCGAACACGCTGGGACAGGTCAAGAATGCGCAAGCCGTAATTATCGTACAAGCCGCTCTGGGCAATGGTTTTTCCGTGCAGAGGCGACTCCTCATCGATACGCAGGTAAACCAGTTCACGGTTCACCCGGTAGTCGTCCCACAGGGCTTTAATCGAGCGCTGGGCAGACTGGTGTTCTGTTTTACCGTTGTTTGGTAGCCACTTACGACCGACCAGCAGCATATACAGCATCAGGCCACCAAGCACGACCAGCCCCGGCATCGTGAAAGTGAAAAAGCGCAGGGGCTCATAGCCCTGAGCACCTAACTCGCCGCTGATCACCAGATTAGGCGGCGTTGCAATGAGGGTGAGCATACCGCTCACCAGTGCCGCGTAAGACATGGGCAGCAGCAACTGACTGGCACTATTGCCGGTTTGTTTGGCGATGCGCATTACGATAGGAATAAAAATGGCCACTACCGCCGTAGAGCTCATTACGGCACTTAAAATGGCGCTGGCAAGCATAAGCATGATTAACAGTTTATTAGTGGAGCTATGACTGTGCCGGCCTATCCAGTCACCCACAAAACGGGCAACACCGGTGCGGTCGAGCATTTCGCCGACAATCAGCAGGGCGCCAATAAGCACAACCACCGGGTTACCAAAACCGGCCAGTGACTCCTTTACCGACAATATTCCGCCTAACATAAGGGCCAGCACTACCGTGATAGCTATCATATCGTAACGCACGCGATTGCTGGCCATTAACAGCGCGGCCAGACCAATAACCAGAAATACATAATGAGCATGCCAGGCATGCGGAATAAAAAGCATGGGAACTCCCGCGACACAAACCCTGTGAAACCGAGAACAGAGAAGAAAATTTATACAGTCAGAATACTGAAATAACGTATGGAAAAACAGTGGGCTGGATCAATAGAGTAGGAAAACTCCCGTGCGCGTGGGTCTGTCATATCCATCGACAACGCACGGGAAGCTGAAGAAAAGTTACTTTTTCAGAAGTTCAGTAGTGCGCTTGTTGAGGTCGGCCGGGTCAACTACTGGCCAGTCATTATCCCAACTAATCGGCAGAATACGTAGCTTTTGCAACGCGTTATCGGCTGTTTCATAGGCGTGTAACACCAGGTAGTCCTTACCGTCAAAGGTGTACGCCGCATTGTGACCCAGTGCTACCCAGTCGTCGTTACCTTCTATCACCATGGTGCCGCCGCCTTCCATTAACGACTTGCCATCACGGTCGAGGTACGGACCGGTAACTGATTTGCTGCGTCCTACGCGTACGTTGTAGGTGCTGTCCATACCGCGACAGCATTTATCAAACGAGACAAACAAATAGTAATAACCGTTTTGCTTAAAAATATAGGGAGCCTCGATAGCGCCTTCGCCCGGATCTGCACTGTCGGCAACATTGGAACCTGGGCGGCTGGCAATGGAATACCACTCCTGCGGCTCTGCCAGACGCACTAAGTCATCATCGAGTTTAACCAGTTTCAGACCATCCCAGAACGAGCCAAAGCTCATCCATGCATTGCCTTCATCGTCTTCAACAATTGCCGGGTCGATGGCATTCCAGTGATCACGATGCGGCACCGATTCCACCACAATACCGTAGTCTACCCATTTGTAGTCTGGTGACTGCGGGTCGAGACTCTCATTTACGGTTACGCCAATGGCCGAAGTGTTTTTACCAAATGCCGAAACCGAGTAGTACAGATAGAATTTACCGTCTTTCTGGTAAATGTCTGGTGCCCATAAGTGGCCGTCGAAACTCGGAGAGATACGTTTGGCCCAGCTTGGCTCATCGGGAAATACGCGCCCGGTCAGGGTCCAGTTTTCCATATCTTTGGATTCGTAATAGGTAATCCCTGGCCCGGTACTGAACACATAGTAAGTATCGCCGGCTTTGGTCATAACCGGATCATGAACCTCCACCTGTTTTGCCTGGGCACCACAGCCCATTAAAAAGGCACCGCTGAGTAAGCTTGTTAAGGCTAAGCGCAATCTGTTTGCACTGGTTTTCCGTTTACGGCTTTGAATCATTTTTACCTCTGAAAGCACCTGTAAAAGAACTTGCTTAGTGTAGCAATAATCATGTTAAATATGTAATACAATATTAATAATTGATTAGCAACTGCGCAATCGCAATTGCCCGTTTATCTTTAAACCAAGGACTCGCTATGTTGTTTGATTTTAAAACCATGCTGCGCACCAGCCTGACCATTGCCTGTACCGCCTTTGCAACGTTAAGCGTCGCACCGATGATGGCAGCCCCGCTTGAGCCTATTGATAATCCTATCGTTGTCCAGCGAGCCGACCCCTGGATTGTACAGCACGAGGACGGCTGTTATACGTTTATCGGCACTTCACCTAAGTTTGACGAAATAGAGCTTCGCGCTGCCTGCCGGCTTAATGATTTGAAAATTGCCGAGCCGAAAGTCATCTGGCGCAAAAACGACAAGGGGCCGATGAGCGTAAATATCTGGGCTCCGGAATTACACGAGGTGGACGGCGACTGGTACATCTATTTTGCCGCCGGCGATGTGGATGCGCCCTGGAGTATCAGAATGTATGCGCTAAAAAATACCGCAGCGAACCCAATGGACGGAGAATGGACCGAAGCCGGTCGCATTCAGACGCCGGTTGATTCTTTCTCGCTGGATGCCACAACCTTTGAACATGACGGCAAACGGTATCTGGTTTGGGCACAGCAGGATGCTAAGCGCAGTTACAATTCGGCGCTGTGGATAGCCGAGATGGACTCGCCTACCTCCATTAGGTTCGACACAGTCACCCTGTTGAGTGAGCCAACTTTCGATTGGGAAGTGGCCGGTTATAAGGTTAACGAGGGGGCCGCAGTGCTTGTTCGCCACGGCCGGGTGCTCATCACCTATTCGGCCAGTGCCACCGATCACCGCTATGCCATGGGGTTGCTGTGGGCCGATGAAGACGCGGATCTACTCGATCCTGCCAACTGGCACAAGAAAGTAGATCCGGTATTTACCACCAATGCCGCGGTGGGACGCTATGGCCCGGGCCACAATAGTTTTGTAAAAGCCGAGGATGGCGAAACCGACCTGATGATTTACCACAGCCGTGATTACGAAACCCTGCGTGGGACGCCACTTACCGACCCTAACCGTCACGCCAGAGCCCGGGTAATTTACTGGGATGCGGAAGGATTTCCGGTATTTTTCAGCGATAAAACTGACTAATCGAGCACAAAGAATAGTGCCACCGGCACCACCGCCAGACTGGCAATATTGCCGAGTAAAACAATCGACGCCACCGTGTGTGGCGCCTGTTTGTAGCGCTCTGCCAGCATAAAATTGAGTACGGCCGGTGGCAATACTGAAAACAGTACAAAATACGCCGTATGTTCGCTCGATAGCCCTGCCAGCAATGCAAACGGGTAAGCGACCATAAAGCCGGTTAAGGGCCCGTATAACCCCCAGAACAGGCCGGAACGCCAGTCGGCAAAATCCACATCGGTCATGCGAACCCCCAGCGCAAACAACATCAGCGGGATGGAAATCTGCCCCAGCATGTCGATGGGTGTACTGATCCAAACCGGTAATGTCCAGCCGGATAAGCTCCATACCAGTCCGGCTGCGGTAGCCATTACCATTGGATTGGTTGCCAGCGTTCTTAGCTGAGCTTTATCATGCAGAATATAGACGCCCAGCGAAAAATGCAGCAACGTACTCACCAGAAACATGGCGATAGCCGCACTCAACCCGGCTTCTCCAAAGGCCAGTAGGGCCAGCGGCAAGCCCAGGTTACCGCAGTTGTTAAACATGGTGGGGGGAGCGAAAATTTTGGGCGAAACGCCCAGCCATTTACAAACCGGTAGCGCCAGTAAGCCTGAACCGATGACCATCAGCAAAGTCCCCAGCATTAAGTCCAGATAACTAAACAAATCAAAAGACTTGGATGCCATTACAGAAAAGATTAACGCGGGCACAAAAATGTCGATGTTGATGCGGTTGGCAACGCCCATGTCTGAGTCGGTTTTGCGGGCATAAAGAAACCCCACCATCACCATGGCAAATAACGGAAAAACGGTGGCGAAGATGCGCTCAATAATGGGCAGTAAAGCAAAGCTGTCTGACATAAATGGTGGTGCAGGGCTGGGAATTGCTTTGAGGTTACATTGCAAACTGACTAACTAGCAATCAGTTTGCGTTTAACGAGTGTTTTACAGCGAGGATAGCACGATGAATAACGCAACACTGTTGTAGTTAGTCAGGAGAACACTGACTCTCGAGTTGTGCTACTCGTTCAGCAAATTGGCGCCCTAATGTCAGGTAATCCTCGGATGTATAGTGCCAGCCGTCATCAAGGTGGGTAAAGCTTTCAGTAACGGTGACCAGGGCCGCGCAGCTATCCTGCTCAACAAAGTCTAGCTGGGCTTGTTGAACCAGACTGCCCCAGTTCATTCGCAAACCGTCTTCGGGATCCATACCCGAATCCGTAATTTTCCCTAAGACCACTGGTAAATCAGGGCTGCGAAGCGCGGCTCTGAACAGTGCTATCATCGTTTTCAGGTTATCCAGGTAACGATTGGCGGTTATTTCACTGTCGTAGGCATCTGACTCGCCCTGCATCCAGATAATCCCTGCGGGGATCAGAGTGTCAGGTTCTCCGTCACTATCGATATCCCGGCTGGCAAAAGCATTGCCTAGTGTAGATAAAAAGTGATCATACTGGTTTATGCCATTGCCACGGCGGTAGTCAGGGTACCAGTTGTTACCCACCCCATAACCGAGGGCAGAGCCGCCCAGTGCATACTTAATCAGAGCCACGTTTTGTTGAGGATGCAGTTTGGCAATCTGATGGCCAAAGCTCAGCTCCGGGCCGAAATAGTCTGAATGCTGATTGGTGTTGCCATCGGAATAAAACTGTCGGCCGAAGCCGGGTTGCAGTATATCCCAGAGGCCAAGGCCACCGTTGGGTTTAAAGTCGGCTACCGGATTGCCCTGGAAAACAGGCACCGATTTAAGTGACGCCCGGTAATTGGCCGGTAAATCGATATTTTCACCAAAGCCTTCCATGTTTGATTGGCCGCCAAGGTAGTAAACTTTATATGTGGTTGCTGTAGCAGGAAATGTTACGAGTAACATTAAGGTGAGTATCTTCAGCATGGCGTCAATCCGGGTAGTCGTTGCAAGTTTGGTGGAGATAAAGAAAAGCCGGTGACGATGGCACCGGCTTGGTCGTTTACCAGAAGCGGATATAGATAAAGGCAGTGATGCCTAATATACCCACGGTATGGATGTAATCCCACTTATCCAGACCGTCTACCACTTCTTTCATAGTGCCTTTGCCCAGTGTTCGGAACGTCAGGCCCTGCAGTTTTTCTTCACTGGCCGCTTTGGTGAACATGCTCACCACAATCATGATGATAGTCACCAGGACGAACAGCAGGATACAGTAGTACAGCCAGTTCATCTCTACAATCCAGGCGAAGCTGGTGTTGGCCAGGCTGTCTTTGAACGGCAGCATGACCAGTCTGATCATGCCCAGTACAAAGCCTGAAACCAGGCCAGCGTAACCTGCGGCTGGCGTGATCCGACGGCTTACCAGGCCAAGCAGGAACACCGCTGCAATCCCTGGGGCGATCAGCGACTGCACACTCTGCAGGTACTCATACAACACATCGGCGATTAAGCTCATCACCGGGATCCACAGGATACCCAGAATAACAATCACGATAGTAGCGATACGGCCTACTTTCAGCAGGTGCTTCTCGCTGGATTCAGGTTTGAATTTCTTATAGAAATCGATGGTAAACAGCGTTGCAGAAGAGTTAAACAATGATGCCAGTGAACTCATTAGCGCGGCAACCAGACCGCCGATAACAATCCCCTTAACGCCGGAAGGTAACAGCTCGGCAACCAGAGTCGGGAAGGCCTGGTCGGCACTGGCGTAGTTGATAATACCTTTTTCCTTAAGCGCCACCGCAATCATGCCCGGGAACAGGAAGATAAATACTGGCAGTAATTTCAGGTAACCGGCAAACATGGTACCGCGGCGGGCTTCTTTAATGCCTTTAGCTGATAATACACGCTGTACGATGTACTGGTCGGTACACCAGTACCAGAAACCAATTATGAATGAGCCGAAGATGATGCCCGGCCATGGGAAGTCTACATCGCTGGCAGAGCGAATCAGATGCAGATTAGCGTCGTTAATGCGCTCTACCTCAGACCAGCCGCCAACCTGATCTAGGCCAACAACCAGGATTACTACAGAGCCAATGATTAGCACCGGGGTTTGTAATACCGAGGTCCACATGATGGCTTTCATGCCACCGAGTACGGTGTAGATACCGGTGATAATGACCAGACCCAGTGCCGATATCCAGAAGAAGTCGATGCCCCAGATGCTGTCGATGCCAAGGATAGTTTTAAACGCAATACCGCCGGCATAGACTGTTACAGCAACCTTGGTTAATACGTAACTGACCAGCGAAATTACCGACAGGAAGGTACGTGAAGCAGAGTTGTAGCGGCGTTCCAGGAACTCCGGCATGGTGTAAACTTTGCTGCTCCAGTAGAAGGGCACAAACACCCAACCAAGTAGCAATATGATCCACGACTGTAATTCCCAGTGAGCAAGCGCCATACCCGACTGGGCACCAGAGCCAGACAGACCCACCAAATGCTCAGAGCCAATATTTGAGGCAAAAATTGAGGCACCAATTACCAGCCAGCTGGCGTTACGACCGGCAAGAAAATAATCCGCCGTATCTTCCTCTTTTTGCCGCATGGACATCCCGACCACGCCAAGCAACAAAATAAAAAAACCAGCCAGAACCAGCCAGTCGAGTGTACTTAATTCAACCATGTAATAACCCTGATACCATGATGTCAGCTCAAAATAATTAAAAAATATTATATTACAATATGGGTAATGAAAAGCTTTTTGTTAAAACAGCGTTAAATTCCATAATGGCGTTAATAGATTGTTTTTAGTGCTGGATCAATTTTAAACGCTTGCACGTTGGGGGCTTACAACTCTATGATGTGAACAACTATATTAACAATAAAGCCAACAGGTACCACCGATAAATATGATATTATCCGTGGTTATGGCCGTAAGCAGAAAGATTATAATCCATGGCGCGAATTGAGAATTTAAACCTGTCGCAACGCGTTACCAACGAATTGGGTAAAGCGATTATTGCAGGAGTCTATGGCGAGGGCTCAGGCCTTCCAACTGAAGCTCAGCTTTGTACCGAGTATGGCATCAGTCGTACTGCAGTGCGCGAAGCAGTGAAAATGCTGGCAGCGAAGGGGTTAATATCCTCCCGGCCGCGCCAGGGGATTCGGGTTGAACCGCCGGAAAACTGGAACTTATATGATACCAGCGTACTGGGGTGGATGTTTGAGAGCAGCCCTTCATTGCTGGTATTGAAAGAGTTTTTGCAAATGCGTCTGGCCATTGAGCCACAGGCGGCAGCATTGGCAGCCAAACACGGGGCACCGGAAGCCATTGCGCAAATCGAGGTGGCGTTAAATGCCATGGATAATGCAGCTCAAACCGACGGCTCTATCCATCAGCCCGACTTAGAATTTCATACGGCCATTTTACTTGCCAGTGGCAATCGCTTTTTCTATCAGCTACGGGATTTCATCAGCACCGCTTTAAATGTAAGCTTTCAGTATACGACTAATGCCAAGGACAGCCTGCAAACCATTGCCGACGAACATCGCAAGATTTACCAGGCGATCAAAAATGGTGAAGCAGAGCGAGCCAAAAACATGATGGCGTATCTGATAGATGAAGCAATGGCTTACATTGAGCTGAAAATTGCTGAATCAGAACTGTCAGCGTAACGAATTTTTATTTAACAACGAAAGTTGGTGTGTACTGAGCCATCATCTATGGTGATTTTTTATGACCCAGTCGTCTGATACTTCAGCCTGTTATCCAAGCCTGAACAACCGCAGCGTATTTATTACCGGCGGTGGAACAGGTATTGGCGAGGTTATGGTGGAACGATTTTGTGCACAGGGAGCCCGGGTGTGTTTTGTTGATGTCAATGTAGACAAGAGTCAGGCATTGGTAGAACGAATAGCGCAGGCCGGAAAAGGCCAGGCCACTTTTATAGAGTGCGATTTGCGCGACCTTAAAGCCCTTAAAGGGGCTATCAGTGAGGCCGCAAAACTGCATGGCGACATTAGCGTGCTGATTAACAATGCGGCCGATGATACCCGTCACGAATTTGAAGAGGTGGACGAGGAATACTGGAATGATCGCATTAATGTAAACCTGCGTCCGAGCTTTTTTGCCGCCCAGGCGGTTGTCGAGCAAATGCGCCGCTGCGGTGGCGGCAGTATTGTGAATATGGGGTCGGTAAGCTGGCGCCAGAAGCAAACTTGTATGCCCGTTTATACGACGGCTAAAGCAGCAATTGATGGCCTGACCAGGACCCTGGCTGCTAAACTGGGTCCTGAGCATATACGGGTGAACACGCTGGTGCCGGGCTGGGTGATGACCGAAAGACAGATGACCCGTTGGGCTGGTCCTGAAATTGTTCAGGAAGTACAACAGGCCCAGTGTATTCATGAAACTCTGTTACCCATCGATATTGCCAACGCGGCATTATTTCTCGCCGCTGACGATAGCAAAATGATGACAGCGCAAACGCTGATAATCGATGCAGGCTGGGTATAACGCTATTCAAATGTCTGCCGGTGATGCGCCGGCATGCCTAATCCTCTGATATTTTCTTGTACTGCGGCTTGGCCTACAGGCCATGCTGCGGCTGCAAACAACTATTCCGACTAATTGTTATGTTGCAAAAATGTTTACATTCTGGCACTGTGCACAAATCATATGTAATATAATATGTAAATTGCATGTTACGCATAACAGTTAAGTTTTAGTTGAAGGATTGTTTGTTTGACCGACTATATCCTGGTGTATCTGGTCCTGATCATCGGTTCATGCTTGCAGAGTGTTATCGGCTTTGGGCTTGGCCTGTTGGGTGCACCGCTTATCTTTTTGATTATGCCCGAACTGGTTCCTGGGCCCATGATCCTCAATGCTTTACTGTTAACCACTCTGCTGGCAGTTAAACATCAGTACGATATCGACTTAAAACAAACCGGCTTCTCTATTCTTGGTGGCACGGCGGGTGTGCTGGTGGCCGGCAGCGTGCTGCTTTACATTGACGCCCATCAGTACCAAATGTTGTTAGGCGTGTGCATTATTGCCGCGGTGATATTGTCGATGGTGGGCGTTACACCGCGAATCAGCATTATTTCCAATTTAATCGCGGCCATGATTTCGGGCTTTATGGGCACTACAACGTCGGCGGGCGGAGCCCCTATGGGCTTGCTGTATCAGGCAGAAGATAAAGACAAAATTAAAGCCAACCTTAGCGTTTTTTTTGTGTATATCAACATGTTTGGCATCGCCGTACTGTGGTTTACCGATGCAGCTGGGCATGATGATCTTGAGCTCTTCTTAAAATGTATTCCGGCTATTCTGATTGGCTGGTTCGCGTCGTTTTTCATTAACCGGCGGATCAACGAAATACTGGTGAGAAAACTGATCCTGGTGGTGGCAGCGTTTGCCGGTACTGTGCTGATTGTTGCCAGTTAATCAGATTTGATAATACCTCGTTATGAACTGATCTGAACCTGTCATCCGGGTCTGCAGACCCAACGTGTTTTTCCAGTTACTTTGGTTTTCCTCAAACAACGGTTGCGCGAGAGAAACGACATGGAACGTATTTATATTTACTCAAGCCTGGTACTGATGACTGTGGCGGTTTATCACGGTTTTAGCGAAGGATACATCTGGTTACCCGTTATCCTGACGCCCATTGCGCTTGTCGTTACGGCAAAGCTTTATGCTCACACGCAGGGCAAACAACTATGTCAGTGGCAAAAAGAATTACCGGTGCTGATGTTCATGGCTTACGTGTTAAGAGACAAACGACTGTGCCAGCAACAAAATAGTCAGTCATTATTTCCTGTACTGTTTTTCGGTAGCTTTTTCCTTTGTGCTGATATCACAATGGTTTTATTCTTAAGTGACATTCACTATTCGATTCTGTTTGCGGGTTGTGTAAGCTTTGCCTTTCTCTATTCAGCTTTGATGGTGAATTATAAGGCGGCCAACTGACTAAGGGAGCCGGTTAGCGCAGGGCTCACCCGCAGGACTATTTAACAGCGAAACGATGTAATGCCGGTTAAAATTTTAAATGTAAGTCGTCACAGGTGCAGCCTCGGCGAGGGCATCTATTACAGTGCCCGGTATAACTGCGTTTTCTGGGTCGATATCAAGCAGCAGCTGTTATATCGAATGGATTACGCCACTAAGGCTGTGACGGCGACCCCGATGCCAGAACAAATTGGCTGGGTGAAAGAAACCCGTTCCGGCCGTTTTGTTGTTGGATTACAGTCGGGCATATACTGGCTAAACGACGATTTGAGCTGCGGCGATTGCTGTTTGTTGTTAAACGAAGAACCGGCAGGCAATCGCTTAAATGATGCGAAAACCGACCAGGCTGGACGACTGTATTTTGGCACCATGGATGACAATGAAGTAGCCCTCAGCGGCAATCTCTACCAGCTAACCAGTCTCAACGAACACCGCACATTACATAAAGTAGACAGTGACTACGTCGTTTCTAATGGCCCGGCCGTGAATCTTGCCGGAGACCGGCTTTATTCGGTGAGCTCTGCCACTCGAACCATCTATGCCTTTACCGTTGATGGCAATGGACAGTTATCCCATAAACGCCTGCACATTGTTTTTCCCGAGCACCACGGTTATCCGGACGGCATTACGGTGGATGGCCAGGACAACCTTTGGGTGGCCTGCTGGCAAGGCCACGGGCTGTGTTGCTTTGATCCGGCAGGAAAGCTCATCGAGCGCATTGTGTTGCCTGCGCCACAAATTACTAATGTCACTTTCGGCGGGCCTGCTTATTCAACACTGTTTGTCACCTCAGCCTGCATTGGGATGGACGAAGACACATTAAATCGTTATCCGTTGGCGGGAAGCGTGTTTGAACTCGACGTGGGCGTAACAGGTGTTGCTGAACCCCGGGTTCATGATATCTAACCCCAGATTTATCAACCCGTTGTGTATCACATAAAGGTAAACGTATACCCTGTATCAGTGTTTCTGGTCGTTACTCTTAGCCCTCTTTTTTAATGTTAATCAGCTGATCAGAGCAGACTTGATTGCTCAGAGTTATTTACATCTCTGTAAAAAAAGATGAGAATAGGGAAAACGTTTACCCTTTAAGTTAAACAGGAATTAATCATGTCTGTTCCTTTTGAGCCGTCAGATCATCCGCATCGACGTTACAACCCATTACTACAAGAGTGGGTACTGGTATCGCCACACCGGGCCAAGCGCCCTTGGCAGGGCCAGCAGGATGAGCCCGATCAGTCCGTCTTACCTGCGTATGATGAGAGCTGTTACTTATGTCCGGGAAACACGCGGATCAACGGGGAAGTCAATCCGGCTTATGAAGGGACTTTCGTGTTTACCAACGACTTCGCTGCACTGCAACCGGACACGCCGGATAGTGCCAGTAGCGATCCGTTGTTTCGCTATGAGTCTGAACAGGGCTGCAGCCGGGTGATTTGCTTTTCGCCGGATCACAGCAAAACGCTGCCATTACTTACCGATGAGGAAAGAGTCGGCGTAGTGAAATGCTGGATGGCTCAAACCGCAGAATTGGGTAAAAGCTATCAATGGGTACAGGTGTTTGAAAATAAAGGCGCAATGATGGGCTGCTCCAATCCGCATCCCCATGGACAAGTTTGGGCCCAACGTCATTTGCCAACCCAGGCGACTAAGAAACTGGCAAGCTTCGCGAAGTATTATCAGCAACATCAGCGGGCGCTGTTACTCGATTATGCTGAGCGTGAAATCGCTCTTAATGAGCGGGTCGTGTGCAGTAATGAAGACTGGCTGGTTGTGGTTCCCTACTGGGCTGCATGGCCGTTCGAAACCCTGTTATTACCACGCTTTAGTGTGAGCTCTCTGGCCGATCTGAGCGACTCACAGGCGCGCAACCTGGCCACTATTGTGGGCGAAATCACCAGTAAATATGACAACCTGTTTAATACGTCTTTCCCTTATTCAATGGGTTGGCACAGTGAGCCATGCGATGGCCAAGAGCATCCGGAATGGGGGCTGCACGCGCACTTCTTTCCACCATTGCTGCGCTCTGCCAGCGTCAGAAAATTTATGGTCGGATATGAGATGATGGCAGAAGCTCAGCGCGATCTCACACCCGAACAAGCTGCCCAGCGCCTGCAGGCGCTTTCTACCACCCATTATAAAAAGGCTGGCCAATGATGCATGCAGATATTTCTTCGCTGTTCTCTGCTTATTTTAATACCACACCAGAGGTAACCAGCCACGCACCCGGCCGGGTTAACCTGATTGGTGAGCATACCGACTACAACCAGGGGTTTGTGTTTCCGGTAGCAATCAACTTTGGCACCGACATTGCCGCAGCAAAGCGGGATGACGGCATCGTTAAGGTGGTAGCGGTTGATTACGATAACGAATGCGAGTCATTTTCCCTCGATAACATTGAGCACCAGCCACAGCCAGGCTGGCTCAACTATGTGAAAGGGGTGTGTCAGGTTGTCAAAGCGAAGTATCCGCAACTGGGCGGGGCTAACCTGGTAGTTACTGGTAATGTGCCACAAGGAGCGGGGCTGAGTTCATCTGCGTCTTTTGAAGTTGCGATTGTCAGTGCACTAACGCAGCTTTACGAGCTGAATATCGAAGGTATTGAAGCCGCCTTGCTGGGGCAACAGGCCGAAAATGAATTTGTTGGCTGTTCCTGCGGGATCATGGACCAGCTGATATCGGCACTGGGTAAGCAGGGGAAAGCCATGCTGCTGGATTGTCGAGACCTGTCACAGCGTTTTATCGACTTGCCCGAAGATTTTGCCATTATGATCGTTAACTCTAATGTTAAACGAGGATTGGTTGACAGCGAATATAATCTGCGGCGTCAGCAATGTGAGGCGGCTGCCCGCAAACTAGGCGTGGCAAGTTTGCGGGATGCCGACACTGAGTTGCTGGAATCCGGTAAAAATACACTCAGTGAGGATGAATACAAGCGCGCGCGACATATTATCAGCGAAAACGCACGCACAACTGCCATGTTTAATGCGCTGGAAAAGGGCGATATCGCTAAGGTGAGCCAGTTAATGGCCGAGTCGCACATTTCAATGCGTGACGACTTCGAAATAACCGTACCGGCAATTGATTTTCTGGTAGAAATTATTCATCAGGAGATTGGAGAATCTGGTGGCGTAAGGATGACCGGAGGCGGATTTGGCGGTTGTGTTGTTGCTTTATTACCAAAAAATTTACTTTTAGGGGTGACTAAACAGGTAGAAGACAAGTATTATGCGCGGACTGGGTTGAAACAAAAAGTTTACATTTGTACTACAAATAGTGGCGCTTTTGACGAAAATACCTAATTTCGTTGCCCACTTACGAATTAAAATTACAATTAACTGGGTCGCATAATGAAAATTGAAACACTCGACATAGCGTTATTCGCTATCTATGTGATTGCCTTAATCGGCATTGCATGGTGGGTTTCTCGTGAAGAAAAGGGACACGAGAAAGACACAAACGATTACTTTCTGGCGGGGTCAAGTCTGCCCTGGTGGGCCATCGGTGCCTCACTGATTGCTGCTAATATCTCAGCAGAGCAGATTATCGGGATGTCCGGTTCCGGTTACATGGTGGGTCTGGCAATCGCTTCCTACGAGTGGATGGCAGCTATCACGCTGATCATTGTAGGTAAATACTTCCTGCCGATCTTCCTGAAGCATAAAATCTACACCATGCCGCAATTTCTCGAGCAGCGCTACGACCACCGTGTACGCATGGTAATGGCGGTGTTCTGGCTGGGTGTTTATGTGTTTGTAAACCTCACCGCTGTATTATGGCTGGGGGCACTGGCAATCAATACTATTGCTGGTGTTGACCTGATGTACGGCATGATTTTCCTCGGTGTATTCTCTCTGGCTTACTCGCTGTACGGTGGTCTTAAAGCGGTGGCCATGACCGATATTATCCAGGTGGTGCTGTTGGTATTAGGCGGACTGTTCCTGTCGTACACGGCGCTGAACATCATCGGCGATGGCGCCGGCTTCTGGGCAGGTTTTAATACCGTTACTGAAGAACTGCCAGGCAAGTTCGACATGATCCTTAGCGAAGACAATCCACACTACATGGATCTGCCGGGCTTATCGGTATTGATTGGTGGTATGTGGATCATGAACCTGTCTTACTGGGGCTTTAACCAATACATTATCCAGCGTACCCTGGCTGCTAAGAGCGTTAATGAAGCGCAGAAAGGGATTGTGTTTGCAGCATTCCTGAAAGTGCTGATGCCGTTAATTGTTGTATTACCGGGTATTGCCGCGGTGCTGCTGGTGCCGGATCTGGAAAAAGCCGACCAGGCTTACCCATCACTGATGACACTGATGCCGGTGGGTCTTAAAGGCATTATCTTTGCCGCGCTGGTAGCCGCAATTGTGTCGTCACTGGCATCGATGACCAACAGTGTATCGACTATCTTCACTATGGATATTTACAAAGACCGTAATCCCAATAAGAGTCAGCATCACTATGTAAAAGTAGGCCGTATTGTGAGCCTGGTGGCGCTGATTATTGCCATGGTTGTGGCTAAGCCATTACTTGGTCAGTTCGATCAGGCGTTCCAGTATATTCAGGAATTCACCGGTTTCTTCACACCGGGTATCGTTGCGCTGTTTGCGCTGGGTATGTTCTGGAAGAAAACCACGGCTAATGGTGGTCTGGTAGCAGCCGTTGGCTCTGCGGTATTTAGCCTGGCATTTAAACTCCTGCTGCCAGAGCTGCCGTTTATGGACCGCGTTGGCATTGTATTTTTACTGTGTGTGGGTCTGGCCGTTATTGTTAGCCTGTTTGAAGGTAAGGGCGACCATGAGCACGCAGTACAGCTGAACGACATCAACTTCAAAACCTCATCAGTGTTTAATGTGGCTTCCGTGGCATTAACCATTGTAGTGGCAGCGTTTTATATTACCTGGTGGTAAGCACCGTCTGGTTAATACAGGTCGCTTAATAAATAAAGCTGAAAGCCTCAACTCCGGTTGAGGCTTTTTTTTGCCTACCTGAGCTTAACTCTAATTAATTTTGCTAAACATGGCGGCCATGGCACGCTTACCTGCTGGGTATAAGTAACACAACCGGTTGCAAGAACAGGTGAAAGTCGCGCTAATTTGCCGTAGTCTGTTTGGTAAAACAACGAGTTAGTATTTCGTCACTGAGGATTTTTATTTAACCTCAAAAAGGCGCTGAGCGAGCGCAAAAAATGCGTTATACTGGCAAGCTTTACAAACGACGACGAAGCGCTGCATGCGCTTATATTATTATAAAAGCGTAAACAGATTTTAGGAGACATCATGGCAACTCGAGGCGTTAACAAAGTCATTCTGGTCGGTAATTTAGGTAACGACCCGGAAGTACGTTACATGCCCAACGGCAACGCCGTTGCCAATCTGAGCCTGGCAACCAGTGAAAGCTGGAAAGACCAGCAGGGGCAGGTGCAGGAACGAACTGAATGGCACCGTTTAACTATGTACCGTCGGTTAGCAGAAATTGCCGGTGAATACCTCAAAAAAGGTTCGCAGATTTACGTTGAAGGTAAACTGCAAACCCGTAAGTGGCAGGATCAGCAGGGTCAGGATCGTTACACCACAGAAATTATTGTCGACCAGATGCAAATGCTCGGTGGCCGTGATGGTGGTCAGGGCGGCCAGGGCGGTGGTTATCAGCAACGTCCACAAGGCGGCCAACAGGGCGGCGGTTATGGCGGTGGCAACCAGAATTATGGCGGAGGCAATCAGGGCGGTGGTTATCAGCAACCGCCTCAGCAACAGCGCCCGCAGGGTGGCCAGAATCAACAAAAGCCACCTATGGCTGAGCCTGACTTCGATTTTGACGACGATATCCCGTTCTGAGTCTACGGTATGCTTATTTTACAAACCCTGCTTCGGCGGGGTTTTTTTATGCGGCGATAACGCTGACTGTACTAACTGTACGATTAAAGAAGCGGCAAAAAAAACGGGAAGCACCAGGCTTCCCAAAAAGTCCATATGCTTAAACTGCAGCATACAGGGGCACATGTAGCGTAACGAAGCGGTTGGGCCCGAGATATCCCGCTGAGTAGGCAAATGCCCGATGGATAACCGCTTCGTGAAAAGGAGGACAGGCAGTTCCTGACCATGTCATACCAACTGCCTGGGGTTGGGCTGCGAAAAAAGATTCTGCCTCACCCGGAAAACTTAGCTACTGTGCAAGTATTGTATTATTTATACCATTAATGCCCTGGCCAATGTCAGCGACAAAATTGCAATGCGGTAATGAATAGCGTTCATTAATCCCGATAGCGCAAGCGTTCAATTACAGCGGCAAAGGCGGGTGAGTGGTTATTACGGTTGGGGTAGTACAGGTGATAACCTGGGAAGGGCTGACACCATTCTTCCATCACGCGGATAAGTTTGCCCTCAGCCAGGGCCGCAGCGAACATATCTTCCGGCAAAAATGCCAGGCCGAAGCCTTCCAGCGCGGCTTTGCAGATTAACGCCGGATGATTAAATATGACCTGGCCTTTGGATTTAACCTTAACCTGACGCTCGCCGTTATCGAGTTCCCAGTCGTACACCCGGCCGGCAGAAATCAGTCTCAGGCTGATACATTTATGCTCGGTAAGCTCTTCCGGTGAGGTGGGGGTTCCATGCTGCGCCAGGTAGTCAGGCGTGGCAACCATAGCCATTCTCATGGCCGGGCCCACTCTAACGGCAATCATGTCTTTTTCAACCGCTTCACCAAGGCGAATTCCGGCATCAAAACGGCTCGACACTATATTAGTAAAGCCATTATCGACGTTGATTTCTAACTGTATGTCCGGGTATTCCTCCAGCAACGGCGACAACTTAGGCCATACCAGATTAAAAGCCGCGTGGTCGCTACAGCTAATACGCACCAGGCCTGCCGGCTTACTGGTGAGTTCAGAAAGCATTTCCAGCTCGGTGTCGATATCCTCGAAGCGCGGCGCTATACGCTGCAGTATGCGCTCACCGGCTTCTGTGGTTGAAACATTTCGGGTAGTACGGGTCAGCAGCCGTATGCCTAAACGTTCTTCCAGGGCACGCATGGAATGGCTCAGGGCAGACTGAGTTACGCCCAGTCTGGCGGCGGCACGGGTAAAGCTCCGCTCGCGGGCTACGGCAATGAATGCCAGGATTTCATTGTAATTTTCTCGCATACTATTTCTCTGAACACCAGGGTAACCGGTAAAGTTTATTAATGAGGATGGCTCATAAGTGTATTATGACTGTGATTCAATCCGGCTGCAGTAAACTCGACGTAGTGATATGTAGAGATTATCTAAATTTGGAGGAAAAACTATGCAAAAAGCGTTAAGCGTCATAATGTTACTGATGGTTGGCATGGGCTCAGCCCAGGCCGCGGAAAAAATGCAAATCACCCGTAATGGTGAACAAAAGGCTATTACCGGCTCCGATAAGGTGTTTACCGGCATCAGCATCGTTTCTCCACTGGTATCACCCAATGAGCATTCTAATGTCTCTGCGGCAAATGTTACTTTCGCGCCCGGCGCGCGCTCAGCCTGGCATACCCATCCGGCGGGTCAGTTCCTGGTAGTATCTGACGGTACCGGTTACGTGCAACAGTGGGGCGAGCCCAAACAGGTTATCAAAGCCGGCGATGTAATCTGGACACCACCAGGCGTGAAGCACTGGCACGGTGCCACCGAATCAACCAGTATGACCCACATGGCTATCCAACAGCGCGTTGAAGGTAAAAACGTGGTGTGGGGAGAGAAAGTCAGTGACGAACAGTACAATCAGTAAGGAGGCGTTTAATGCGAACTCGCTTTGGTAAATTTTATGCGGCAGCCACCACTGGCGCAGCGCTATCCATCGCTGCATTTGGCAGTCAGGCAGGAGAAACGGCTATGAACAGTAAGTACATCGAGCGCGTCGCCCCGCTTATTGCGACGAATCAGAACCAGTGGCTGGAAAACGACTTATGGCAGCGTGAGGCGCTATCGTCCCGTGACCGGAGTATCGTTACATTGTCGGCGCTGATTGCACGAGGTCAGCTGGATGCGATGCCGGAAATTGTCGAAAAAGCACTGGCCAGTGATGTCACCCCTGAAGAAATCGCCGAGATTATAAATCATCTGGCGTTTTATACCGGCTTTGCCAATGCCCGCGCCTCGATAGCTGCTATTGGCCCGGTGTATGAAGCCCATGATATTAAAGCCAAACAGTTACCGTCGGATAAACTGGAGTTGCTCTCGTACGATAAAAAAGCCGAGCAGCAGCGCCGTGAGTTTGTTGATAGCAAGTATGGCGAAGTCAGCCCCGGCACTGTTTCCTACACCACCGATGCCTTGTTCATGGATTTATGGTTACGCCCGGGTCTTGCCCCCAGAGACAGAAGTCTGGCAACCGTAAGTGCCCTGGCGGCGACAGGTCAGGTGGAACAGGTCAATTTTCATCTTAACAAAGCTATGGACAACGGACTCACTGAAACTGAGGCCGGCGAAGTGATCACTCAGATTGCCTTCTACTCCGGATGGCCCAAAGCGTTTTCAGCGCTGCCGGTGTTTAAAGAGATCTTTGCCAATCGAAAAGAGTAATAACTTAACCATTATTCTGTAAGCCCGCATCAGCGGGCTTTTTTATTGGCGATGACAGCGTCCGGAATAACGCATATAGTGAAATTCTGGTTGTTTCATCAGTGCAGTTAATTATATGGATTGTCCCAAGTGTCATGGTCATTTTGAGCATATCAGTACGCCTGCCGGTGTGGTCGAGCGTTGCAGCACCTGCCACGGCTTATGGTTTGATGTGATGGAACATAAGGAACTAAAAGACTTCGCCTCGGCGCTCGATACAGGTGATAAGAAAATGGGCTCGCTATACAGTGAAATAAGCGATATCAATTGCCCGGTGTGCCCGAACATTAAAATGCTCGAAATGACCGACAGCGCACAGCGACATATCCATTTTGAAAGCTGCCCTCAGTGCCATGGCCGGTTTTACGATGCTGGCGAATATGTTGATTACGCCACGATTTCTGTGAGTGATTTTCTGAAACGTTTCGGCTTGCGCAAATAAAGTTCGGTGGCACAGCCGCTCTTTAAACCTGCTATTCGGCGTTTCCGTTCTTTTTTGCCAAAAAAAAAGCCCTGCTAGTGCAGGGCTTCTGGCTTACAGGTGTAAAGGCTTCTTAAAATCTGCCCACAACTGTCAGCATCGCGTTAAGCGGCGCCGCTACCGTTGCCTGATGTGTGGCGTGGGCATTCGGGAAGTACAGTTCGTCGGTCAGGTTTTCGATGTTCAGCTGCACGCGCAGGTCTTTGCTGATATCGTAATACGCCGAGGCATCCCAACGGGTATAGCTGGGTAATACCGCCGAATTTCCGTTGTTAATGAAGCTCTCATCCTGATAGGTGGCGCCCAGGCCAACACCAAATACGTCATTCACCTGATAAGTGCTCCACACCGAGAAGGTATTTTCCGGCAACTCGCGAGGCGTGCGGCCGGTTGGGCCACTGCGGTCGACAATTTCGCCTTCAAGGTGGCTGTAATTAGCGGTAATGCGCCAGTCATCATTCACATAGCCGGTGAGTTGCAACTCGTAACCAGAGATGTCTGAATTAATTACATCCAGGGTTTCCGGGTTATCATCGGCCACCTGAGGAGAGCTTTGCTCGTTTTCAAACACTGCGGCGGTGAAGCTCAGACCCTGGGCAAAATCCCACTTAATACCGATTTCCTGATTGCTGTAGGTATCTGGGTCTAGTTGGTTATCACTGCCGTTAATATCGGTATATTGCTCGCCACTGCGCGGCAGGAAAGACTCGCTGTAACTGGCATAAAGCGAGATGTTTTCCTGCGGCTTATAAATAAGCCCGGCACGAGGAGAAACCTGTTCGTCGGTGCGGCTGCGGGTTTCCACTGCCTTAGCGTTAAATACCTCAATATCGAAACGGTCAAAACGGGCACCAAGTACCAGATCCAGGTGTTCAGATAGCTCAATCTCATCCTGCACAAAGAACGAGGCAACATCCAGGGTCACCCGCGTATCGTCATTGAGTGCCGTAAAAGCGGTGGTTACCTGCTCACCTGCTGCGTTGATGCCGCTAAAGCCGCTAAACGCCAACGGGCGCTGGGTGAAAAACGTTTCGCGGTCATTGCCGGTGCTGTCAAATACCGGATTCAGGCGGAACTGGTCTGAATTAGTGCGAATAAATTCTGTACCCGCGATCACCATATGGCCAATGCCGCCGGTGCTGAATTCGCTAATCAGGTTACCTGATACAATCAGGTTGTCGCGGGCTGTTTCATCAATATAACCGTCCAGCTCAACAATGTTGGTGTCGGCGTCATAGCCACTGGCGTAAAAGTTTGAGTAAACCTTATCGTAGTCGCCGTAAAACACGTTAACGTTGGCTTTGGTGTAATCGTTAAACTGGTGCGACAGGTTTACGCGGAATACGTGGGCTTCCAGCTCGTGGTAGTTATTCTCCGGGTCGCCAAACACCACATTTTTCAGTGACTCTACCGGACGACCATCGGCGCCGGTGGGAATACCACGGTCGATAAAGCGCTCGTGGTTGATGTACTCGTAAGACACATCCAGTATGCTGTCTTCGCTTAATTCAAACCTGGCGGTGGGATTAAATCCAATGCGCTCGCCGTCGAAGAAGTCACGGTGGTTGTCCAGCGATTCGTACATCGCATTAATACGCAGCGCTGAGGTGCTGGTCATATCGGTGTTGGTATCTATTTCTACGCCATAGCCGCCAAAGGTGTTCAGCGTGGCTTTATAACCGGTAAAGGTTTCATCTAATTTCGCTTTCTTTGACACCCGGTTCAGAATACCGCCTGTACCACCGCGGCCAAACAGCAGGGCGTTGGGGCCGCGCAGGATTTCCACCTGTTCTACATTGTACAGCGAGCGATAGTACTGTACGTCGTCACGGTTGCCATCAATGTAAAAATCTGCGGTTGAACGAACGCCACGGAACACCACTGAATCCCGGTGTCCCTCGCCCTGAGAAGTATTAACGCCTGGCGTGTAGTCGATGATTTCACCAATACTGGTGATCCCGCGTTCAGTAATGTCCTCGGCCGTCAAAATCGACAGGCTCTGTGGTACATCAATAATCGGTGTTGGCGTTTTTACCGAATTGGACTCATTGATCGATAAATACTGGCCTTCAATAGTAATGCGTTCGGGGTCATCTGCCGTGCTGGCTGATACTGAGGTATTAAAGGTAAGCGCTGCGGCAACTACTGATAGTGCAAATTTCAAACTAAAGTCTCCAGGTATGCTGAGCTGAAATATCGGTCAACAGCCTCACCAATCTGGGTTGGTTGAGGATTGATCGACTGCAAAATTTGAGAGAATAGTAATGCGAATAATTCTTGATTACAACCAGAGTTTTAATTTAGATTAAAGTCTATGTTTAGTTTTACTTAACCTGGATGGCCTGGTTGGAAAGCTGATTGAAAGGGTAAAAAGCAGGAATGAGCCTGCGGTTTAGCAGGTTAAGTGTCTAATTGAAAAGACAGCCTGTCAGTGGCAGGACGGTAAACAAAGCTTACCGTGCTAAGTTCACAGAAGCAGGCGCATTAAGGGGTAAGCACCTGCTGCATGTAGTGTGCAATCATCCATTCTTCATTGGTGGGGATCACTCGCACAGTAACGGCGGATGATGACGTGCTGATTATAGAGCGGTTCTCCAGGTTGGCGGTGTTATCGAGCTCAACGCCAAGCCAGCTCAGCTGCTCGCAAACCCTGCGGCGAATATCTGCTGCGTTTTCTCCCACTCCCGCGGTAAATATCAGCGTATCCAGGCCCTGTAACTCGGCCGTCAGGCTGCCAATGGCCCGCACGATGTAACGGCAATAAAGGGCTAGTGCCTCAGCCACCGCAGGCTCATCAGCATGTTGCGCCAGAATACGCATGTCACCAGAACAACCGGAAACCCCCAGCAGCCCGGATGATTTATACAAGGCACTGGTCACTTCTGCGGCAGACATTCCCAACTGGGTTATGCAGTGTAATACCAGCCCAGGATCCAAAGTGCCGCAACGAGTCGCCATCATCAGGCCATCAAGCGCGGTAAAGCCCATGGTTGAGCTAACGCTTTTGCCTTTAGACATAGCGCAACCACTGGCGCCGCTACCCAGGTGCAATACTACGCACCGGCCACCGGCCTCAGTATCTGAGGCCGCCAGCTGATGACTAATGTAATCATAAGATAAACCATGAAAACCATAGCGGCGAAGCCCCTGACTACGCAGTGAGTCAGGCAATGCATAAGCGGTTGAAACCTCAGCCTGCGTAGCGTGAAAAGCGGTATCAAAGCAGGCTACCTGAGGTAATTCCGGGTGCAGCTCGCGCAGTACTTTTACGGCATGCAAATTATGCGGCTGGTGCAACGGGGCCAGATCGCACAGTTTATCGAGTGATGCGAGGGCGCTATCATCAATCAACAGCGGTTGAGTATAGGCGGTGCCGCCATGCACCACCCGGTGTCCTACGGCGCTGACATAACCGCCATGGTGCAGCACTTCTTCCAGCGTTTCGGCGTAATTATCTTCGCTGAGTTCGAATATCCCCCGTTCCATTACTGCCAGGCTGATAGCGTCAAATACGGCGTATTTCAATGTGGAAGAGCCGCTGTTTAAAACCAGGTAGTGGGGGGTATCGGTTTGCTTGCTCATAGCGGCAGGTCTCCGCGTTTACGCTGATAAACCAGTGCCATGGCACAGGATACTTTGCGGGTAAGCGGGCCGCCAGCCCGGCTGGTAAGAATAATCGGTGCCCGGGCCCCTAAAACAATGCCTGCTCCCTCTATCCCTGAAAGATAGCGCATCTGTTTAAACAGCATATTGCCTGATTCCAGATCCGGTGCTACCAGGATGTCGGCATCACCGGCCACCTGTGACATTATGCCTTTCGATTGAGCCGCTTCAGCAGAAATGGCGTTATCCATGGCCAATGGGCCATCGAGCAGGCCGCCCACTATCTGGCCTCGCTCGGCCATTTTGCACAGCGCCGTGGCATCCAGGGTTGAGGGGATTTTTTCCTCCACGGTTTCTACAGCCGACAGGATAGCAACCTTGGGCGTTTTGTTGGTCAGGGTGTAAACCAGTTCAATAGCGTTTTGGATGATGTCTTTCTTGGTGGCCAGATTGGGCCGGATATTAATGGCCGCATCGGTCAGAAACAGCGACTTGTGATAGCTTGGGGCATCCAGAGCGAAAATGTGACTCATTACCCGGCCGGTGCGTAGCCCGTAGTCTTTGTTGAGCACCTCGTGCATCATTTCGTCGGTGTGCAAATGGCCCTTCATTAATGCTTCTGCCTTGCCACTGCTTACCAGCTTTACAGCGGTCTCTGCCGCGGCATGACTGTGCGGAGTATCCACCAGTTCAAAAGCCGAAATGTCGAGCTTATTTTCCAGCGCCACCTGCTCAATTCGAGCCTTGGGGCCTACCAGTATAGGTGCGATAAGGTTATCTGCTGCGGCCTCGACAGCGCCGGCCAAAGAATTGAGGTCAACAGGGTGCACCACGCAGGTTCTGAGTGGCGACATACCTTTTGCCATGTCCATAAACTGCTGATAGCGGTCGCTGCTCTGTTCTTTTAGCTCAACCGCCGGCAATACGGCCCGGGGCCGATCGATTTGTTCGGTGGGGGCTTTCACCAGCGCCTGACCATCGATCACCACTTCACCCTCCTGATTAGTGCAGGCGCAGTCGAGCAGGATCTGATGATGTTCACGTTTTTCCACCACGGTGACCGTTACTGTCAGGTTATCGCCTAAGGATACCGGGCGGCGAAAAGTGAAATCCTGCTTCAGGTAAATGGTGCCAGGGCCGGGCAGTTGGGTTCCCAGCACGGTGGAAATTAATGCGCCGCCCCACATGCCATGGGCGATGATATGGTGAAACTGGGAGCTGTTAGCGTACTCCTCGTCTACATGGGCCGGGTTAACATCGCCCGACATAATGGCAAACAGCTGAATATCTTTACGGGTCAGCGTGCGGGTGAGTGCGGCTTTATCGCCCACTGTAATGCTGTCGTAGGGTTTGTTGCGGATCATTTCCATATTGATTCTCCGGCCAGAGGCGCCAAAAAGTAAATTCTGTAATTCGCTTTGTAATATTACATGCTCACACTACAAGTAGATGAATAAATGTGCATTGATACCCATCAAGATCAAGCTTTTTAAGGGCGGGTACTGCTATGCTGGGCAAAATAGTCAGGGAGACTTGTTATGATAAATCACGAAAGTAACGTTATTGAGTACACTTACACCGATCAGCATGCGGTCCCCGACGATGTTAGCGAACCGCTAAAACCTGATTATGCCATTAACCAGTTACTCGCACAGTTTACCGGCGGTATCGATCCGGTGGCCTATTCGCTGGCCTTCACCGACTGGTTTATTCATTTACTGTTGTCGCTGGGTAAGCAGCAAGCGCTGGCGGACCTGACACTGACCAACGCCAGTACGCTGAACAAAAATCTCGAAGACGCCGCAGACGACAACCGGTTGTCCGGGCCTGAATGGCAAGCCTGGCCCTATGCTGTGTACCGGCAGAATTACCTGGCTATGCGGCAGTGGTGGCAACTGGCCACCCGTGATGTGCAGGGCGTTGAGAAGCACCATACTGACATGGTGAATTTTTCGGTGCGCCAGTGGTTAGAAGCCTTATCACCGGCTAACTACCTGACCACTAACCCCAACGTCATTCACAAAACCCTGGAATCTGCTGGTGCTAACCTGGTGAAAGGGGTTGATAACCTAATCGAGGATATCCAGCAGCAGTACTTCAGGGAAGCTGAGCCCAAACGCGAGGAAACCTACCGGGTTGGTGAAAATATTGCCGTCACACCTGGCCAGGTAGTGTTCAAAAACAACCTGCTGGAGCTTATTCAGTACAGTCCGGCCACCGAAGAAGTCTGCGCTGAGCCAGTGCTGGTGGTGCCGGCGTGGATAATGAAGTATTACATTCTCGATTTGTCGGAACATAACTCCCTGGTGCGTTACCTGGTCCAGCAGGGCCATACTGTCTTTATGATCTCCTGGAAAAACCCTCAGCATGAGGATCACAACGTTAGTCTGATTGATTACCTCAAACAGGGCCTTGGTGAGGCGATAGAAGCGGTGCAGCAACGGGTACCCGGAGAACAAATCAACGGGGTTGGCTATTGTCTTGGTGGTACTCTGCTGACGATGGCCGCTGCCTGGCTGGCCCGGGAAAAGCGTAATCCATTCTGCGCGCTAACGTTACTGGCGGCACAGACCGATTTTAGTGATGCTGGCGACCTGCGGTTGTTCATCGATGAAAGCCAGCTGTCGATGCTGGAGGCGGTAATGGCTAAAAACGGTTTTCTGCCCAAAGAGAGTATGGCGGGCACTTTTACCCTGCTGCGGGCAAACTACTTATTGTGGTCGCGCTGGGTAAAAGAATACCTGCTGGGAGAGCGTCAGCATCCCAATGATTTGCTCACCTGGAATAAAGACGCCACCCGCATGCCTGCGCGCATGCACGCTGAATATTTACGCCAGTGTTATTTGCATAACTCGCTGGCCAGCGGTCAGTTTATGGTTGATAACCGGCCCATTGCCCTGGCCGATATTCAGGTGCCACTGTTTGTTGTGGGTACGGCGAAAGACCACGTGGCACCGTGGCAGTCGGTATACAAAATCAATTTGCTGATTGATAAAGACATAACCTTTCTGCTGACGAACGGTGGCCATAACGCCGGCATTATCAGCGAGCCTGGTCATGCTCACCGGGTCTATCAGATGGCTACCCGCAAGGAAGACGGGGCTTACCTGCCACCCCAGGCATGGCTTGATGAAGTACCCTTACAGGAAGGCTCCTGGTGGCCGGCATGGCAGCAATGGCTGGCCTCGCAGTCAAGTCGTAAGGTTAGCGCCAGAACTGTGGAAGCGGTTAAGCCGTTACCGGCCGCGCCGGGTGATTATGTTCTGGCACCTTAGCATAGGCCATTAATCAGGCAGATTGGTGCGCACCAGTCGCAGGTAGACGGCCCGTTGCTTTTCTTTAATGGAGTAGCTGGCGTTAAAAAAGGCTACGGTCCAGACCCTTTCCGGATCGTTCAGGCTCGGCGTAGAAGACCAGAAGCTGTCTTGTGGTGTGGCCGGAAAAAAACTGGTATTCACCGACGGTCTGACACAGTTACGCTCGGTTAGCGAGGCCAGCTCTTTGACGTTAGGCATGCGCCATCCCTCCAGTAACTCAGCGTCGTAGTCACGGGCGTACACCAATGCCTGTTGCCAGGTAAGTTGCTCGGCATCGCCGGTACAGGTTTCGGTTTCACCATTCCAGGTTTGCCCCACCGCGCAGCGCTGCCAGATTAGACCGGTTGGGATGTGTAAAATGGTATCGTCGGTCACCTGACTGAAAACCTCATCCGGCGTGGTTTCTACGGCGTTAGTCAGGCATTCCTGCGCTGTAACCTCAGCCACCCAAAGTAAGCTAAACAAGACAGTGATTAAGCGTTTCATGATTATCGTCCCGCTCTGACCAGTCGGATGCTGACGGCATCTGACTTATTAAGAAAATTATCCACCCCACTGATGAAGTCAATGGCCCAGGCGTTCTGCGCCGCATCATTGCTTACACCATCGGCGCTGGGCTGGGCGGTCCAGTACCAGAGCGTAGCGGCGCTGTCGGCTCCGGTGTTGGGAAAGTATTGCGTGTCAATGCGGGGCAGGGCGGTACGGCCAAAATGCACCAGCGACATTAACTCCTGATGATTGGGCAGGCGCCAGTCATAGAAACCACACAATCCGGCGCTGTTTACTGCGTCGATGTATGCACTGGTGTTACAGCTCGCCAGCGTGCAACTGGTGTTTGTGCCATTAAGGTTGCCGGGCGCGCCGCCGTTGTCTTCTTCGGCATACCAGCTGTAGCGGTGATCAAGGTCGCGCAGGCCGCCGTCGGTAGTTTTTACTTCCCACACCAGCCCGGTAACATTATCCCGTACACAGCTGAACTGCGGTGCATCCACATCCTCTTCATCGCCATTGGCATTTAGCTTGGTAAAATCGAAGCCGTTTTCGCCGCGCCCCGCTTTTTCCAGTACATTACTGTCGGCCAGCGCATCGGCACCGCGCTGACCATCCTGGCCGGGAAACGCGTTTTGCTGAGAGGCCGATAAAGTCGTGTTGGTGGCTTGCTGCGTCATGCCGGTATCATTGAGCACCCGCACAGGGAATGGGCGTACCAACACTCGCAGATGGTCGGTTACTTCGTTACCGAACATATCTTCCCCGGTGAGGTAAAAATCCAGGGTGGTGGCACTGTCTACCAGCGGCGCTATAGCATAGGTGTCGGCAGTATTGGGGTTGATGATTTGCGGCGCTGCATCACCGCTGTAAGTCCACAAGGTGGCAATCGGCGCGGCTGCCGGTACTGTACTGGTGGCAGTGCCGGCCAGCACAATTCGTTCACCGCCAAACAATGCCTGGTCGATACCAGCATCTACCTCGGGCGGCGTATCAGCGTCGGATAATACGGTAATCGAATGGGTGGTTGTATCCTCGGCCCCTTCATCGTCTGTTACCGTCAGGCTGAATGTCAGAGTTTGCCTGGCATCGGTAACCGGCGTGTCGATCACCAGTGTCGACTGGTCGGTTTCAATGCCGGTTAGCACATCGTCACCAGCGGTTTGTTGCCATGCCCAGGCGCTGATTTCTTCGCTGCTGGTACCGTCGGTGTCAGTGCTGTTGCGCCCGTCAAAGGTCAGGGACACGCCTGCCGGGTAGGTGCCGGGCTGTAAATCGGGCCAGTCGCTAAGGGTGATAATGGCGGTGGGAGGCAGGTTGTCCGGGGTTACGGTAAGCGTAAAACTATCTGAGGCCGATTGACCGGCACTGTCGGTAGCACTTACGGTGACCACATACTGCGTGTCGGCGGTAACAATCGGGGTGGTAAGGCTGGCCGTGGCAACGCTGGTGTCATCGTGGGTGATGGTAAGCGCCGGTGTTGACGACCAGCTGTAAACTACCGCCCCGGATGGGAAAGACACCTGCGCCGATAAACTAACATCAGTTTGCTCCGCTGCTGAGCGATCGCGACCAGCATTGACGGCAAAGGCTTCGTCCGAGTCATCCTTACTCAGCCCACCGCCGCAAGCACTCAATAGCAAGGCTAGCGTCAACAGGGCGGCCCGCATCATCAAATGACGGGTACGTAAAGGCAACAGGCTCATTCTTTTCATCAGACGTTATCACTCTTTTTGGCACAACACTGTGGGTGTTATCGGCCACCCCCGGCTGATTATTGAGTATTTTGTGTAATTTTACGCTGTACAGTGGCAGGAACGCCGTAAGCGACGGCATTGGCAGGGATGTCGCTGGTCACCAGGCTGCCCGCACCAATCACCGCGTTATCGCCAATCGTCACGCCGGCGCATATGATGGAGTTAGCGCCAATCCATACCCGATGACCAATTAAAACCGGCATGCCCGCCTCCTGTGACGGATAATGTTCTGGCCAAATCTGTGTCCTGCCCACTGCGCTGGAGATAATGCAATTGGGGCCGATAAGTACCTGATTACCCAGTTCGATTGGGCAGACATCAATAAAGATAGCGTTATGATTGATAAAGCTGCCTTTGCCAATTGAGCAGTTAAGGGCGTATTCGATTTGAAAAGTAGATTCAATCTGAACCGACCCCGGGCACTTTAGTTGTGATATCAGCATAGCCTGGCGCTGGCGGGTATCGGTAAGCTGGTTGAAACCGTGACACCATTGCCGGGCAGCCTGCCTTGCCTGCGAGAAAGACACGTCAGCCGGGGCGTTTTGGGTGGCTTTACTGGTCAAAAATTTACCTTGATGTCAGAGAGTTAAGTTGAAATTATAAGGGGTAGCAGTGATTTGGTACATTGTTCGACAAAAGTGTGGTACCCGACACTGGTACTTTGAGCTAAACTCTGTTGTAATTTAACTAATAATTATACGAAGTTATAAAAATATATGCGCATTGGTTGGCGTTCTTTCCTCAAACAAAAATTCCAAAAAAAATCTGGCTACCACGCAATCGGAATTGCAGTGTCGCTGGATTCGGTAACGTTTTGCGCGCTTAAAAAACAAAACGGCGAAGTTACCCTGGCGTTTGAAGAGACGGTCAGCTTTTCTCATTGGGGCGCTCACCTTGCCAAATGGGTCGATAAACACGGCCTGACCGGTACCCCAGCCTATGTTTCGTTTTCAATTCACTGGTATCAGATTCTGCAGATCGACCGCCCTTCCGTGGAAGCCGATGAAATCACCGCGGCACTATCCTGGTCGGTAAAAGAACTCACCGGCAGCGATAAAGAAATGGCTATCGATTACACCGATTTACCGGTGCCGCTGGCCGGCAATGCCAGAATTAACGTGTTTGCCCTACCCAAAGAAGATGTCGAGAATGTCAGCGAAGCGGTATTTAACGCAGGCCTGGTACTCCAGTTAATTACCGTTGAGGAGCTGGCTACCTGCGAATTAGTGCCGGTGCAGTCTGACCCTATCCTGACCGTGGTTCAGGAAGCCGGGGAAGAAATTTGTCTGAATATCATCAAGGATGGCCAGCTGTATTTCAGCCGCCGTCTCAAAGGCTTTGAGAACCTGGGGAGCTTTACTGAAGACGAGCTCAGAATGGGCATTGGTGAGTCGTTAAGTGTGCAGATTCAGCGCTCTATGGATTTTTATGAAAGCCAATTACGGCAGGCTCCGGTCAGACAGATTATGATGCGCCTCGATACGCCTCATCGGGATGCCCTGGCCAGCCAGATTGAGCAGGTGGTGAGCGCCACTGTCAGTGATCTCACTCCCGCAGTGACTGCCGCCGAGCCGGGCATCTCGGTAACGCGGGTGAATTACTCTAGTCTTGGCGCAGCGATTTGCGGATCTGCTGAGCCGCAGAGCAAAAACGAGGCTGCGGCATGAAGAACAGAATTAACTTTTATTCTGCCGAGTTTGCACCGCGCCTCGACTTGCTCTCACTTACCAGTGTGCTGCTGGCATGGGGAGCAACCCTTACTGTATTGCTACTGATTTGGGCCGGTGTCGCCTGGTACGGCGCATCGAAACGTACCGAACTGGCAGAGGTTCAGGATCAGCAACAGCAGTTATCCGCCTCGGTAAACAATCTTAAAACCACGCTTGAGCAACGTAAGCCTGATGCCGGGCTTACCCGCACGCTGGAGCAACGTCAGCAGGAACTGGCAAATCGAGAACTGCTGGTGCGTGAACTCAGTCAGCGGGAACAAATTAAGCAGCAGGGCTTTGCCGGGATGCTCGATAGCCTGGCTCAGAAAGACAGTCAGGATATCTGGCTCGATACCATTGAAGTCAGTGAAAACATGATGGTGCTACAAGGGCAACTGAGTACCCCGCAGGCCATGCCCAAGTGGTTACAACGTTTGGGACAGACTACGGCTTTCTCCGGCCGCACCTTTGATTCCACCCGACTGTACCGGGACGACGAGCAACTGCGCTTTGAATTAAATATGGCCCGGGTGCCGGAAACAACGCAACAAGGTGGTCTGCGGTGACTTTTGACCAGTATGAAGAAAAATTTGCCGCGCTGAGTCAGCGCGAGAAGGTGTTAATCTTTGCCTCGGGAATGGTGGTGGTCCTTGCCGTGCTGGTTTTTTTGCTGATTGAGCCTGGCATTAAGGAAAACGGTAAAACGAGCAGTAGTATTGAGATTGCCCGCAACGAAGTTACCACCCTTAAAGAGCTGCAACTGGTTTATGAGCAGGCGCTGGCCGAAGATCCGGATGCCAGCCTGAAGCAGCAGATAGCCCAGGTAGATAAGCGCATGGTGCGCCTGCAGGAAAACTTTGCCGCGCAATTATCTGATTTAGTCCTGCCCCGGCAAATGCCCGCGCTCATCGAGCAGGTGTTTTCCCAGGCCGATGGGCTAAAACTCATCGAAATGGCTTCAGTCAGCCCGGAAAATATTTTTGCCGATAACCCGGCTATGGCAGAGGTCCCGCTCTACCAGCACGGGGTTACGCTGACCTTCGAAGGGCGTTATTTTGCGGTACGCGATTTTCTGGCCCGCCTGGAGCAACTGTCAGACAAACTGTACTGGCGCTCCATGGCCTATCATGTAAAGGAATATCCCACTGCTGAGGTAACCCTTCAGGTTTACACTCTGAGTACTGAAAAGGCGTTTATAGGTGTTGAATAAAGTGTCCCCTTTGTTGCTGATATCCATGCTCGTTAGCCCCGCGGGAGCGCAGGTGCTTGAGGATCCAACGCGCCCGTCACGCACGGCCCCTCAGGCCAGTACGGCGGTAGCAGCAGCGGCAGTTGATTTACAGCTCGAAGCAGTGTTGCAGCTAGGCGCCAGCCGGACTGCAGTAATAAACGGTAAAACAGTTAAACCGGGGCAGACAATACAGGGCGCAGTAATCAAAGAAATTAATCCACGTAGCGTGGTGATTGCGCGTGATGAGAACGGGGTTTGGAAAACAATGACTTTATGGGTCAGCCAACGGGGCAACGTGAAAACCAATGCAGCAGAGAATTATTAAAATGAGTAGCATGAATAAACGTTTGATATACATCGCTCTGGCTATGGCACTGGCGGGCTGTCAGTCGACACCCGAAGAATCCGTGGTAGAACAATCACTAAAACAGCAACTGGCTGAACAAATTGCACATGAACAAGCCGCGCAGAAAAATGCCAAAGCGACACCGGATTCCTTGCAGGATGTGCCGGACAGTGTAACCAATCTGCTTGGCGATGTGGCAACCACTGGTGAGCGCCCGTCGTTATTCGGCCCGGAAAAATACGATATCGAAGCCGACGGCGTTGGCGTAAAAGCCTTTTTTACCGGCCTGGTGGCAGATACCCCCTACAGCGTGGCGATTCACCCCGACGTCAGCGGTGAAATTTCCCTGAGCTTAAAACAGGTCTCCATGGAGCAGGTGATGGAGCTGTTGGGCGACCTTTACGGCTTTGATATAAGCCGTAAGAGTAATGTGTTCAGGGTTCTGCCGGCCGGCATGCGCACTGAAACCCTGGCGGTAAACTACCTGCTGATGAAGCGTGATGGCTCGACCCAAACCAGCATTATCTCTGGCGGTGTTTCCCAGGCCGATAACAACGGCAACGGTAATTCCAACAGCAATTTTAATAATTTCAGCGGTAATTCGGCCAACAGTAACAATCTGGGGAACCAGTTTGGAAACAACATAAACGGCACCTCTATTTCAACCCGAACAGAGACCGATTTCTGGACCGATCTGAAAGCGTCACTGGAATCGATGATTGGCACCGAAGGCGGTCGCGCGGTATTTGTTACGCCACAGGCCGGCCTGGTCACCATTCGTGCTATGCCGGATGAGATCCGTGATATTAAACGTTTCCTGAAAACCTCTGAGGCAAGCCTGCAGCGCCAGGTTATTCTGGAGGCCAGAATTCTTGAAGTGGCGCTTGATGACGGCTACCAGCAGGGCATTAACTGGTCTGAGGTAGTTGCAAATGTTGGCAGTACCGACTTTACCTTCAGTAACACCGCGGCCACCATTGGTAATGAAATCTCAGCGTCGCTGGGTGGCGTTACCAGCTTATCCTTCCTTAACCAGGATTTCTCCGGAGTTATCTCACTGCTGTCTACGCAGGGAAATGTACAGGTGTTGTCCAGCCCCAGAGTCACCGCCATTAATAACCAAAAAGCGGTGATAAAAGTGGGTGACGATGAGTATTTCGTAACGGATGTGTCGAGTCAGAACACCATTACCTCCACCACCACATCGGTTGTTCCTAATATCGAACTTACGCCGTTCTTTTCCGGGATCGCGTTGGATGTAACGCCGCAAATTGATGAAAACGGCTCGGTGTTGCTGCACGTTCACCCTTCTGTTATCGAAACCCAGGAGCAGGAAAAAGTGGTAAGCCTGAATCAGGAGCAAATTGTCCTGCCGCTGGCGCAAAGTACCATACGTGAGTCTGACACCATCATTAAAGCAGCGTCGGGCGAAATTGTTGTAATTGGTGGCCTGATGCAAACCAGCCTGACTGATTCAGAATCAAAAACGCCGCTGCTTGGCGATATTCCGCTACTGGGCGAATTGTTTACTAACAAAAGCCAGCGTGAGACCAAGAAAGAGCTGATTATTCTGCTTAAGCCCACGGTTATCGGCAGTGGGACATGGGCAGAGCAAATTGAATTAAGCCGTGAAAAAATGGCCGACTGGTTGTACGTAGACTAATTATGTACCTGTATCACTTTGGTATCCGTGAACTGCCTTTTACGCTGACCCCGAATACCAGCTATTTTTTCGGTTTGCCGAGCCACAATGAGGCCATGCAGGTATTGCTGACGGCACTGAAAACCGGTGAGGGCTTTATCAAGGTTACCGGCGAAGTGGGTACCGGTAAAACGCTGATTTGCCGAAAGTTGCTTAATGAGTTACCGGATTTTTTTGTGGCTGCCTACGTGCCGAATCCGATGCTGTCACCGACCGAGTTACGGCGTGCGGTGGCCAATGAGTTAGGCGTGGAGCTGGGCAACGACTGCGATCAGCAGGAGTTCACCCAAAAGATTCAGGAACGTTTGATTGCCATTCATCAGCAGCAGAAAAGTGCGGTGCTGATTATTGATGAGGCTCAGGCGTTGCCCACAGAGAGTATTGAAGCGTTGCGGTTGATGACCAATCTGGAGACTGAGTCGCGCAAGTTACTTCAGGTAGTGTTATTCGGGCAGCCGGAGCTGGACGAAAAGCTGGCCTTGCCGGAGTTACGCCAGTTACGGCAGCGAATTACCTTTAGTTACAGCCTGGCGCTTATGGATCCCGATCAGGTGTATCAGTACGTCAGGCACCGGGTCAATGTGGCTGGATATCATGGCACCGATTTATTTAATCGCCAGTGCTGTGAGTTACTCTACCGCGCGAGTGCCGGCACGCCACGGGTAGTGAATGTGCTGGCCCATAAAGCGTTAATGCTGGCTTATGGCGAAGGCAAGTCTGCCGTAGAACCGGAGCACATCGCTGCGGCATCTGCCGATACAGAAGCAGCGCAAACGGTGAGCAGTAAGTGGTGGTTTAACCCGCAGAGTAAATGGTTGCTATTAGCGACCACAGTAGTAGTGATTGCGATGATTGCAGGGATATGGAACATGAGGGCGACACTGTGAGTGTAGTCAATAAAATGCTGAAAGACTTAGAGAACCGGGAAGCCAGTCAGGCTACGCCGGCTAACTATCAGCCGCCTGCTAAAAAGTCCTCGTCAGTGTTGCGCATTGCTGTCATTCTGCTGCTTGGCGTAATAGCTATTGGCGCCGTTTACTTATGGCCGGTTGCCAACGAGGATAATCTGTCACAAAGCCCCTCAGTAGGGCCGATTAACCAGATTGTACCTGATGCCGTGGCCGCCCGGGCAATAGCGCCTGAAGAGCCGGAACCACAAACGGCTGAGCCTGAAGAACCCAGACAGATTACAGCTTCACCAATTACAAAGCCGCAAAATACCATGGGCGTAATGGATGGTCCGGTCGATATCACTGCGCAACCTAAACGCACCGAGTCCTCTGCCGGTGATCCTCAACCCAGTGCGCTGGAGAGAGTGGCTGCGTATTCAGGTGGCAACGCATCTGTATCAGAACCTTCCCTAACAGCAGCCCCCGAGCCTGATAAAGCGCCCGCTGAGCCGGTGATTAAGCCCAGTGCCGCGAATCCGGAAGAAGCCCTTAAAGCGCAAATCCGTCAGGCTTTGAGCCAGAACGATACACCAATGGCTGTGCAGTTGTTACGTACGCTGATCCGCCAGCAACCTGATAATGTGGCCGCCCGTAAACGTCTGGCCGCCCTGTATTTCAGTGCTGGCCGCACCACCGACGCCCAGCAGTTACTGCAACAAACCGTGGCGGATATGCCCGCCGACAGTAGTGTCAGACTAATGTATGCGCGCTTGCTGGTGCAGCAAAACGAGACCAAGCTGGCTTATTACACGCTGCAGGACGTTAACGACTACACCCAGCCATCTATTGAACTGTTAGGCTACCGGGCATCGCTGGCGCAAAAGCTCGGCCTGCTCGATGACGCGCTGCAGGACTACGCACAACTGGTTGTGCTTGATAGTCAGACCGCTAAATGGTGGCTCGGTCAGGCGGTGGTTGCCGACAAACAGGGTTACACAGCCCTCGCGCTAAGCAGCTATCGGGAAGCGTTGTCACTAAGGCAGCTCGAGGACGGTATAGAACAATTTATTCGCCAGCGCTTAACTAATCTGACAGGAGTTTCATCATGAGTGGTGTAAAAGTCAGGCTGGGTGATCTGCTGGTTCAGCAGGGGCTGATAGACGAGCCTCAACTGATGTCGGCGCTGGCTGAACAACGCCAGACCGGCCGCAAGCTCGGCGCCACTTTGATAGCCATGGAACTGGTTACCGAAAAGCAGTTGCTGGAACTGCTCTCCACCCACTTAAATGTGCCACTGATCGACATTGATCACTTTAATGTTAATCCGGCTGCGGTCAAACTGCTGCCGGAAGTGCAGGCCCGTCGATACCGGGCACTGGTGCTGGAAGACCGTGGCGATAAGTTACTGGTGGGAATGAGCGATCCGGCCGACCTGACCGCCGTGGATAATCTTGGCGAGATCCTGCCCAAACCTATTGAAGTGGCCGTAGTGAGCGAACAGCAATTGTTTGGCGCTTACGACAGCTTCTACCGGCGCACCGATGAAATTGCCTCTTTTGCCCAACAGCTGGCCAATGAGTACCGCGATGAGCAGGAGTTTGAGCTTACCGCCGGGCTAGAGGACGAGCAGGATACTGCCGTTGCCCGCCTGCTGCAGTCGATCTTTGAGGATGCGGTACAGGCCAAGGCCTCGGATATCCATATCGAGCCAGATGAGCAGCAATTACGCATCCGGCAGCGGGTAGACGGGGTTTTGCAGGAAACTGTTATTCCGGAAAATAACATTGCCGCAGCGCTGGTATTACGCCTTAAACTGATGGCGGGTCTGGATATTTCAGAAAAGCGTTTGCCGCAGGATGGCCGTACCCAGGTCCGCGTAAAAGGTCACCGGGTGGATGTGCGTTTATCAACTATGCCGGTACAAACCGGTGAAGCAGTGGTTATGCGTTTGCTGGATCAGTCAGCCGGTGTATTAACCCTGGATGAAACCGGCATGCCCAGACCATTGCTCGACCGTTTAAGGGTATTACTGAAACGGCCTCATGGCATGATCCTGGTAACCGGGCCGACCGGTTCCGGTAAAACCACCACGCTGTATGGTGCCCTGAGTGAATTAAACCAGCCGCAGCGCAAAATTATTACCGTTGAAGACCCGGTTGAATACCGTTTGCCACGCATTAACCAGGTGCAGGTAAACAGCCGTATCGGGCTTAATTTCTCAAGCGTACTGCGGACCACCTTGCGTCAGGACCCGGATATCATCATGGTGGGTGAGATGCGGGATCAGGAAACCGTGGAAATTGGATTACGCGGTGCGTTAACCGGTCACCTGGTATTATCCACGCTGCACACCAACGATGCCGTATCCAGCGCTATTCGTTTGCTCGATATGGGCGCTGCAGGCTACCTGGTTGCCAGTTCATTGCGAGGCATCATTGCCCAGCGTCTGGTGCGGCGGATTTGCGATAATTGTGAAGTAGAACATCAACCTTCACACGATGAACTGTTCTGGCTCGGGCATATTGATAACAACCTGGATAACGTTACCTTTAAACGGGGCAAGGGATGTCAGAAGTGTAATCATACCGGTTATCGCGGCCGGATGGGCGTGTTTGAACTGCTCGAACTGACCGACCCGATGATGAATGCATTAAAAGCCGGTGACACTGTTGCCTTTGGTGAGCATGCCTTAAAAAGCCCGGGATATAAGCCGCTGTCTCACGTTGCGCTGACCTATGCCAAAATGGGCCAGACAACGGTAGAAGAGGTACTGAAGCTGGTGGAAATGGTTGCCGAGCTCCCGCAAAGCGACGAGCAGGATGAGCAATCCGAAAAGAGCGATTCTGGCAATAATAGCAATACAGGCGGCCTGAGTCTGGAGGACTTACCGGATGCCTAGGTTCAGCTATACCGGCCGTGAGCCTGGTGGCGAAATGAAAAGCGGCATGCTTGATGCGCTTGACGCTAACGCAGCGGCTAAAATGTTGCTGGCGCGCAGCATTACACCTATTTCTATTAATCCGGTAGAGGGCGGGGCGACACAGAGCGAGGTAAAGGTTAATTTCCTTACCCCTAAGGTGAGTCTTGATGAGCTGGTGATTTTGTCTCGTCAGATGTACTCCCTCACTCATGCCGGTATTCCAATTCTGCGAGCGGTAAGCAGTCTGGCCGAATCGTCATCGTCGTTGCGCCTGAAAATAGCCCTGACCGATATCATCAGCCTGTTGGAAAGAGGGCGCACGCTATCTTCAGCTATGCACCAGCACAGCGAAATCTTCGACCGGTTATACGTTAGCGTGGTGCACGTGGGTGAGAATACCGGTCGTCTGGATGAGGCCTTTTTGCAGTTAGCCGGTTACCTTGAACGTGAGCAGGAAACCCGCCGCCAGATTAAAGCGGCAACCCGCTATCCGATTTTTGTAGTGTTCGCCCTGGTGGCGGCGCTCATCATTATGAACATTTTTGTTATCCCGAAATTCGCCGATATGTTTAATAAGTTCGGCGCCGAATTACCGGTGATGACCCGCTTCCTGTTAGGCATGTCTGACTTTTTTATAAATCAGTGGTACATATTAATTGGTGCCCTAATTGCTATAGTTCTCGGTGTACGTAACTACTTACAAACGCCGGATGGAAACCTGACCTGGAGCCGCAAGAAACTGAAGCTACCGATTATCGGAAAAGTCATAGAGCGCTCGCTGCTGGCCCGTTTCTGTCGCAGTTTCTCGATGATGCTGCAAGCCGGTTTACCGTTAACCACGGCACTTAATCTGGTGGCTGAAGCGGTGGGCAACCGCTTTATGGAAACCAAGATAATTGATATGCGCCAGAGTATTGAGAAGGGCGAGAACCTGTCGAGGGTCACCCAGGCTAGCGGCCTGTTTACCCCTATGGTGCTGCAAATGGTCAATGTGGGTGAAGAAACCGGTCGGGTAGATGAGCTATTAGCTGAGGTGGCCGATTTTTACGAACGCGAAGTTGACTATGACCTCAATAGCCTGACGGCCAAGATAGAGCCGGTATTGATTGGTATTGTGGCAGGTATGGTACTGGTGCTGGCACTGGGTATCTTTACGCCGATGTGGGACATGATGAGCGCGATTAAGGGGCAATAAGCTTGAAATCAAAAGACGTTGCCGAACATAACCTTAACCGGGTGCTGGTTAACCTGGCGGTTATCGTTGTGTTTACCATATTGATGGCGACCGCGATTGTTTATGTGTACGACAGTGAACCGGATGTGGAAGCGGAAATTATGCAGGGCTACGCCCGTCAGTTTGCGACCAGCGCAACGAATGCCCACTGGCAGTGGCAGGCCGAGGGTCGTCCGGAAATGATTATGCTGGTGCACTACGACAACGAAGGTAAGGAAGTCGGTCGCCGGCCGGTCAGAATGGCCCACTTTGGCTGGCCAAAAGTCGAGCCGAGTTCAGAGAGTTGTTTGCAGCTCTGGGAGCAGTTACTGAATACTTCAACCCGGGTTGAAGGATTTCGGGTGCTGGGTGATTACTATGCCAGTGATAACGAAGGGGAGCAAACGCCGAATGCACGGTGTCGCTACCGGGTGAGTACCGGGCCCTATTTCGACTACAGTATTTATACGGGTATTGTTCAACAATCAGGGAATGACTAGTTCGTGAATAAATTGGGAGTTCAGGAGTTATCTATGACAAATTGTAAACGTCACAACGCGGGTTCGCATATCGCGGGTGTAAAAGGTTTTACCCTCATTGAGCTCACTATTGTAGTGGTCTTACTGGGGTTACTGGCGGCAGTGGCTATTCCGCGTTTCCTGGATGTTACCGAACAGGCCGAGGATGCCACTATTGAGGCGGTTTCCGGAGGTTTCGCGACCGGTGTTGGCCTGGTCAGGGCAGAGTGGGAACTTGAGGCCCGGCCGCGGGATAATCAGGGCGCCAATCTGTCGTTTGTCACCATCGACGGTATTGTTGTTGGTGTCGACCGTAATACTGGCTACCCTACCGGGCAACTGAACAACGATAACAGTACCGAAGATGACGCCATGTCAGCGCTGGACTGCGAGAGTATTTTTAACCTGATTATGCAGAGCGCACCAACTATTACGTCTAACTGGGCAAACCGCCCGTTTGACAGCTTCCGTTATTTTACTAACTTCAGTAATGGTACAGGCTCCGGCGGTAATGACCTGTGCTTTTATTATTTGAGTAAATCAGTGCGGAATTTACAGAATGCACCAACCGATGACACTGTTGGGGATGGATTTATATACGATCCAAGAATCGGTCAGGTGGTAGTCTTTAGCAACAATACTAGCAATTCGTCTAATTAGTACAGTAAACACTGTACTCGATTGAAAAATAGTGAATAATAGAAAAACTTGTTTTGAGGGGAATTAACATGCAACAGCGTGGTTTTACTTTAATTGAACTGATCATTGTGATCGTGATCCTGGGCATTTTAGCCGTAACCGCCGCACCGCGTTTTATTGACTTCCAGGGCGATGCTCGGGCATCAACCCTTCAGGGTCTTAAAGCTGCGTTACAAGGTGGCTCGCAACTGGTTTACGCAAAATCATCTATTGCTGGTGAGCAGGCGACTGCTGCGGCGGGTGACGCAACTACTCAGGTTACTATCAATACCATCACGGTTGAGACTGACTTTGGTTACCCTGATGCTGAAACCATGGCTTTTGCTAACATCACAGCCTGGGCAGATGTATCTGACACAGACTGGGATCTGACCGTTGGTGATGGTGGAGCCGGAAATCCAGCAGCAGGTATTAATGCGTTTACACCTGAAGGTGTTGATTATACGTCTACCGCTGCAAACGCCTGCCAGGTGCTGTATGAAGAAGCTACAGCTGCAGGTGATTCACCAACTATCACAGTGGAATCTGCAGGCTGCTAACAGGCTGCTTTCCTTCTGAGATTAACTCTGGTCGCGCTATGGCAGGAAAACGTTGTAGTGCGGGCTTCAGTCTTGTTGAGTTAATCACAGTCATTACCTTAATCGGCGTGCTGGCCGTTGTGGCCGGCACCCGACTTCAAAGCCGCCAGGGCTATGTTGAATACGCCTATCAGGACCGCCTCGTGTCCGCCCTTCGTAATATGCAAATCAGAGCCATGCAGGATACCCGCGACGGGTTTTGCTTTCGGCTCAACTTTCAGTACGGCGCCAGTAGCGCATATGGACCGCCAGCTCTCGATTATGCGCCCGGTAATGGCAGTGCTACGTGCGGTAGCGGCATAGCCAGTGATGCACCGGCTTTTCTGGCCACCGTGGGCACCGAGCTTACCGATGAAGGACTGAGCTTATCCAGTGCCGATGGTGCGCTGATTAATTTCAGTTACATAGGTTTTGATGCCCTGGGCAGGCCGCTGAACAATGCTGCTAACTGTGGTACGGGCACGCCTTGCCGGGTAACTATCACCGGTGAGTCCAGTGTGGATGTCTGTATTGAAAGCGAGGGTTACATCCATGCCTGCTAAAGCTGCAAAAGGATTTACCCTGGTCGAGCTGATTATTGGCATTACCGTGTTTTCTATCATTATGATGGTGATCATTGGTTTGATTGGCCCGCAGTCGCGCCTTAGTGTGGAGCCCATCTGGCAGGTCCGGGCCAGCGAGTTGGCGCAATCGCTGATGAGCGAAATTAATGCCCGGGCATTTGATAACAACCTGGCTAACAGCAGCACCGGCGAGCGCTGCAATGAATCTATACCCTGCACGGCCTCGGGAAATCTTGGTCCCGATGCCGGCGAAAGCCGTGCTCAGTATGATGATATTGATGATTACAACGGCCTGAATGAATCCGGAGCAACGATATTGTCGGCTCAGGGCCTGCCAGTGCTTTACAATGGCGAGAGCCTGTATACCGGTTTCTCTGTCGCCGTTCAGGTTTACTATGATGATAACGAAGACGGCGTAAATGACGACGCCGGTGGTAGCGGTGCGGTGATCGGCAATGTAAAGCGGATTGTCATAACCGTAACTACGCCCGGCGGTGAAGCAATAACCTTCAGTAGTTACCGGTGGAACGTATGATTAGCACCACCCAGCGTAACCGCGGATTTACCCTCATTGAACTGGTCACCGTTATTGTCATCCTCGGTGTGGCCAGCGCTGGCATTGCCAGTTTTGTGCGTGGTTCCATGCAAACCTATATTGATGTCAGTACTCGTGAGCAACTGCTGTCCGAAAGTCGTTTTGCTATTGAACGGCTAAAACGTGAACTACGCAATGCCTTACCTAACAGCGTTCGGATAACCGGTAACACCAGCTATCACTGTATGGAGTTTGTGCCGATTAACTGGGCCACGGTGTATACCGATTTGCCTGATGCCGGCGATTCCACCTACGAAATCGACGTGGTTGCCCTGCACGATATAAACAATGTGCCCTATGAGCTGCCCGGCGGCGATAATTTTGCAGTAGTGTATCCTACACGCAGTGAGGATGTGTTTGATGCTAATAATGGCCACCGGGTTACCGTGTCCGGTTGCAGCGATGATGGTGACGGCGACTGCACCACGCTGGATGACAGTGATAACATTGTGCAGCTTGAGGTGACCGGGTTACTGGCGCAGGAATCGCCTGCTTCCCGGGTTTATCTTATCGACCGCGCCGTGAGTTACTGCGTATATCAGAATCGCCTGATCCGCTATGAAAATGATTTACTGGTGAATCAGTTAGGGGCTTTTCCCGGCCTGCCGGTGATTGCCGAGCATGTGGCCAATGTCTTGTCGGCTGATCCGGTGAATAATCCGCAGGAGGACGACCCGTTCCGGATTATTTCTACCAGTCTGCAGAGTAACTCGATAGCCGAAATTCGCCTGCGCTTTATCGATAATAATGAACAGATTGCTTACCAGCAGGAGATCCACATTGATAATATTCCCTGACAAACGCCAGCGCGGGAGTATGTTGGTAATGACGTTGTTCATAATAATCATACTCGCCTTTCTGGGCATCACCATGGTTAATCTGCTATCGTCGTCTAATCAGTCGGTGGTGTATGAGGTGCTCGGCGCCAGAGCGAAAATGGCGGCTCAGAGTGGAGTACAGCGATTACTCAGCACCGCTTTTCCATTAAACAGTCCGGTAGCAACCTGTAGTACCACTGTTACCAGTAATGCTGCCTTCAGCACCGGCGATGGGCTGGAAAACTGCAGTTATCAGGCAACCTGCACTACCACTCAGGTGGTAAAACAAAATGTCGATTATAATTACTATCGCTTTGAGAGTACCGGTATCTGCCGGGCGAATGATACTTGGGCCAGCCGGACCTTCGAGCTGGATGCGTTCGAAGAACGTTAATAAAGGGTAAGCAGTGACTGTATTGCGTTGTTGTATTCTACTGTTATGGTTGCCTGCCATGTTGGCGGCGGCTGCCAGCTGCTCCAGTGTTTTTCCCGATCCGGCCGGGTCCTATTCCTCTTCCGGTTATATTCAGTTTCAGCCGCAAACTTCGCTGGTTGGCAGTGACGGGCAAATAAGTTTTGCCAGTATGGTGGATAACAGCGGCGGCAGTAGCTGCGATACCGTCGCCTGTCAGCTAAGCGGCAGCAGTGCAGCGGGAATGGCCATTTCTGCTTACCAGTATTCGCCTTCAACCACCGACCGCTATATTCAGGATAATACCTCGGCAACACTGAGCGCTGGTGATTACCGTAATATTACCCTCGGCAACGGTTCGAGTCTTACCGCTGTATCCAGCAATAACACCTTTAAAATTAAATCGTTGTCAGTAAATTTCAACGCTGTGCTAACGCTGCAAAGTGGGGTGTACTGGATAGAAAGGCTTAACCTTGGACAAAATGCCCAGCTCCAGGTGGCCAGTGGCGCCAAAGTGGTAATATATACCCGCGACTTTTCCACCAATATCAGTAATCAGGTAAATACCAACGGTAATCCGGATCAACTGCTGATGTACTCCGAAGGTAACATCACCTTTGGGCAGTACTCTCAGGTAAAGGGCTATTTTTATGCTGTGGCGTCGGCAAGCTATAACACCGATGTGCAGCATACCGGTGCCGTTAATGCGCTGAATGTGATTATGCAGGACCGCGCAAAAATCACTTACGATCAAAGTGGGGTGTCGACCTTTGCCGCCGATAACCTGTGTACTCAGGCCGCTTTTCTGCCCACAGCTACCGCCCGTTGGACAATGAATGCCTGTGCCTTAACCGGCGCCAGCGGCGAGGTGGTGGATGCCATTGCCGGTGTCAACGGCCAGTCCTTTGAGGACCCGAGTATCGACAGCAATGGTAAGCTCTGTCAGGCCGCTTATTTCAGGGGCGACGGTGATCATATTCGCTTACCCCACAACAGTCGCTACCAGGTTAGTGCTGGTACGGTATCGTTCTGGATGAAAACCGATAACCTGGCTTTCGTTAATTTTGATCGTACCCAGGCGGGTGGCATGGCGCTGCTGTCGAAAGACAGTATCAATAATTACAGTGGCCAGTTCACTATATGGGTTACATCCACCGGTGCAATTAAGGTCAGTCAGGAGTCCGGTAATAATACCTACCAGATAAACTCTACCCCGGTGATCACAGAGGGGCAGTGGCACCATGTGGTTTACAGTGTTGGGGCTGCTGGTATGCAGGTCTACGTAGATAAAGTGCTGGTGGGCTCGAACAGCAGTTACACCTCAGGCTGGCAGAATAACAATCGCACCACGGTGATAGCGGCTAATACCAATCGGCACGATGTTAACAATTCTTCCTATTCTGATATTGGTGATTTTTATCAGGGCCGCATGGATGATGTGCGCCTGTATAATTCTCAGTTGTCGGAAGAACAGGTTGCGCTATTGTTTGCTGAGTCAGAAGCTAACTGCACCAGTTGTAGTTCAAATGCCACGCTGCTTTCACACTGGAATATGGATGTGTGTAGCCTGAACGGGTCGTCTGGCGAGGTAGTTGACGTAGTCGGCGGCATTAATGGTCAGGCGGTCGATGGCGCCCGGGCCGAAAATTACGGGCGTTTTTGTCAGGCGGTCGGCTTCGATGGCTATAATGACCATATTAATATTCCTCATCATAGCAGCTACGAATTAAGCAGTGGTTCTATTTCCCTCTGGTTTAAAGTAGCCAATCTTGATCACAATTTGGATAATAACGGAGAGTCATTCCAGGCTTTATTCTCCAAGGACTCAGCCGGCCTGGATAATGGCGGACAACTAACGATATATGTAAATCAGGAAGGCCGCTTTCTGTTTAAACATGAAACCCAGTCAACCACCTATAACGTATATTCGTTACCAGAGGTCGAAGAGCGTGAGCGTTGGTATCACCTGGTGTACACGTGGAGTTCTGCGGGGCTCAATGCTTACCTGGATGGCGTTTATCTTGGCAGCTATGCGGCTAATGGCCTTACATTACGCTATAACCGCGAACCCATTATTCTTGGCGCCAGCGCCTCTAATTCCAGTAACAACGCGTCTTACAGCAATGAGCTGGCCTATCATATGTTAGGTGATATTGATGATGTACGGATTTACGATGCCGAGCTGTCCACCGCAGACGTGCAGGGGCTGTATACCGCGTCAGACTACACCTGTACTACCTGTACCGGCGCGGTGGCTAAGTTACATTATCAGTTTGAGGAAGCCTCATGGGATGGCGCTGGCTCAGTGATTGATTCATCAGCTGAGGGGAACAATGGTACACCGGTGGGGCTGGTAACGCCTCAGTTACCGGCTAACGACATTTCATGCCGGGCATTGGATGTGCCTTACAATAACAGTTATAACCAGCTCGACGAAGTGGATAGCAATCTGGATCTCAACAATATCGGGCCGCGGGGAACGGTATCGTTCTGGTATCGTAGCGATAGCGCCTGGATGGGCGGCGGCTATCGTATGCTATTTGATGCCAGCCGCAGTGAAGCAAATGACGGCAGTGCCGGCAAGTATTTCTTTATGTCGTTAACCAGTAACGGTGAACTGGCCTTTGGCATGGAAGATTACTACGACGGTGACATGCTGGTTAAATCGCAGTCGCTGGGATATTCCGCTAATGAATGGGTGCATATAGCATTAAGCTGGGACGTCGCCTCTGAAGACGTTAATTTATACGTCAATGGTAGTCGCGTGTACATGTACGGCAGCTGGGCCTTCAGCAGCTCAGCGCTGGGCAATGTCTCGTCGGTAAAAATTGGTGATAGCTCATCGAATTATTTTGTTTCTGAAATGACAGTCAGCTCCGCCAATGGGCAGATTGATGACTTCAGACTGTATGATTACGAACAGTCCCGTGAGGCCATCCGGGCAGATTTAAACAGCACGGTAGACTGTGTGAGCGTGCATCACTATGAAATCACACACCCCGATCAAACCCTCACCTGCAGTGCAGCCACGGTTACCATCAAGGCCTGTGCCAATGCCAGTTGTTCAGAACTGGTGACCGATCCGGTAAGTGTTAATTTACCCAATGGTGACTGGTCGGTGTCGATGCCGGTAACGTTCTCCGGCTCTGTAACAACTACCTTAGAGCAATCTGTAGCGGGCACTTTCCCGCTTTCAGTAACTGCGGCGAATACCGACTCTGCCCCGCAATCTCCCGCGGAGTGTACAACAGACTGTAACATCGACTTTGTGAATGCCGGTTTTGAATTCTACGATACCGCCGCCCCTTATTCCTCAGTACTGCCTGATATTATTGCCGAAGCAGACCTTGGCCGCATTGGCCTCAGGGCGGTACGGGATAACGCCGGCGTTTGTCAGGCGTTACTCACTGGCAATCAGTCGGTTTCGCTAAGCTATGACTGTATCGATGGCGGTACCGGTTATTCACCGGATCAGTGTTCAGTACCGTTAGCTGGTGTACCCGTAAGTGGCTCGGGCACCGGCCAGAATACTGCCAGTGTAACGCTGAATTTTGATGCCGACGGCGAAACCAGCCTGAGTGGTTTCTCGTACGCCGACGCAGGTCGGGTTGCACTTTCTGCCACAGCCAGTGTAAATGGCGTGATAATTGATTCGGGCAGTGCCCAGTTTGATAGCATTCCAGACAGTATTTCGCTGGGTGCCACGGCGTCCTATCCGCAAACCGCCGGCGCAGAGTTTACGCTTTCCATGTCAGCCCGAGGGGCTAACAACAGCGTTCTGCCCGGTTATCAGCCTGGTACTATGCAGATGAGCCTGCTTAGGGTTGCGCCGGTTTCGGCAAATGCGGCAGAGGCGCAGTTGTTTGTGGCAGCCTCACAATCGGTGACCAGTGCTGCCAGTCAGGCCTGGTCAGATGTCAGCATCGCCGCTTTCAATAGCGGTAACTGGAGCTTTGCCCAGGCTTATGTTAGTGAGGTGGGGTCATATACCTGGGATGTGCAGGATGCTGACTATCTGGGCAATGTTATCAGCGCCAATCAGGTGGGGCCGGGGCGGATCATTCCTGCGTATTTTGACGTTAGCGCCTCCACCACCCCGCAATTTGAAGATCAGTGCAGCAGCCAGTTTACCTATATCGGGCAACCTTTCGATTTTGTTACCGGCAGCGAACCTGAGTTATCAGTAACCGCCTATAATGCCAGGGGCCAGGTGACCCGCAATTATTCGGACAGCCTGTGGCAGTTAAACCCGGGGAGCAGCGGTTTAAGTGCCATCAGTTTTGCTGATAACTCTGCTTATAGCGGCGCACTGAATATCCTGAACGCAGGGGATATACCCGTTGTTACGGATCACACTGATTATGACGGCGAAGGTAAGATAACTGTGCTCAACACTCAGGTTAGCTACAGTAAAATTGCAACACCATCTGCAGGTACAGGCAATGGCTCACCATTCACCGCTGATGCCGCTATGACTTTTTCCGCGTCATTCCTTACCGATGCTGACGGGGTGTGTTACCAAACCGCTTATCCTGGTAGTTGTGAGGCATATAGTTTTAGCTCAATTCAGGGCACTGATCTTCGCTATGGCCGGTTACGCATTGAGAATACCTTTGGTCCGGAAACCGAAACCCTGACGGCCCCTCTGGTCACGGAATACTATGATAGCGGTAACTGGATGGTAAACGTGCAGGACAGCTGTACTGCATTGAGTTTGTCGCAAAGCAGTGGGCAGGTGTCGATTGCCAGCGCTTCTGAAGGTACCGATGAGCAGGATATTACCAGTCACCTTCCAGGCATTAGTAGTACCGGCGTGTTATCCGCGGGTAAAAGTCCGGACTCTATGATTAATCTGGGGCCGGCCATGCAGAACGGCGTAGCGCTGCGTGGGGCGGTGAGAATAACCCTGGAGCCCGGCGCAACCGGAGCGAACTGGGCCGGGTATCTCAACATCGACTGGGATGGCGACGGTGATATCGACACCGATGACAAACCAAGCGGTGAGGCCTTCTTTGGTATTTACCGTGGCAACGACCGCACTATACACATTCGGGAAGGCTACTAAACCATCGGCTGGCAGGGCAACAGCGTAACCTTGTATAGGCATAAATACCTGCCGTCAGGTTAAAGCTTGTATAATAGTTGAACGCTGCGCATGCTCCATGGTCGAAGCGACAGGCAAATCAGGGCAATGGCTGGTTTTTTTCGGTTTAGTCAGGGAGTTTACTTGCTCAAAATAGCCCCCATTGTTAAAGTGTGCGGATAGTTGTTAAATCACGTCCAGCCGCCTTATTCCCGCACTTCACGGCGCAGTGACAGGTGCTTATTACAGGAAATACCACTTCATGTTTAAAAAACTTCGAGGCATGTTCTCTAACGATCTGTCCATCGACCTCGGAACAGCCAATACATTGATCTACGTAAAAGATCAGGGCATCGTGCTGAATGAACCCTCCGTTGTTGCTATCCGCCAGGAACGTGCTGCCGGCCCTAAAAGTGTTGCTGCGGTAGGTGCCGAAGCTAAGCGCATGCTGGGCAGAACGCCGGGTAACATTCGTGCCATCCGGCCAATGAAAGATGGTGTTATCGCCGATTTCTACGTGACCGAGAAAATGCTGCAGCACTTCATCAAGCAAGTGCACGACAATAACTTCCTGCGCCCCAGTCCTCGTGTACTGGTGTGTGTTCCCTGCGGTTCTACCCAGGTTGAACGTCGCGCAATCAAAGAGTCGGCGCTCGGTGCCGGTGCTCGTGAAGTGTATCTGATTGATGAGCCCATGGCGGCGGCCATCGGTGCTGGCTTACCCGTATCCGAAGCAACCGGTTCAATGGTGGTTGATATCGGTGGTGGTACTACCGAAGTGGCGATTATCTCTCTTAACGGTGTGGTCTATTCCTCTTCCGTGCGTATCGGTGGTGATAAGTTCGATGAAGCGATTATCAACTATATCCGCCGTAACTTTGGCTCGCTGATTGGTGAAGCCACAGCTGAACGCATTAAGCACGAAATTGGTGCCGCCTATCCGGGTGAAGAAGTACGCGAAATTGAAGTTCGTGGTCGTAACCTGGCCGAAGGGGTACCACGCGGCTTTATTCTTAATTCAAATGAAATTCTGGAAGCACTGCAGGAGCCATTAACCGGTATCGTATCGGCAGTCATGGTGGCCCTTGAGCAGTCACCGCCAGAATTAGCCTCTGATATTTCAGAGCGAGGCATGGTGCTCACCGGTGGTGGCGCATTGCTTAAAGATCTCGACCGACTCCTGATGGAAGAAACCGGTATACCGGTGGTAATAGCCGATGATCCACTCACTTGTGTGGCGCGTGGCGGAGGCAAAGCCTTCGACATGATAGACATGCATGGTGGGGATTTGTTTAGCTACGAGTAAATAGACAAGGCAACCTTCTCAGGTTGCCTTCTTGCATTATGGATACAATATTTACCCGTGGTCCCTCACTCAATATCCGGCTGGCATTAGCTCTGGCAATGTCGGTGATGTTGATCGTACTCGATTTTAAGCTCGATGCGTTTTCGACCACCCGGGTATTTCTGAACTCCCTGGTCAGCCCGGTTCAGTATCTTGCCAATTTGCCCGGTCAGCTGCTCAATGCCAGCGCCCAGCGCCTTACCTCTCAACAAGCTCTTATAGAAGAAAACGAACAGCTCACCAATCGCCTGCTGTTGCAAAACGAGAAGCTGCAGCGGTTTGAGGCGCTTGAACAGGAAAACAAAGAACTGCGTCGTTTGCTCGATGCGCCGGTGCGTCAGAATATGCGTAAGATGGTGGCTGAGTTAATGGCGGTGGATAATACCCCCTACAGCCAGCAAATCGTCATTAACAAAGGCGCCATAGACGGCGTCTACTTGGGCCAGTCTATTCTTGATGAAAGGGGTATTGTGGGTCAGGTGATGGAAGTAGGCACCACCAATAGTCGTGTGCTGTTGATCAGTGATGTAACCCATTCCATCCCGGTGCGCTCAATCCGCAATAACAGCCGCTTTATAGCCTCAGGCAGTGGCGCTATCGATGAACTGTATCTTACTCACGTGGCACACAGTGCCGATATCCGCGAAGGCGATGTGCTGGTGTCCTCCGGGCTTGGAGAGGTGTTTCCGGAAGGTTATCCGGTGGCGGAAGTGACTCAGGTGATTCGTGATGAATCACGCCCCTTCGCACAGGTAACCATTGCGCCACAGGCTCGCTTAAATCGCCTCAAGTACCTGTTATTACTGTGGCCGCAAACCTCCTCTGAGCCTGACGAGCAGGCAGCGGAGGCAACCGATGATTAAGGTGCGTCACTACACCATAGCTATCACGTTGCTGATTGCCATGGTATTTCAGATTATTCCGGTACCGGTACAGGTCGATTTATACCGGCCGGACTGGGTACTGATTGTGCTATCTTACTGGGTGATGGCCTTACCGCACCGCGCTAACGTGGGGGTAGCCTTCACCAGCGGTCTGGCACTGGACATTCTGCTTGGCACCGCCATGGGGGTACACAGTTTTGCATTGAGTATCTCCATTTATGTGTTAGCGGCTAATTACCAGCGGCTGCGTAATTACTCGGTGTGGCAGCAAGCGGTGATTATTGGCGTGGTATCGGCGTTGTATCATTCTTTATTGTTCTGGTTACTCCGCTTACTGACCGACGTTACCTTTCGTTTTGAGGAACTCTGGCCGGTGCTTACCTCGATGGCACTGTGGCCCTGGATTTTCTGGTTATTACGTAAAGTCAGACGGCAACTGAGGATCACATGAGTCAGCTTCGAAAACTGGTGCTGGCCTCAGCATCCCCGCGCCGCACCGAACTATTAACCCAGATTGGGGTCAAATTTAGTGTCAGGCCTGCGGATTTGGATGAGTCGCCATTAGCCGGTGAGCAGCCCGAAGCACTGGTAAAGCGTTTGGCAGCCGAGAAAGCAAAGGCCGCTGCACAAGTGCATAATGATACCGATGGCTGCGTGGTGCTGGCTTCTGACACCGTTGTGGTGCTGGATAACCTGGCGTTAGGTAAACCTAACGATTTTGCCGATGCGGCGGCTATGCTGGGTGCATTAAGCGACCGCAAACATCAGGTGATGACGGCAGTCAGCCTTCTTGATGATAACAGGCAAAAAACCATTTGCGTGACAACCCAGGTGCATTTTGGCCCTTTGTCGGCCACACAAATTGCCCGTTACTGGGCAACCGGAGAGCCCGCAGACAAAGCCGGGGCTTACGGTATTCAGGGAATTGCCGGCCAGTTTGTAAAATCGATTGAGGGCAGTTACAGCGCCGTTGTGGGATTACCGCTGTATGAAACCGTACAACTACTGCAAGAGTTTGGAGTGATTGAATGAGTGCAGAACTACTGATTAACGTTACACCGTCAGAGTCACGTGTTGCGCTGATAGAAAATGGTATTCTGCAGGAAGTCCATGTGGAACGTCACACTAAGCGCGGCTTGGTGGGCAATATTTACCGCGGTAAAGTAAGTCGGGTATTACCCGGTATGCAGGCGGCCTTTGTGGACATCGGTTTGGATAAAGCGGCATTTTTGCATGCATCTGACATCGTCATTCATAACGAGGTAGTCGGCGAAGTTTCTACCAGTCATATTGAAAAACATGATATACGCGACCTGGTTCGCGATGGTCAGGATATTGTGGTGCAGGTGGTGAAAGATCCCATTGGCACCAAAGGCGCACGGCTTACCACTGATATTACCATTCCATCCCGTTATCTGGTGTTTATGCCCAGCGTAACCCATGTTGGCGTATCTCAGCGGATTGAAGATGAAACCGAGCGCGAACGCTTAAAGGAACTGGTGGCCGAGTTTTGTGACGAGGAAGGCGGATTTATCCTGCGCACTGCTGCCGAAGGCGTTAGTCAGCCGGAGCTGAAAGCCGATGCCGCCTTTTTACGCCGCCTCTGGAGCAAAATTCAGCAGCGCATGAAGAAGCGCCGCTCTCATGTATTGTACGAGGATTTACCTCTGGCTCGCCGCGTACTACGGGATTTTGTCGGCACCGAATTGGATCGCATCCGAATCGACTCCAACCTGTCTCACCATGAACTGGGACAGTTCACCAAAGAATACGTGCCGGAGATGCATTCAAAGCTGGAGTATTACCCCGGTGACCGGCCCATTTTTGACCTCTACGATGTTGAAAACGAGATGCAGCGGGCGCTGGAGCGTCGCGTGGATCTAAAATCCGGTGGTTATCTGATTATCGATCAAACCGAAGCCATGACTACCATCGACATTAATACCGGCGCGTTTGTTGGTCATCGTAATCTCGAAGAAACTATTTTTAATACCAATATCGAAGCAACACTGGCCATTGCCCGTCAGCTACGGCTGCGTAACCTCGGTGGTATGATCCTTATCGACTTTATCGATATGACCAATAACGACCACAAACGCCGGGTACTCAACAGCCTGGAAGCCGCTACCAGTAAAGACCGAGCTAAAATTAATATTCATGGTTTTACCTCGCTGGGGCTGGTGGAAATGACCCGCAAGCGGACCCGCGAAAGCCTTGAGCATATTCTGTGTGGCGATTGTCCGGTTTGCAAAGGACGCGGCACGGTTAAAACCATTGAAACCATTTGCTTTGAGATCATGCGTGAGATAGTCAGGGTAAACCGTGCTTACGATGCCGACATGTTTGTGGTTTACGCGTCGCCCACTGTGGCCGATTATTTGTTGGGAGAGGAATCTCACATGTTGGCCGAACTGGAAGTATTCGTTTCGAAACAAATAAAAGTACAAACAGAAACCTTATACAACCAGGATAAGTATGATGTGGTAATGATGTGAACCGACCCCTCTCCGTTGCCGCTTACATCGTTAAAAAACTCTGGCTGTTCTGCGCCATTGTACTGGTACTGTTTGCTGTTTTACTTAGCGCTCTGCGCTACACCCTGCCTTATCTTGACGAAGAAAAACAACTCATTGAAGATTACCTGAGTGCCCAGTACGGTATTCAGCTGACTATCGACAGCCTGTCAGCGGCCTGGCAGGGCACCGGGCCGAGCATAGTGCTCAATGGCGTTGAGTTCCAGCAAAACGATCTGTCACCGGTAGAGCTCAAACTCGAGCAGGTTTATGTGGAAGTGGACTTCTGGCAATCCCTGCAACAGCGGGAGCTTTCCTCCAAGCGTTTTGATTTGGTTGGCCTGCATGCCCGGGTGGATACTCAGCGGATGGAAAAGGGCAGTGAAGGGGACTTCCCCATTGTGGAAGCGCTACGCAGCCTGTTTCTCGATCAGTTACAAAGTTTCTCGCTGTTACACGGTGAGGTGACGCTGGTCACTCCGGCCGAAGAAGAGGTTATTGAATTATCCCAGCTGTACTGGGTTAACCGCGACAGCCGCCACCAGGGCCGGGGCGAGATTCGGGTACAGGATATCGCTAATAACTCGGCCGCTTTTGTACTTGATTTGTACGGCGGTAAATCAGACCTTTCTGGTACCCTTTATGTAAAAGGGGAGTCTCTGGACATTTCACCGTGGATCAGTGCTCTGTTACCCACTCGCTCACCGGTTGAGCGTAGTCGCGGTAATTTTGAGGTCTGGGCGAGTCTGCAGAATAATCATATCGATGCCGTCCAGGTGGAGTTTGACGACAGTGACATCGCCTGGCGACTGGCCGGGGAAAATAATACCCTGCAATCGCAGATCCTTGGCGGCAGTATCCAGGCACTGCCATCGGCGGATGGCTGGTCAGTCAGGGTCGATCAGTTAATTCTGCAAGCCGACAACAATACCCTGGTCACCGATCTGGTCGGGCGCCTTAATAGCGAAGGAGATTTAACCATCAATACGGTTAAGCCTATCTCGCTGGCCCCCATCATGGCCCTGGCGCCGCTGTTTACCGAAGGGAACAGCGGGCAACTGGTTAAACGGCTTAACCCAACCGCCGAGCTGGCTACCTTACAATTACAATGGCAGCAAAAAGCCCTTTCTGTTGCGGCGAAGATCTTTGATATGCACTGGAATCAGAGTGGCAAGGTGCCTGGACTCAGTGCCATTGATGGTGAGTTTTTCTGGCACCATGATCATGGCGTACTTGAGCTGGAAGCCAGTGACTCAGAGCTCAGTATTAATAACCTGTTACCGCAGAACCTGACCCTCGATAAAATCCGCGGGCGCGCTTATCTTTACCCGGAAAGTAAGGGCGACTGGGTGCTTAGCCTGCAAAATATGCAGGTTGAGAGTGAGCTGTTGAGCTTTACCCAGGATATCCGCTATCAGTTTGGCAGTGGTGTACTGAGTGCCGCCATGGACATTGAGCGCATGGCGCTAACTGACGTGCCTGGATTCTTTCCGGCTGCCTACATGGGCGAGGGTACGGTTAATTATCTGCAACGGGCCTTTAGCGACGGTGGTCAGGTACAAAATGCCAGCGTGCTATGGTTTGGTAACCCGGCACAATTTCCCTTTGCCGACGGGCAGGGCGTATTTCAGGCCCGGGTAGACGTTGCTGACGCCGGATTTACTTTCGCGCCGGACTGGCCGGCGCTGGCAGATCTAAATATGCGCCTGATGTTTGAAAATGAATCATTAACCATGACCAGCCCGGCCAGTCAGTTAATGGACATCCAACTGTCAGACCTGTACGCCCGTATTCCACGCCTTAGCGGCTCCTCAGTGCTGACCATCGACGCAAAAGGGCAAGGCTCCGGCGAGCAGGTAGCCGCACTGATGCGTAATTCGGGTTTAAAGGATTCTCTGGGTAAAATTCTTACTCAGGATGTGGTGGTTAACGGGCCGGTTGCCAGTGAGGTGAAGCTGGAAATTCCCCTGAATGGCAAGAATGTGAAAGCCACAGGCCTAGCCCGGCTTGACGGTAACCAGGTTAAGGTTAACAGCCTGGATCTTGAGTTTGACCAGGCCAGCGGTGCAGTGGGCTTTTCTAACGCCAATATTTCGATTAACGGTCTGACTGCTTCGCTATTTGGCCAGCCGGTGGCGGTAGAACTTGCCGGAAATCAACTGAGTGATGAGTATTTACTGGATATTGAACTAAGCGGGAACTGGGCCGCGCAGCCATTAATCGAAAAGGTTAATCCGGCATTTGCCGACTACCTTAGCGGCGATGCGCAGTGGCGAACTGATGTATCGGTATCGCTGGGCAAGGATGGGTTTCAGTATAATGCCAGTATGACCAGCGAGCTGGCTGGCGTTGAATCGCGTTTACCTGCGCCGTTTTATAAAGATGCAATGACGGTGAAAGAGCTCATGGTGTTAGTGGATGGCGATCAGGATGCGTCAGACATTACCCTGAGTGTGGGTAATGATATTAATTTCTCCGGCGTGCTGCCCCACGATACCAGGCAGTTTGCCGGTGCACACCTGGCCCTGGGCAACAGCGATATTGTTGGGCTTGGCACAGGGTTTAGTATTTCTGCGGCCATGCCGGAAGTCGATGTCGCCCGCTGGTATCACGTTATTGATTTACTGATTGGCGGGTTGTCGTCAGACAAAGGCCAAACCGCTAAAGTTTCGCAGCAGCCTGGCTACTTCTCTGTGCCCCAGCGGATATTTGTTGAAGCGGAAAACCTGATTGTGGCCGGCCAGACCCTCACCGATGTGACCATTTCGGCGCGCCAGCAGAGTAATAACTGGTCGCTGAACGTGCTCTCTTCCCAGGCTAAAGCAGAAGTAAAACTGTTTGATGCGTGGCTGGAGCAGGGCATTGAAATTGATGCCGATTTTATCCGTCTTGCCGAGTGGCAAACCGATGACAGTGAACAGGAAAAGGTAGAATACGATTACCAGCCAGATGCGCTGCCACCTATTCGTTTCCATTGTGATGCCTGTAACCTGCTCGACAGAGACTTCGGCACGGTGGACTTAGAGGTTACCCGCACCGACAACGGCATGTTAATCAATCGCTTTGATGCGACCAATGATTTTGGTGAGTTACGGGCGTCCGGCAGTTGGTTAACTACTGGCAATAATTCTTCGGTAACGCACTTTGAAGGCGACATTAACAGTCACAATATAGGCGGTATGTTGTCAGAGTTAGGCGTTAACTCCGGCATAAAGGACTCTAAGGCGAGTATTGATTTTGTGCTTAACTGGGATAACTCGCCGTTTAATTTTGCCATGGAATCGTTAAACGGTAGCGTGCAAACCGAACTCACCGATGGCTACCTTACCCAGGTGAGCGATAAAGGCTCACGTATATTTACTCTGTTCAGCCTTAACTCACTGGTCAGAAAGCTCAGCCTAGATTTTCGTGATGTATTTGCCCAGGGCTTTTTCTATGATGACATTAAGGGCAGCCTGGAGATTGTTGACGGGGTAGCAAATACAACCGATACCATAATCGACGGTGGTGCCGGCGAGATTGAAATCAAGGGTTATACCGATCTGGCCAATAAAACACTGAATTACAACGTTAGCTTTGCGCCCAACGTGACCGGTAACCTGCCTTTCCTGGTGTACTTTATGGTGAATCCTCCAACGGCACTGGCGGCACTGGCACTGGATCAGGTATTGACCTCAGCCAAGGTGATCTCTAATGTGAATTATCACATTACCGGCACCATCGATAACCCGGAACTGGAAGAAGTCGGCCGCGATAGTACCGACATTGAGCTGCCGGCGCAACGTCAGCCAGCGCAGCCCGAGGGGATTGATAATGAGCCGGTAGAACCCGCAGAGTCAAAGGAGCCTGTAGATGCAGACAGTTAATCTCGCCGCCCTGCAAATGACATCCGGCCCGGATGTTGAGGTGAATCTGGATTTTGTTGAAGCCCAACTGGCAGAAGCCGCATTACCCGCCCATACTGTGGTAGTGCTCCCCGAATGTTTTGCCTGCTTTGGCACCCGTGACGGTTTTTTACTGACAATCGCCGAGTCACCCGGTGACGGGTCCATACAAGCGCGACTGGCTAGGATTGCGGCCCGATTCGAATGTTACCTGGTGGCCGGAACGATTCCGGCAACTTGTGACGACGCGCAGAAATTTACCGCTTCCTGCTTTGTGTTTGGTCCGGATGGTAAGACGCTCGACTGCTATCAGAAGATCCATCTATTTGATGCCGCCGTGGCCGATAACACCAAAGCCTATAAAGAGTCAAAGTACACGCAGGCGGGCGAGAGGGTCGTAGTGATTGATACTCCGCATGGGCGAATCGGCGTTGCGGTGTGTTATGATGTGCGCTTTCCCGGCTTGTTCGACGCCATGGGCGATATTGATGTACTGGTGTTACCCGCTGCTTTTACCCAGGTTACCGGTGCTGCCCACTGGCATACGCTATTGCGTGCCAGAGCGATTGAAAAGCAATGTTTCGTGGTGGCCGCCAATCAAACCGGCACCCATGAAAATGGCCGTGAAACCTACGGCCACAGCGTGATATATTCGCCCTGGGGAGATTTGCTGGCAGAGCGGGAAACCGCAACGGGCATTGTGCAGCATACCGTGTCTCTGACGGACATCAATAAATACCGACAAGCCATGCCATTGGCTCAACACAATCGTTTCAGGAGTCACTTTGATAAATCAAGTTGAAACTAATTTGCTGGCTGATTCAGGGTTATCCCGACAATCGCTGGATACCGCACTTGCTTCGATTCATTCTCATCAAACCGATTACGCCGACCTGTATTTCCAATCCAGCCAACACGAAAGCTGGGTAATGGAAGACGGCATTATTAAAGAAGGCAGCTTCAACCTGGAACGTGGTGTAGGTGTGCGCGCGGTAAGTGGTGAGAAGACCGGCTTTGCATACTCAGACGAAATCAGTGTGGAAGCGATTACCAAGGCCTGTACCGCGGCCCGCAGCATTGCGCCTGCTGGTGGCCAGGTCAATGTGGGCACTTTAAGCGATATCAGGCCGGCGCCACGGTACGCGGCTGATAACCCTATTCTGGCCATGGCTGAGGCGGAAAAAATTGCCTTGCTGAAGGCCGTAGACGGCTATATCCGCAAACAGGATAGTAGTATTAATCAGGTAGTAGTGTCAATTAGCGGCGTGTATGAAGAGGTGCTGGTGGCTGGCAGCGATGGTACCCTGGCTACCGATATTCGCCCTTTGGTGCGTCTTAACTGCTCAGTGCTGATGGAAAATGGTGACCGCCGTGAACGCGGCAGCGCCGGTGCCGGCGGCCGACACACTTATGCCTTCTTCACCCGTCAGGAAGATGGTCGCCCGTTTTACGAACAAATTGCCGATGACGCATTGCATATGGCCAGAGTGAATATGCAGGCAATTGCCTCACCAGCCGGCCTGATGCCTGTAGTGCTTGGCAGTGGCTGGCCGGGTGTCTTACTGCACGAAGCGGTTGGTCATGGTCTTGAAGGGGACTTTAACCGCAAAGGCGCTTCTACCTTTGCCGGCCGAATGGGTCAGCAGGTTGCCGCTAAAGGTGTTACGGTGGTAGATGACGGTACCCTGGATAATCGCCGTGGATCGTTAACGGTCGATGATGAAGGCACACCAACAGCACATAACGTGCTGATAGAAGACGGTGTTCTGACCGGCTACATGCAGGACAAAATGAATGCCCGCCTGATGGGTGTTAAACCTACCGGGAATGGTCGCCGTGAGTCCTATGCGCATTTACCGATGCCGCGAATGACTAACACCTACATGCTGGGTGGTGAGTATACGCCAGATGAAATTATCAGCTCGATTGATAAAGGCATTTACGCGCCTAACTTTGCCGGCGGACAGGTAGATATTACTTCCGGTAAGTTTGTGTTCTCCAGTGCCGAGGCCTATTTAATCGAAAACGGTAAAATTACCGCGCCGGTGAAAGGCGCTACGCTAATTGGCAATGGCCCGGAAGTAATGCAAAAGATCTCCATGATCGGCAACGATGTGGCGTTGGATCGTGGCGTTGGGGTATGCGGTAAGGATGGCCAGAGCGTGCCGGTAGGCGTGGGTCAGCCCACCTTGAAAATAGACGAGCTAACCGTCGGCGGGACCAGTTAATCCTGGTCCAGCATATGTTCTTTAAGATATTGAAATAACTCGCGATAAGCTTTTGGTGGCGCATTTTTACTGCGCTCCTTAGCGATAGAGCGGTGGAACTGCCGGAGTTTTTGGCGCTCCAGGCTCGGGTGCTCATCGAGGACCTCCTGGATGGCTTCGTCGCCCCGGTCGGCAATCGCATCGCGGGTTTTTTCTAATTGATGGAAGCGTGCATTTTGTGCCTGGTGCTGGTGTTGCAACTTGGCCAGGGCTTCTTCAATAGGTGTTAAGTCGCGACTGCGCATTAACTTACCAATAAACTGTAACTGGCGGCGAAAGCCATCTTTTTTACGGTTTATTCTGCGGGCCAGTGTTACGGCATCGGCCAGTTCATCATCCATAGGGATGGTTTTAATATGCGCGTCAGACAAATTTACGAGTTGCTCGCCAACTTGCTGACGTAAGGCAGACAGGCGTTTAAGCTCAGATTTACTAACGAATTCATCGTGCTCGGGATAGCTGTCGTCGTTATCCCAATTCGCGTCATCATGCTGACTTGGGTCGTTCATTGGACTCTCGTTTATAACTGATAATGGTGAATTGTAGCCATGAACAACGGACATTTATAGCGAAACTTCTATGCAGATCGAACAACAACTAGCAGAAATTCAATCGAAAGTGGCTGATACGCTTAAGTTAGCGCTGAAAAAAGGCGCTACACAAGCCGAGGCCAGCATGTCGAAGGTTGAGGGAATTTCGGTTTCCTCTCGCTTACGGGAAGTGGAAAATATTGAGTTTACCAACGATGGTGGCCTGGGGATCAGCGTTTATGTAGGTAAGCATAAGGGCAGCGCCTCAACGGCAGACCTCAGCATGGAGGCCTTAGCGCTGGCGGTCGAAAAGGCCGTGGATATTGCTAAGTATACCAGTGAAGATCCTTGTACCGGATTGGCGGATGCTGAGTTAATTGCTACTGAATTCCCCGATTTAGATCTCTATCACCCGGTTCCACTGGATCCTCAGAAAGCGATTAAGACTGCTGTGGCAGCAGAGTCGGCAGCACTGGATTATGATCCCCGGATCACCAATTCCGACGGGGCCAGCTATAACGCCAATATGGGCATGCGGGTGTACGGTAATACCCATGGAATTAACGCCGGGTATACCAGCAGTCGTTACAGCCTGAGCTGTATGGTGATCGCCAGTGACAACGACGATATGCAACGCGACTATGCCTATACGGTGAGCCGGGATGCCAGCAAGCTGGACTCAGCCGAAGCGGTGGGTCTGGAAGCGGCACAGTGCACAGTGGCTCGCCTTGGCGCACAGAAAATTAAAACTGCCACCGTACCGGTGTTAATTGATAAGCAACTGGCTTCCAGCTTATTTGGCCATTACGTTGGCGCTATCAGCGGCGGTTCGTTATATCGCCGGTCTTCTTTCCTGCTCGACAAGCTCGGCAGTCAGGTATTCCCCGAGTGGCTGAATATTGTTGAACGCCCGCACCTAAAAGGCGGACTGGCCAGCAGTAACTTTGATCACGAAGGCGTGGCCACCAAAGACATGACTATCGTCGATAGCGGTAAATTATCTACCTACCTGTATACCAGCTACTCAGCCCGCAAACTTAACACGGTAACCAATGGTCACGCCGGTGGTATTCATAACTGGATTGTCAGTGATTCCGGTCAGTCAGACGCAGAGCTGCTGAAAACCATGGGCACAGGTTTGTACGTTACTGAAATGATGGGGCAGGGCGTTAATATCGTAACCGGTGATTACTCCCGTGGCGCAGCCGGTTTCTGGGTTGAAAACGGAGTGATTCAATACCCGGTACATGAAGTAACAATTGCCGGCACTTTGCAGGATATGTTCGCTAATATTGTTGCGATTGGTGCCGAACGTGACGCGCGGGGAAGTGTTAGTACCGGCGCTGTATTGCTCGAAAAAATGAAAATTGCCGGCGCCTAATCGCAGGCTTTTTTGTCGGTATCTTTTACACTTTAGGGTAACTGGTCTGTTCTCTTTGTCGTAATGTATTACAAAACAAGGGGTTAACTTTATGGTTTGTATTTTGCATTAATCAGGCCAGTCCAACCTTTGATGAAAAATTTAATAAAATGAAAATGTTAAGTCGTATTAGTGGTCTCGTTTTATGTGCTTATGCTGCATCTGGCTTCGCTTCGGTAGATAACGTTGGTACTTACAACTTAATATTGAAAAACGATCTGAGTACGTCCAGCGATATTGAAGGGCGGATCATGATTGGTGGTGATATTAATATGGCTGGCAAGTCGCTGGATGTCGGAAGCCGTATTCCGGCCGATCCTCTGGTTGATGCAGTAACCGTCGTTGGTGATATCACTGCAAACGATGTTAAAACGCAGACCGGGAATATCATTTACGGTGGCAGCGCGGGTTCAACAACTCTGATTAACAACGGCACTGGCAGTGCGTTCCAATTGGCTCAGGGCTTACTGCAAACTCGCTTCGATGCAATCTATCAAAGCGTGATTGATGACAGTGATTATTACCAGACATTGGCCGCAAACGGTACGTTCAATACATCAGACATGAACAAAAAACTGTTTGAATCATCCAGTAGCGATGATTTGCTGGTGTTTAATATTAACGGTAATGATTTACAAAGCGGTGGCCTGGAGTTTGGCTTTACGCCAAGCGTACCTATGATCATTAACGTATCAGGTAGCGGCACACTGAATATCAATGCGAAAGCACAGGGCAATTTCGACAAGAGCACGGTTTCGCCACTGGTGCTTTGGAATTTCTACGACTACACCGGTCTTAACTTTAATGGTGATGGCTGGAATGGCTCAGTATTGGCGCCTTACGCTGATATCACCAGCTATACCGGTAGCCTGGATGGTGGTATCGCCGCACTGTCTTATACAGGTGGTGTAGAAGTTCATAATAAACTTTTTACCTACGAACCCCCGCAGGACGAACAAACGCCGGTATCAGCACCTTCAGCAGCAGTCTTGTTGTTTGGCGGAGTGTTGTTAGTCATGCGTAAGCGTCGTAAGCACGCCGCGGTATGAATTCTCCGGGCTCATCCGTCAGGCACGGGTGAGCTATTGTCTGCCGAACCCTTGCAGATGTTCCAGGTTAACCGCTTGTGAGTTGTATTAATGTGACCGGACGTTTATTTTTTGCTGCTTTATGTTGGTGTGGTTTTCTTGCACAGGGGCTGGCGCAAAGTCAGCAAGCTGAAGCTGTAGTGATTGACTGCGAGAAAGCAGAGTTTGCCTACCTCGACGGTAATTCCGAAGAAGCACTAATTTATCTGAAAAGATGCCGTCAGCAACTCCCCGATTATCTGCCTGCACTCACCCTGCTGGGCAAAATACAAACTGAGTATAGCCGCTATAACCTGGCTGTAGACACCTTCCAACAGGCCCTTGAGCAAGGGGCTGACGCTGAACTCTTTGCCCGAGAGTGGTCAAGGTCACTGATTGCAGCAAGGCAGTTTGAATCGTTAATCAGCTTCACCGGTTTTAAGTCTTTCACGCCAGCTATGCGTGCAGACTGGCTGAAACAGCGCGCAGTGGCTTGTCGGGAAACTCACAATGACAACTGTGCCAGAGAAAGTTACTCCGCTCTTAAGTTGCTGGGGGAAGACTTCGAAGCAGCACTGGGCTTTGCCGAGCTGGCGATTGAAAACAAGGCCTGGCAGGAAGCAGAAAAACAACTTGAATTAGCTGCCTCTATGGCACGCAACGACATTCGGTTACTGCTGGCTAGTGGCCGATTAGCGCTTTATCAACAACGTTATGACGAGGCGCTTGCCTTTGTGGATAAAGCTTCTGTGCTTGCACCACAGGATCCGTTGGTGTTACGCACGCTGGTAGATATTTATCTTGCTGCTAATCAACGCTCGGAAGCGGCCAATACGCTGGATCTTATTCTTAGCCTGACACCGGAAGATCCTTTCGCCATGTTGGTGCGCAACAGCCTGAACCCGAATGACAAATACGCTGAAATCCTCACAACTTATAAAGCACGTATCGAACAACTGGATAAAACTACCAAGGCAAGTGATCAAACCCTGTATTATCTGGAAGGCTTAATTGCTTATCAGTCCGGAAGTTACGAACAAGCCCTCAAGGCATTCACTTTTTTAGTCAAAGAGCGGGCCTTTTACCCGCAGACATTAACGCTACTGGCCAGAACGCATGTTGCGTTAAAGCAACCCGTGCAGGCGATCGGCCTGTTGGAGCCGGAACAGGATACGTTGCTGGCAGAAGCGCCAGAGTCCATGGCACTGCTGATTGAACTGTTTATAGAAGACGGTAAGGTATTTAAAGCACTACCGGCCTGGCGCAGTTTTGCTGAGCGGTATCCACAGCGTCTGGAAACAGGGTTGCTGGAAGTCAAAATCCTGTTTGCCCGGGGTATGCAAGACCGTGCAATGCAACGACTGGATAAATTGCTGCAGACCTTTCCGGAGTCAGAAGAGGTGGCCCGCGTATCAGCAGTGGCCCTGAGTTTTGCCGGCGATTACTCAAAAGCGCTAAGTGTGGTGGAACAGCAGTTACACCACTCAGCACAGGCGCAGGTCTGGTATAATTTTAAAGGTACCCTGCACCTGATGTCGGGAAACGCCGGTAATGCCAGAGTGGCATTTGAAAATGCGCTGAGCCGGGATCCCAACATGGTACCGGCCCGGGCTAACCTGGCCTGGCTGGATTTTTACCAGGGCAATCAAAGCACAGCTTTACAAAGCGTTGAGGAACTGGCGACGCAATATCCCGCTCAACTACCATTGCAACAAATGTATGCCGGCATGTTACTTTCGTCTGGCCAAACAGAGTTGGCCAAAGAACGTTATGAAAGCTTGTATAAACAAGACAGTACCGAACGTTCAGTGATTGAAAGCCTGATAGCCATCTATCAGCGAGAGGGTGATACGGCGGGTGTCATCAAAATGCTTTCCAGGCTCATAGAACTGGAGCATGATACTGCCAGAAACTTGCTAAGACGCGCGCAGCTTTATGTGTCTCAACAAGAGTCAAATCGGGCTGACCTGGATCTCTACAAAGCGCTGCCACTGAGTAACGGTGATGCTACCTTGTTGCTGGGAATTGCCAATATAAGCATTCAGTCAGGTAATCAGCGTCTGGCGATTAAATCATTGCAGCAGGCCCGGCATATTAATCCTGATGATCCCTTACCACCGATAAAACTGGCCGAGATATACCTTAATCAGAATCAGACTGAGGAGGCGGCAAAGGTACTTCGGGCAGCCTCAGATTTTAACAATATTCCTGAATTATGGTTAGTAAAAGGACGCCTTGCAGAGCAGCAGGGACAGGCGGTTAAGGCCAGTGAATATTATCATCATGCCTTACAGTTAAATCCTGAATTTGAACTTGCCTACGCCAAATTATATGGCTTAACCCGGTTTGATATTGGCAAAGATGCTTTCGAGGAAGCGCTTAAAAAGCGGGTGGCTGTAGCGCCTGATTCCATATTTAGCCGCAGTTTGCTGGGCCAGTATTATTATTATGAACAGCGTTTCAAAGAGGCTGTACCTCACTATGAAGCGCTCTACCTGACTGCGGTAGAAGATTCCAGGAAAGCTGGCTACGCGCGCCGTCTCGCCCAGATATATTTTCACTTCGAGCCACAAAAAGCGATTGAGTATGTCGACACTGCTGAGGCGATTAACCCGGCCGATCCTTATATTCTGGCGCTAAAAGGCTGGGGGCTGGTGCAGCGTAACCGCATGGAAAGCGGCCTTAAACTGTTGCGCGAGGCATATACCCGCAATGGTCAGGATGCCGATACCCAATATTTTCTCGCTCATACTCTCAACGCGCTGGGCATGCGTGAAGAAGCACGTAAATTTCTTACGCCGTTGGTAGACACAAAAGTACCATCAACCTATCCACTGGAGATTCAACAACTGCATCAACAACTAATGATTGAACCTGAGTAAGTTTGTCAGGCAAGTTGGTGACCGGGTAGGGTCGTCTCAGGAACGAATGATGTAGTAAATCGCAGACACTAAAACAACAGCAACAAGCTAATGCCTGTGCTGTTGTCCCAGTACGTAAATGAGCGTTTTGGGGGTGTTTTAGCTGTCTACCGAACCACAGAAGCGATAGCCTTCACCGTGAATGGTGACGATCAATTCTTCTTCATTTGGCTCTGATTCAAAATGCTTACGAATACGGCGAATGGTAACATCCACGGTACGGTCGTTCGGACGCAGTTCACGGCCGGTCATTTCCATAATCAGCTGTTCACGGGTAAGGATCTTACCAGGGTTGCTCAGGAACAGGTGTAAAGCACGGAACTCACTGCGTGGCAGGCGGAATTCATTACCGCTAGGCGCAATCAGAGAGCGGCTGTCGCCGTCCAGAGTCCAGCCGTTAAAGCTAACACGGCTTGGTAAATCATCGTCTTCAGTGCTGCTGGTGGTGCGGCTCAGCAGGTTACGTGCGCGGATGGTCAGCTCACGTGGGTTGAATGGTTTGGTGAGATAATCGTCTGCACCAATTTCCAGACCCAGGATACGATCCACGTCGTTATCACGACCAGTTAAGAAAATCAGGCCGATATTTTTACGGTCGCGTACTTCGCGAGCGAGAATCAATCCGTTTTTACCAGGCAGGTTAATGTCCATGATAACCAGATTGATTGTGTGATTTTCAAAAAAATCATGCATTTGTTCGCCGTTTTCGGCTTCGAAAACGTTATACCCTTCGGCTTCAAACAAACTTTTCAATGTGGTTCGGGTGACCACTTCATCTTCTACTATTAATATGTTGGGCGTCTGCATGTTCACACTCTATTTACAAAAATTAGTACTCTGTACAAAGTTTATCAGATTTTATTGTTATCGATCTTTTTATCTTGCAAATTAATTGCCACATTCGTAAAAGTACGCTTAAGGGCAGGTTAAGTCCAAGAAAAAATGTGTTAAATAACGGTTTTATGGTTTTTTTACTGTTACCGGGAACGTTAGCGTAAACTCAACGCCGTTTCCTTCTTCGCTTTCTAACTTTATATTGCCATTAAGCGCCTGCGTTACCAAGTTAAATACTAAATGCATCCCTAACCCGGAGCCGCCCTGGCCACGTTTTGTTGTAACAAAGGGATCAAAAATACGCTTCTTGATGCTTGTTGGTATACCGCTTCCGTTATCCTTGTAAATTATTTTCAGTTTTTGGTCATCCGTCAACCTAGCTATGACGTCAATTTTGCCGTTTTCAACCGTTTCGAAGGCGTGGATCAGTGAATTCATGATTAAATTGATCAAAATCTGATTTAACGGCCCGGCTTTGCACATAACATTAAGGGTTTCTGAGCAATCAATATTAATGGTATGGGTTACCTTTTTCAGCCGCGGCCGCATCGACATCAGGGTTTCTTCAATCAACTGCTTAACATTGACTTCCCGGGCTTCTTCACTGGTTTGATCCACCGCTACCTGTTTAAAGCTCGAGATTAATTGCGCGGCACGGTCGAGGTTGCGGTAAATAATATTCAGGTTTTCCCGGCTTTCATTAATAAAGCGCTCCATGGCACTGGCCTTGAGCGTTTTATCCTTAAACTGCTGATCGATAACCGCCAGCCTGTCGAGCATCATGGTCGAGGCAGTAATACCCAGTCCAATGGGCGTATTTACTTCATGGGCAACGCCTGCAACCATATCGCCGAGTGACGCCATCTTCTCGTTTTCTACAATCTGGCGCTGAAACTGGTGTAGTTTCTCGAGAGTCTGAATCAGTTCGTTGTTTGCGCTCTTCAGCGCGATGGTGCGTTGATTAACTTCTTCTTCAAGACGGCTGTTGAGGGTTTGTAATTCACGCTCGGCCTGCTGCTGTTTGCTGATATATTCCTCAACCCGCGACAGTAAAATGTTAATGGAATCGAGCATATGGTCGTACTCGCGGACATTGCTGGCTGAGAATCTCAGGGAGTAGTCGCGACTGCGGGCAACCTTCTGCAGCATCAGGTTGGTATCCTGGATCGGATTAGCCAACATCTGGCCGTATTTAAGCGCAACCAGAAAAGCGGCAATGATAATCAGCACTATTGTGGCCACTTGCACCATTCGGGTGCCACTGACGTAGCTGAAAAAAGATTCGGATGACATCCGCACGTAGACATAGCCCAGGGTTTGTTCTTCTATGTTAATGGGACGGATTATTTCTATTACCTGATTATCTTCGTCTAACCGGGCAGTGAAGTAGCGCGCCATGTCATTGATCTTGCTCTTGGCGGCGGTACTGGTTGATTTGGTATATAACGCGAGCATTTGCGGCGTCTGGCCATTTATCAGAGCACTATAGATATGCGCGTTTAATACGTCCGGAAAACTATCGAGCCCTTGCAGCATATTGGCGAGCTGATCGCTGCGATTCATCTCCTCGTCTAAATCGGTGGGCGTGACAGCCATGATGGGACGCACATTACTGGCTACCATATCGGCCAGTGAACGCACGTTTTGTAGCAGTTGCTCTTTTACCTCTGCGTGTTGCAGATAGTTTGTCACCAGGGTGGATAACAACATAGCGCTGCCCGATACGACAATAACGAGCCATATCATGATACTTTTAATCGAAAGTCTGGCGGCCGACAGCGACATGAGAAGGTTAAATAAGCCCACAAGGATTAGTCATTTAATAGTGGCTCATAAAGGCTAAAAAATAAAGTATTGCGGGGGCTTAAAGGTGTGATTTTGGGTTATAAAAGCCCTATTTGTGCCAGACTATTGGTTATTTTCTGCTGCCCAGTCTGGTGCTGGTATTTCCAGAAGCTTAAAAAGTGCCTGCGGTGGCAGCGCATACTCGCGGGCAATATTGGTAAAGGCAGCTTGTTGACGGCTGACCGGTAAATCGGTGAGGTCGGATAAACACAGGCACACCATTCCGCCCTGATTAATGGCCAGTGACGGCACTGCTACGCGCGCTACCCGATACAGGGTGTGAGGGCAGTAGGTTTGTCGCTCCGGTGCCTGAATACATTCCTCAGGCACCTCCGCCCATACCGCAGGACTCGCCAATATACAGGCTACTATTAGTATTAAAGCCCGTGGCGACATTAATTGATGCTCTGGTAGAGAGCCAGATATTGTTCAGCGGCTTCCTGCCAGGTAAAACGAGTGTGCATGCCCTTTTGCTGCATAGCACGGAAAGTCACCGGACATTCGTAGTAAGTTAACAGTGCTCGGCGAATACAGCTGAGTAAAGCCTCGCCGCTGGGCTCTTCAAATACAAAACCGGTTGCCGCATCCGGAGCGTATTCGGGATCGACCACAGTATCTTTAAGACCTCCGACCGCGCGTACAATAGGCACAGTGCCATAGGCCAGGCTGTACATCTGGTTAAGACCGCAAGGCTCAAACTGAGAAGGCATCAAAAAGAAATCAGCGCCAGCTTCAATCAGGTGGGCATGTTCGGTACTGAAACCATTAATAAAGGAGAACTGCAGGGGATGTTGCTCGGCAAACTCGCCAAGATCCTGACAAACCCTGGGATCGCCGGTGCCAATAATAACCAGTTGCAGTTTGTGGCGGATTAGGCGATCAAGAATAGGAATAAGATACCCAAAACCTTTCTGTTCGGTAAGCCGACATACCATACCAAACACAGGCACGTTAGGCTCCGCCGGCAGGCCGGATTTACGTTGCAGGGCCTGCTTACATTCTGCCTTGCCACTCACATCATCCGCGTTGAAGTGGGCCGGAATATAAGGGTCGGTCATTGGATCCCACTGGCTGTAGTCACAACCATTTAAGATACCGGATAAGTCGTTGCTGCGCTGCATAAGCCGGTCATGCAGGCCATGGCTGCCTAGGTCGGTAAGGAGCTCCGAGGCATAATTAGGGCTTACTGTAGTAATTTTATCTGCGCATTCGATGGCGGATTGCAAAAAGTTGATGTAGCCGCCATGGACCTGCTCAAAAATAGCCGGATGATGGCGCAGGTACGGAATTTCTTCAATCCGGTGCACACCCTGAAACGCGGCATTGTGAATGGTAAATACCGAACGCGTGTTGCTGAAATAGCCGCTGCGATCGCTGCGTAATAAAAACGGCAGCATGGCGGTATGCCAGTCATGGCAGTGGATGATATCCGGCGCCATGCCAAGCGCCTGAATCGCACTTAATACCGCACCGCAGAAGAAACTGAAGCGCTCGCCGTTGTCGTTATAGGCTTCATACGCACTATTATACAAACCTTCCCGGTCGAAGTATTCAGGGTAGTCAATAAAGTAAACGTCGATACCGTGCCAGTTAAGCTGACGAACGGCATAGTGGTAAACCTTACTTTCGGCAAACAGGGTCTGGCTGCTACAGGCTTCAGAAAGTGAGAATTGCTCGGCGATGGCCCGGTAATAGGGCATAAATACGCTAACGGTATGCTCGGGCGATTTCAGTGCCAGAGGCAGTGCTTTGCCCACATCGGCCAGGCCACCGGTTTTGACCAGCTCTTCAACTTCAGAAATCGCAAAAACAATGTTCACACTACTCTCCAGCGTTTAATTTGATGCTTTACACAAATTATCACACAAGACAGGGATTTAAACGCTAACTTTGTGCAAAATACACAGAAAATCGATTGTCCTGGGTGAGCACTGATGGGCTTGAAAATTGTTCCGCGAGCAATTCCGCATAGGGTAAAAAGCGGTTGGCGACCAGATAGAGTTTTCCCTTTGGCTGCAGATGTTGCCGGGTGGCCTGAATAAATTCACGGCTGATGCGGTAATCGGTTTTAACCCCGGTATGAAACGGCGGATTTGTTACAACCGTCTGGTACTTAGCGCTGATACCCTGCAGTGTGTCGGTGGCGATAATAACGCCTTGCTGATTATTCTCATGCAACGTGTGGGCGCTGCACCATAGCGCCAGAGCACTGACATCCAGCAGCTCTACACTGGCCTTACTGCCAGCAGATAACAGGTAGCTGGCAATAACACCGGCACCACAAGCAAAGTCCAGAACCTTGCCGGACAGAGACGAGGGCAGCTTATCCAGCAGCATGGCAGTACCTGCATCCAGCTCGCGATGACTGAATACACCGGGTAAGGAACATACGGTCCACTCAATACCGTTACGGCTGTAGGTGTCGCGGCTCATATAATTGTTAAGGGTAAACGGAGCGGGCGCCTGGTTGAGATGACAGGTTAACCAACTACAATGACGGGCAGAGTCTATTTTATCTACATCACCGTAAGATTGGATGGTTTTACCCGCACTTTTTATGCCGCCGCGTTTTTCGCCAATCACGTGTACCCGGTTACCTTCACCAACCAGCGCAGCTGCCATGGCCATCAGCATTGCCAGATGCGCTTTGGCTTTAGGCATAAAAATCAACACATCGGTAATGGCTTCGACATCATCAACTACTGGAGCAAAGGTATGAGTGTGATTGCCAGAACTGGCGGTGAGGGCAAAATTAGCGTTATTACTAATCAGGTCGCGACTGTCAAAACGGGCCGCGTCACTACGCCGGGCACACTGTTTAAATACATCGTAATATTGATGCAAAACTGTGAGTTTTAGGTCACTTAGCGCACTGAATAGCGCCGCATCGTCGGGATTGATAATCAGCCAGTTACCCTGCTCAAACTGCTCTTCGTTTCGCAGGATTAACTGGCTTTGTGGCGACAGACTCATGCTGTGCGCTCGTATATCAGATCCCAAACGCCGTGGCCGAGTTTCTGGCCGCGTACCTCAAACTTAGTGGTGGGGCGGTAATCAGGGCGCGGTACGTAATCACCTTCGGCTGCGGTGTTAATGTAGCCCTCGGCTGCGTTCATCACCTCGGCCATGTGCTCTGCGTAAGGCTCCCAGTCTGTGGCCATGTGGAATGTGCCGCCAACAGCCAGTTTGGTGCGAACCAATTCAGCAAATTCCGCCTGCACGATACGGCGTTTGTGGTGGCGCTTTTTATGCCAGGGATCGGGGAAAAACAACTGCAGGCGATGCAGGCTGGCATCAGGGATCATGTTTTTAAGCACTTCAACAGCATCATGCTCCATAACGCGCAGATTCTCTACGCCCAGTTCACCGGCATCGGCCAGACAAGCCCCAACGCCCGGACGGTGAACTTCGATACCAATAAAGTTAAGCTCAGGGGCCTCATGAGCCATGGTGACCAGTGACTTACCCATACCAAAACCGATTTCAACGACTACCGGCGCATCACGGCCAAATACGGCAGCAAGATCCAGCGGCTCGTTCTGGTATTCGATACCTTTAGTTGGCCAGAACTCTTCCAGCGCACGGCCCTGGGCTTTGGTTAAGCGCCCTTCGCGCTTCACAAAACTCTTTACTTTACTGATATAAACGCCGGCCGCTTCGGCTTCGGCCTGGGAATTAAATTTTGCCATGATAGTCTGTCACCTGTTAATTGCCGCGGCATTATCCACGACGCGTACAAAATTGCAACGGTCTGGCGTGCAGCCACGACGGGTCGCTGGTTGTATGATAGCGTAAACCCAGCTTAAACGAATGGAAACTCAGCTAATGTCAGCTCATTATTGCCCAAAGTGCGGCCAGCGGACTTTTACCAGTCAGGACAACAACTGTTACCAGTGCAGCCACTGCCAGTTTGAAGTGTTTCGCAATGTGGCTGCCGCGGTAGGCGGGATTCTGGTGTATCAGCAACACGTGTTGCTGGTAAAGCGTAGTAAAGCTCCGGCTACTGGCGAGTGGGATTTGCCGGGCGGGTTTGTTAATCCCGATGAGTCGGCAGAGCAGGCGCTGCGTCGTGAGTGCAGGGAAGAGACCGGAGTCGATCCCGGCGAGTCATTGCAATACCTTGGGGCCTGGCCGAATCAATACCCGTATAAAACACTGGTATACCCCACCATGGATATCTTCTTTGCTGCCGAACTGCACAATAAGCCGGCCTGCGAAGTGGATAACAGTGAGGTGAGTGGTTTTAGCTGGCGGCCCTTATCTGACTGTGCGGAGCTTAAACTGGCGTTTCCCTCCGCACAGCAGGCTCTTAGCCGTTACCTTAGCTTAAGCCAATAGCTTGTTTAGCAGCGCCGCCACACTTGCCGGTTGTTCCAGCATCATCATATGGCCGCTGTCTTCAACCGGCAGCAGCCGGGCACCTTTAATTTGTTGGTGGGCGGTTTCCATAGCCGGGAATGTTGCCACTGCGTCCTGACGGGCGGCAATTAAATTTACCGGGCAGTTGAGCTGGCCGAGCTTGGCGGTGAGGTCTTTTCTGGGTGTGGTGCTTTGTACATGCGCCCGTAATGTCGCCGTGCCTAAATCGCTGGCCATATCGGTGAGTATTGGCAGTATCTCATCACTGTGTTCTGGTAGCATCATGTTAGCCAGATAGGCTTTAGCCGTGATATCCACTTTGCCGCCTTTTAACTGCTCCAGTAGGGTTTTACGCCGTTTTAACTCTCGTTCCGACAAACCGGTAGGGGCGTAGCCCATCAGCGTTAGCGAGGCGACTTTATCCGGATAGGTAAGCGCCCACAGGGCAGCGATATAGGCCCCCATGGAATAACCAATCAGGTGGTTTTTACCGTCCGGGTCGGTGCGGTCGCTGGTGAGCGCTAACATTTCTTCTAAACTATTTGCCCACTGTAGCGGTACATAAGCACGGGCAGACAAACTGAGTTGCTTCCAGACGGGCAGCCATACACGCTCATCACATAGGGTACCGGGTAAAAAAACGTATCGCATGAAACGCTCCTGGGAAAAAGTTGGTCAGAGCCTATCAGGCTCTACGGGATTGGTGCAATCACTGTTACACTGCGCCGCAGTAATTGGGAGTAAAAAGTTGTGAATTCATTTTCTACACGGGTATTAAACTGGTTTGACGAACATGGTCGTAAGCATCTGCCCTGGCAACAGGCCATTTCTGCTTACCGGGTATGGGTGTCTGAGATCATGCTGCAACAAACGCAGGTGACCACGGTGATCCCGTATTTTGAGCGCTTTATGGCGCGTTTCCCCACCGTGATAGAGTTGGCCGAGGCGCCGCAGGACGACGTGCTACATCTGTGGACCGGCCTGGGGTATTACGCCAGAGCGCGTAACCTGCATAAAGCGGCGCAGCAGATTGCCACACAATATAATGGTGAGTTCCCGCCTACTCTGGATGAGGTAGTAGCGCTGCCGGGTATTGGACGTTCTACAGCGGGTGCCATTTTATCCATCGCCTGCGGTCAGTCACACCCTATTCTCGACGGCAACGTTAAGCGTGTACTGGCTCGTTATTATGCCGTAGAGGGCTGGCCCGGCAAGCGTCAGGTAGAAGAACAGCTCTGGCAGTATGCTACGCAGAATACGCCGGACAACCGCACAAATCATTACACCCAGGCGATGATGGATTTAGGCGCGATGATTTGTACCCGGAGCAAACCGGCCTGCGATCGCTGCCCGTTGCAAAGTGACTGCATTGCCTATGCGCAGGGTAATCAGACTGATTACCCGGGCAAAAAGCCGAAAAAGACCCTACCGGTAAAAAGCACCGTGATGTGGATCCCGTTCTACCAGGGCAGCGTGTTACTCAGGCAGCGTCCGGCAACAGGCATCTGGGGCGGACTCTGGAGTTTTATCGAAAGCCAGGACGTTGACACCGTGCCAAAGGATGTTGCGCAGTTCATCGGCAGTGATTTCGATGCGCAGTTGCTTACCCCATTCAGGCACACCTTCAGCCACTATCATTTAGATATTCAGCCCAAGCTGTTACATTGCGAGTCGTTAAGTGCGGTGATTGCCGAGGCTGGTCACAGCTGGGTGTCGTTACATAAGCCATTGCAACTGGGCGTGCCTACGCCGGTAAAAAGACTTCTCACTGATTTAACCAAACAGTTATAATCACAATAAATTAATGCGGAGAATAACAATGCCCAGAACGGTACATTGTGCACACTACGACAAAGAAGCAGACGGACTGGATTTCCAGCTTTACCCGGGCGAACTGGGTAAACGTATTTTTGATAGCATCTCGAAAGAAGCCTGGGCCGAATGGCAGAAAAAGCAAACCATGCTGATCAACGAAAAAAAGCTTAATATGATGGAGCCCAGCGATCGCAAGTTTCTTGAAGAACAGATGGAAGCCTTTCTGTTTGAAGGTAAAGAACCAACGATTGAAGGCTACGTTCCGCCCAAAAAGCCGTGATTTTGCACAGATTGCGCAAAGAACACGCAGTTGATTAAAATATTCAAAAAAGTGGTTGACTTAAAAGCGCGAAACTCGTTAAATACGCACCCACAGCAGCACGGCACCAGCCGAATTGCTAACAAGTTTCGCCTCGATAGCTCAGTTGGTAGAGCAGCGGATTGAAAAGTGAAAGCTTTTTCAGTCAGCCTAACCGGACTAAGCTGTTAGGATAAGAGATATAAAGTTAGTAAGCACTTCGATTTGGCTTGCAAAGTTTTGCAAAGAAAAATTAAAGCTTACACTGCACAGTTTATGTGCCTCGATAGCTCAGTTGGTAGAGCAGCGGATTGAAAATCCGCGTGTCCCTGGTTCGATCCCGGGTCGAGGCACCATTCATACAGAAGCCCTGATCAGAAATGGTCGGGGCTTTTTTGTTATATTTGCGCTTTGTGTATGGTTAGACGCAGCGGATTCAAAATCCGCCGGTAGCAATACTGTGCCGGTTCAAGTCCGGCCTCTGGTACCATTCTTTGCAAGATGATTTAGCAAACTAAACCGACCTTTGAGTCGGTTTTTTTGTGCCTGATTAAAACAAACTCAGCTAGCGCTGAAAAAATACCAGTTACCAAATCGTTACATACTTTCTACACAACTTCGATTTAAAGTGTATTATATTACCTATCAATAACTTAGTCTTCTTTTGTAATTTGACATGCTTATTTCAGTTGTTTCTTAAGGATGACTAACTTTATATGCGTGGTTTAAGGGATGGGACAGAATTTTAAATTTTATCAACGCAGGGACGATTGTAAAAACCTTATCCTGTTTGTTCATGGTTTCACGGGAGACGCTGAAGATACGTGGACGAATGCTAATGGCAACGAATTTCCGAATTTACTATTAGCAAATTCAGACATCCAGTCTCAATTTGATGTAGCCTCTTATAGCTACTTCACCACACTTTTGGACCTTTTTGCGCAAGCAAAAGAAAAAGCAAGATGGCTAAAGAGCATAATCCGAAGTAAAACTCACACTAAAGAAAAGAACCTTGAGATAAGTGAATTATCAAATGACCTCCATAATCACCTAAGGTTTACCTTGGAAGGATATGACAACATCTATGTCATAGCCCATAGTATGGGAGGGTTGATTACAAAAAATCTAATTACCCAAGAAATAAAAGATAGTGGAGTTACCAAGATTCGTCTTTTCTTGTCTCTCGCGGTTCCACACAATGGGGCAAGTATGGCCGTTTTAGGAGGAATCATTAGTGGAAATCTACAGATTAATAACCTGAACCCCGTCGGCCAATTCATCAATACGCTAAATCAAAGCTGGGTTAACTTAGACCTCAAACCAACAACTAAATATTTTTATGGCAGCTATGACCAGTATGTAACTAAACATAGTGCTATAGCCATAGACAAAATCGAAAAAGATATTGTAAGTGTCCAAGCCGACCACAATTCAATATGTAAACCCGAAAACGCCGAAGCACTCATATGTAAAAGCGTCACACGTTTCATTATTGAAGAACACAAAAGTACAAAATTAGATGAAGCAGGATTCCAAAGCCTGCCAGATGATAAAGAATTTGATAAAGAGGTCTTTGTAATCAAATTAATTGTTGCTGATATCGCTGATGAGACCCAGCGAAATGCAAAAGAGCTTTTTTTTAATGCTGAATATATGAGGAAACTGTTTAGCTCGAGACACGAGAGAAAAGAGCTACAAAAGCTATTTGATAATATTAGGCAGCTCTATAAAGACAGCTACGACAAATACTTAGCTCACGAAGATAAAAGCTCTGGAAAGCTGCTCGCTGAAGTTCATAGTAAAATTACAGATCAGGACTCAATTTTATTAAAAAGCCTGTTGCCGGCAATTCAAAATTATCATAAAAAAGGCATGTTGCATCAAATGGCAAATGATCTTTCGAAAGATATTTGGTGGTCAGAAGAGAGAAACCTTTCAGCAAAGGATGATACCAAATAATGCTGCCTTTCATTTCACCTGACGATAATTTTCATTTGAACCTCGGTATTGTTCTTATTGTCACTCAAACATTGGGGGAGTCTTCTCGAGGGGCACTAAAACTTAATAATGAGCGATTACATATCTACACCTATTTAGTCAAGAACCCAGTCAAACTCAACCTATTTTTAAATGTATTAGGTAAAGGAAGTGCTTTAATTAGTCCAAAGGACGCGTATTCAGTTACTTCAATTTCGTCAAATGTAGACCCACTTTTTGACAGGCGAAATCTCAAAGCGTTAATTACCACATTGGTTGGTGAAAGTTTGATCTCGGTGATTTATAAAAAGAAAGATGGATTCTTCTACAAGTTATCTGATTCAGGCTTGGAGAAAGCGAATCAATTAAATACGGAATATTTTTATGAAGTAAGACTGTTATGTGACACGCTCAAATCCACTCTGAGTTCAAGTACTTCATCTCTAAACAAAGCTCTGAATCAAGTAATGCAAAAGGAAATCATTTCTGATGGAAAGTAGCATTTTAGTTAATCAATTAATCGTTGTTGGACGAAGGAAAAATTACACGGTCAATTTCAACCCCGGTGTAAATATAATCTACGGTGACTCTAATACTGGTAAGTCGACTATAGTAAATCTTATTGACTACCTTCTAGGAGCGAAAAATTTTAATTTATATCCGGAGATTGACGCCGCAGCAAGATATGCGGCACTCGATGTAACCTTAAATGAAGACAGGTATACAATAAAAAGAGATTTATTCAACCCGAATGCTCTTATAGAGGTTTATACATGTCCATTTGATAAAGTTGAGCAGTATAGCTGCCGTAAGTATCTACCTAATTTTCAGAAACCATCTGGTAGCGATGATTCAGGCTACTTTTCAGATTTTCTTCTTGATGCGTTAAATTTACCAAACATCAAACTCAAAGAATCCCCCTCGAAGGACGACTCGAAGTTAGCAAGGCTAAGTTTCAGAGACTTGTTTAAATATTGTTACGTTGACCAAGACAATCTTGGCGATAAAAGATTTTTCAATCCAGAAAACTGGGCTGTAGCAACAAAAAACAAAGAAGTTTTTAAGTACATTTTTAACGCTTTGGATAGCCACATTAGCGAAATTCAAAACCAAATTTCTGAGAAAACCAAACAAAAAAATAAACTAGTTGATACATATTCAACTGTGTCAGATTTTTTGAGGGAGTCTGAGTTTGCTTCAATGGTATCTCTGGATGCAGAAATAGAAAATATTGATTCAGATATAGAAAATCTGAACATGCAAATTTTAGAATTAAACCAGAGGCAAATCGCCGACACCGAGGTATATAACACCATTCGTTCAGAATTGAACAAAATATCTTTAGAAAAAAGAGCACTAACCCTGTTAATGCGAGAACAAGAAACAAAGATAGAAAGGTTTACTAGGTTAAAGAACGATTATCTAAATGATATAAACAAGTTTATGGCTACCCTTTCGGCGATGAACGGTATAGGCGAAGTCAATCAACAAATAGAAATCTGTCCGGTATGCGACAACACGCTAAACGTTGAGATAGCCAGAGAGAGATTTGATGTAGCGAATGAAGAAAAAATATCTCATGAGATAAATGCTCTTAAAAGAAGAGCACGAGAAACAGAAAGTATTGCGCATGAAACAAAGAGACTTTGGGAATTAAATAAAGTAAAGCTTGCTGAGCTGGAGTTGGCAGAAACAAATGCAATACATCTACAAGAAATGAATACAAAAGAGCTTTCATCTCCATACCTAGCTGAAAGGGACATGTATGTGAGTAAACTAGGAGAATTACAACAAAAACGTAAAGATATTGTTTCTAAACTAAAAGTACGAAACCAACACAGCACTCTTAATAAATCTATCAACTCGCTAGAAACTAAAATCACTCAATTACAAGAACAACTAGCCGAGTTAAGTAAGAATACCCCCTCATTGAGCAATGTTTTGAGCGATCTAGCTGATAATCTCAGGGACTACCTGATAGCAGTAAAAATAAAGTCACCAACAGGTATAAAGTTTAACGAACAAACATTTCTCCCACAGGTTAGAGATATTGACTATGCAAGAATCACATCCGGTGGCTTAAGAACAATTGTTGGAGTGGGATATCTTTGCTCGTTAATGCAAGAAGCACTGAATCGTACAATGAATTTCCCATCATTCCTTATGATAGATACTGTTGGAAAATATTTAGGGAAAACAAAAGATCAAAAATATGCTCCAGACTCAACGGACACTGCTGCTGACAGTATGGAGGCAGTATCTGACCCTAACAAATATCAAAATATGTTCGAATACATAATTAAACTAAGTGAAATGTATGAAAACCAAAATAAAACTTGCCAGTTCATCTTAGTAGACAATGATGTTCCGGATCATATAGTCGACAAACTATCTGGATTTATAATTGCTCACTTTAGCTCTGAAAGGGTAAATGGACTACCAGTCGGCTTCATTGACGATGCAGATTTAATGTAGTGTTTTACACTTTGACTATTATTCACTTGGAGAATTGGGTCAGTGGATGATCCACTATTAATCAAATTTACTTTAGTTTATTGCAAATAAATTATGTCTTTGATCCGCTGAGCAAAAGCGAATTTCACCTCAACTTTATGTGTCGCTATGTTACTCAGGCCTTTTAGCAGGTTTATGCGCTAGCGGCATAAAAGCCAACATACACGTCCATTTATCACCTCCTTGCATAGTGACACACGCTTTATTTTTCGTTGTTGCAGTGGGATGCTTTAGCTTAATACTACACGATAGAGATATATACCCTATTCTTTATAGCAAGAGAGTACACTTTAGGTAGTTAACACAAGGATGTTTGTGAATGCCAAGAAACAAAACCACCTTTATTGATCTACTGGTAGAGTTACCCTGGTGGGTATCAGTACTCGTATCCGCCACGGCCTATGTGATGATGGCGCATGTGTTGCCATCTATTCAAACCGATAACCAAATTGCCGCCATGGTGTTTAAAGCCTTCGTCATTCCCGCACCTTATATTGCTGGCCTGATATTACTTGCTGCCCCCTTTGCGTTTTTGAATACTCGTCGTAAGGCAATACAACTAGATACCCAGCGTAATATCCAAACCGTGCGTGATTTGCACTGGCGTAACTTTGAAGAATTGGTTGCCGAAGCCTATCGCAGGCAGGGATACCGAGTAACAGAAGGCGGTTATGGTGCCGATGGCGGTATTGATTTAGAGCTTCGAAAGGACGGCCAGCTTACCTTGGTGCAATGCAAAGTAAGCGATCAATTTAGACCGTCTTCCCCAGACAGAATCACTCCGTAAAATAGTCCCC
>NZ_RCUA01000085.1 GCF_003731635.1 Marisediminitalea oceani | reverse complement strand
TTATCAGCTTTTGGCTGTAAAGACTCCATCTGACTTAATGCAGATGGTCAGTCCGGTTTTATCCTCCACACCATTACTGGCTTTCACAGGCCGAACCTTACTCACTACTACAGCTTCATCTGCCACCTCGCACCAACACCTGCCTCGAGTCTCCTCTCGTACAAATGCTTCTGGCTTATCACCAGAGACGGTGTCAGGCTTCCCCAGTTACTGCACTGGCTCCCTGTTAGAAATTCCACCCTCAAACACAAAACAGGACTGACTGAGTATCGGGCTTCGCGCTATTTTGCACGCTTACCCTCCTGCCTTGCCGAATCAGGTTCACTTTCGTTGTGTACTTCTAACTTCCTATGGCTTCCTTCGAACCCTGCCGTTGGCCAGCAACGCCCTTGCCATTCGGATTATCTTCCCCTCAGTCAGGGTGATTCAGGTTTCTTTCAACCTGACGGGTTTGCCAGCTTCGCTGGGCAAACAAAAACGGCACCAGTAAAGGTGCCGTTTAAAGCTTGTACAATTGCGGCTTAGGCTGGCAGTGTCGGTACAGTGATACCGGCCATATCCATCGCCACACGCATTACCTGGCAGCTGTAACCAAATTCGTTGTCATACCACACATACAGGGTTAAGCGATTATCCGCGACAATGGTCGCCTGAGAATCGATAACCGACGCAGCACGGGTGCCAACCATATCAGTAGATACCACCTCAGTAGAGGCCGTGTAATCAATCTGATGCTGCAACGATGAGAACAATGCCGTATCACGCAGGAACTCATTGACTGCCACTTTGTCGGTGGTTTTATCCAGGTTCAGGTTAAGGATGGCCATCGACACATTAGGTGTAGGTACACGTATCGCATTACCGGTAAGTTTGCCGGCCAGTTTTGGATACGCTTTGGCAACGGCCTTGGCAGCGCCAGTTTCGGTAATAACCATGTTCAGCGGTGCACTGCGGCCGCGACGCTCGCCTTTATGATAGTTATCAATCAGGTTCTGGTCGTTGGTGTAAGAATGCACCGTTTCTACGTGACCGTTAACAATACCGTACTCTTCATCCAGTGCTTTAAGGACTGGTGTGATAGCGTTAGTGGTACAACTTGCTGCCGACACAATCGTATCAGACTCAGTAATGTCGCTGTTATTCACGCCGTACACGATATTCTTAATGTCGCCTTTACCTGGCGCAGTCAGCAGAGCTTTAGAGGTACCTTTGGCTTTAAGGTGCAGGCCCAGACCATCGCGGTCACGCCAGATACCGGTGTTATCAATAACCAATGCATTGTTAATGCCGTACGCGGTGTAATCAATTTCGTCCGGGCTGTTGGCGTAAATCACCTGAATATAAGAGCCGTTGGCTTTCAGGGCATTACGCTCGTGATCGATAGTAATACTGCCGTTAAACGGCCCATGTACAGAGTCGCGACGCAGCAGGCTGGCACGTTTTTCCAGATCACCATCACGACCGCCACGCACTACAATTGCGCGCAGGCGCAACTTATTGTTTTGTCCCTGGCGCTCAATCATTAAGCGGGCCAGCAACCGACCAATACGGCCGAAACCATACAGCACAACGTCCTGCGGTTCATGATCATCTGATTTATCGACCACATCAGCTAACTTATCCTTCAGATATGCGTTCAGGTCGGTTTTGTCGACGGCACTGCCATAATGAAAATCGAAGGCCAGTTTACCAATGTCAATCTGGGCTGGTGCCAGTTGCATGGAGTTGATAGCTTCTAAAATGGGGTAGCTCTCGCGCAGGCGCAGTTTAATGCCTTCGTGCAGACGGACTTTACGATGAGCTTTGATTACATCAATCGCACTGGCGTTTAACAGTGTGCGACCGTACACAGAGATTTCGATAGACTTGTTACGGTATAACTTACCGATAATCGGTAACATCATTTCTGCGTATTCCTGGCGCTCCTGCCAGCTGGATTGCAATTCTTGCTCAAAGGGTTGGTTCATACTAGTGCCTTCATCAAATAAATCATGTATAAAATTGACGATGTGTACAGGAATATGTGGTTGTACGTCAGAACACTCTCACCGCTTATTCCCGTCGGCAGGTATTCTAAATAATCAAAGAGGTAACTCCAAATTGTTGAAAAATTTCAGAAAATCGATAAAAACAATAAAGCAGAGGGATTTATTAAGTAATTTTTCCACACTTTTGAGAGGTGTTGTTTATCTTACTTCTGCCCTGTTTATCAGCGCTTGTGGTGATTTATTTGCGCCAAGCATTAAAACTATTTGTGAGGATTACCCGCATTTTTGTGCCGATTTAAATACGGACGGCTGGTGCCGGGCTGAACGTTCAGAAATTATCCGTCACCGCTTTAACTTTAAAGATGATGACAGTGACCGACCCAAGTACGCCCTATTGGTTAACTACGAAAACTACGAGTCCTGCATCGCCAAGGCATCGCAAATCGAATACATCAAATATCGTGATAAGGAATTTGCCCGTAAGGAAGCCACGGTTTCCATCAACAAAGCATTAAAGCAACTGCAATGGCAAACCAAGAATTCTCCGGACCCTTATATCTCCTATTATCAATGGTCTAGATTTGGCTACGAGGACGCAAGAGCGCGTTTTGTGGCGGCTGCTAAGCAAGATGTGTTCAGTGAGCCGAAGTATTATATCGACCTGGCCAGCATTCTGATTGCCGACGATCCGCTGGCGGCCCGCGATGCTCTGTTTATGGCGCTGAGTCAGTATGGCAACGTAGAGCAGGAAATTGACGGTCATATCACCAGTATGCTGATGACGCTGTCGATGGACATTGAGAATTACCGTATGGCGTATGTCTGGACCAAAGTCACCAATCATTTTGCCGACAGTATCGATAACAGCCAACTGGTGGCTTTAAGCAGCCAGTACAGCTTGCCGGTAGACATTCTCGACCGGCTTGCCGACGATATAACCAGCGCTATCGAGTCGCGTGAATTTGACGCCCATGCGCTGAAAATTGATCGTCTGTGACAGAAAATTTGAAATTTAATTACAGAAAAAAACTTAAATTTTTTTCAAATAATGGTTATTACGCGACGAAATAACGGGGAATATTTTTCAGGAGGCAGACTTAATGCCTCCTGAGAAGAGATGTTAGATTACTCCGGGTTGAAATCCAGACTCACAGAATTCACGCAATACCGCTGGCCGGTAGGTGCCGGGCCGTCACTGAATACGTGACCCAGGTGGGCATCACAGTTTTTGCAGTAAATCTCGGTACGGCGCATGCCATGACTTTCATCAAAGCGATAACCGACGTTGTCGTCTTCACTTTGCGAGAAAAACGACGGCCAGCCACAGCCCGATTCAAACTTAGTGGTATCGTCGAACAGTTTTACGCCACAGCATTTACATACATAGCTGCCACTGCGCGACTCATACAATAAAGTACCGGAGAATGGCCGCTCAGTGCCGGCAAGGCGGGTAACCCGGTATTCCTCTTCGGTGAGTTTATCGCGCCATTGATCGTTGTCAGCCATGATTGTCTCCTCGTACTTGCAGATCTGCTACTAGATAAGCTGCAGCGGACGGGATGGATCACTCCATTCAATATGGTATTTCTCTGCCGCGGGTTTATCTGTGCGCGAGAAAGTGTGAGCGCCAAAGAAATCCCGCTGTCCCTGCAACAGATTGGCCGGTAATACCGCAGTACGGTAAGAATCATAGTAACTTAGCGCCGACATCATTGCCGGACAGGCAACGCCCTGCACTGCACTAAGAGCAACAGTGGCTCGCCAGTCGGCCTGATAAGTGGCGATTTGTTCAGCAAAGAACGGATCCACCAGCAAGTTAGGCAAGTTGATATCGCGGTCGAAAGCGTTAGAAATGGACTGCAGGAATACCGCCCGGATAATACAACCAGCACGCCAGATTTTAGCAATCTCAGCAAAGTGCAGCGTCCAGCCCTGCTCCTGTGCCGCCGCGTTCATAAGCTGGAAGCCCTGTGCGTAAGCACAGATTTTAGAGCAATACAGCGCATGTTCCAGCTGATTGATGACTGCTTCGCGCTGAGCTTCGTTAACCTCTGCCACCTCAGGGCCGGCCAGCACCTTAGCCGCCTCAACCCGTTCAGATTTAAGCGCTGACAGGCTGCGGGCGAATACCGCCTGAGCGATAGTCTGCGCCGGGCTGCCGGTTTGCAGAGCACTTACGGCCGTCCACAGACCGGTACCTTTCATTCCCGCTTTGTCGAGGATCACATCAACCAGCGGCTGTTGTGTTTCCGGATCCTGCTGGTCGAGTACTTCTGCACTGATTTCAATTAAGTAGGAATCCAGCGGCCCCTGATTCCAGCGACGGAAAACAGCAGCAATTTCGCCAGGTGACATGCCCAGCGCCACGCGCATTATCTGGTATGCCTCGCAGATTAGCTGCATATCGGCATACTCGATGCCGTTGTGGACCATTTTAACGTAATGGCCGGCACCATTGGGGCCAATGTAAGCAGCACAGGGTTCGCCGTGCTTAACCGGCTCTCCCGGCGTGGCTGTTTCAATGGGTTTACCGGTTTCAGCATCAACTTTGGCGGCAATAGCACGTAACATCGGGCCAACACGCTCCCAGGCTTTTTCCGAGCCTGAAGGCATTAATGAAGGGCCAAAACGGGCGCCAACCTCACCGCCGGAAACGGCAGTGGTAAAGAACAGGAACTTATCTGCAAAGCGTTGTTCACGCGCTACCGAGTCACTCCACAAACTGTTGCCGGTATCGATGATCACATCTTCACTATCAATGCCCGCGGCAATAAGTTGCTCACACACCATATCCACCGGTTTACCGGCTGGAATAGAAAGTAAAATAACGGCGGGTGAAACCAGTGAACTGCGCAGCGCTTCAAGGGTATGCACTGGTACGATCCGGGTGGAATCTGCACCATTTTCGTTGCGGTCCTGTGCAACAATGGCATCAATTCGTTTAGCGTCTAAATCAAAACACGCTACCTGATAACCATGATCAGCTAGGTTGAGGGCCAGGTTTTTACCCATAACACCTAAACCAATGACACCAATATCACATGAATTATTCGGCTGAGAACCGCCACTATTTTGCATCAAAAAACCCTCTACACTTCGATGGGTGGGCATAATACCATCGACTTACGGAATGAAAAGCACAACCGGCCGATTATCGCTATTTAATAGGCCGACTGCCGGTTTTAAACAGATAAGGTGAGTATACCAGTGTTTAGCCATTAACTCCGAATTTAGCCCAGGCCTTTTCACTAACGTGGAAAGTCGGTATACCGGAACAAGGCAAAGGAATGCGCCGCCTGTAAAAACAGGTGCTGGATGCGCAGACCGGGCTGTTTGGCCGGGTGGCTGTAACGGGTATCCAGTACCAACGACCAGCCGCCGTTAGGCGACTTTAACGGCGTATTGAATTTAATATCCCGATTACTGGCATTAAAACACAACAGCCAGTGCTCGCACTTATCGCCCGCTTCCTGATGACCAATAATTTCTACCGCAAAGGCTTTGTTGCCGCCGGCCTGCCAGTCATCATCCCCTTTGCCTGAACCATCAGGCTTATACCAGTTAACTTCGGAAACATTGGAATGCAACTGATAAGCGTCGTCCGGCAGGTACATGCGACTCAGCAGTTCAGACTGCTGACGAATGGCAATCACCTGTTGGCAATAGGCCAGAAAATCCTGCCGGTACTTATCCAGTTCCCAGTCATACCAACTGATCTCATTGTCCTGGCAATAAGCATTGTTATTACCCTGCTGGGTGCGACTCAGCTCGTCACCGCCAAGAATATGCGGGGTACCCTGAGAAAACAGCAAGGTGGCAAACAGGTTACGTTTTTGCTGAGCCCGCATGGCCAGAATAGACTTATCCTGTGTTTCGCCTTCCACGCCGTAGTTGGCCGACAGGTTATGACCATGGCCATCGCGATTTTCTTCGCCGTTGGCTTCATTGTGCCGTTCCGCATAGCTCACCAGATCGTGCAACGTGAACCCATCGTGGTAGGTCACGTTATTTACCGAGGTATTGATAGAACGATAACCCTTGTGGAAGACATCCCTTGAGCCCATTAAGCGCGTAGCAAAATCAGCGGTGGTGCCTTTATCGCCGCGCCAGAACGCTCTGACACAGTCGCGGAATTTATCGTTACATTCCAGCCAGCGGGCACCAAACGTCCCCAACTGGTAACCACCGGGGCCTATATCCCAAGGCTCAGCAATCAATACCGCAGACTTTAACTCAGGATCCTGATGGATAGCGCGAAGTAACCCGGCAAAAACTGAGAATTGCTGTGGGTCGCGTCCCAGACAGGCGGCCAGGTCAAAGCGGAAACCATCCACACCAATTTCGCTTACCCAGTAACGCAACGCATCCATGATAAGGGTGGTCATGATCGGGTGAGCAGAATACACGGTGTTACCACAGCCTGAGTGGTTGCTGTATACAAGTCCGCCTTTTGCGGTTTGCTCCATCAGATAAGCCTGATGCGGGAACATGCCTCTGAAGCACAATACCGGACCGTCTTTACCGCCCTCAGCCGTATGGTTGTAAACCACATCAACAATGACTTCGAGCCCGGCTTTATGATATTCGTCGACCATGGTTTTACATTCACCAAGCGGATCGCTATGAGCATAGCGTGGCTCGGGGGCAAAGTAATTTACCGGGTTGTAGCCCCAATAATTAGTCAGCCCTTTTTCGGTAATGTACGGCTCAGGCATGAACGACGCTAACGGCATAAACTGCACCGAGGTAATTCCCAGCGACTTCAGGTGACTGAGAACCGCTGGATGGCTGGCACCGAGATATTTGCCCTGCTGCTCTGCCGGTACATCCGGATGGCGCTGCGTGAGCCCTTTTACATGGGCTTCGTAAAGAATACGGCGATGTTTCTCGATGGCTGGCTTGGATGGGCGCGCTGCGGACTCTGGCGCCGCGACCACCACACCTTTCGCCACCATAAACTGGCTGTCCCCCTGGTACTGGCGGGCATTCCAATGCATGGGCCGGCTTAACTGCCGGGCATAGGGGTCGATAAGCAATTTATCGGTGGGCGAATAGTGCAGGCTTTCACTGCCGCGATCTACGCGGTAGCCATACAACATGCCCTCGCCCACACCTTTGATGCGGGCGTGCCATACATCGCCGGATTTCGCCGGCATAACAATTTCATCAATGGTTTCTTCGGTGTCGGCATGAAACAGGCACAGGACAACCGCTCTTGCGTCCGTGCAGGTCACCGCAAAATTACACCCCTCTTCCGTTAGCGTAGCGCCTAGTGGAAAAGGACTGCCTAAATCTACTTCCCTGGAGGTAAAGTTCCGTGCGCCGCTCAAGGTCACTCCTTGTTAAATACAATAAATAATGTTGCCAGTGGGGGTAAATTCACATTAATCGAGTACGGCTGATGATTCCATGGCACAGGCTCGGCCACACACTGCTTTGGTGTTGCAGCGCCACTCCCCCAATATACGCTATCATCGGTGTTCAATACCAGTTGGTATTCGCCCGGTTGTTGCACACCGATACGGAAGTTTTCACGCGGTGCTGGCGTCATGTTGCTGATTACATAAACCTGCTGCGTGCCATTTAAGCTGTGACGTACAAAAGAAAACACACTTTGTTCGTGGTTATGCAGGTCAATCCAGTCAAATCCGGCTGGCTCGTGATCTCTCTGGTGTAGCGCTGGCAAAGCTTTGTACAGATGATTTAAGTCACGGTACAGACGCTGTATCCCCTGGTGCTTATCAAAATCCAGCAGACGCCAGTCGACCGATGCGTCGTGATTCCATTCGCTGCTCTGGCCAATTTCGTTGCCCATAAAATTAAGTTTTTTGCCCGGGTGACCGTACATAAACGCAGCGTAACAACGGTGGTTGGCCGCCTGTTGCCATTCGTCACCAGGCATTTTACCAATCAGACTGCCTTTACCGTGGACCACTTCATCATGGGAAATCGGTAACACAAAATTCTCGTCAAAGGCATACACCATGCTGAAGGTCATTTCAGAGTGGTGGTAAGTACGGTAGGCCGGATCCTTGCTGATATAATGCAGGGAGTCATGCATCCAGCCCATGTTCCATTTAAAACCAAAGCCCAGCCCGCCATCAAAGACCGGTCGTGAAACTTTTGGAAAGCTGGTGGACTCTTCGGCAATGGTCATCGCATGAGGGAAATGCCGATACACTTCCTCGTTCATCCATTTCAGCAGGCTGATTGCCTCAAGGTTTTCATTGCCGCCATGAACATTGGGGATCCATTCGCCGTCTTCCCGGGAATAATCGAGATACAACATACTGGCCACCGCATCGACGCGCAAACCATCAACGTGGAAGTGCTCGAGCCAGTACAGGGCGTTAGCAACCAGAAACTGTCTTACCGTATCCTTGCCAAAGTCATAGATACAGGAGTTCCAGTCGGGATGCCAGCCGCGCCGCGGATCGGCATACTCGTAAACATGACTACCGTCAAAGCGAGCCAGGCCATGACCATCTTCCGGGAAATGTGCCGGTACCCAATCGATAATAACGCCAATATCATTCTGGTGGCAGGTATCAACAAAAAACTTAAAGTCGTCGGGCGAACCAAAGCGACTGGTGGGAGCAAATAAACCCACCGGCTGGTAGCCCCAGGAGCCGTCGAACGGAAACTCTGAAACTGGCAGCAGCTCAATGTGGGTGTAGCCCATTTCGGTAACGTAGGCGACCAGTTCTTCGGCCAGCTCACGATAACTGAGATAGCGCTGCTCGGGGTTACCCGGTCGCTTCCATGAGCCCAGATGAACCTCATAAACGCTCATCGGAGTCTGGTATTTATTCTGCTTCGCGGCTTTTTCGAGCCACTTTGCATCATGCCATTCATAGCGCTCGTGGTCGTAAATCAGCGACGCATGGGACGGATATTGTTCGGCATAAAAACCCAGCGGATCGGCTTTGTGTGGTAACTGATGGCCATTAGCATCCTTAATCTGATACTTATACCGCGTTCCTTCGGCGAGTCCCGGCACAACCAGCACCCAGTAACCCATATCGGTTTTTTGCATGGGATGGCACCGTCCGTCCCAACCGTTAAAGTCGCCAATCACCGATACCGCCGACGCATTCGGTGCAAACACCGCAAATCTTATGGCCTCGGCGTTGAATCCGTCACGCTCCAGGGTTATACGCTGTGCACCTGCCTGGCGGTACAGGTTTTGCGGCTCATGATCAATAAAATGCACCGCATGATAGGCTTCAGCCTGAAACTGATAAGGGTCGGCGACCAGCGACTCACCGTCATCGGTCGTCACCTTTAACTGATAGGCAGACGCGCTGCTAAGCCCCTCAATAACGCCATTAAACAGGCCGTCACCGTTTACAGATGTCAGTGACCCGAGTGGTTCAGCCGATACTGCGTCGACCACCTCAACCGCCTGCGCGCCGGGATGCCAGTACTGCACAAAGGTATTCGTGCCATTAAATTGCGGGCCTAACACGGCGAACGGGTGCTGGCACTGTGCCTGGGCTAACTGTCCTTCAAATTGCATTCCTGACTCCTACTTCATCTGCGGCGTTGCGATTAATTTACTGCCTGTCTTACTTGCGGCCGGTGTTTTACCGACCGGCTTCCTGACGGCCCGCGTCAATACCAGCGGCAAGTGACTGAATATCCTCGTCGGCGAAAATGCTTTCCAGATTGCGTGAAAGCTTACGTCGCCAGTTTGGATACTCCATAAACGTGCCCGGAATATTGACCGGTTTATCCATTTGCAGCCAGTCTTCGAGCTGCAGGCTCAGTAACGCACTGCTGCCATAGGCCATATGCGTCTGCAAGGCGAAGTTGAGTTCACGGCTCATCCCCGTGATATTCACATCTCTGCCCACTTCGTCCCCTGCCCGACCATGGCCGTGCAGCGAATTAAGAATTTCCTGCTTATCTTCGTGACGGGAAGCATACAGGGTTTGTAGCACATCGTCGTCGGTATACAAGCCTAATTGCTTACCCAATTCTAAATCCAGGCAATGCCAGTAGCCTATCAGAGTTGGCATATCATGGGTGGTCAGGGTCGACATACTTTGCTGCGGATAATGCGCCGGTGAATAAAAACCACCGTCTTCGGCTTTTTCAAAAAAGAACACCCGGTAAGAATACACGCCGTTATCCGCCAGTACCTGACGAATTTCTTCTGGTACGGTACCGAGGTCTTCGCCTATCACCATTGCCTGATGACGATGACTTTCCAGCGCCAGAATGCCGAGTAAATCCTCCAGTGGGTAATACACATAACCACCTTCTTTAGCATGATCGCCCTGACATACCCACCACAGGCGTAACAGCCCCATAGCGTGGTCAATTCGCAGCGCGCCGGACGATTGCATATTGCTCGTAAACAAATCAATGATTGGCTGATACGCCTGTTGGTAGAGGATCTCGGGATCCATTGGTGGCAGGCCCCAGTTCTGACCGAGCGGGCCAAGGATATCCGGCGGCGCGCCGACACTGGCAGCGGTACAGTAAAGGTCTTTATTGCCCCAGATTTCCGCACTGCCCTCGCTCACTCCCACCGCTAAGTCGCGATAAATGCCTACCGGCATGCCCGCCGCAATAGCGGCCTGATTGGCTTTTTCGAGCTGTTCTGCGGCTTGCCATTGCAGGAACATGTAAAACTGCACGCGCTTTTTATGCTTTTTGGCAAACTTTGCTACCGCTTCGTTGTGGAAATCGCGCCAGTTTTCCGGGAATACCGGCCAGCCCCAGGCATCCTTACCGTCATTTTGCAGATATTCCTGCATGGCATCGTAGGTGGCCTGCATCTCAAGGCTTTCGCCACCGGCTTTTATGAACGCTTTAAACTCACGGTTTTGTTTGGTGTTTTTCTTCAGATAAGCGTTGTAATACTCATCAAAAAGGCTGTTGAGTGCAGCCATTTTAAGCTCGGTCACCAGACTGTAGTCGACATACTCCACGCTTCGGGCAGTTTCGAGGCGAGCCTGAAAGTCCTCAGCGTTGACCACGGCCTGCACTGCAGCACTGTTATATTCCGGTAATGCCGTCACATCTATGTAAAGAAAATTCAGCCAGCGTCGCGACGAAGGTCCATACGGACTGCACGCTTCAGGGTTTGAAGGATACAGAGCATGAATAGGGTTCAGGCCAATAAACCCGGCGCCCTGCTTGCCCGCTTTAGTGACTAACTGGGTTAAATCAGAAAAGTCACCAATGCCCCAGTTGTTTTCGCTACGCAAGCAATAGAGCTGAACACTCAGGCCCCACAACTTTTTACCTGCCTTAATAGCCTCGGGCTGATAACAGGCGCCAGGTGCTACGATGTAGCGCATTTCTGCGATAACGGTTTGTTCTTCACACAATGAGATACCGTGGTAGCCGCAGGGAAGTTCCTGTGGAAGTGCTATACTGTATTCATGAAATTCCAGGTCATCAACTACACCAACATTGAGCAAAGTTTGATCAACTGGTATAACTGTAAAGGTATGACTCTCACCTTCTTCGAGGTCAATATTAACGGTGTATTCCGTATTGACCGAAGCCAGTGGCAAGCGCAGGCGGATTTGTTTTTCGTCATCAGTGCGCTGCACGCAAACCGGATCGAGCAGCTGAGACCATACCGTAGCGATCTCCGTATCGAGCTGTTCAGCTATCACTGATTCGTTACTGATGTCATATCCGAGAGCCTGAAGAAGTTTCGCTTTACTGGTTTCGGAAATTGTCGCTGGGTTACCCCATGCATCAACGTATTGGGTTTCTACGCCCCGCATTTCGACAAGCTTTTGCAAAACCTGATTAGTCATAGTTGTTCCTGTGTGTGAGGTTTGCCTGAAAAGCAAACCGGGTGGCATAGGCCATTTAACAATACTCTACATTATTGTTGAAGATGTTCAGACGTAAAATTGAATACGTTTGCATTGGCATTTCTGTAATTTTGCAACAAAATTAGCATAAAGTTTTGCCTTGGGTGTAGTTTTGATCCATACTTTACGTAATTATTTTTCAATCTATTAACTAACGATACAGAGGCATGTTATGACAATTCGCGTCGGGATCAATGGGTTTGGCCGCATCGGACGACTCGTGATGCGTGCTGCACAAAGCAGACAAGACATTGAAATAGTTGGTATTAATGATTTATTGGACCCAGATTACATTGCATACCTATTAAAGTACGATTCAACACATGGCATCTTCGACGCTGACGTAAGCGTTGATAACGGCCATTTGATCGTTAACGGTAAGAAAATCCGTGTTACCTCAGAAAGAGATCCGGCTCAGTTAAACTGGTCAGAAGTGGATGCCGACGTAGTTGTCGAATCTACCGGTCTGTTCCTGACTAAAGAAACTGCCAGCAAGCACATCGAAGCAGGCGCGAAGAAGGTAGTCATGTCGGCACCTTCAAAAGATGATACGCCGATGTTTGTTATGGGTGTAAACCACGATAGCTACGCAGGTGAGAGCATTGTTTCTAATGCATCATGCACCACTAACTGTCTGGCACCAGTAGCCAAAGTACTGAACGACAAGTTTGGTATTGTAGACGGTCTGATGACCACTGTTCACGCAACTACTGCAACCCAGAAAACGGTTGACGGCCCATCTCAGAAAGATTGGCGTGGTGGCCGCGGTGCGGGTCAGAACATCATTCCTTCATCAACTGGCGCAGCAAAAGCGGTAGGTAAAGTTATTCCTGCTCTTAACGGTAAGCTGACTGGTATGGCGTTCCGCGTACCGACGCCTAACGTATCTGTGGTTGACTTAACTGTGAACCTGGCCAAGCCAACCAGCTACGAAGCTATCTGTGAAGCGATGAAAGCCGCTTCTGAAGGCGAACTGAAAGGCGTTCTGGGTTATACCGAAGATGCCGTAGTATCTAACGACTTCGTTGGCGATGCACGCACCAGCGTATTTGATGCGACTGCAGGTATTGCCCTGACTGACACATTCGTAAAAGTTGTATCCTGGTACGACAACGAATGGGGTTATTCAAACAAGGTACTTGAACTGGTAGCTCATATCAGCAAGTAATCACCTTCTGGTGATAACGAAAAAGGTGCGATTTTTATCGCACCTTTTTTATTTATCAGGCAAGATAAGCATTGCCGGGCCACCTCAGGATAGTCGATATCAACGCGTTGCGGTTTGCCTGACTTGCAGACGTATCTAGTTCTCCTCATCGCCCGTTACACAACGCGGCCGGAAGTACGTTGAGGTGACACGGAAATCAACAACAATAAATGGCATTAAGTACCGACTTAACTGACCAAAAAACAGGGTCAAGGGATTTCACGAATGAATGACCAAACTTATCAGATAGAAGAAAAAGACGGTAATCGCTTTGTTACCGTATCCAACGCATCAGCGAGTTGTCGCATCAGTCTGTTTGGCGGACACGTGCTGTCGTTTATTCCAAGCCATGACAACCGTGACCGTTTATGGGTCAGCCCGGTAGCCGTACTTAATGGTGAACGCCCTATTCGTGGCGGGATCCCACTTTGCTGGCCCTGGTTCAGCGATGCCCACGGCAAAGCAAAAGGCGAACTGCCCTCCCACGGTTTTCTGCGTACCCAGATGTGGGACATCAGTGAGTTTAACTGCGACGGCACTACCTCAGAAATGGTGCTGACACCGGCCACCACCAAAGGCCCGGGCTTCAATTATGAATGTGCGGTAAAGTTACGTCTGAAGATTGCCAGCGAACTTACAGTAAGCCTGGAAACCACCAGTCTGGAAGAACAACAAGCCTTCACACTCAATTGTGCCCTGCATACTTATTTCGATGTGAATAATATCGCCGACGTGGCGCTGGAAGGCCTGTCGGGTGAATATAAAGACAAGCTGGAAGACTGGGCAGTAAAACCGGCACCAACGCCGTACACTTTCAGTGGCGAAACCGATCGCATTCATCAGGAAGCGCCAGAAACATTAACCATCGTTGCCAATCAGTCGCCTTACATTAGCATTGGCTCAGCGGGTCACGATAGTATTGTGGTATGGAATCCCTGGCAATCCGCAGCTTCAATGAGTGATATGGACGCCTTCGGTTACAAACAGATGCTGTGTGTGGAAACTGCGGTGACTAACGGCACCAGCCTTAATCCAGGCGACGTTCATACGCTTACCCAGGTGATTGCTTAAGCACCCTGGCGCCGACCAGCATTATAAACAATGACCCGTCCTAAGATAGGTTGACAGTTTTTAGGCCAGCTCCAGCAGCTGGCCTTTTCTATTGTGCACCTGATTGGGTGTTTCCATGTTTAAACTCAGGTGCGGTCTCATTTCGTTGTAGATCTTAATTGATTCGGCAACGAGTATTTTTAATTCCTCTATCGTTTTACATCGATAGATTAAGAACTCTTGCTTGAGTATACCGTTTATTCTTTCTGCCAAGGCATTTTGGTAACAATCGTAACCATCTGTCATCGATGGCTGAATCTCATTTGCCTTCAACTCATCCTGATAGATAGCTGAACAGTATTGCACTCCTCTGTCTGAGTGGTGAATGCTGTTCTCTGCATATCGTTTATCTTTGACTGCCATCTTCAACGCTTTGACTACGTTTTCAGCCCTCATATCCAGACTCAGGTGGTGACCCACAATCTTGCGTGAGCCAGAGTCCGTCACTAACGATAAATAATGTACACCCTGGTCAGATTCGAGATAAGTGATATCGCTAACCAGCACATGTTCTGCATTATGCAGCCCTTCTTCTTTAAGTAAATTGGGATGCTTTTTCATCCAGTGTTTACTGAATGTGGTTTTGATAAAGCTTTTCTTCGGCT
>NZ_RCUA01000084.1 GCF_003731635.1 Marisediminitalea oceani | reverse complement strand
TTGATACTTATTGAGCCTTCTCCCCAGCTTAGCCAATTTCTTGGCTAAGCTGGAAGGCGACCAAACCCAAACGGAGAAGACTCAATGCAATTTTATACTAACTTACATCCTTTTTACTGCGGAATCGATCTTCATGCGCGAATGCTCTACGTTTGCATCCTCGATGAGCGTGGCGACATTCTGGTTCACAAGAAGATTAAAGACTCGCCTGAACAGCTTTTAACACTGCTTTCTCCCTATCTGGGGAATATCATAGTCGGTGCCGAATGTATGCATTGCTGGTATTGGCTCAGTGATTTTTGCGAACAGCACAACATCGACTTTATTCTTGGCCACGCCTTGTACATGAAAGCTATTCATGGCGGCAAAACCAAAAATGATAAAATTGACGCGTATAAAATTGCCAAGCTTATGCGGGGCGGCAATTTCCCTCTGGCTTATGTTTATCCGAAGGAAAAACGGGCTATCCGGGACTTATTACGAAGACGAACCCATGCCATGCGCCACAGTGCTGAATTAAAAGCCTTTGTTAAGAATGCGCTTGCCCAGTACAACCTGCCTCTTCCCGAAAAATCAGATTTAAGTTACACCACGGGCCGGGATGCTATGCGCGGCTATTTTCCTGACCCACTGGTACAACGCAGTGTGGATATGAATCTGCGTCTGATTGAAATTTATGACCATGAAGTTAGCAGTATCGAATGTTATGTAGAGAAGATAACTAAAAATGACAACGGCCGTGACTATCATCTGCTACGTTCATTGCCGGGTGTCGGACGGGTTTTGGCTCTGACAATTCTTTACGAGATTGGCAATATCCAACGCTTTGAGAGTGTTCAGAAGTTCGCCTCCTATTCACGGCTGGTCAAATGCAAAGCGGAATCAGCAGGCAAAACATACGGTACTCAGGGCAATAAAATCGGTAATGCACATCTTAAGTGGGCATTCTCGGAAGCAGCGGTGTTGTTCTTGAAAGGCAACCCACGTGCACAAGCATATCTCGCTAAGTTACAAAAGCGCATGAGTAAAGCAAAAGCACTCTCGGCCCTGGCCCATAAACTCGGGCGATGCATGTATTATATGTTGAAGAATAAAACGGTGTTCGACAGTGAACGCTTTTTAGCAGGGTAAGTCGCGCAGGCAGATGAGCTGAAAATCTAACTGGTCGAATGGCGAGTATCATGTTTATCACTTATTTAGGCATGTGAACCTGCAATGTGATGAACTATACCGGTGTCCACAGCCACCACGCTTTGATTAGACATCTGCCTGTTGCGCAACAATACCCTGTGCTAAATCGCTTGCACCTGCACTGAGCCTTCCACTAACTGGCGAGAATAATCAGCCATTACGTTTTGAATAGTGCCAGCATCAGGTTAACCGATGAATGTCTAGTGCCCCTGCGCCCGCCACGGATTGCCCGGCAGCAGGCAGCGATGAGATCGCACTAAGAGAGCCTCTATATGTGTTTGCCGCAGGCGAAGCCTGACGATGACCATGACAGATGAAGTTAAGAGGTTTAGCACAGGGACTTGAACTGGCTGCTGACGCAGCCAGAGAATTGTTATTACCTATTGACGGGAGTTGGGCTCATATGTGTTAAAGTGGATTTACTTGGCGGCTTTGCTGTTTTTGGCACGGTTATGCTGTTGATATCCGCATTGTTATCGCTCACTTTCGACAGTGAGTTTTTTGTGCAGCTAAAAGGTACAATAATGGGTGTGCTGGGCGCACTGGTATTGCTAACCGATGGCGTATTCCGTAAAGGAAAGTACTTCGCCCCTCGTTTTGAGCGTTACCTGAACGCGCCGATAAAACATCAGCCATTTGTAATAGGGCTGAGTGTTCTCGGACTATTAATGGCAGGCATTAATTACGCTGTTGCGAAACTGCTTACCGAAGATCAGTGGTTAACCTACACCACGTTTATTGATATGCCCCTGTATCTCATTTTGTTTTTTATGTTGATATCGAAAACCAGCCGAAAAGAAGCGCCCGAAATCAGTAACCGGTAAGCTCCATATAGCCTTTACCGGCATGGCTGCCATCAAAGGAAATAGCCCCTTCGTAATAAGGGAAGCGGCTGTCATTCCACTGGTCGGTTTTAAACGCTTTAGTGGTAATGTCGATTTGCTGCTTTGGGATACGAATTTGCCAGGTAACCGGGACTTCCCTGCCTGCCACCTCACTGGAGTTAACTGGTAAAATCTGCAGCTCATCCGGGCCCAGCGTTTGGGGCTCCCCCTGAGCACTGATTAACGTACCGGTGGTATAAGCCTCACTGCCATCCACATACATGGTAAAGGCCATTAATTTTCGCCCGTCGTCAAAATGCAGTGAAAACCAGTCCCAACCCAGCGCGTCTTCATCGGCCAGTTGCGATGTCCATTCGTGATCGTACCAACCCATGCCGCTAACCTGATGGGTTATTCCATCCAGAGTGATCTGGCCGCTGGCGTTGATAAACGGCTGGCTGTAGTAGTAGGAACGATAGCGTCCGTCACCGGTTTTAAAACTCACGCCTTGTTGGCCGTGTTTTACAAAGGGCTTATCGGCAGTCAGGTTAAGTGTAAGCACCGCAGGGCCAGAAGTGGTGTTTAGCTCTGCAGGAAAAAGCGCCGCCTGCTGTTTACTCAGCCACTGCCAGTCATCGATATAAAACGCTACGGGCGCGATGCTAAAACTGGCGATCCCCGTTCCCTGCTGAGCAAATTTCTCATCAAAATAATGCTGAGTTTGAGTATGTAGCGAAGAATGCCCCATCCAGACTACACCTTCCCCCCAGTTCGAAGCTAATTCAGGGCGGGCAAATTTGAACAACGTAAACTGATAATTAAACGGCTCGCCGGAATTATTCTCCAGCAACAATGTTAAGTACCACCACTCAATCTGATAGCCCTGATGCGGGGCATGATCGGCGGGTAAAGACACAGGCTGTTCAATGCTTACCTGCGCCTGATTATCGGCCTTAAAACCACCAAAAAGTGAAGAGCGGTTGTCTTGTTGAGACTGCAACGGCACTGAAAAAGCACAGCTTATCACTAACAATAAAAGCAATAGCCTGTTCATAATGCCTCCTGCTGCGAGTAAAACCTGGCCTGTAACCTGCCAAGCGGCAATGCCATAAGTAGCAGTAAAAGGCCCAGCCCGATTAGCAGACTTTGCATAATAATCATCGGGTCGAGGAGGAGCGGATAGGTCCAGTGAAAGGCAAACCGATTCACCTTATTCACCAGCAGCCAGGCCAGTAACAGCGCAAATGGCAGAGCCAGCAGTGCACAACTCACTGCAATAAAACAATACTGCGAAAACAATGACAGCTTGATACGAAACGGGCTGACGCCAACGCTGCGCAGCAGCAACAGCTGTGGTTTAATGTCCATCACCAGCAATGTAATTGATACAAAGAACGACAGCGCAGCCACCAGCATAGTGACCAAATTTAACGTATCCGTGGTTAGAAATGTGCGGGAGAATACCATCATGGACTGCTCAATCAGGGTACTTCGCTGGAGCAGGCGGGCCGACTCACTATGCTTATTAAGCCAGCTTTCAAGCGCCGCCTCCTCTGAAGACGAAGCAAAAGCGGCATAAGCAGAAATAAGCGCATACTCATTGGAGAGCAACGCCTCTGGCAGCAACACCTGCGCTTTAGGGTTACCGTAATCCGGATACACGCCTACTACTTCAAAGGCCTGCACCCCAGCGTTTAAAGGCAGACTAACAGCGTCGCCGGTACTAAGCCCCTGCCGATACGCCAGTTGTTGATTAATGAACACACCGCGCTGAGTATGAAAGGCAGACCAGGCGGAGGGCGACTGGTCATCAAGCATTAAATATTGCTGATATTGAGGGCCATCAGGAAAGCTGCGTAGCTCAAGGGTTTGCCCATTAACGCGCACGTCTTTGCCATAGCGGGCAAGCAGTGGCACCGGTGCGCCTTCCTCTTTAGATAAATCCCCTTCAAAATCCGTGTAGATATAAAACGGTGCAAACAGGCGTTGCTCCAGCCATTGCTCCGTGGCCTGGCGAAAACTGTCGACCATCACATTCATACCGATATTGGCCGCCAGCGCGATAAAAAATGCACAGGCCGCCAGCCTGGTGCGTTGCGACAGACTCACTGCATTGTGCATACTCCAGTGCAGCAGCGGTTTTGTTGTACTAATCCGCCGTGCAACCAGGCTCATTAACTGCGGCATCAGCAACACAACCGTGGTGCAACCAGCAATCAGCACCAGACCAATATACAACAGCGCCTGTAGCTGACTAGACACCAGCCACGCGCAGAGCGCCACTATCGCTAAGCTGAGCAACAGCCCGAAGTTATAGACCGGCTTAAAACGCTGCTTAAATACTGTCACCAGATAACTGCGCCGGGCCAGACTGTGAGCCAGACGTTGCCTGATCAACAGCCCCATGATCATCACTGCTATTGTACAAAACACCGCGGCCAGCAACATCAGGCGCGGCGTAGTAAACTGACCACCGCTAAACTGCCCGTCCAGTAAAAACCGGTAAATGTTACTCAGCACCGGCGTGATAGCACTAACCAGAGAGGCCCCGGCAATGACCCCGCCAACCGCGCCAACAAGCGCCAGAATAAACATTTCCAGTTGCAAAACCCGTAGCAATATTGCCTGACTAACGCCCAGCTGGCGCAGTTTTACCAACACCGGCGTACGCGCCGCCAACAGCAGGTTAAAGGCATTAAACACAATAAAGATGCTGACCAGCACCATCAGTGCGCCCATGGCCCACAGGTTCAGGCTGAAACTGTCACTCAGATTGCTGGCTGAGGAAGTCAACGTGAAGGGCGCCAATTGAAGATGTGCAGGCAGTGATTCTTCCAGCAGCTCATACTGCTCGGGAGATAGTGCCCCCACCACCAGCAGGCCGCTTAGGGGACGAGTTTGTAAAGTGACGTCGTCACGGTAAAACTGATTGATATCCTCAATACCATTGAGCGCCGCCTGTTGAGCAAAGCTGTTTTGCTGAGACGTTGAGCGATTGGCGGCTGGCAACAGATTAAACAGCGTAACCGTATCAACCGCTAGCCGATCACCGGTTTGAGTGTAAGCCACTAAGGCGTTAAGCCCCTGCCGCCGAAGGGCTGCATAATCAGAACGCGTAAGTGGACTATTTTCACTGCGCGGAATGACATGAAAATTAACCGGTACATCACCCAACGTAAACTGCTTTAACTGAGAGGATGCGCCGGCATTAATAAGTGTTACGGCAGTAAGACCGGCGCTGGCAATAAAGATGGCCACGATGATAAGCAATAGCTCCCAAAAACGCTGGCGATAGGTAGCCAGTTGGGTGCGCAGCGCCAGGATAAGAACTCGCATGGCCTGCGGCATTATACTTGCGCGAGCCGGCCCTGATGGAGCCGATACTGAGTTTGTGCGCGCCTGGCAACGTCCGAACTGTGGGTAACCACCACCAACGCAGCGCCCTGCTCCTGACAATAATTAAATAACAATTGGCTCACCACATCACTGGTTTGCTCATCAAGGTTTCCGGTGGGTTCATCGGCAAGCACCACATCAGGCAAGTGATTAAGCGCGCGGGCAATAGCTACCCGCTGCTGTTCGCCACCAGAGAGCATACTGACCGGCGCTTTGTGCCGCTCCGCCAGCCCAAGATTGTTCAGCAAGGTTTGCTGACGGGAAGCATTGTAGTTACCTTTTAAGCGAGCGGTAAAGGCCACGTTGTCCCAAACGTTAAAGCAGTCCAGCAGGTTAAACTGCTGAAAGATAACGCCAAGATGGTGCATTCGAAACGCATCGGCGGCTTCCTGGGATAAACGCTCTAACGCATGCCCGGCAATCACAGTTGTACCGCCTGAACTTTGCTCAAAGCCCGCCAGTAAGGCCAGCAACGTGGATTTACCACAGCCGGATGCGCCCTGAATACTCACCGATTGCCCGGCGATAACATTCAGCGAAAGCTGGTCGATAATGGGGGAAGATGAGTCAGGGTAGTGTTTTAGAAGGTCAGATACTGCGATCATTATTCGATTTTGTTCCTTAATCGACTACACCTTACGAGGCGCTGTATACCTCTAGTTTAACGTAAATTAACCAATTTAAGATTAATTACAAGGTCACCAGATAGGCAGCATCAATGTTTTAGCAAAAAAGCTTTTAGTCAAACACCACTACCGCCTGCCGGCTCAGCGCCACCAATCGTTCCTGTTCATCCCAAATTTTCGCCTCGGTTTGGGCATAGCCATTAGCGGCAAACCGGGTATTCACCTCATACGCAAACCAGGGGTTACCGGCAACGGGAATAAGCGGGTTCACAAACTCCAGATCCCAGCTTACCGTGCTCATCGGTGCCGGGGCTCCAAGTTGCTGCACCAATGCTGGCGGCCATGCATCAATTAACGCTATGAGGTGAGTAAGGCCAAATTGCTCTACCGGCGCGTGGTTGCGCATCCAGCCGAGATAATGACAGTGTGCGCTGCCGGTGAAAGGCCGTTGCCCCTCTAACATTGCAAGATCGTAGTGATGAAAAAACCTCGGCAATTTATCTGCATCGGTTCCCATTAAGGTTGCCTTATCTGGTGGTTCAAATTGGTGCGAAGGCAGCTTGTTGATATGCAATTTCGAGGTTAGCTCAATACCATAACAGGCCTGCACACAAACGCTGACTTTGCCTGCCTGATTCAGCTTTACCAGATATTGCGACATATTGCGGCCGGAGCGTAACTGCTCTATGACGATTTCAAAGGGTTCATCAAATACCACCGGGCCAACAAAGTTAGTGTGAAAGGTGCGCAAGACGCGATCCTGGGCGACTATCATGCTCAGCGCATAGTGCACCATCGCCGCACTTATACCACCAAAGGCCGTACGCCCCTGCCCCCAGTCATCAGGCAAACCGGGGTGAGTAACCTTCCATTGGTTGTCGCTTACAGCTGTTACGGCAGACATGCTCGCGAACAATTGATCAATGTGGTGCATCAGACTTTTGCTCCTTTTTACCAGTTATTAGAATGTTAATAGACGCTTAACACTAATACTTTATCGGTATCCTGTTATTTTAATCTAAGTATCAGACAGTTAGCAACATCGGGCCAGATTACACCCGCAGCCAACCTTCCTGAACACACAAACTGATAACATCCTGACAAGGTAACCTTCTGATTAGAAAGACATTTGGCATGTAAAGTGCTTCTTCTCCAGACTTATTCGTGAAACGCGCTGTTAGCACTGCAGTTGCGCTAAGAGAGTGCAAATGGTCTTTTATTGCTCCCCAAAGTTGAACTATCCCCGCAAGGTCTCTGGCCTGATAATATCATGCTGGTTATTTGTCTCAGGCATTAGCCCTTATTCCACTGCCCGGGCAGAACAACAACTGTTTACCCGTGATCTGGCTGCCGACATCATCGACAACCGATGCGAAACCTGCCACAACGACTATGAGTTTGCTGGTAACTGGTCTGTGGCCGATATTCATGTGAGCGACATCACCAAAGGCAAAAATCAAAAGCTGTGGGAAGCCATTCTTAAATCGGTTGCCATGGGCGATATGCCACCGGCTGATAAAAAACAATTAACCGCACAAGAAAAAAGCGCATTTCTGAGCTGGCTGGAAGGCTCGCTGGATGATTACAGTGCCGCCAATCCAAACCCGGGCAGAGCCACCCTAAGACGCTTAAACCGCAACGAGTACGCCCATTCAGTACGAGACCTGCTGGCACTGAATGTGGACATTACCGATTCTCTGCCCGGCGATGATTCAGGCTATGGTTTTGATAACAATGCGGATGTACTGGGTGTATCCACCACGCTGCTTGAGCGCTACTTATTTGTTGCTGGAAAGCTAAGCAAACTGGCTACCGGTACGGCAGGTAACGCTGCCGGCAAAATGAGCTACATAGTGCCTAAAGATGGCCCGGTAAAAAACAGCGGCGTGCCCTCGTTTGATTTGCGCATGAGTGACGCGCTTCCGCTGGACTCCCGGGGCGGCGGTAGTTTTGAGTTTTATGCACCGGTTAGCGGCACTTATGAAATTGCTGGCTTTTTAAATGCCAATACCAACAACGAAGTCGACCGGCTTGATATTCATCGCTACAGCCACACACTAACGCTTAGCGCAGGCAGCCACCAAATTGGCATGAGTTTTCGTAAGGAACTGGCTCTCAGCGAACATGTGCCGACAGTCCGCAAAGGCACCGACCACGTAGTCCTGCCTGACAGAGAGCCAGAAATACTGGATCTCGATTTTATTGTGGATGGTGCACGCCGCCATTCAACTCAGGTACCTTCTTATCATCTGTCGGCGCGCTTTTCGCAGGCCGCTTTTTTACGCGATGTGCTGGAGATAGAGATTATCGGGCCGCTAAATTCAGACCAAACTAATGCCTCATGGCAAACTGCCAGCACCCGCAAAATTTTCAGTTGCCTGCCTGAGGCCGAAGCCACCGCTGAGTCAGAGCTTAATTGTGCCCGGCAAATTATCAGCCGGTTAACCACTGAGGCTTATCGCTGCCCGGTCAACAACAGCGATATACGGCCCTTACTGGCCATTTTTGAACGCGCCCGCAAAGATGTAGGCTTTCGCGCCAGCATCGCCACCACATTGCAGGCACTGCTGGTATCACCTCAGTTTTTATACCTGCAGGAAATTCCGCCTGCCGATGTTAAGCCTGGCAGCGTTTACCGCATTAGCGATACAGAATTCGCCGCCCGGCTAGCGTTATTTTTATGGAGCAGCTTGCCGGATGAGGAACTTACCGCTCTGGCCAGTGCAGGTAAATTAAGAGAGCCGCAGGTGCTTAAGCAGCAAATCAAACGCATGCTGGCATCAGACAAAGCCAGCGCGCTCACTGATAACTTCGCCGGACAATGGCTGTATTTACGTAACCTGCCCTACCATTTCCCGGATGTGTTTGAATTTCCTGAGTTTACTATCCCGCTCAGGCATTCCATTCAGCGCGAAACTGAACTGTTCTTTACCCGCATTCTGAAAGACGATTTACCCATATTCGACTTTTTAAATGCCGACTACAGTTACCTTAATGAACCGCTTGCAGAACATTATGGTATCGTTGGCGTGAAAGGCTATGCCTTACGCAAAGTCAGTTTAAGTGACCAATCCCATCGCGGCGGCTTGCTCGGCCAGGCGAGTATTTTAACCCTGACCTCCAATCCAAATCATACCTCGCCGGTCAAGCGCGGTAAGTGGATCCTGGATAACCTGCTTGCTGCCAGCCCTCCGCCTCCACCGCCAGACGTGCCAGCCTTGGTTGCCGAACACGACGGTATGGCGCTGTCGGCCAGAGAACAACTCAAACGGCACCGGGCCGATCCGGTGTGTGCCGCCTGCCATGTGCGCATGGATCCACTCGGTCTCGCACTTGAACAATATGATGCCGTAGGCGCTTTTCGTACCAGCTATGCCGACCAGGCCATTGATGCCAGCGCCACCATGCCCGATGGCACTCAATTTGAGGGCCTGAGTGGCCTTCATGATGTCCTGTGGGACCGACGGGAGCGCTTTACCCAGGCCTTTATCGATCGTCTGCTCACTTACGCACTGGGCCGCGGATTAGAAGCCTACGATCAACCCGTGATCCGCTCCATCGCCAGACAAGCCAGTGACGATAATTACCGCATTCACAGCATTATCGAAGCGGTAGTCACCAGTACGCCATTTAACTTTAAAAAAGCACCAGAGGCCGCTAATGAACCACAACAATTCGCTAAAGCGCCGTAATTCAGCGTTATCCCGTCGCACCTTTTTAAAAGGGCTGGGCGTGAGTATGGCGTTACCGGTTATGGAATCACTGGTGCCTGCTGCCATGGCCAAATCCCTGGAGCAACGCCCCAAACGGATGACCGTATTTTATTCCCCTAACGGCGTAAGAATGCAGCGTTATACACCGGCAACCGCTGGCAAAAATTACGCGATGACGCCCATTTTAAAGCCCCTTGAAAAAGTGCGTGATAAGTTTTCAGTTATCTCGGGTCTGGCTCATTATCAGGCCAGCGCTTTTGGTGCACCGCCGGCCGGCCACGGCCGTAGCTGCCCGGCCTTTTTAACCGGGGTTCATGCCAAGGCCACCGAGGGTGCGGATATTCAATGCGGTATTTCTGCCGATCAGGTAGCCGCTAGTTACTTCGCCAAAGACACGCAGCTCGCTTCCCTTGAACTGGGTATCGAGCCGCCCAGCTTAATGGGCAGTTGTGATATCAATTACAGCTGTACTTATACCAATACTATTTCCTGGAAGAGCCCCACGCAGGCGTTGCCGGCTATGGTTGCTCCCAGCGATGTGTTTGAGCATCTGTTTGGCGACGGCAATCAAATCGATGAGCAAACCCGCCAGATGCGACTGGCCCATAAGAGCAGTATTCTCGATTTTATTAACGATGAAGCGAAGCGGGTTAACAAACGGTTAGGCGTTAACGATCGGCATAAGATGGCTCAGTATCTGGAGTCCGTTCGCGATGTAGAACGGCGCATAGCCAAAGCCCGGGAAACGGCAATAGAAATGGATCTGGAAGGCTTTACCGTGCCAGCGAATATTCCTGTGGATTACGAAGAGCACGTTAAAATCATGCTCGACCTGCAAATGCTCGCACTACAAACGGATATGACCAGAGTCAGTACCTTTATGCTCGGCCGGGAGCTGAGTAATCACGCCTATAACAATCTGGGTATTCCAGACGGCCATCATGCCCTGAGCCACCATGCGAATATTCCGGATAAAATCGATAAGCTGGTAAAAATCAACGCCTATCACATGCAGCTGTTTGCCGATTATCTGGAGAAAATGGCCAGCATCCCGGACGGAGAATCCAACCTGCTCGACAATACCTTTGTGGTCCGCGGCGCCTGTATTGGTGAATCGAATGAGCACGATCATATGGATTTGCCAATTATACTCGCCGGTGGCGGCTTGGAAGGAAACCGACATATCGCTGCACCAAAACACACGCCTATGTGCAATTTGCTACTTTCGGTATTGCAACAAATGAACGTGCCTGTGGAAAGCTTTGGCGACAGTACCGGCCCGCTGGACGGTTTGATTGCCTGAGGAGTAAGCAATGAATTCAATCAATATCATCCCAATTAAGGCGCTGCTGGTAGCGCTGGGGATTGCCGCATTAGCGGCCTGTCAGTCTGAATCCCAGCTCACCAATGTGAAACCTGAGCTTGCCAGCCAGCAACACGATAGCCTGCTCATAGAGGCCAAACAGGCCATTCTGGCTTCAGATATAAACCGACTCGCAGAGCTTAGCAGCCAAATTGACGTTAATCGCCCGCTTCCCGATAACGCCAGTTTACTGGCCTGGGCAGTGGAAACCCAGGATCCGAAACTGGTTAGTCTGTTACTGGAAAACGGCGCTGATGCTAATCCCACCGACGGTAACCGTTTTACCCCAATCATTCAGGCCTGCCGCTATGGCAATTCTGAGATTATCAACGCTTTACTTGCAGCCGGTGCAAGTCCTGGTGATGCGGTGGAAGATGGTACCACAGCATTCCATCTGTGCGCGGGTTCTGCTCACAGCAGAATTCTGGAAAAAATGGCCAGTTTGGGCGCAGATATCCGCGCCAGTAATGAATATGGCCAAACCGCGCTGATGTTTGCAGCAGCCGAAGGAAACGCCCTTAGCCTGCAATATCTGGTGAATGCCGGTGCCAACATCAATGCACAAACCCTTGAGGGTTACAGCCCGCTCTTTTTTGCTATTAAAAGTCAGGATGTGACAACGGCTCAAATGGCCATTTCACTGGGCGCTGACGTATTTGCTGTTGCAAAGGATGGCACCACAGCCACCCAACTTGCGGTGTATGCAAAAAACTATGCATTTTTAACCTGGTATACAGGTGAGCTACCAACGTTGATGGATGAGCAAGGCATTGATAACGTTGTTTCCGCTTTCGACCGGGATGGTTATCAACTGCTCCACGCCGCCGTTAAAGCCAATCAGCCACAGTTGGTTGCTAAGCTTCTGGCACTTGGCGCTAACCCAAATCAGCGTAGCGAGCCATCAACTCTAACGTGGCGATACGAAGCCAACTTCAAAACCGAAAACTATATTCCACCACAGCTAACGCCCATGGAAATTGCCGAACAGAACAACCTCACACAAATTACTGAAATGTTGCAGCAGAACATTCCTTCACTGGCGATTCATGTAACACCGACATTACCTACTAAAAATAGTATATCTATTACCCACATCAGATAAATGAAAAAGAGGAATTATTGCAAAGCAGAATGCCGCCTTAAACGGCATACTGCTAAACAGTAAGTTGACTACGTCAGGAGGTGCTTTGACTACTCAGCAAATTTAGACTGCAATTCTCGAACGATTTCCTGGTCAATATCCGTTTCTTTGCTCACCAACAGGTTTATACGCTCCATGCAACCAGGGAAGTTGCCCTTCTGCATAACCGAACTTCCCGATGAATCAATAAGGTGATTTAGTAAATTCAACACGTGACCAAAAGCTTTATTGGTTATTAATCCGGTTTGCTCATGGTAATTAATCAACCGGATGATCGTGACAGGTAAGCTAAATTGGTACATTTCATCTAACCAAGGCTTCATAGTGCCTGGCCGGCTGAGGCTCAGTACATTAGTATTGATGCGTTTATGAACATCATTTTTGTTTTGCGACAAGCGCAAAATAATGTGCGTATTACAAACTGCTATCAGGCTCAGCATGTTTGGATGCGTTACGCGCACTTTTACATATTTGGCAAATTTAAAATGCCAATTCCAAAGTGTTTTTTCCTCACCAAGCTCTGGCGCATTTATTGACGTCCACCAGGACAAATGGGTAAATGAGAATTGACAATAACTCTCTACCAATTGCCTGGGACCTGCTTGCTGGGTATGCATTTCATTATTCATCGCTTCGATGAAGCGTCGCAGCTCAATTAACGAGTATAACCCCTTCACCGATAGTTCACGGTTAGGTTTGATTGCCGTTAGAGTTTTCCCTCTAATACGTTCGGAAGGAGCCGAGTAATTATTAATCAGCATCAAGGTGCCATTATCAGCTTTATTGTCTACCAGAACGTTAAGCAATTTCAGGGCAACATCAAGCGGCTCTTTTATTACATTTTTAACCCATCGAAAAAGCTCAATATTGGCAAATCCAAGCAAAACAGAAGCGAGCCAATTTTTTGCAAGTAAGTTACTGCCCTGCGCTGCTGTGTTTAGAATGAACACAAATTTAGCATCAAAAATAAATGTCAGACGATACCAATTGCTCTCTAGTGCCTCTAAAAATAACTTGTTACGCAGGGGCACACCAAACTGTTTTATTAACTCATGGCTGCGCGAGTCACTGGTTTGTAAACACAACAACCAAAGATAGACCGCTGTATTATCTAACGAATAATCGTCTGTTGAAGTGCGTTTAAATGCTATGGCTTTAATGTTTTGTAACTCTTGACCGAGAATTTCAGTGTTTGAGCTTGTCCATGCCGCCGAGGCAAACAGCTTGAGCAAGCGATCTAAAAAGCTTTGGTTATATTGAAGCCGCTCATTTTTCAAAACATACCAAACCAGGCTTTTTATACCTTGTATGGAGTTCTCTTTAAGCTCCCAACTTTCGCCATAATTAGTGTTTTCTACATCAACATACAATGCAATGTCACAAGTCTTGATATTAAGGTAACTCTTTATAATTTGGTTTAAACATAAAGCATTGCCATCATCCGCACCTATTTTTAACCAGTTAAAGGCTGTTTTTTCGTCATACGGACAATTTTTGGTATTTGTCGCTTCCCAATAAACCGCATAGGCACTGTCATAATAACCAAGCTCGATGTTTTCAGTGTGTTCCCGAAAAGCAACTTCTCTGCTTTGAATGACTCCACAGTCTTTAAACTCTGAATTCAGGTGAAACTCGGCGAGTATATATCTGGCATGACAGCATCCCATAGTTTCAGCCTTAGCCAACATTTTCAGGCCAAGCTCGATGTTCTGCTGAAAGTGTTTATTCTTGGCGCTGCCGTATAAAAAACACACCCCGAAATAGCGAAGCGTCGGTATAAAATAACTCTCTTGAAGTTTGCTAAATTGCTCCTGGGCCTGTTCTGACATGCCAGATGGCCAGGTATGATAAGCCAGGTAACCAAATTGTTGTGCACTGTTTAATTCAGAAAACTTTTCGCCCAACGCTTGGATAATTTTATCGTAGGGGTTTTCAACCGCCACATTGTACTTTTGTTTTAAAAAAGCTGTCGGGCATTGGATATTTTCAATTTCGGTGTCAAACAAATAACTAAGTTGAAAAACCGCTTCGACACATCCTTTTTCATAAGCTTGCAGATATAATCCGCACGCTTTTTCTTCGTTAATACCTAAATTGGTATCTCCATAGTGATAGAGTAGCCCCAACTCGAACAAAGCTTCCTTGCATCCACGCCCCGCTGCCGCTTGTAAATATTCAATCGCTTTTTGGTTGTCGATCTTAATGCCAAACCGGCCCGATATATAAAACAGCGCAAGGTGGACGTGCTCGATATCCAGTTTAACAATTTTATCTTCTAATGCGGCCTTATAGGCAAGCGCCTCATTGGTTGGCCAGGGCAGACGAAACTTGTGATAAATATCTTCGGGTGACTCATCAGCAGGTAGTTCAGATTGAGCTTCACTCGACTGATCTTTCTGCTTATAGCGTTTCCTCTCCAATTTGAGAATTTCATCGCTAATATCGCGATAAAAGTCTTCGGGTAAAGGTTCATTGAAGCAGAAAGCCTGATAATCAGAAAGATTCTTTGCATAAGGCTCGCAGCGCTCAAACACCTCTTTCGTATCCATGCCGACAATAACAGGCATAAGCGTACAATGTTGCGAATTGATAGCCCAGTTAAGTTCTTCAACAATAAAATTATGATTGAAGTCATGCCCTTGTTCTATGCGCTCAACGTAATCGAGTGTAAACAGAGCCACTACGTATGTTGCCTCTTTTATCGAGGATTCTAGTTGAGGGGAAAATTCACCGGGTAATAATTCCGAAGAATCTATGAATACATTAAAACCAAGCCGTTGTAAGTGGGCTGCTATATCGCTTGCTATCGTACTGTCGTTACCCTTGCGATAACTTACAAAACAGTCGTACTTCACTACAATTTCATTCCAGAAGTTAATATTGTTGGTACCGGGTACCATACAAATTTACCTGCGCATCAGCCCTTGCAGACATATTGTATCTGTTCATAAAGTGACGTCGCTCCATGTTGGGAGTTAAGATTGCTTTACTCTTTGTGTAATTGCAACCGCTCAGGATGAATATTGGAATCTTCACACGCGGCAAAATTTTTATAATTTCCTTGGTTAATTGAATCGCTTTGTATTTATCAGCACTTGCTAACGCCCTACTCCTGCCCCTGCCAGAATCAACAAAAAATTGAAAGGGTTAGCTAAAAAGTACACTATAGCTGTGATTGCAGTTTCATATCACTCAAGGCTTTCTGAATTACCATGAATTTATCTCAACTGTTCAAACGGATTTTTCATTCCCGCCCCGTTGTGTGTCGAGGCACTACACTTGACGGGGATATTATTCCTCACGACGACGTGTTACTTCCGTTTTTAATGGTCTATCTGGATGCGGTAACCGTGGGCACCAAACTGGAAAATAAGCTTTGTGAATTTGAAGCCTATAAACACAGCGACTCACTTCTGTATCTGAAAGTGCGTAATGTAAAAGTCCTTGATTACGATCTGGCTGAAAATGTGATTAGGCATCTGAAGGGGTACCTGGGATTATCAACTCTGAACGCAGATGAAATCGATATCCTGCCGTTAGTTACTTCGTTCAGAAACTGTCTCGTTAATGTTAACGAGAATGAAATCATCAACAGAACCCATGAAATTTACAAGCTCGTAAGCAGTGATTTTAAGCTAAAAGTGGAACAATCCTTCGCAGAGGAAGCAATTAAGGAGCAACAAGAACGAATGGTGCCTCCTGAGTTTAGTGTCGATGATTTTGATGCTCTCTTTGATAAGCCAGACAGTCCAACGCCTTCTTCACCATCTTTAAACCTCAAAGAGATTTATACAAAGGTCGGCGGTATCACTAAACAGTTTTTTGATGAAATCTCAGTGGTGGTATGCGGTCAATATCTGCAGGCGCAGCTTGGCAAAGATATCAACGACTTGTCTGTGAAACACATTCCAGAAGTAGAAGTAAGCAGCTTATTTGCTGCCATTATGAATATTCCCGAGATGCTGTTAGAGCTGGCAGAGTATTTTCACTGCCAACCAAGCCAGTTGATAATGCCGGAAAATGTATACTCAAAACGTACATACTTGTTAGAAAACGCGGTTACCCGAAGTTTTTCGGTGAACGATGTGAGTAAAACCTGGTACAGCATCGCATCATCTTACGCCCTATATCTCAACTTTACTGACGAAGCGCAACAATGTGTTAATCAGATCTCTGAATTAAAAGGTGTTGTAGGCTCTGAGTTTGTCGACAAACTTATGCGCCTTAACTTGCCATTTATTACTCAATTAAAACAACTCAACCACAGTAAAAACGCCATAGCCAAAGCCGTCAAAATATCCCAGGCGCTCAACCGGGAGCTAAACAAAAAAATTATCGGCCAGGTTAAAGCAGTTAGTCACCTTAGCAATGGTTATTTGTCTTCGAGTTTGGTCTCGCCTGATGGTCCAAGGCTCATATATACCTTCGCTGGCCCGTCAGGTGTTGGTAAGACCTATCTGGGCTCGTCTTTTTGTGAACTGCTTAATCAACATGAACAGTCTGGCTATGCGTTTACAGAATTTAACATGGAGCAATATTCGCACGAAAAAGATGCTATGAAACTATTTGGTACCGGTGTGCAATATACCGATGCCAGCCTTGGTACACTCACCAGTAAAGTCAGGGCATGTCCCCGTCATATCTTGCTATTTGATGAAATAGAAAAAGCTCATAATACGGTAATTCAAACGTTACTAGGTATGTTAGATAAAGGCGTTGCCCAGGATCAGACTAGTCAGGAACTCATCAACTTTAAACAATGCATAGTAATTTTCACATCGAACCTCGGACAAGATGTATTAGCCAAAAATACCCAAGGACACGCGCTCAATGTTTTCGACGTACTTCGACAGACCGCTAATCCTTCATCCGGTACCAAGCTGTCCTTTGAATTTATTAATCGACTAGCAAAAGGCTATTCGGTGCTGTTTTCTTCATTGAGAGCGAATCACTATTTACATATTGCCGAACAAGCCGTCAATCAGTCTGCCAAAACCAATCACAATGTCACCTTTTACTGGCCGATGCGGTTTTCTTCATTTTTGGTCAGGGCCCTGGCGCCGGAGATATCTGCAAGGCAGCTTGGTACCATACTGTCAAAGATTAAAGCTGATATTTTAACGAAATCAGCAGATTTACTTGATGAACAGTCTGATATCATTGAATTCACCGTCACCGTAAATGAAAGTACTAGTCAGGCAGAAGCAAGGCAAATGCTGCTGTTTGACAATGACAAACGGTTACATGATGCGCTAAATGTGCTTGATACCAATGTGAATATTAATCACGTTTCAACCCTCGAATCCTTGCCTGATCAAATGAAACATCAGCGGCCCGATGCATTGCTGATTGACTCCGAGTCTGTGTCTCAGTCGCAAACGTCATTAAGTGAAATCATTGAGAAGGTAAGAGAACAAAACAGCAGTATCCCCATTTTCACCTACCAACTCGCCCAGTTAGAGAAAGCACTGCAAACCGATAACGATTGTGTAGATGTCCTGGAGCATTTTTCCATTCAACTGGACGACATAAAAGAAGGTTTTAAAGAGCTACTGGGTAAAGTTAATCATTATCTGACGGTTGACAAAACGATTCAGAGAATGTTGTCCCGTAACGAGGCGCTCGACTACACGTTATCAGTGGACAAGCGCGATAACAAACTCGTCGCCACGTTTGACAACCTGCATTATAAACAGCTTATTCAGTCCAAAGATCTTCAGGAATCAACGCTATTTCAACAAAGCCTCCCAAGCGCCACACTCGATGACGTAATTGGACTTGAAAGAGCCAAGATGAGATTAACAGAGGTGATTGGCTGGCTGAGGTACCCCGAAAAATTGTCAAACTTTGGAATTAAAATCCCTACCGGCTTTTTATACGCCGGCCCTCCTGGTACGGGTAAGACTCTTCTGGCAAAAGCTGTGGCAGGTGAATGCAAGTTACCTTTTTTCAGTGCCTCCGCCGCAGAGCTTTCATCACCGCACTCATCAGGGACGACCGAAAATATCAAATCGGTGTTTGCAGTTGCAAGAAAATACGCGCCGTCTATTTTGTTTATTGATGAAATAGACGCTATTGCAGGTAAGCGCACGGCAAACAATGATGGTGCAAGCCGGGATCGCAATTTAACCGTTAATGCGCTGCTCACAGAAATGGATGGATTTACTACCCAGCAAGAACCGGTATTTGTTATGGCGGCAACAAACCACCCTCACCTGCTTGACGATGCATTAACAAGGCCCGGGCGATTTGATGAAATTATTTATTGTGACTTACCTAATAAAGAAGCAAGACGAATTTTCTTTGAGCGCTTTGCCAATAAACATAATCTGAGTTGGCCAAATGAAACAGTAGATCAACTGGCCAATGTCTCGCAGGGGATGTCTGCAGCACAAATCGACCAGGTGTTGAGAGAGTCAATTTATCAGGCCGTTGGCAACAACGAAACCCTCTCTACCGAACATGTAAAAGATACGATTGTACGAATTGTATATGGTTCGCCATCAGACCATATAACATTAAGTACAGAGGAAAAGAACAGAACGGCATATCACGAAGCAGCGCACTTAGTCACTCATAAGCTGCTATTTCCAACTCACCCGGTTGACTTTGTTACTATAGAGCCCCGCAACCAGGCACTGGGATTTGTGGCAACACGCAGCCCCGATGAATACGAAAGCTTATCTAAACAGAAAGTCCACGACCAACTGCAGGTGCTGCTAGCCGGAAAAGTAGGCGAAGCTATCTGCTCTGGCGATCAAAACCAGGTAAGCACTGGCGCGTCTAATGACATTGAGAAAGCCACCAGGCTGGCTATGCATGCCATTTACGAGGGCGGACTAGAACCATCGGTTGGCTCAGTAAATGTAGCCATGCTTACCAAATACGAAGAGTCAGAACTTCTGTCTAACGCGCAAAACGCCGTAAAGACTTGGTTAGCAAACGCCGAAGAAAATGTCACCGCGTTATTGCTTAATCACACTGATCAACTTGAGCGAGTTGCTACCAGACTAATTGAGAAAGAGTCACTGCTCAAAGACGAAATTGACAAGCTTTTCGTCTAAGTGTCCACTTCCCCTAAACTGAGACAGACATAATTGGAGTTTTCTGCAATGATTAACGCAGAAGACGACTATGAAAAAATCACGCTATACAGAATCTCAGATCATCGCAGTATTGAAAGAAGTTGATGCTGGTAGAAAAGTTGAGGAAGTGTGCCGTCAACACGGTATCAGCAGTGCAACCTACTATAATTGGAAGTCGAAGTACGGCGGCATGGAAGCGTCTGACGTCAAACGATTGAAAGAGCTTGAAGAAGAAAATGCCAAGCTTAAAAAGATGTTCGCTGACGTCAGTTTGGAAAATAATGCGATTAAGGAATTGGTCGCAAAAAAGGGTTGGTGACAGCAGAGAAACGAGATTGCGTCAGTATATTGGCCAGGGCTGGACTGAGTATAGCTAAAGCTTGTCTGTTTGTAGGCATTAGCCGCTCTACTTTCTATCGTCCTGAGCGAGACTGGCGCAAAGCCGATGCTGCTGTCATTGATGCTATCAATGCCGAACTAAAGAAATCGCCAAGGGCAGGATTCTGGAAGTGTTTTGGTCGGATGCGTTTTAAAGGATTCTCGTTCAACCATAAGCGCGTGTACCGCGTGTATTGCCAGATGGGATTAAACCTGAAACGCAGAACTAAACGGGTACTACCCAAATGGGTTGCACAGCCTTTAGAAGTGCTGGATCAGGCAAACCACCAATGGGCGTTGGATTTTATGCATGACACCTTGTACTGCGGTAAACGGTTCCGAACGCTGAATGTCGTGGATGAAGGAACGCGAGAGTGTCTTGCCATCGAAGTCGATACGTCTTTGCCCGATGGTCGTGTCGTACGCGTGTTAGAACAGCTTAAGGCTGAGCGTGGGTTACCCACTCAGCTGCGTATGGATAATGGCCCGGAACTCATTTCTGCGACGCTGACAGATTGGTGTGAAACTAACAATATTGAACTGGTTTATATCCAGCCAGGAAAGCCACAGCAAAATGGCTTTGTTGAACGCTTTAATGGTTCATTTCGCAGAGAGTTTCTGGATGCCTATTTGTTTGAAAATCTCAGTCAGGTGAGAGACATGGCCTGGTTCTGGCGACTGGATTACAACGAAGAAAGAACACATGAAAGTTTGGGTAAACTGCCTCCGGCAGCTTACCGGGCAAAACTGGAAAACTCTAGTTCAGCACTGTGACCCGTCCTAAGATAGGTTGACAGTTTTTAGGTGTACTAGCTCAGACCTGATCTGACAGTTACCCAGTTTTTCTGGTGTCAGCGTAAGATTAGATTTGAGCTAAATTCTTTTCAGCCCAAACCCGTTTTCCATCAGTTAATGTTTCCATTGGCGTTCGGCCGCAGCACATTTTGCCCTGATGAGTCCGTTCATTGTTGTAATAATCTAGCCAGTCGTCCAGATCTTTCTGCAACATTTCCAGAGAATCATAGAGCTTTTTACGGAACGTCACCTGATAAAACTCATTCAGGATGGTTTTATGGAAGCGTTCACAGATACCGTTAGTTTGCGGATGTCTCGCTTTGGTTTTGGTGTGGTCGATATCATTGATTGCCAGATATAACTGGTAATCGTGCTGTTCAACCTTGCCACAATACTCAGTACCTCGGTCAGTTAAAATCCGCAGCATGGGCAGTTCCTGAGCCTCGAAGAACGGCAATACACGGTCATTTAACACATCTGCCGACGTGATTGGTGTTTTCGTTGTGTAGAGCTTAGCGAACGCGACTTTACTGTAGGTATCAACAAACGTCTGCTGATAAATTCGGCCAACGCCTTTTAAGTTGCCTACATAGAACGTGTCCTGAGAGCCTAGATAGCCAGGGTGATGCGTTTCAATTTCACCGCAGGCTTCATCATCTTGCTTTTTCTTTTCTAGCGCTGCAACTTGGTCTTCGCTAAGGATTATGCCTTCCTTTTCAACCTTGGCTTCCAGAGCTGCGAGGCGCTTTTTAAAGTTCTCCAGGTTATGACGGAGCCAGATGGAACGAACACCACTACCAGACACGAATATACCTTGCTTACGCAGTTCATTACTGGTTCTGGCTTGGCCGTGTGCCGGAAACTCTACTGCGTAATTAATAACGGATTGCTCCGTTTGTTCATCCACGCGATTCTTGAGATTTGGGGTTCGTCTGGACTGACTAATTAGCGCATCAACGCCGCCGTCCTCAACGAGTTCCTGATAACGATAAAACGTTTCTCGAGAAACGCCCATGATTTTACAGGCTTTAGATACATTGCCTAGTTCTTCGGCCAGATTGAGTAAACCTGCTTTGTGTTTAATGATTGGATTGTTAGTATGCAACATGAGAGTTACCTT
>NZ_RCUA01000083.1 GCF_003731635.1 Marisediminitalea oceani | reverse complement strand
GAGACTGTAACTAATTTTGTGTAACTGCCTATCTCAACATACTCTATTAAGAGTTAAGGATAGGCAGATGAACATGAATAAGAAAGAGCTTGAAGCTTTCGCAAGGGAAGCAGCCAAAGGGATTAAAACACCTGAGGACTTGAACGAGTTTAGCCAGATGCTGAAGAAAATTACTGTTGAAGCGGCATTGAACGCGGAGATGGATGAGCATCTTGGCTACGAGAAACACCAACAGTCCACGTCTACCAATACCCGTAACGGCAAGAGCAGTAAACGGGTCAAAACCGAAGACGGCGAGTTTAAACTCGATACGCCTCGCGACCGTGAAGGCTCCTTTGAACCCAAACTTGTCAAAAAGCACCAAACCCGTTTCACCTCCATGGACGATAAAATCCTCTGGCTGTATTCACAGGGCATGAGCACCCGTGACATCGTCAATGCCTTTGAGGAATGGTATGGCGCAGAGATATCGCCCACGCTCGTTTCTCGTGTCACCAATGCCGTTATTGAGCAGGTGATTGAATGGCAATCTCGCCCTTTAGATGCCGTCTACCCGATTGTTTACCTGGACTGCATCGTAGTGAAGATTCGTCAGGATAAACGGGTCATCAATAAATCTATCTTCCTGGCTCTGGGTATCAACACCGAAGGTCACAAAGAACTGATGGGGATGTGGATTGCTGAGAATGAAGGCGCTAAGTTCTGGTTGAGTGTGCTGACTGAGCTTCAGCAGCGTGGCGTCGAAGATATTCTTATCGCCTGTGTGGATGGCCTGAAAGGCTTCCCTGATGCTATCAACACCGTTTTCCCTCAGACACACATCCAGCTATGTATCGTGCACATGGTGCGCAACTCACTCAAATACGTATCATGGAAAGACTACAAGGCCGTCACGACGGATTTAAAGCGGGTTTACCGCTCAGCGACTGAAGACGAAGCCTTGCTCGAACTGGAACGCTTCAGTGAAATCTGGGATGGCCAGTACCCACAAATCTCTAAATCATGGCGTAACCACTGGCAGAACCTTAATACGTTGTTCAGTTACCCTGAAGATATCCGTAAAGCGATTTACACCACCAACGCCATTGAGTCGCTCAACAGTGTCATCAGAAAGGCTATCAAAAAGCGGAAAATCTTCCCCAGTGACGATGCAGCAAGAAAGATGGTTTACTTAGCGATTCAAGATGCCAGCAAAAAATGGACAATGCCCATTCAAAACTGGCGTCAGGCTATGAGTCGTTTTATTATCGAGTTCGAGGAACGCCTCGAAAGACACATTAACTAAATGGCAGTTACACAGAATCTGTTACAGGCTCTTATCATTATAACTAGCAATAAAATAACAATTACTGAAATTCCGATAATCAATTCACTTTGCATAATCGCTCCCTGATTTATGTTCTTAATCTAACGCTTCTGCCCTGGATGGCCAGAGCGCGATATTTTATACACCACTTCCCTTGCCCCCTCGTTTAAACTTTATTGGAAATTTTGTGGTAAGTACTAATAACCCCACAATTAAATTGTTTGGTATTGCTACTACTAAAAACGTAGCCCAAAAATGATTGAACCCCTGATAACGCAGCCATTCCGCCCCGGGCCAATATATTGCAAAAAACAAATCTTCCAATGGATATGAGGCGCAGGTGCCGAACATTGATGTGATTGGATAAAGAAGGGCTATCTCTACTACCAGTGCAATCAATATCGTGAACAGTGACTTCAAAGGTACTCCTAACACTTAACTACTAGCCTTAGTACGAATAAGAAGGCAACAGCTGTAACGACTACATCGCTTCGTTTCATGCATTTTACATGGCATCAGAGACTGCCTTTTTCATATTCACGAAAACCTCTTCGCTTATCTCTCTTTTAGGGATTACAAAGGCTGTCGCTGGGGTGTTATAGATGTAGAGATAACTTTCGTTATATTCAACTTTATCAATCGCATCCCAATTAAAGTGGCAGTTACTATTTTGTGTAGATTCGCTTACGCCTTTTTCAGAGACAGTCACTTTGTGCTCGCAGAATACTTCTTTTTGAAGTGTGTCTGCGCATTTCTTTGCGTATCTTTTATAAGCAATGAGTGTCCACATATATGAGACAAACGCCCCTAATATGCCGCCTACGTAAAAACCTACTGAATCAGAGAGGTAACCATAAAATGAGAAGGCAAGTAATAGAAAAAGAGGAGAAATATATAAATTTAATCTTCTCCTTTTTTGAAATGCTTTGTTGTTCGCAAGATGATGCTCATTGAATGCGATCAGGTCCTCTTTGGTATTGGTATATCTTACTTCCATAAAACTTCCTTGCTTACCTAACGCTTAGACCTGAGGCACAAACAAGCTGGCCAGAGTTCAATTTCCCCTACCTGTTTGCGTGTAGCTCGTATCAGGAGGCGACGACTTGTTTTCTATATGCAGATTTTAAACAACTTTTTTGACTGATTTGGCAAACCACATAATGTGTGAACATTTCTTACAAGCCAGTATGGATGCGCTCTCGTTTGCCCAATCGAGGTTGATAAACGTAAAACCCGCTGTATTTAACTGGGCTTCGCCAAGTTCAAAATGCTGGTGACCGCAATGAATGCACTGGATTTTGGTACCGTTTATTTCGTACTCATCCGACTGTAATGCTTGTGCGGCTCCTTTTAAACCTTTACTTAATTTACTAATAAAGCTCATTTCTCAAAACTCCTTTTTGTGTATTTAACCCAACCCGCTTGTGGGCAAATAGGTTTATTTACCGGGTGCTGTCTTTGCATTTAGTTATTTGGATAATTAAAAAACTTGATAAAAACAATAGAATGATGCCGAGCGTGATAAGTTGCCAGTTAACGTGTGTCAGGTCGAGACCATATCGGTAAGAGGCCCAACTATTGCCATCATCACTATAGATAGGAGAAGCCAACCAACGGTAAACTCGAAATAGCTCCCTATATATCCCGGCTAACGAAAAACATATGCCTGATAAAAATGAAAATCGAGCAAACCAGACAACTAATTGAAGCTGTGGGTGGGCTACTTTGCTGAAAGGTAATATATTCAATTATCCTCCTTGAACTTTACATTCTGATAATAAACACAGACTTAGCGGCTTCATGCCAAAGGCTCGCCACGTCCATATTTATAAGCAATTCAATCAATGAGATAACGTCATTGTTATACTACATTGCCATGCAGTTTGGCATTTACCACTTCAGTTATTTCCTTTGCATTACGGCCAGTAACCGGCAGTGCATATTCTCCGCCTGTCTTGCCTATTAAAACTGCTGACTTCGTGTATCTCAAGTATCGAATTTTACATGTAGCAATTTCGTTCCAGTATAAATGTTTGTAGCCCAGAATGTTTTTATACTTAACCCCAGACTCATCAATCTGCACCCAATCATTCTTTCTAAATACGTTAATCGCGAAAAAGGTAGTCAGGCTTACACTGAATACAAACAATATGATCCCTTCAGTCTTACCACTGAATAATGCTGTCAGAGCCAGCATTGTGAGCAAACAGAAACAAAGTAAAAGGAGAATATTTCTACCAGTAGATGTCCAGCGGTGTGACGGAGTGGATGCGTTACACGTTGTTGGGTTCTCGTTAAGTCGTCGACCTATTTCATGTTTAATTCTAAGTGTGCGATCGGGGAATGCAGCTTGATCAATTGTGGTCAAAGCTTGTTCTAATTCTTCTTTTGAGTAGTCAGTGTAATTTGGTTCCAACCTGCCTGAATCTCCAGGAAATCCATTGATTGTTATCGTTAGTGGTTAATTCTTTCTAACAGGTCGTTCACTTCCTGAACCACCATATCTGGTTCATCGTTCTGTGGGAAATGGTAACTTTTATCTGTTAGTACGGCTTTTCCCCGAGGGAATGTCTTCGCCCATTTGGAATGCAATTCTCCCCACATTTCCCGGGCTTCATCAGTGAAAAACAGTAATGGCGGATTCTCATACTTTTTTATGGATGCAATGACTGTCACCGGAATATCCGGTATCTCAGGATAATCGGGCAACGGTCGTTTAGCCCAAAAATCCAGATACTGGTTAGACATACCATTTTTAAGATCGTCCAGTTTCACCTGAGCAATTTCTTGTTCAGCTTTGGCAAGATCAATTCTTCTCATAATATCCACATCATGTTCCGATGCTGGCTCAATTAGCATTAACCCAGAAACCAATTCAGGATAGGTTGCGGCAAACCGCCTGGCGATGTAAGCGCCATAGGAATGGGCCACGTAAACCACCGGGCTTTTAATGCTTAAAGCCTCAAGAACTAAGCGAGCCTCTTCGGCATACTCTTCAGAGCTGTAATTCTTTCTGACTTGCTCTGACTTACCATTGCCAATACGTGAGTAACGAATAACACGACTGTTGTTGGAGAGCCTTTTGAAAATAGGATCCCAATCAGATAACCCAGCAGACCCGCCTGCCTCTAAAAATAGAACATGTTTGCCCTCACCCGCCATTTCATATTCCACTTCATAGCCATTCACCGTGATGAAGCTGGATTTAGCAAAAACAGCCATTGGAATAAAAAGACTTAGGAATAACCATACAGATTTCACTGTTTCTCCTTGCTCGCTAACTTTGCTGTACCTGGCGAAAACGTATTAGCGCGCTAAATCTCCCACGCTAATCACCGTAACATTCGCTACCCGAAATGGACCACGAACCCAGTAACCTTTAGTCCCTACTTTAATTCTTTTGGCATGATAAGACTTTGTCTCTTCCCTAACGATCCACATAATAGCGATCCCTTTTGTAGGTGCTGTTCCCGGCGTTCTATCCTCAATAATGTGTCCATTTGAGTCGAGTAACTCCGGCCAAATCATCGATATTCCATCCACTAGCGGATCATCTCCATCATATAGAAAATCGGTCTTCATTCCTTGATGGAGCTTTGCATCTTTTAGTTCTTCACAGAGATCACTTTCATATTCAACTATGAAGTCACCTGGCAACACATCTAAGTCAAAATTGTACATAATAAAAGGGAGCTAACACTATACTAACGGATATAAACATAGAAGTTGTACTTCGAAGCAGAACCCGCGATTTTGTGCCTCAAACATTAGATTGTTATGTACCAACAAACTCATTAAGCCCCATGATGTTTTTCACATGTTTCAGTAATGACTTTAACTCTGACTCGCGAGGAAAGCCTCTGCAGCCATGATAATAAGAAATGGTCTTTTCTTGCCCTGCATACTGAAAAGAAACAACGGTGTATTCGTTCTCACTCAATAGCTCAATACATTTAGGGTCTTTCTCTTCATCTCTCGTCCAACCATAGGTATCTTCGAATTTAGTAAATTGAAAGTCATCTAAAGTATCTACTAGATCCTGAAATGTACTGGTTGAGTTGTGTATTTGGAATGACCTCACTACAGCCTCATCATTTTCCAGTATCACTACAGTGTTACCGTCGGAAAATATCGCAGCTTTATAATGTCCCCAAGGTTTTTTAAAGCTCATAGAGCTGATAGTGAAGGAGTCTTGCAGCGGTGATTGAGACATCGCTACGTTACTAAATAAAAGAAATATTAAACCTATAAATTTCACTAAAGACTCCCTGGCCCATGACGCCTCGTTTAATGGGCAGAAATACCTGCGCTACAAGGCAAAGCAACCCATATGTTTGTGTCCCATTGTGCGTATACACCAGACTTAAAACATTTGTTAGCTGCCGTGCGCTTAATGACCTTGCATTACACGTGACAAAAATTCAAATGAGTCTCCTATATGAAAGTCCCAACTTCCATATATAAGAAAATAAAACATCGCGCCTAATGTTACTAGCAAAACGATTTGACTAGTACGAACGAAGTACCAAGGGGTAATTGGTTTCCCTTCCTTATCGCTAAAAAAGTGGATGAACTCAATCATTAAGACAAAAGTAAATAAAAGGGATAAGAGCAAGAAAAGACCAGAAAACCGTGATGTTTGCTCCGAAACTATAAAAATATCTGTGAGCGCGACCCACCAGGATAAGCAAATAACTGCAAATGCTGTTGAAGGCGTGTAGTCAGTTGTTTTAAGAAAATTAGAGTAACGTAGTTTGAAACTGCCTGCGCCATAGGCAATGCACATGATTAACAAGAGAGTAAATACAAAAGAGCGCTCGTCATCTTTAGTGATGTCAAACGCCACAAAGCTTAAACATAGAAAAACGGCCAATATAAAAACAAAATTAATGAAATTTGTTTTATCCAGTGAGCTTTTGTTTGTGTTTTTTTCCAAAATTACCTCAATTGCTTCCATGCTGGTAGCTAACGCCCTGCTTCGGGGCAAAAATACGTGGGCTTTAATTACGAGCGTAGCGAGTGTTAATGCGCTTATTATGTTTCATTTTTGTCTTTAACAGGACCTAATAAAAATGTCCAAATATCACCGTTTAGTCTCTCATAAACACGTGGGTATTTTTTCTGTATCACTGGATTTATTAATAATAAAGTAAGATCTTTGATGCTCCACAGTACCAAAAGCACGCCAAGCCCAAACAGGTATAGAGGATGCCGTCTGTAATCTGTATGGCCAGAAGTGAATAAGTGCCATGCCCAAAAACAAGTGCATATTCCGAGTGCAATTAACACACAGTTGATTACTATTTTTCTATTCATTCCTTGATACTTAAATGTCCAACTGAAACATAACGCCGCTATAAAAGGCGAGCAACCTGTTGCGAGTCCAGAGCTGAAAGCGCGATTTTTAGTGGACTTGTTATATGCTTACGCGCTAACAGCACAATCATTTCCAAATAAACCTATCGCTAGCAGTAAGTATGAAATCGCCACTAATGCCAGAGAACGCGCATGAGATTTCCATCCAATAGTGCCTAGTTTTACGGCTTTTACACAAAAGGCGAGTTGCAAAACGATCAATACGGGAGATACAACAAATAACCAAAGCATGCCCAATACGTAAATCCCGCCAAAAGCTGAGATCGATGCAAGACATAAACTCAAGTACGGAACTAGAATAAGAAAACTTATAAAAGCATTGAAGTATGTCCCGGCAATCCTAGTTCTATTTGAAAGCGTTACCGTACCCGATTCAGGAGCTGTATATCTAAACGTTTTCATTGCATATAACACCCACCTAAGGAGCAGTAATACGTGGGCTAAAATCGGAGCGAAGCGACAGAGCCCACGAGTTACTGTCCCAGCCCCCCTGCGGGCGCCATAATTTTTTGTTATGTACGTGTTTAAAACTGCCGCTCACAAGGAATTCCATCTTTGTCTCCGTCCATTTTAGTATTAGGGCAGTTATCTAAGAAAAACATCGCCTCTTCGTAAGAAGTCATTTGACTGCAATGCTGGCGACCGTCACACCGAAATGAAAAACGGTCGGCTTTAATTTCCACCTTAGCAGGTGGGAAAGTCTCAATACTTACAGGCTGAATTGTTTGGTTCTTGCTGTCTGAGTAAGCAATAACTGCAACGACGATAGCTAAAATTAATAATATCTTTTTAATCACCTGAACCTCTTCCTTAAAGTACATAACGCCGCAATATTGGGCGCACAAATAGTTGGCTAAAATTAACGACGAAGGAGCGCAAGCCAACTGTATTTAGTCCCGACTGATTGCCTTGTTATACGGTTTAAAAATATGAATTATTAGTTATCGTCATACCTATTTTGTTTAACTTTATTTATAGAACCGTAGACAACACCAAGTCCAGCTCCTACGGATAGGCCTATGCCAACGTCATCAAAAATAAACTGCCCAAAAACAAGCCCAATCCCGGCTCCCATTGCTATAGCCAATCCCATATTATTGTTAGTTTTATTTTCGCTCATATTATTGCAATCTTAAGTCAATATTACTCAAATACCTAATGCCGTATAACGCCCCGCTGGGGGCAATAACACGTGGACTAAATTTTGGAGCGAAGCGACTGAGCCCACGTGTTATTGTCCCAGGGAGCTTGCGAGCGACTACAGCGGTTTGTTTTTACGCCTTACCCCAAAAAACCAAGGTACATTAGAGCACAGCCTCCCAAAAGAGCGAAAATACCTATTGGACGAAACCACTTACCAATTTTGGAAGTTAATATTGCAAAACGCTTGTGCCAGCTAGAGCCGACAATAACCAAAAAAGCCCCAGTGAAACAAAGAACAATACCCAGCCCTAAAAATAACAGTGGATAAGAAGAATTCTTTGATTGCCAAACAAATAACAGGCCGACAATAAAGCGACTCGTTATTTCAAAACCATGAAACCAAGGTTTACAGCTGAATTCTGAAATTCCATTTGCAAAAGCCATCGGTTTAAAAAACATGATGCCGCCTAAAGCAAACATACCAAAACCAAATAAGACTAGTAACATTCAAACATTCCGTGGCGTATAACCCCCAAATAAGGGGCAGTAACACGTGGGCTAAAATCCGAGCGAAGCGACAGAGCCCACTTGTTACTGTCCCAACGAGCTTGCGAGCGACTTAATGTGATTGTTATGCGCCACTCACGATAAACCACTGATTACTTTTACAGCAAAATCTCCCCAGGCTTGCGATTTAAACAGAGTATTCATAGCCACCACTAACACGCAAAACAATACGACTGACGAAAAAGTACTTACGTAAAAACGTTTTTTAGCTTTCCAATCATAAACAATTAGTACGGCGTAAATTAAAGACATAAAAATGTACATCGAATAACCTGGTAGAGTTAAAATGTGTACAGCCCGATTAAGCCCTTCAGGCATCATTTGAATCGCTGCCGCTATCATGAATCGTTTATGGTGCGCTTGGTTCTTTATATTTAAAATACCCAGAATATAAAGGATTAAAAAAATTAACCATTGAAGAAAAACGCCGCCAAGGAAACTACCTGCGCGAATCCTTGCTTGGGCATCCTCGGGATTGAACACGCCGAATCCTGCCATACGATGATAGAATTCGAAAACCATTACAGAACCTGTGGCAAGAATTCCGATAACAATAAAAGCGCTAATTTTCCCTAGAGTTTTATGGGCAGAATACTTGCCAATGTTCGATAATCTAATTTGATTGATAAGCAGCAAATACCATGCGGTACTAAAGGCTCCATGTAAGCCAATCCACATTGTGACTCTATCCAAACTGGACGGATTAACGCTCCAATGAAGAGCAAAACCACCGATAACCACGATAGTTATGAAAAGTGAGAACGGTAAGTAGAACTTAGATTCAGAGGACGACAACTTTTTCGAATTCCTATTCACAAATAAGTGACTCCATGTCAATAATCGACCAAGCCGCAACTCTCAGTGGCAGCGGAAATGGCGCATAACTTCACGCATGAGCAGCAAATCGGAGCCTGCGGAGATTTGTCTGTTCCATGCTATTGTTAGCCGGTTTCACTGTAAATGCATGTAGGCGTTGGTCGCAGGAAATCATGATCCTGCCGCCAAGAACCGGACGACGGTGACATTTGCCTTGAAAAACACAAAGTGCTGGTCTGTGCCAAACATGTTGGCGGCTTCAACATTGAAGGGGACGCGAAAACCCTGGACTTCACGAAAATCTGACAGACTCCCACCAAAAGGCTGGAGCTGATGCTTCTTTTCAGGGTTCGCATCGCTCCACCGCATGAATTGAACCAACACGGGTCGACCTTCGGCATCCACCTTTAGATCTATCGCCTGCGATAGCCCTTTGTGACTTATTGTCACCCGGGCAGTGTCCTGATCCAGAGCTTCCCAAACAACACCTGATCTTGGGAGCAAGGCGGCTGGAGTCCAGAACACAGCCTCGGCAACATATCGGCCATATGCAGCCCGTGCATGGTTCGCATCGCCACCCATGCGGGCAACTGGCATCAGACCGAGAATTCGGAAGCGCGTCCATTTCCCAGTGTCAGAGCCAGACACCGACACGACTCCGGGCATCTTCACCTTCCAGACAAAACCAGTCGGTGCAGCCAGAATCTGCCTTGCATCCATCGGCTGATAGTTTGGGTTATCCCGTGTACCCAGACTGAATTCTCCCCCCATGTCGATTTCAGCCACAGTCAGCAACGGTGTGCCAGGCGAAATGGCAAAGTTAAAGAATCGCCGGGCTGGCTCAGGCAGATCGGCAACCATCACTGGGTCATATATACCTGGGTTTTGAGGTTGTAAAGCTGCCAGTCGTTTCCATTCCATTCGGTCGGCACGCTCGTCCCACAGGCGAATTGCAATCAGCGCCAACAAGGCAAACCCCAGCATTGACAAAATGAAATATATAGAATTCATGAACAGTTCGTCTCCCCTTCCGTGAGTGTTGTTCCGGCTCACGTGCATGGCATTGCTAGCAGATATAGCGATCGTTGCCAGCCGCTCTTCCATTTCTCTGACCACCGCAGTCGTATCATCCACTATGCCGACATCAGTATTGATTTGAAAAGCTATGGTAACTCCATGGTCTGGATAGTGGCGCAAACTGGAACTATAACCGGGTATCCACCCGCCATGTCCATAGACGGGCCCAAATGGTCCTGATCGATAAATGCCAACCCCTGCTCCATAGTAGACGTTGGGATTATCAGGGCTAATTGGAACCGGCCGCAAGAGTTCCTTCAGATAGTCGCCGGGCATCGCATTGCCCCCGAACAATGATGCCCCCCACCTCGCAAGGTCGCGTGAATTACTCACCAAACCACCGCCAGTCCATTCGAATCCGGGATGCCATACCATCATGCCATTTGCTTGGATTGTTTTTCGGGGAAGCCCGAAAGCATTTTCTGCTCCCATATAGCCGGCAGCCAACCCGGGCAGCAATCGTCTGTCAGACGGCGCAGTCAGAGTGAGATCAAGCGGCGCCAGAAAGCGTTCGTGTATTTCTTCGTAATAGGTTCTGCCTGCAGCAGCTTCTATCACCAGCCCCAGCAAGATATACCCTGTGTCGGAGTATGACCACCCCTCACCCGCTTCGAAAAGTGGCGACATGTCCAGAACAAAATCAATCAAGTCCTCAGGCGAAAAGGGGTTTTGATTTTCACGCCATCGGTGAGAGACCTCAGTTGCAAAGCTTTCCAAATGGACATGGTCCGGTAATCCTGAACTGTGGTTCAGAAGGTGACGTACGGTCATTACAGCGTGATTGGGTAAGCGGGTAAACCACTGCCGATCACCAAGCCATTGCGACACCGGTGCATCCAGCTCCAGCACGCCCTCGCGAGCAAGCGCCAAAGCAGTCGCTCCAACAAAAGTCTTGCCAATGCTGGCTGCAAGCATCCGAGATCGCACCGTCATCTGCGTCCCATCTTCGACATCGGCTAGTCCGGTTGCGAAAACGCCGGTTGTGCCATCTCGTAACACATAAGCAGCCGTTGCGCCTGGAAAACCATATTCTTCCTGAAAGCCATCGAGTGCTGCTTGAAAATCTTCATGAGAATCAAGTGTCGCTGCGGCATCGGCAATAGCCGGAAAGGTGATCAAAAGTGGACAAAGCCCTGTCGATATCAGCAGAAGTGGGAAGAGGACCAATATGGCGATGCGGATACGCCCCCCCGCAACAGTGCTTAAAGACGTTTTGGATATAGTTGGCATTCTGCTTTCCTTCTCATCCGCCGTAGCCTCAAATCGGTGGTCACGTCACGCTCGGAATCAAAAAAACATTACGAGGTTTTCGATTGCGGAATAACTTCTGTGACGGAACCTTCTTTTGTGAGCATATCCTTGTGTTTCCACCAGACGATAAGGGTTGCAACAACGATCAGCAGGTATGTGTCATAGGGTTGCGCATCCGGAAAAATCGGATTCATGAGTGAAAAGTGGAAGAACGCGGATAAAAGAATGCTGCCACGCGAGCTGTTGAACAGTGCCGTTGCAATGACGCTGATCGCCAGACATCCAGCAAAGAATGCCGCGAATGACCACTCGCTCTGCTGGGTTCCGCTCAACAGGAAGGCTGGCAGGTGCCAAAGCCCCCAGATGGCTCCAAGAACCAACCCAGCCCAAAGCGGAGCAAACTTCCGCTGTAGAAGAGGGAGTGCCAGCCCCCGCCAACCGAACTCCTCAATCGGGCCCTTGATGGCGGCAAGGGCCAACGCTATGAGTAAACCCTGAAAGGATGCAAATGGAAAAGGTTCCGTTAGGAGGTTCCCTCTGATCGCCGAACCGACAATGAAGATCAATGGTATGCCAATGATAAGAAAGGCATACCAGGCCACGCTGCAGCGCCATAGCAATGCCCGGCCAAGGAAACGCTGCAAACCGCTGAGGCCGCCGTTACGGCCAACAAGAACAAATGCTGCGATTGCAGGCGCGTAAACAGCCAGGAAAAAAAGCGGATGGTTGCCGGTAAGCTGGCCAAACACCGTTCCCATAAGATCCGGGAGTAGGATGTACAGTCCAAGGATACCCCAGGCGATACCGAACGAAATCAGCAAAAAAGGGATAAATGAACGGAACTGCACTTGGCATGTTTCGGGTACTGAGGTCGTTTGATGCTTGTTTTATTCTTTCTTGGCTAACGCAAAGCTAACGGGCACAAATGCAGCGGTAAAATGCGAAGCACCGCTGCGTTTGTGTCCCAGTGACTGAAGGGAACGTGTTAAGCGCCTTGATACTTATTGAGCCTTCTCCCCAGCTTAGCCAATTTCTTGGCTAAGCTGGAAGGCGACCAAACCCAAACGGAGAAGACTCAATGCAATTTTATACTAACTTACATCCTTTTTACTGCGGAATCGATCTTCATGCGCGAATGCTCTACGTTTGCATCCTCGATGAGCGTGGCGACATTCTGGTTCACAAGAAGATTAAAGACTCGCCTGAACAGCTTTTAACACTGCTTTCTCCCTATCTGGGGAATATCATAGTCGGTGCCGAATGTATGCATTGCTGGTATTGGCTCAGTGATTTTTGCGAACAGCACAACATCGACTTTATTCTTGGCCACGCCTTGTACATGAAAGCTATTCATGGCGGCAAAACCAAAAATGATAAAATTGACGCGTATAAAATTGCCAAGCTTATGCGGGGCGGCAATTTCCCTCTGGCTTATGTTTATCCGAAGGAAAAACGGGCTATCCGGGACTTATTACGAAGACGAACCCATGCCATGCGCCACAGTGCTGAATTAAAAGCCTTTGTTAAGAATGCGCTTGCCCAGTACAACCTGCCTCTTCCCGAAAAATCAGATTTAAGTTACACCACGGGCCGGGATGCTATGCGCGGCTATTTTCCTGACCCACTGGTACAACGCAGTGTGGATATGAATCTGCGTCTGATTGAAATTTATGACCATGAAGTTAGCAGTATCGAATGTTATGTAGAGAAGATAACTAAAAATGACAACGGCCGTGACTATCATCTGCTACGTTCATTGCCGGGTGTCGGACGGGTTTTGGCTCTGACAATTCTTTACGAGATTGGCAATATCCAACGCTTTGAGAGTGTTCAGAAGTTCGCCTCCTATTCACGGCTGGTCAAATGCAAAGCGGAATCAGCAGGCAAAACATACGGTACTCAGGGCAATAAAATCGGTAATGCACATCTTAAGTGGGCATTCTCGGAAGCAGCGGTGTTGTTCTTGAAAGGCAACCCACGTGCACAAGCATATCTCGCTAAGTTACAAAAGCGCATGAGTAAAGCAAAAGCACTCTCGGCCCTGGCCCATAAACTCGGGCGATGCATGTATTATATGTTGAAGAATAAAACGGTGTTCGACAGTGAACGCTTTTTAGCAGGGTAAGTCGCGCAGGCAGATGAGCTGAAAATCTAACTGGTCGAATGGCGAGTATCATGTTTATCACTTATTTAGGCATGTGAACCTGCAATGTGATGAACTATACCGGTGTCCACAGCCACCACGCTTTGATTAGACATCTGCCTGTTGCGCAACAATACCCTGTGCTAAATCGCTTGCACCTGCACTGAGCCTTCCACTAACTGGCGAGAATAATCAGCCATTACGTTTTGAATAGTGCCAGCATCAGGTTAACCGATGAATGTCTAGTGCCCCTGCGCCCGCCACGGATTGCCCGGCAGCAGGCAGCGATGAGATCGCACTAAGAGAGCCTCTATATGTGTTTGCCGCAGGCGAAGCCTGACGATGACCATGACAGATGAAGTTAAGAGGTTTAGCACAGGGACTTGAACTGGCTGCTGACGCAGCCAGAGAATTGTTATTACCTATTGACGGGAGTTGGGCTCATATG
>NZ_RCUA01000082.1 GCF_003731635.1 Marisediminitalea oceani | reverse complement strand
GTAACCGTTCACCAGGGCCCTATTGACAGTTAGTAATATTTATTTTCAATGATCGTGGGGATCCTATTGATTGATCCCGCCAGTCTGTCAGAGTGGTTTCATGCCACGTAAAAAGCAGCCCACAAAGCCACCCGTCGCTACTAATCTCGATGATGCCAATGAGCTCATTAGTACACTCTGGGACAGGCTAAATGACCTCGAAGACCGACTGAATCAAAACAGTCGTAATTCATCGCGCCCGCCATCTTCTAATGGTCCGAGTGTAGCTTCATCTGCGCCAGCTAAAAAGCCGACGGGCCGTAAGCGCGGTGCGCAATCCGGCCATAAAGGTAGTAAGCGGATGCTGGCCGATACCGTTGATGAGACGCGCACCTATTATCCCGACGATACTTGTGCTTGCGGTGGTGACATTGCTATCAATGATTCCCCTTATCGTCGGCATCAGGTATTTGATATTCCCAGCCAGGCATTCTCTGTAGTCGAACATCAGTTGCATCAGGGCCAGTGTTGTCAGTGCAGTAAAACGGTAAAAGCAACGCTACCTGACAACGTGAATCAGGGGCAGATGGGAAATAACCTGCTAGCCTATGTGGCAATGCAGTCGGGGCAGTTTCACCAGAGTATCAGTAAAATCCAGCAGCAGCTCGAACAGAACTTCGGTTTATCGTTCAGTCGCGGTGCTATCTCTGAAGCGCAGGGCCGGGTTAGTTCAGTACTGACGCCAGCGTATCAGGATATCAAAGAGACGATGCGCACTGAGGCGGTGGTGCACTGCGATGAAACCCGTCATCAGCGTGGTAACGAAAACCGCTGGATGTGGCAGGTATGCACAGCAGAATTATCATGCTTTATGACGCACTTCTCACGTGGCGCCTGGGCGGCAAAGAAACTACTCGGCGATAATCCGGAAAACATTGTTGTTACTGACCAGTATGCCGGTTATCACTACATCGATTCAGACCACCGTCAATTGTGCTGGGCGCATATCTTAAGAAACATGAATGCGCTGGCGGAAAGCTGGGGTACGAATAAAACCTATGGAACAACGTTAGTCAGGCTCATTCGCATACTGTTCCGGCTGCAACACCGGTATGAGAGTAACGCACTAAGTGAAAAGCGATACCTGGACCGGATGGAAAAACTACGCATCGCCTGGCGAGAGCAACTTGAACTGGCATCAAGACGCTGTGTGACTCCCCGCTATCAGAACCGGTGTAAGCTACTGCTAAAACACGATGACATGTGCTGGGTATTCCTCAGTCACGATGGCGTCCCTCTCACTAACAATGAAGCCGAGCGTTCATTGCGAAGCTATGTGCTGTGGCGAAAAGGCAGCTATGGCGTGTGGTCACATCGGGGCGAACTGTTCAGACAACGTATACTCACCATCGTAGAAACCTGCCGAAAACAAAAGCTGAATCCTCTGAAATGGATCCGGGCAATACTTGCTGCGACGCTGAATAAAACCACCTATCCTCTGCTCAACGACTTTAAAGCTGCCTGTCAATAGGGCCTTGGTGAACGGTTACGCTTTGGTGGGGCACTCCATAGCGGTTACAATTACCGATAACAGAATAACCGATTGGTGGCGGAATATGCAGTCATTCAAAGCGCCATTACCAGAATCAGTCCCACAATACCCGGTTGGCATGTGGGGTACATGTTGCCGGTGGTGGCTGGATAAGCGGGGCTGGACAGTGCAAGGCAGCCTGGCTAATCACCCTAAAATGGTACTGGCCGTTGGGCCGCATACATCTAACTGGGATTTTATTATTGGTGTGATGTTTAAACTGGCACTCGGTCTGGATGTGGCGTTTTTAGGCAAACATACCTTGTTTGAAGGGCCCTTAGGCGGCCTGATGCGCCGCTTAGGTGGTATCGCCGTGGACAGAAGTAAAGCCCATGGCGTAGTGGGGGAAGTGGCCGGGCGAATTAGCCGTTCAGAACAGTTACTGCTCGCTCTGGCACCAGAAGGAACGCGAAAAGCCGTGTATCCGTGGAAAAGCGGCTTTCTTTACATAGCACAAACCGCTAGAATTCCCATTCAGTGTGTCGGCCTTGATTATCAACAAAAAACGCTGGTTTTCGGGCCCGTCCTTACAGTATCCAAAGATGTAACGGTGTCGATGGAGTCGGTATACAGTTTTTACCGCACCGTCACCGCTAAATACCCGCAGCAAACAATTACGGAGCCCAACGCGTGACCAAACCGGGAGTGACCACTCGTCAAGTACATGCCGACAGACAGCTAAATCATCCGGCCGATGGTGCCGTACATACCAGTACCACCAACGCTGTCTTATTCGAATTTGAAAAAACGCAAGATCTGGTAGATGTCTTCCAGGGCAAAAAAATGGGCCACGTTTACGGGCGCTCCTCATCAGGCTCAATGGCTGCGCTGCAAACCATTATTGCTGATATGGAAGGCGGCATTGCAACAGCCTGTTTTGCCACCGGCATGGCTGCAATCACCAGTACCATGCTGTCGCTGTTTAAAGCCGGCGATCACTTAATTGTGAGTCAGTATCTGTTTGGCAATACCCGCAGTTTCTTAGACACGCTGATGGATTTAGGCGTTGAACTCACATTTGTTGATGTAACCTCTATTCAGGATGTGATTGCGGCGAAACAAGACAATACCCGCGCGGTATTTACCGAGACCATCGCTAATCCGGTTACGCAGGTAGCCGATTTACGGGCCATTGGTAAATGGTGTGAGGAACAAAAACTGCTGTTTATGGTAGATAACACCATGACACCGCCACCAGCGTTCGATGCCAAAGCTATGAAAGTTTCACTGGTGCTGACATCGCTCACCAAATATCACGGTGGCCATGGCCACGTGCTCGGTGGTGCGGTAACGGATATGGGCAACTACGACTGGACGTCATTCAATAATATTAAACCGGCTTATCAGGTTGCTGACGAGCGCATGTGGGGCATCACCCAAATTCGCAAAAAAGGGCTGCGTGATCTGGGCGCTACGCTGGCAGCGCAATCGGCACATCTTATTTCGGTAGGTATTGAGACCCTGTCTCTGCGTATGGCGCGTAGCACCGAAAACGCCATGAAACTGGCCACCTATCTGGAAAGTCAGGATAAGATTGAGCGAGTGTATTATCCGGGCCTTTCTAATCATCCGCAGCACTATGTAGCTCGTGAGCAACTAGGTGGTTATGGTGCGATCCTGAGCTTTGATTTGGTGCCTGGTATCGACCCTTGCGAATTCCTGGATGAGCTTAAGTTAGTGCTATCAGCCACCCACCTTGGTGATACGCGCACACTGGCACTGCCGGTGGCTTCCACCATCTTTTTTGAGAATGGCCAGCGGGAGCGTGCGCGCATGGGCATAACCGAAACTATGATCAGAATGTCGGTGGGGATTGAAGATACCGACGATCTGGTAGCCGACTTTGACCAGGCACTGGCAAAGTTTTAAGCACAAACATCACGATTAACGAATTAGAAAAGCCTGCATTTTGCAGGTTTTTTTTGTCTCTGCAATTGTGAGCCTGCGAATTTAACAGCTTGTAATAATTCGCTTTTATTTTGAGTGAGAATAGTGGGGCAGATTAACTGATGAGGGCAGCAAAAATATTTGCAACAATTTGTGAAAAAGTTTGAACTTTAGATCAATGCGAGGGACTAACTCTATGCAACTAGCAATTACGGGTTTTAATGTGTGAACCCCCGATTGTTTAAGTGTGTTCCAAGTTGAGTGTGCATATTAGCCCCGCAGTTTGCGGGGCTTTTTTTATGCGTGAAGAAAATTACATGGCTAACGCTTTTTCAACGTCACCGCGTAGTTCTTTATCAGAAGGTTTTACTGAGCTCTTGTAGTGCTTAACGATTTTACCGTTTTTATCTACCAGGTACTTATTGAAGTTCCAGCTCGGCTCCTCACCGGTGGCTTTGGCCAGAATGCGATACAGCGGATCGGCATCATCACCCTTCACATGGGTCGGCTCAAACATCGGGAATTCCACACCGTAGGTTAACTCGCAAAGTTCGGCGGTTTTACCTTCATCGTCGTCTTCCTGGTTAAAATCGTGGGATGGAAAGCCCAGTACCACAAAATCGTCGTCCTTGAGCTCATCATACATGGCTTCAAGCCCTTCAAACTGTGGAGTAAAGCCACAGTAACTGGCAGTGTTAACAATCAACAGGGTTTTGCCCTGGTATTCGCTGCACAAATTTACGGTTTCCTGAGAATTGAGTTTACGTTTCATGAACTTTAATACGTCAGGGCAGCTGTTTGCCTGCGCGAATAAAGGAAGCGTACTGAATAACAATGCGCCAACTAGTTTTTTCATTGCTTTATTCCTGTTGTTAGGGGTTAACACCAATACTGTCCGGGCGGGTAGGTTGGATCAATTTATCCGTAGTGCGCTTAACAAGACCAGCGTGTGAAAAACAAGGACAAATGTCTACTTCCCGCATAGATAGCTGGCTATAATGGGCACGAATTTATAACGAAGTAAATAATAATATGCGACATACTCTAATTAAAAGCAGTGTTTTACTGGGCTTGAGTGTTGTAGTTGCAGCCTGCAACAGTACCGCGCCGGAAGCCGTTACGACAGAACCCACCGCCAATGTTAGCCAGTTTGCCAGGGTGATTAAACCCGAGGCACCACAGGCAACGCAGGTAAACGACAGTATCACCCTCGAACAGATTATGACCGACCCAACGTGGCTTGGTCGTCAGCCGCAGAGTCCGGGGTTTGGCCTGGATGGCAGCGTGGTTTATTCCCGCAAGCAGGAAGATACCCAGCTCTATGATGTGTTTCGAATTAACCAGCAGGGCGAGTCGGTAAAAGTTGCGCCTGAGGTGCTACACAAATACAAGTCTGATGAAAAGGCCACCAGCCGTGACGGTCAATACACCGCCTGGAAATACGAAGACAGCGTGTTTGTGCAAATGCCTGATGGTGAGATTGTCCGGGTAACCTATGGTCAGCCGCTGAGCAATATCGGCTTTTTAACCGATAATCGATTATTTGCGCGGTTATACAATACCTACATCGCCATTGATTTGGCCAGCGGTCAGCAGGAAAAACTGCTGAGCTGGGAATTTGCCGATGTGCCTAGCGCCAACAAACCACCTAAAGACTTTGTTGCTGCTGAACAGCAATCGCTGATCCAGTACATTCAGGTACAGCGCAAAAACCGCGCAGATAAGTTCGCCCAAAAGCAGGCGATGCGTGCGCACAGCCCGGCGGTTGCGCCGGCGCCGGTGTATTTTGATGACAATGAGCGTCTGGTCGCCGCTGAGCTGTCGCCAAGTGGTAAACATGCGATCATCGTGACCACCAAAAAAAGCAGTACCCGTGATGACTCCGATATTATGCCGCATTACATTCAGGAAGATGGTCGCATTGCCGCAATCAGTGTGCGCCAGCGGGTTGCGGATGCCAAGCCGGTAACGCAAACCACCTGGCTGGTTGATGTGGCTACCGGTGCCAAACACGAACTCTCGTATGTGGGCTTACCCGGCTATAACGAAGATGTACTGGCCGATGTAAAACGCGAGAATGCTGCAGCCCGTGGCGAGGAGTACACGGATAACCGGTTACCCCGCGCAATCGGCCTGCTTAACAGCTGGTCGCGCAGTGGCCCGGCCATCCGCTGGCATGAGGATGGCTCTCAGGTGGCCCTGCTCCTGGAAGCCTGGGACAACAAAGACAGCTGGGTCGTTACCGTTGATCTGGCGGCCAGGAAGCTGGTAAACCAGCTGCGCCAACACGATGATGCGTGGATCAACTACCACCACAACCAGTTTGGCTGGCTGAATCATTCCCATACGCTGTTCTATCAGTCAGAGAAGTCCGGTTACAGTCATCTGTATCTGCAACAACCAGGGGAGGCGCCTAAGGCACTTACCAGCGGTCAGTATGTGGTAGATAGCGTAACTGTGTCCGAAGACGATCAGTATGTGTATTTTAAAGCCAATAAAAAGCACCCCGGTATTTACGAAATTTACCGGGTTAATACGCAAACCGGCGAGCATCAGGCACTCACCGACCTGAATGGCCTGACCGATTACGTGTTAAGCCCGGACGAGCAAACCTTACTGCTTACCCATTCCACGGTAACCCGTCCGCCGGAGTTATATTCAGTGGCGGTAAACGGTGAGCAAGCCCCGCAGCGGCTAACCCATACCATTAGCGAAGCTTTCCTTGCCAAACCCTGGGTAGCACCGCAGGTGGTGGCGATCGATTCCAGTCATACGGAGCAGCCCATTTATGCACGGGTGTATTTACCGGAAGGTTATACCGAAGGAGAGCCCCGTCGGGCAGTAGTGTTTAACCACGGGGCAGGCTATAAGCAGAATGCGCATTTAGGCTGGTCTGATTATTTTCGCGAGTTTATGTTCCACAGCTTTTTAGTTAAACAAGGCTACGTAGTACTGGATATGGACTACCGTGCCTCCCGTGGCTACGGTCGCGACTGGCGCACTGCTATCTATCGTCAAATGGGCACGCCGGAGCTGGAAGACCTGCGTGATGGCGTAAACTGGCTGGTAGAGAATGCCAACGTGGATCGCGACCGAATCGGCACCTATGGTGGCTCTTATGGTGGCTTCCTTACCTTTATGGCGATGTTTAATGCCCCGGATCTGTTCCAGGCCGGTGCGGCGTTACGCCCGGTGTCTGACTGGGCGCATTATAATCACGGCTACACCTCTAATATCCTCAATACGCCGGATGTTGATCCCATTGCTTATCGCAAAAGCTCGCCAATTTATTTTGCCGAAGGGTTGCAAAAACCGCTGCTGATCAACGCGCCTATGGTGGATAACAACGTATTCTTTGTGGACGTGGTGCGCCTGGTGCAACGCCTGATTGAGCTGGAGAAAACCGACTTTGAAACGGCTATCTACCCGGTAGAGCCGCACGGTTTTGTACAGCCCAGTTCGTGGTTGGATGAATACCGCCGTATTTACGGGCTATTCGAAGAAAATCTCTAGCTATTAATTTATGCCTTGCGGCGGCTGGCTATAAAGCCTGCTGCAAGGCTGCTTCCCCACATTAGTACAAACAGCAATACACCACACACCGCGCCGTATAAATGGGCATCAACAGCCACACTGGCATCAATTAAACTGGCCACATCCTCGCTGCTTCCCTGCAACTGTTCAAACACCAGCTTGGCGGCAACACCGGCCAGTAATAACCAGCCGGAACGGACTTTATTTAAAATATCCATAAAAGCTCCCCACACAAAAATGCCGTGTAAGGCACCAGAAAGACCCACATACCAGATTAATTGCGGAGACAGAAAGTAAATGCCCAGGCTGGTACCCAACCCACACCAGATAAACAACTTTAAAAAGGTGACCGGGCGATAATGCTCGCCATGCAGCGCCCACAGTAAGGCCAGGCCAACCAGGTTTAATAACAGATGGTACCCGTTGGTGTGGATGAGGTTGCCACTGATCAGGCGCCAGGTTTCCATGCTTTGCAACGCATAACGGTCGTAGGCCAGCAGATCGGTCATCGACTGACCGGCAAAAAAGAAGGCAATGCAAACAATGGCCAGAATTAACGGGCCGAGACTAAACTGTGGTTTTACTGGTAGCGCAACTATCATTGGAATTTATTGTTGATCAAAAGGCTGGGGCGCTATCATAACGAAAATGCCCTACGAAGCCCAATAAAGAGTCGGAGACCATAATGAGCAATATTCTTATCGAAACCCAGGATGCCATTACCACCATCACCTTAAACCGTCCGGAAAAGAAAAATGCCCTGACCCGGGAAATGTATCAGACTATGGCCGATGCCCTGGTTGAGGTTAACCAAACTGAGAGCTGTAAAGTGGTGGTTATTCGCGCTGAAGGTGACGTGTTCTGTGCCGGCAACGAAATCGCCGGATTTGCCAATCACGGCGCTGAGCCTCACCTCGCAGAAACTGTCAGCTTTATGAATGCGCTGCTCAACTGTAAAAAAACGGTAGTCGCCGAAGTTTCAGGCAAGGCGGTTGGCATTGGTACCACCATGCTGTTACATTGTGATTTCGTGTATACCCACGGTGAAGCCCAGTTCGTAATGCCTTTCATTAATCTGGGTTTGGTGCCTGAATATGCATCGAGTTATATCCTGCCGCGAATGGCAGGTCGGCGTCGTGCCAGCGAATGGTTATTACTGGGTGAACCCTTTGGTGCTCAGGAAGCCTATCAGTTTGGCATGGTGACCAAAATTGTCGAACCCGAAGCCTTGCGGGACACTGTTAACAAAGTTGCCGGTAAGCTGGCCGCCAAACCTGCTTACGCTTTGTTGCAGTCAAAAGCACTAATTAATAACGAGGCAGAAGCCATTCACCAGCATATGGATGTTGAGCTGGATGTGTTTATTGAAGCCATGGGCACAGAAGCTGCGCAGGAAGCTTTTGATGCATTCCTGCACAAGCGACCAATTAACCCGGAAAAATTTAAATAAGAGGAAGATTCACCTTGAGTCGTAGTCGCACGCGCATTCTTTTTCTGGCAGGGTGCTTAACCCTGTCTTCCAGTTTTCATGCTCTGGCTCAGCAAACCCCGGCACCCCGTGAAGCGGGCGAGCCGGAAGCCGCTACCGGTTATATCGAGAAAAAAGCCCATATCAGTCAGGACTACATGGTAGTTGCTGCCAATCCTTATGCCTCCTGGGCGGGTAAAAACATCATCGAACAGGGCGGTAGTGCTATCGATGCGGCAGTAGCCGTGCAGGCCATGTTAACCCTGGTAGAGCCGCAATCGTCTGGTATTGGCGGTGGCGCTTTTATGTTGTACTGGGATAACAAAGCTAAAAAGCTGCACACCTTCGATGGCCGTGAAATGGCCCCGGCGGGTGTGAATGCCTACTGGTTTATGGAACACGGTAAGCCCATGAAATGGCTGGACGCGGTGGTTGGCGGTAAGTCAGTTGGCGTACCGGGCGCACTCAAGGCGTTAGAAACGGCTCACGGTCAGTTTGGTAAACTCGACTGGCCGGTATTGTTCCGCGATGCCATTAATACCTCAGAAGAGGGATTTAAGGTGTCCAAGCGGCTGGAAAAACTGGTTACCATGGCCGAACAGTACCACAAGGGCATGAAAACCTTTCCCAGCACGGCAACCTACTTTTACCCGGCAGGCAAGCCACTACAGGCTGGTACTACGAAAAAGAACCAGGCATTAGGCAAAACCCTGCGCAATATTGCAGAGCAGGGCGCAGATTATATGTACACCGGCGAGCTGGCAGCAAAAATTGCGAAAGCTGTGCAAGGCGTAGAAATTAACCCTGGTGCGTTAACCGCCGAGGACATGGCCAATTACAAAGCGATTGAGCGCAACGGTGTGTGCGGTGAGTACCGTAGTAAGCAAATCTGCGGCATGGCGCCACCCAGTTCAGGCGGGATTAACGTTTTTCAGGTACTTAAACTGCTGGAAGGCTTTGATTTATCTGAATACCCCATCGACAGCGTAGAATTTGCCAACCTGTATACGCAGGCGAGCGCCTTAGCCTATGCCGATCGTGAAAAATACATAGCCGACAGTGACTTTACCAATCTGCCTTACGGGGCGTTGATCAACGAAGGTTACCTGCATCGCCGCGCTGAGAGCATTAAGGTTGATAAGCCGTGGCGCTTTGCCCGCCCCGGTGAACCGTTTTCTACCCAGGTCAGCCAGGGTAGCTCACTGGAACAGCCGAATACCAGCCACTTTGTTATCGTTGATAAAGAGGGTAACGCAGTATCCATGACCACCAGTATCGAGTTTATGTTTGGTTCGGGCATTATGGTTGACGGCTTTTTGCTGAATAACCAGCTAACCGACTTCTCGTTCTCGCCATCGATGAACCGCTTCCCGGTACCTAACCGGGTAGAGCCACACAAACGTCCGCGCAGTGCCATGAGTCCTACCATGGTATTTAACGATCAGGGCGAGCTTGAAATTCTGGTGGGTTCACCAGGCGGTAGCCGCATTGTGAGCTATGTGGCACAAACCCTGATTGGTGTGATTGACTACAACCTGGATATTCAGCAGGCCATTAATCTGCCGAAGATCACCAATCGTAACGATTACACTGCGCTGGAAAAAGGCACGCCAATAGAAGCCCTGCAGGGCCCGTTAGAAGCGCTTGGCCATAAAGTCAAAGTAGTCGACCTGAATAGCGGTCTGCACGGTATACAGGTAACCCCAAAAGGCTATGTGGGCGGCGCCGATCCACGACGTGAAGGCGTTGCAGTAGGCAAATAACACAGCGCTTTTAAGGTACATCAGATGAAAGAAAGGCCGGTAAGCATCACTTACCGGCCTTTTTATTTTTAGGCGTTAACAACCAACTCTAAAAATAAGTTAATTATTTGAGGTAATACTTACCACCTGCTGTTTGCGGCTACCAAAGAATGATGATTACCGTTCGTTGCCGGAGTCGCCGGTAGTATAGTAGAGTCTATCGTACCAAACGTCCCTGTGATTCATCCCAGCCACGCCATCCATGGCGTGTCGTTCCTTATACTGCGAAATGCCACTGGCATTTCGGTTATTCGTCACCCATGTGCCGCATCGACTGAATCCTCATCCATGATGATTCTTCTAATTTGTTATGTATGCCAGTGACAATGACAACACTGAAGAAGGGCACACATTCTGTTCTTTCTCCGACTTATATTAAGGCTCCAATACAATAGTTATGAGCTGAAGTATTTAGGAGCAGTTTTTTACTATACGCTAACGGCGTTTAGTGCTTGCTCCACATCGGCGATGATGTCGTCGATGTTTTCAATGCCTACTGATATTCGCACCAGATCGGCGCTTACTCCGGCACTGGCTAACTCTTCTTCGTTTAACTGACGGTGCGTTGTCGTGGCCGGGTGACAGGCCAGTGACTTGGCGTCGCCAATGTTTACCAGGCGCAAAATCATCTGCAGCGCATCAATAAACTGTGCGCCGGCTTCACGGCCGCCCTCAATACCAAAACTTAAGATGCCTGATGCCTTACCGCCGGTGATTTTCTCACAGGTGGCGCGATAGGGGCTATCGGCCAGGCCGGCATAGTTTACCCAGCTGACTTTTTCGTGGTTACTCAGGTAGGCTGCCAGCTTTTCGGCATTTTCGCAGTGGCGTTCCATACGCAGGCACAGGGTTTCCAGTCCCTGCAGGATCTGAAAGGCATTCATCGGGCTGATAGCTGCGCCGGTGTTGCGCAGTGGTACTACCCGGCAACGGCCAATGTAGGCCGCAGGACCAAGGGCCTCGGTGTACACCACACCATGATAGGACGGATCAGGCTCATTCAGCACGGCAAAACGCTCTTTATTGGCAGCCCAGTCAAACTTACCGCTGTCCACAATAATGCCGCCCACGCTGGTACCGTGGCCGCCAATGTATTTGGTGAGACTGTGCACCACAATATCTGCGCCCAGTTCAAAGGGGCGACACAAAACAGGCGTAGCAACGGTGTTATCAACGATCACCGGCACACCATGTTTATGAGCAATTTCGGCCAGTTTCTGAATATCTACCACGTTACCGGCGGGGTTACCGATAGACTCACAAAAAACGGCTTTGGTGTTCTCATCAATGGCTTTGTCAAAGCCATCGTAATCGTCGTGAGAGACCATTTTTACCTGCACGCCCTGGCGCGGCAAAGTATGGGCAAACAGGTTATAGGTACCACCGTAAAGCTGACTGGTACTCACAATATTGCTACCTACTTCACAGATGGCCTGCAGTGCGTAGGTGATGGCTGCCATACCCGAGGCCAGTGCCAGCGCACCAATACCACCTTCCATTGCCGCCACGCGTTCTTCCAGTACCGCCGTGGTGGGGTTCATGATGCGGGTATAAATGTTGCCCGCCACCTTAAGATCAAATAAGTCAGCGCCATGCTGCGTATCGTCAAAGGTGTAGGAAGTGGTTTGATAAATCGGTACAGCCGCTGCCTTGGTAGTGGCTTCAGACTCATAACCGTGATGCAGTGCAATGGATTCTAATTTCATAGTGATAAATATCCTGAGGTGTCCTGATTAAAACTCGGCCAATATCATGGTTTATGTCACCCATACCTGCAACATGTATTTTACATTTACCGGCTGATTAACCGCTTACGGTGCTGAATTCATTGATCTAAATCACGCGGTGTTCAAACCAGTACTTTGGGAGGATTGTTGCTGAAATCCACTGTACCTATGCTTGATACCAGACACGCTTTTTCGTTCACAGAACGAGACTAAAATGAGGAAATACCCATGAAAAAATCAGTAGTTTTGATGGCAATTGGTGCAGCGCTGATGGCAAACGGTCTGGCAGCAAAAGAAACTGAGTCACAGGACGTTAAAATGATCAATCTGGCTCACCAGAGTGGTTGCGTTACCTGCCACTCAATCGCCAGTGGCGGCAGCGGCCCGGCAGGCTTAAAGCCGATTGGCCCGGCGTGGCAGGACGTGGCGAAAAAATACAGTGACGTAGAGAATGCTCAGGAAGCGCTGGTCACTACTGTACTGAATGGTTCAAGCCCCTATGCCAGCCACTGGAAAGGTGAGGTAAGTGGTTTTGCGATGCCACCCAATTCAGTGGTCATCAACAAAGAGCAGGCTAATGAGCTGGTGGGCTGGATCCTGCACTTAGCCGATTAATCACTATCGATAGACTATTACGGTCCCGGCCAGCCCGGGATCGTGGTTATAAAAAGGGATCAGCCTGAATTTTATCGACCTTCCACTGACCGCTCACTTTCTTAAGCTCCAGCGTACGTAAATCTTCGACTTTATCGCCGTTATACTGACCAGAAAAAAACAACGTAACATTAGCGTTGTCGGCATATTCGGTTCGGCCAACCGACTGACTGGTTTGTGGAGTCACTTCCACTGTATCGTATTTAAGGTTAAATACGTGGCGCTGAACATTGTTCTGGGTGTGATAGCGTTTCAGGATCCGGGCCATGCGATCGGTACTTAACTCCACTGCACGGTCAAGGTTTTCATCCAGGTACACGCCCCGAATAAACATTACCGCGGTATATTCCGGGGTGTTTTCATCGAGCATGCCGTAGCGGCCAATGCGCTCTTCTTTTTCGCAGGCGCTGAGCAGGAAGATAGCAATAAAAGGGATAATAAATAAACGAAAGCGTAACGGCATAATTATAACCACCGGTATTAATCAGTCCCTTACTGTAACTTTAGTCTATTTATTTGGCAAACGGATAAAAAAACGGGGCCATGAGGCCCCGTTTCTGATTGATTATAGAGTAATCAATTACTGTACTTCTTCCTGATCGCCAAAGGCGCCAGCGAAAAGTGGGCTGGACAGATAACGCTCGGTACCACTGGCAAGCAGCACTACCACAATCTTGTCTTTGTTCTCAGGACGCTCAGCAAAGCGCTTGGCGGCAACCACGGCTGCACCAGAAGAAATACCCGCCAGGATACCTTCTTCTTTCATCAGGCGGTGCGCCATTTCCATACACTCATCGTTGCTGACCTGTTCTACTTCATCTACCAGATCAAGGTCGAGGTTACCCGGAATAAAGCCGGCACCGATACCCTGAATTTTGTGTGGTCCCGGAGTCAGTTCTTCACCCGCTTTCGCCTGCGTGATAACCGGTGAATCAGTCGGTTCTACCGCTACAGAGGTAATTGCTTTACCCTGAGTGTTCTTGATATAACGGCTAACACCGGTAATGGTACCGCCGGTACCTACGCCTGCTACAAACGCGTCAACTTTACCGTCGGTGGCTTCCCAGATTTCCGGGCCGGTGGTTTTTTCGTGAATTTCCGGGTTGGCCGGGTTTTCAAATTGTTGCAGTAATACGTACTTATCCGGGTTGGAATCAACAATCTCCTGAGCGGCGGCAACGGCACCTTTCATGCCTTTAGGCGCTTCAGTAAGTACCAGGTTAGCACCCAGGGCTTTAAGCAGCTTACGACGCTCAAGGCTCATGCTTGAAGGCATGGTCAGGGTGATTTTATAACCACGGGCCGCGGCGACGAATGCCAGCGCAATACCGGTGTTACCACTGGTTGGCTCAACAATTTCTTTGCCTTCGGTGAGGACACCGCGTTTTTCGGCATCCCAAATCATGTTAGCGCCAATACGGCACTTAACCGAGAAACTTGGGTTACGGGATTCAATTTTTGCGTATACGTTACCGCCAGTCACGCGCTTTAGCTTCACGAGTGGCGTATTACCAATGGCCAGTGAATTATCTTCAAATACTTGCATGGTTATTCCTTTTGTTTGTCTTGGCTCCAGCGCGCTTTTGTTCAGGCTGACAAATCTCACAGAGATTATTGGTGGAGCTTATTTGGTTACCCTTATATCATTGTTATTAAGTCATAAAATGCAAAGTGATTTTTGCTATATGATATGGTTATTTTAATGGTTAAACTAAATAAGGATCCTAATGGCATTTCAAGGCACCGACAGTTATATCGCCAGCAATGACCTGCAACTGGCAGTAAATGCGGCGATTACCCTCGAACGACCCCTGTTAATCAAAGGCGAGCCGGGAACGGGCAAAACCTTGCTGGCCGAGGAACTGGCGGCCAGCTTAGGCACAGATTTAATTCAATGGCACATCAAATCTACCACCAAAGCACAGCAGGGCCTGTACGAATATGATGCAGTGTCGCGTCTGCGTGACTCGCAGTTAGGCGATGATCGGGTGCACGACATCGGCAATTACATTGTAAAAGGTAAATTATGGGAGGCCTTTGAGGCCGAAAAACGCCCGGTGTTGCTGATTGACGAAATAGACAAGGCCGATATTGAGTTTCCCAACGATCTGCTACTTGAACTGGATAAGATGGAATTCTACGTCTACGAAACCCAGCAGCGCATTAAAGCGGATATCCGACCCATTGTGGTGATTACCTCCAATAATGAAAAAGAATTGCCTGACGCGTTCCTGCGGCGTTGTTTCTTCCATTACATTAAGTTTCCAACGCCAGATGAAATGCGCCAGATTGTGGAAGTGCATTTTCCAAAGATTAAATCACGCCTGTTAGAGGAAGCATTAACGTCATTTTTTAAACTGCGGGATATTCCTGGCCTTAAGAAAAAGCCCTCTACCTCAGAGTTGATTGACTGGCTGAAATTGCTGGTGGCCGAAGATATTCCACCGGAAGCGCTGCAGGACAAAGAGGGGAAAACCAGTATTCCGCCGCTGTATGGCGCGTTACTTAAAAACGAGCAGGATATTCACCTGTTCGAAAAACTGGTCTTTATGGCACGTCGCTAATGCTGGTTGATTTTTTCTTTACGCTCAGACGCTACGGGGTAAAAACCAGCCTGCGCGAGCTGTTGGATTTAATCCGGGCACTGGAGCAACAGGTTATCTTTGCTGATGTGGCGGCCTTTTATCATCTGGCGCGTATTACGCTGGTTAAAGATGAATCTCAATTCGACAAGTACGACCGCGCATTTGCCAGTTATTTTGAAGGTGTGGAAGCCATCGACTTGTTTGGCGATACCATCGACGAGGAGTGGCTGCGCAAGGAATTTGAAAAACGCTTATCGGCCGAAGAGCGCGAAAAGTTACGCCAGGAAGGCGGCCTCGATGAGCTGATGAAAAAGCTTCGTGAGCGACTCGATGAACAGGAAAAACGCCACGCTGGCGGTAATAAATGGGTTGGCACCGGCGGTACGAGCCCGTTTGGTGCCTATGGCGACAACCCCGAAGGCGTGCGCATCGGGCAAGACGGAAATCGCCGCTTTTCAGCTGTAAAGGTCTGGGATAAAAGGGAATTTAAGAATCTCGATGGCAATGCGGAACTGGGTACGCGTAACCTTAAAATGGCGCTTCGCAAGTTACGCCAGTTCGCCCGTGGTGCAGCCAGCGAAGAATTAGACATTTCCTCCACCATTTCCAATACGGCTAAGCAGGGAGGCCTGCTTGATATCCATATGCGCCCGGAACGGCACAACGCCGTTAAGGTGTTAATGTTCTTTGATATAGGCGGTTCCATGGACAGCTATATCAAAGGCGTTGAGGAGCTTTTCTCGGCCGTTCACGCCGAGTTTAAATACCTCGATTACTACTATTTTCATAACTGTGTGTATGAATCGGTGTGGAAAGATAACGCCCGGCGCGAAAATGAGCGTATGGATGTGTGGGATGTCATTCACAAATACGGTTCGGACTGTAAGGTGATATTTGTTGGTGATGCCACCATGGGGCCTTACGAAATTGCTTACCCTGGCGGCAGCGTTGAACACTGGAATGAGGAGCCGGGAGCGACCTGGTTAAACCGGATTACCAGTCATTTTAGTCACTGCATCTGGCTCAACCCGCAGCCGCAGCAATACTGGAAGTATTATCAGTCGGTGGCGCTGATCAAAGAATTAATGGCAGACAAGATGTTTCCGTTAACCTTGCAAGGCTTATCTGACGGCATTTCGGCATTACAAAAAAAGTAACAATTTGAATTTTGCTCAAAGCGGCAATAAGAGTATAAATAGAAGAACAATAACAGGGAAATCGTGACATGACAGTCGAAGCTCCAGAGCAATTACCTGACAACAGCAAACAGCAAAGCGAAGCGCCGGAGGCGTTAAGCGCTAAGGAAACCCGAGAAATTGTTACGCCGTATGCCTTTGGTGTGGCAGATGAACTGCTCGGCCAGCCGCTGGCATCGCCCATGCGACGTTTGATTGCCCAGTGCATAGATGCCAGCCTTGTGGTGTTGTTAAGTACAGCCCACGCGCTGGTACTGGCGTTCTTTGTTGCGATTACGTTTTTCCGGGCTGGTAAACACCTTGCAGAAGGCGAGAAAAAACGCGGTTTTGCACGCAAGATGCTGCGCCTGAGTGCGGCCTGCTTATTGTTTTTTGTGACCTATGTGATTGTTGAGTCTTATAACTCAGCACCACCCATCAAGGAGATCCCCCGCGACTCGGCACTGGTATCTACCGGCCTTAGAGTGGCACAAAAATATGCATGGCAAAGCTGTGAAGGGGAGTTTAGCTGTTACAGCGAAGTGGCTGCAGGCTTTGGTGAGGCTTACGGCACCACCGGGGATACAGAGCAAGAGGCTACCGCCGTGTTTGATGGGTTTATCGCCGATAAGGTTCTGACTGAAGCGCAACAAAACCAATTACGCGAGCTTTTTGTGGCCGAGTTTACTCAGAGCAAGGCTTCCAATGCAGGCAGTGAAACGGTAAACGACGAAGTGCAGGCAGCCATCAGGGCAGGGCTGAGCGCAGGATCAATGGGAGTAATAGACCCCGACCAGACTGAAACTTCGCCTAAACCTGAGAAGGTGGCTGAGCCAGTAGACGAACCGGTGTTAAAACTTGGTCTGGGAAAAGATAACGACACCGAGAAAACCAACAGCCTGATCAGTTGGGTAGATGGCATAATTAAAGATCTTGGTCTCGGTTTTGGCTGGGCAGCGCTGTATTACAGTGTGCTCACTGCGTGGTGGCGCGGCCATACCATTGGCAAGCGCATTATGCGCATCAAAGTTGTAAAGCTTGATGGCAGCCCGCTCAATTTATTTGAAAGTTTTGGCCGCTATGGTGGATATACCGCCGGCATTGCCACCGGTTTGCTGGGTTTTTTACAGATATTCTGGGATCCTAACCGCCAAACCATTCAGGATAAAATTGCTGAAACCCTGGTGTTGTATCGTCCGCCGGGTGCTGTACCAATCCCACAGTTAATCAGCGAACAACACGCGCCGGAGCCAGCCAGTCCGGAGCAAGCATGACCCTGCGACTGGCACTGTTAGCTGCGGGCTGTGCCCGCCGTTATGGCGGCAACAAGTTACTCGCAGTGCACCCGGCCAGTCAGCAACCACTGCTTCACCATGTCATCAGCGAATATCAAAAAGCAGGCATCACCGACATCACAGTGCTTACCGGCTATTGGCACAACGCTATCAGTGAAAATCTGCCTACCGGCGTTACCCACCAGTATGTAGACGACTGGCAGGAAGGAATGGCTGCGAGTGTGCGAGCGGCAGCAGCGCTTGATTTAACAGGTTACGGTGGACTAATGATTGGGCTTGGCGATCAGGCCGGGATCACTGCAACATTAATCAGCTCACTGATAACAGACTATGCCAGCAACCCGGTTATCACCGCTACAAACTGTCAGGGGATCATTGGCCCGCCAGTTATATTTCCACCCCAATCACTGACGGTGCTAAACCAGCTACAAGGCGATAGCGGTGCAGGTAAGTACCTCAGAAAGCTGGCATTAGTGTCTCCAGGCAGTATTCAGACCCAAAGGGTTAACTCGCTGACTGACATCGATTATCCGGCTGATTGGCATAAGCTCGATTGATTTATCTGAACCCAGCCCTATATCTGGGTAATGAATCAAGCCAAATCAAACTATGCATTAAGCTCTGCCATCCTGCCGGTGGTGATAGCCGTTGCGCTGCTCTGGGTAATCCAGTCGGCAGGCGTGCTGTTTGATCTGCCGTTAAATGTACTGGGCGTGATCCCCCATGACTGGAGCCGGTTGTACGGGGTAGTCACTTCAGCGCTGGTGCATGGCTCTTATGAGCATCTGTTTAATAACACCCTGCCACTTATCGTACTGGGCGCTATGCTGCGTTACGGCTACCCGAACTCCCGTTTAAAAGTACTGATATTTGCCTGGTTGGGTTCTGGCATCGGCGTGTGGCTATTTGGCAGAGAGTCAGTGCATTTAGGCGCCAGTGGAGTTAGTCACGGCTTATTTTTCTTTTTATTTACCGTGAGTTTGCTGCGCAAAGACAAGCGCTCGGTTGCGCTGATGATGATCGCCTTTTTCATGTACGGCGGCATGATCATGTCAATCTTCCCGCGCGATCCCGGCATATCTTACGAAGCCCATTTCTTTGGCGCGTTAGGTGGCGTAATGGCAGCTCTGATTTTCTGGCGCCAGGATCCTAAGCTGGCCGAAAAACACTATCAATGGCAGGACGAAGAGCCGGAACGGGACGATCCGCTGATTGGTGATTTATGGCGTCAGGCTCGTTATCCAGAAGGGCCAGCGGAGCCGGCCAGGCAAGACGCTGAACCCGAGCAAAAAGGCCGGGCAGGGCACGAAGCGGCGCATCACCACCTCGACCGCCACGGCCATCAACGCTATCACTAACTAACAGCGGCCACACTCAGACCAAAGTAATCACTGATCCCGGCCAGAATATTGGTGGTAGCCAATGAGGCCAGAATAAATCCCATCACACGGCTGATGATACTGGCACCGGCACTGCCAATAAGCCGGATAATAATCGACGATGCCAGCATAAGTACCAGCGTAATCAACAATATAATCATCATCATGGCGGCAGTCTGAGCCTGTTCCCACAGCGTATAAACGTTATTTTTGGTGAGCAGCACCGCCGCTAACATGGCGCCAGGACTGGCAATCGAAGGCACGGCAATAGGAAAAACTGCCGTTTCCCGAATGGTGGCCGCCATTTTAATTTCCTGTTCGGGTTTGCTTTCGCCAAAAATCATGGTCAGCGCAAAAAGGAACAGCACAATGCCGCCGGCTACCTGAAACGCCGCTAACGGTATATGCATGGCGGTTAAAATGATTTCGCCAGCAACAATAAAAAACAGCAGGATAACACTGGAGGCCACAAACGCCATGAGTGCGATAAGGCGGCGCTGCACCGGCGTATGCTGTTTGGTAGCAGCAATAAACACCGGCAGGGTACCGATTGGGTCGATAACCGCAAAAAAGTAAATCAGAACCGGAATAAAGTCGATCACAGGTTACAGCCAGCGCGGTACCAGCTGTTGGTAAGCCAGATAACGGTCCTGGTAGCGGGCATTTAAAAAATCTTCCTCTAGATGGGTTTGCTTGCGCAGCGCTGCCAGTCCAACCAGCAGACAAACCAAGCTAAACAGGCTCGGTAAAGCCATAAAAAAGCCAACCTGAGCAATGGCAACGCCGATATAGCCAGGATTACGGCTGATGCTATACAAACCGTGCTCAATCAGGGCGTGGTCGTGATGGTTAACAATGCCACTGCGCCATTGCTTACCCAGTGAGAAATTGGCGCTCACGGCAAGTGCAAAACCAACCAGCAAAAAGCCAGCCCCAGACCATTGCAACGGCACTATAAGCAGCCATTCGAAAGGCACCAGATATTCAAATGCCACTGGCTGGAAGGCAACCACAACGGATACCAGCCAGATGGTGGCGCGAAAGACTCTGAATGCCAGGTGGTTCCACCAATGGCAGCTGTAAGTAGGCCCCATGGTAACAACGGGCTGGTGAGAGCGCTTTTTATATAGGATGAGTGCGGTGTAAAACACAGCAACAAACGTAAAAAAGCCTGCCAGAAAATACCGCAGCAGGAAAAGATCTTCCATACACCACTCCCATGTGAATCTGCATTTATGATTACGTATTAATATCAGGCGTGCAATTCCGGTTAGCCCAATGACACCCCGTTTCAACTCAAGCCGGGGCGGATTCGAGCCTTTTCTGCACAATGTACAGGCGGTAGCCGAGCATAATAGCGGCGCTGGTTAATCCGGCAATAATACCTATCCAGAAGCCATCGGCTGCCATGGGTTCGCTGCTGAGCCAGTCTGTGCGACCTAAAATGACGCCAATGGGAAGCCCAATCAGCCAGTAGGCACAAAAGGTAATATAGAACATGGCGGTGGTGTCTTTGTAGCCCCGCAAAGCATTGGCAGAAATAACCTGAATGGCATCAGAAAACTGAAACAAGGCTGCGTATATTAACAGTTGTGATGAGATGGCAAATACCGCCTCGTTACTGGTGTAAAGGCTGATGATCAGGCCTTTGGCCAATAGCGTAAAGGTAGCGGTTAAACAGGCCACGCTCAGACCAATGACAATAGCACTTTTTACTGCCACACGAGCCTGGCGAATTCGGTGCTGACCCAGCCGGTAACTTACCCGAATGGAAATAGCCATGCCCATACTGAGCGGAAACATAAACATTAACGCCGAAAAGTTTAAGGCAATTTGATGGGCGGCCACAATGTTGGCGCCAAACGGGGCCAGCAACAGCGCTATCACTGCAAATAAGGTGACCTCAAACAATACCGTCATGGCGATCGGCAGACCAAGCCGAAACGTTTGTGAAATGGTGCGCCAGTGCGGTTTATGCCAGTACACAAATAACTGATAACGGCGTAACCGGGGCGCCAGTGTGATGTAAATTAAGGTAGCGATGGCCATAGCCACAAACACGAGCGCTGTGGCGACACCACAACCGGCACCGCCCATGGCTTCGATGCCAAAACCACCGTAAACAAACAGGAAATTTCCGGCGATATTTACCGCCAGACCAATAACCGTAATGATCATACTGGGTTTAGTATGGCCCAGCGCTTCACAGTAATTACGTGACCATTGGTACAGCGCAAAGGCCGGAAATGCCAGAAACACGTAGTACACATACTCGGCCGTGATCCCGGCAAGGTTGGCTTCCATGGGAAACAAACTCACAATACTACTGGCGTAAAACGCGCCAAAGAACGGCACAATACTCACCAGTAACAGCAAATAGCCAGCTTGCTGAGTGGCATTAGCCACATCATCGGTGCTTTTAGCGCCGTGTAAGCGGGCAATGAGCGGCGGGATCGCCAGTGCAATACCCTGGATAAAACTCATGATCGGGATAGAAATACTAAACCCCAGCGCTACTGCGGCCATGTCTACGGCGCTGTAGCGCCCGGCGATAATTGTATCGCTAACGCCCATCAGCATTTGCGTGATCTGCGCAATCAGTAACGGCCAGGCCAGTTTAATAAGGCGGCGGCTTTCCAGCGCCGTGCGTGGCGATATTACCATCATCAGCCCAGTTTACCGGCAATGGAAAAAGGCTGGATCTCTACCCAGTCACCGGTATTCAGCCCATCAGCTTCGGCCGGGATAAGCATGTAGCAGTTTGCCTTGCTAAAGCTGGTCATAACCCCGGAACTTTGTTTGGCCAGTGGCGTAACGATAAGCGTGCCATCTGCATTCTGGCTGAACACCGCGCGCTGGAAATCCAGCCGTCCGGCGCGACGTTTAATATCGCGGGTAATTTGTGCTTTGAGGGTGAGGCGATGGCCGTTACCCAAACCGGTTTCGCCCTGCAAATGGCGGATCACCGGTACCACTAATTGTTCGGTAGTAACGCAGGCTGACACCGGGTTACCCGGCAGGCCGCAGAATACCGCGTTGCCTAAGCGGCCAAAAGCAAAGGGTTTACCCGGTTTAATGGCGACTTTCCAAAAGCCAATCTCGCCGAGTTCATCGAGCACGGGTTTAACAAAGTCAGCATCGCCCACTGAGACACCGCCACTAGAAATGATCACGTCACAGGTTTGCTGAGCCTCCTGCAAAACCTGCTTCAGGGTTTCCGGCTCATCTGCCACAATCCCAAAATTGTTAATATGTACCTGCCAGTTTTGCAATAATGCAGCTACACCGGTGCGGTTTGACTCGTAAATCTGGCCGGTGGCAAGTGGGTTACCGGCTTCGACTAATTCATCGCCGGTGGCAAGCAGGCCAATAGTAAGCTGACGATAAACGTCTACTGAAGCGAGGCCCAGTGAGCTTAATAACATGGTGTCGGTGGCCGTTAAGCGATGCCCGGCATCAAACAGCTGGTCGCCGCGGGCGATATCACTGCCGGTCTCACGAATATTGGCAAGTGGCGCAGTATCGGTTTGCAGCGTAATGGTATCGTCTTCCCGGCTGACATTTTCCTGAATGATCACCGCATCACAGTCGGTCGGAATAGGGGCGCCCGTCATAATACGAACACACTGGCCGGGTAACACGGTTGGCGACTGACTGTCACCAGCAAAAACAGCGCCGACGACCTCGAGCGTATTACCTGCCTTGCCATCGCTGCTTTTAAGCGCATAACCATCCATCGCCGAGTTATTGCAGGGCGGCACGTTAATCGAAGCCACTACCGGAATGGCCAGTACCCGGCCAACGGCCGCTTTTACATCTGCTTTTTCGCTAACGCTTACCGGTTGCGTCTGACTGAGCATGGTAGCGATTGCATCGGATAATGATAACCAGGGAGAATTAGACATAAGGCACTGACTCAACAAAATTTGCTGCGGAGTATAGCACTATCACGCGCGAATTTTACATGCCTGCTACCGCGCGCTTTTACTCATTGGCAGAGTGGTTATACCATTTGCTTATCATGGCCAGGATCTCGGCTTCTTTAAAGGGTTTGCTTAAGTGGTCGTTCATGCCTGAAGCAAGCGCTTTTTGTTTATCTTCAAACATGGCGGCGGCAGTGAGGGCGATAATTGGCACCGCAATGCCCAGCTGGCGGATTTCTCGGGTGGCTGTGTAGCCATCCATCACCGGCATCTGCACATCCATTAATACAATATCAAAGGTTTTCTCGCGTACCTCATCGACGGCTTCCTGACCGTTATTAGCAAGAGTGATATTCATGCCCAGGCCAGTGAGCTGTTCTTTTATGACTTCCTGATTAATGAGGTTGTCCTCCACCACCAGAATGTTAGCAGGCCCCGGCAGTTCTACTTCCGGGGTACTACTGGTGAGGTTCTGGTAATGAGCCCGTTGTTCGGTAGTTGCCACGGTAACCGGCACAGTAAAGGTAAACTCAGAGCCTTTGCCTAACTCGCTGCTGACATTTAACTCACCTCCCATGGCGGTGGTGAGGCGATGGCTGATGGTCATTCCCAGCCCGGAGCCGCCATAAACCCGGCTGGTGGACGAGTCGGCCTGAGTAAAGGCCTCAAATAATACCGCCTGTAATTCCGGACTCATCCCAATCCCTGAGTCCTGAACATGCCAGCAAAGCAGGTTATTACCATTACTGTCTTCCTGTTGCTCGACCATCAGGGTAACACTTCCCTCGTGGGTAAACTTAATGGCATTACTCAACAGGTTGGCCAGTACCTGTTTAATACGCAAAGAATCGCCCACAAAGTACGCCTGGGAGATTTTGCCAAAGCGGCAGGAGAAACTAAGCCCTTTGCTTTCCGCCTGACCACGGAATAAATCATCGAGTTGACCGATAATTTCTCGCAGCGAGAAAGTCACCGACTCGAGATTCATCTTATTGGCTTCAATTTTAGAAAAATCGAGAATATCGTTGATGATACTCAGCAGCAGTTCGCCGGCCTGGTGGATTTTGTTAAACCGGTCTTTCGCCTGATCCGGCGTGTGATCTTTAAGGCCAAGCCGGCTAAGGCCCAGAATGGCGTTCATGGGCGTTCTGATCTCATGACTCATGTTGGCCAGAAATTCACTCTTGGCGCGGTTTGATTTCTCGGCCTGTTGCATGGCTTCGTTTTGTCTTTGTTCTGAGAGGACCAGGCGCTGGTTAGTGAGCGAGAGCTCTTTGGTACGTTTATCTACTTCAAATTCTATTTCATCGGTGTAGCCGGCCACGATGATCATAAACCAGCCAAGCAGACCGGCAAACAAAGTGGCACTGGCGAGTAACAAATGTACTCCCCAGGGTTGATAGATAAAGATACTTTCGTTGGCGATATACAGTACCCAGCTTCTGGCTCCCAGCGATATTTCGTAACGATTAAGCTGGGGAAATTCGTCGCTAAGCTGTTGCTCATCAACACTGGCGGAAGATAACCGCTGTTGCTGCGCAGGGGTCAGGTTTTTACTGTACAGGATGCCGGACTCGATACCGGCCATGGGATCCATCAACAAGATAGCATTGTTATTTGCTGCCTTGCTAAAAGCCAGTGACGCCAAATCCTGCACGCGAATAACGCCGGTGGCATAACCGTTTTGAAAGCTATTTTGATGCTCGGATTTAACTGGCAGAAACAGTAATACTCCAGCTTGCTGGCTGTCGTTTTGTACCAACATGATAGGCGTAGTGGGGTAGATCTGTTCGGTTTGCCAGGCCACCTTTAACGCTTCCTGGCGGGACGCCTGCGAGTACACATCGTAACCAAGGGCTTTTATGTTGTTTGCAAAAGGCTCAATAAAACTTACCACAACATGCAAAGGGCGCTGCGTGAAGGGGATAAGCTCACCGTTAGCATTACGCTCAGTGATGGCAAATTCGTGGCTGGGGTTCTCTGCCGCATAGCTACGTTGAAGCCGGGCCTGAAGCTGGTGAACGTTATCGCCACTCACTCGGATATTCCAGGATAACCCCTGTAAAACCGGGTTTTCATCAAGAATTCTGGCGGTAAAGCGGCGAAATTGCGTAGGCGTTAGATTGGGTTCGGCCTTTACCAGTCCTGCAACCGAGTAAAGGATGTTAGTGGCATTGCTGACACTGGCTTCCAGATTATTGGCCAGGGTGCTGGCATCGTTATTAAACTCGGCGTTTTGCTTGTTGCGCTCTTCGTTGATGGCCAGTGTACATAATACGGCAGCAGACAGTGTAAACCCGGCCAGTGAGGCAATAGTAAAGCGACTGCGGGGAAAAGGCGTAACCGCGAGGCGTGGAAACAAGGATAATAGCCAGGGTAGAGTGAAAATAACTCCGATGGCATCGCCCGTCCACCAACTTAACCAGGTAGACAGCAGGTTCTCCTCGCTGATGATACCTTGTTGCAGCAGTAACATTACGCTTAAGGTACAGCCTACCAGCGTGCTCAGCACAGCAGTAATAAACAGGAATCGGAAAATCACCGCGGGCTTACGGTAGGTCATGGGTAAGCCAACAAAACGCCGCACCAGTAGATACCCAACGTGGGCTTGTAACGTTGCGTAAAGCGCCATGAGAATTGGGATCAGCCAATCATTGATTTCGGTCCCGCCACTTATGCGAATGTAGACACTGATACTAAAAGCACCGATGAAAACACCCGGTAATGCGCGCTGGCCAAAAGCTAAGACAGCGGCGAGAGCGAGGCCAGCGGCAGGCCAGATAATAGTGGCAAAGCCTGGCGGCACCGCCATTAACTGACCGATATAACCCAGCACAAAATAGGCAACAGCGGTAATTAAAATAACTTCAACAGTAAGCCAGCGTTGCCGGATTGATTTAGTGGATGTCTGCATAGGCCTCGTTGGCTAATTGGGCTGATTAGCAAAGATAACAGGAAAGTGCATGGTTTAGAGTCTAACAGATAAGTGCCGGTTCGCTATGCGCGAGGTGATTTATTTCGAGGAAACCAACAATTTGCGGGACTCAGTACTGGAAAACAAGGCTAACTTGGTAACCGGACCACCGACGTCAGAACCAATAGCACCACAGATAATCATTAGTCATTCGGTTTGATAAATATTAACCAGCCGTTGGAGTGAGTTAACTAGCTGCCAAGGTTGAAGAAAACACCTACTGCCAGTTCAACCCACAGATAAAGAAACGTGAGCAACACGAGGCTGGTTGCAATAAATTGTGCCGGGCGTGTTACGTATCGATAAGTAACCAATAAGGCACTGCCGGTGATAAATAGCAGACTGCCCATTACCATGAAGTCTGATACCGACCAGTTAACCTGTGCGGTAAACAGGCCTGCAATAAAAGGGATGAGCAATAACCCAAGCGTAGCCGCGGCGACATGTTTGAATGATAGCTGAGTTGAGGTGCTTAAAGTAAACGTGCTCATGATGATCTCCCGAATTACCAGTCATTAATTTATAGCAAAATGTTGCCAATGCCTACAGGTTTAAACTTTCAGGCAGGGTGGGGTGTGTTTAATTACATGGATGCTTCATTGACATTTTGACGAAAAATAGTACTTTAGTTTTAGTAAAAGTAACTTGAAGCCAGGAAGGCGGGTTTGTTAAACAAACTAAAGTTGTTGTCTTTATTTTCTTATCCACACCTCTACCGGTTAATACTCTGGCTTTGGGCAGGTTTTTCGGTTTTTATCATTATTGCTTTCGTGCGCTTTCTCGCTCTGGCAGACGAAAACAATGTGACCTCTATCAACTATGATCAACTGATACAAATACTCACTACGCTGGACGTGATTAGTATGTTAGCGCTGCCGGACTTCTGGCAAATCAGCCTATCAGCTGAAGCTGGGAACACCGCAATGTTTCTGGGCGGTTACAGTGCCGTATCACTGCTCATTTTTAGTGCTGGCCTTTACACCTACCATAAAAATATCGAAGCGCTGAGCCGCCGACAGGTTTTTATGTTGTTAATTTGTGCAGGCTGGGCTCATTTATTGTTAGCCAAGTGCATATTGATGTTCAGCATTCCGGTTAAACTTACCGGTCCTGTTACAGCGGTAGGGGCACTTTCAGTGCTGTATTTTTCTCTGTTAGCGTTAATTTTTGACACTTACTTTAGTTTATGCAGGAAAACATTATGAGCCGGTGGGTAGTAGTTTTAAGCGCTGGCCTGATGTCATTTAGCACTAACGCAGACTCTGTATGGCGACCCATCGCCACCCACGCTACCATGCTGGCCATGGTGCTGTTTATTAATCTGGTTTTTCTGGGTGGTTTGTACGTGCTGTCGATCATCAAAGGTAAGCGTCACCGCGCCATACTCGAAACCCAGGTTCAGGAAGCTCAGATAGACTTTTTAACCCAGGTACTTAACCGGCGGGGTTTTGAGCGTCGAATTGCCGATAAACGGCAATTACAGGGTTATATCCTGATAGTGGATATCGACGACTTTAAGCGCATAAACGATAAGTATGGTCATCACGCCGGCGATTTGATCCTGCAAAATGTGGCAGCCCGACTAAAGGAAGCACTACGGGAAGAAGACATGATTGCTCGCTTTGGCGGCGAAGAATTTGTGATTTACGCAGCATTACAAAATAAGCAATCGGCAGAAGAGCTGTCCCGCCGCCTGGTAACCAGTATCAGCGCCGACAAATATCAGTTACCGGGTGTAGACGAACCACTAAGCGTTACCATAAGCGTAGGCGTAGCAAGCGTACTTGATTCACTGAACGTATCGGATGTGACATCCCGAAAAGGCGTGTTAAGCAGCGCATTTAAAATTGCCGACAGCAATCTGTATAAAGCGAAGCGGTTAGGGAAAAACCAATCAGTGATGAACTGATAGCAGCTTGAAGTTGCGAATTACTCCAAGTTTTAATAATCAACCAAAGTGATGTATTTCAGCTGTAGTAGAAAGAAAAACTAATCAACGTGATTATGTAGTTAGTTGATTTTACAAGAGCCAGGTGTATTTTAGAAAGAAAAATAAACACTCCAAATGGTGTAATTAAATACACCATTTTTGAATCTATTAAATTGTTAGCTGCCAGGAGGTCACTTGAGAGTATTTCTATTTTTAAGCTCAATCTTTTTTAGCAGTTTCTCTTTTGCTTGCACTTGCGCAACTCCAAGCCTTGCTGAATCGTTCGAAAAAGCTGACTATGTTTACATTGGGCAAATACAGTCATCTGAGCTTACCGGCGAAACTGAAGTTACTAATTTTTTATCAATTGAAGAAGAGTTTAAAGGTCATCGGGACACTGACATACTTATGTCCGAAGTTTCCTATAGCTCTTGTGCTTCACCATCTGGCGTTGGCTACAAATATCTGATTTTCGGAAATTTTGGAGAACAACCCAAATTGCAATCGTGTAGCCAAACACAGGTACTCAGTAGTTTTAAAGAAGAATTAATAAGAGAATTGAAGAAGTTGGCAGCTAACAAACCACTGTAGGCGCCCGCGAGCGGGCTGGGACAAATACACGTAGGCTCAGTCGCTTCGCTCCAGTTTTAGCCTACGTGTATTTGCCCCTAAGTGGGGCGTTGGTATGACTCCTTTTGTCAACCCTGAACGAGTGCTCCCCTGACACTCTTTCAGTCCATAATCAGTTGTATTTCTCACTCAAAATAAATGAGCTAACGCACCGGATGAGGCAGTAATGTCGTCGGTTGTTATGCTGGTATTCGTAGGTTACTTATTCATTGAATAAGCAGAGCTGACCTTACTCAATCCGCCGTGGCACCTTCTCATCAGTCTATGCTCGTGGGTCAATCACGGTAAAGCAATTGCCATCATAACGCCCTCGTAGGTTGTGCCACATTCCGCGGCCTGATCTGAATGCGTTAGCTCAAACTCGTTTATCATGCGGGTACTCGGCTTAACCGTAGTTTTGGATTAACCGGTGTGAGTACCACTTCTTTCGCGATGGCCCAGATGTAAGCGGCCATTTCTCTGGCAATCGCGGTGATGATTAAATTGTAGTGCTTACCTTTCTTGCTCATGCGCTGGTAGCGTTTGCACAAACGAAGTTGCGCTTTCCAGGCGATATCGACAATGTCTTTGGGTAAACCTTCCTGTCTTAATTGTAATTCGGTAGAGACATTTGCCGGATATCGATAGCTGTGCGCACCTTCAATCAGTAAACGCCGGGCTCTGCCGTTACCGGATTTGGTAATAGGCCCCATGTTGCGTTTACCACCCGTAGAATGTTCGCTGGGTACTAAGCCCAGGTACGCCATGAGTTTTCTGGGGTGGTCGAACCGGTGTAAATCGCCTAATTCTGCTACAACACCCACAGCCACCAATAACCTGACACCCCGCATAGCTTGAATAGCTTTTATAACGGGATAATATCGCCATTGGTGAACATGATGAGTTAATTCGTTATCCAGTCTCTCCAGTCGCCGGATGCGTTCGTCAATGGTTTGCAACTGTTCCTGCAAAACAATTTGCTGCGCCGGATGAGGCAATATAAGTTCAGTGAGCCAGCGCAGGTGCTTCTTCGACCAGTTGGCGGTGCCTTCGTAACGAATATTGTTGCGAAGCAGTAAGGCTTTGAGCTGGTACTTGGCTTCTTTTAAATCCTTCATTGCTGCTTCACGTGCACGGGATAAATCACGTATGGCTTCATCTTCCGGCTCAGGCACATAGATAGGCGTGAGGTCTTCAGACTTTAATAACTTCACCAGTTTCAGTGCATCACGGCGGTCAGTTTTAATATGCTCACCGGGCTTTTTAGGAATAAGTGAAGGGGCGACCACGTAACCACAGTGCCCCAGACTGGTAATAAGCCGGTAAATCCAATAACCGCAAGGGCCAGCTTCATAAACCACGTGCAGTGTGGCGCCAGGGTATTTCGATTCAAACTGACGTAGCAGCTTCTTAACGCTGACTTTGGAAGAGGGGATGCGGCCATAGTGAACCGGACTCGCCCCGCGCTGCTCTTCACAATACGCCACTTCATGAAATTCTTTGTGCGTATCCAATCCGATAAAAATCATGCTATGTTTGTTCATGCTAGCCTCCAAATTGATTTAGTATTGAACAAACTAATTATGGCTCTGGCTGAAAAGTTAACCCACGAAAATGCGGAGGCTAGCATTTCACAGGGAGTCATTGTGTCTA
>NZ_RCUA01000081.1:65889-70580 GCF_003731635.1 Marisediminitalea oceani | reverse complement strand
CCTGTCATCCCGGCCTAAATTATACAGTCATCCCGGCCCCCGAGCCGGGATCTCCCAAGCAGTCTGACTCAGCTCAAATAATCTTTTCGGGAGGTCCCCGCTCAAGAGCATGCGGGGATGACGGGGTGCTAGCATGCGTGCATGACTATTTTTAGTCCTGTCATCCCGACTAAACTAATTCAGTCATCCCGGCCCCCGAGCCGGGATCTCCCAAACAGTCTGGCTGAGGCAAAACAGTCTGCCCAAACTATTCAATCCTATAAGCAATCACATCGCCGGCTTTACCATCATAGTTTAAGCCTCGGCCCGGGAATGACATGTCATCGATCAAATAAACGAAGTGGGGGGCGTCATTTTCGGCAACAGGCACATCTTCATGTGTATTGATGTAAGCACAGATATCCTGGTGGGCATATGTGTTCCAACCTGGTTGCAGGTTGTTTGAGTAGGTCTGCACAACATTAATGTCACCTACGCCGTCCATAAGCGCATCCCATAGTTCGGCGCAGCCCTGACTGTTGCGGCTGCTGCCTACTGGCCAGCCATCGCCTGAAAAAGCAATTTGGGTATTGTTGATATCCAGTGTGTCGGTGCCGCTTACAATGCTTTTAACATGAAGCAGGTGTAGCCCATTTTTAAACGCTGACATGGTGGATATTGTTTGGCTGGTTTCCGCATCATCCGCAATATAGATAAATACCGGTGCGGAGGTAACCGACAAAGTGCCGACAATGACAATAACAACAATAAGTTCTATGAGGGTATATCCCTTAACCTTTGATACGTCCATGTTCTTTATGACAGTAAAAACTACGTATATAAAGCGTAGTCTTATTTGTACAAAAAGTGCGCTTATTGGCTATTTTTAGCGCTTTTTTAGGTATCTAGTTGTATCTTTTTGTATTGTGATTAATGCCTTTGTTGGTTTAGTGTTTTATTTTGGTAATCATAATGAAAAATACCGGCCCATGGCCGGTATTTTCACAACATAAGGTGGCAGAATTAAAAGGTGTACACCTCGGCTTTGGCAAGCATATCGCTGGCTGAGATATCTTCGGTAACACAGCGTTTAATGTCTCTCTTGTTGAAAATGTACACGCGGTCGGCGCTTTTACCTTCCTCGCTGCGGGCAAAGTCATCCAGCACAAAAGTTATGTGCTCGCTATCCGGTAACTCCCGTAAGCCCGCCCCGAAGCTACACAGGGTATCGCCGATACTGGCCTCAAAGTTAGCCAGGAAAGATTTATAAGACTCCTCCTGGGCTTGCTTTTGTTTTGCCAGCTCGGCTTTTTTCTCGGCGGCCAGTTCCTTAGACTCTTCAGCAATTGCCAGTTCTTTTTGCTTAAGGGCTTCAAGCTCTTTTTGCATCTCTTTCATTTCTTCCCGCACTTCTTTCTGGCGTTCCTGATCAGCGGTGCGTAGCTCAAACTCCAGATCGCGGTTGCGGCGTTCTAATTCGCGAATTTCCCACTCAACTTCGCGGTGATCGCTGCGGAATTCGCGCAGGCGGTCGTCAGTTTCGCGAATAATATGTTCTACCTTGCGAATAACCTGGTTGGCGGTTTCTTCCCAGTCGGCGCTTTCGTACACATATTCGTAATCACCGTCGGTTTCTACATGTACGCCATCAGCTACCACCGTAACGGTAGGCGCAGGTGGTGCCGGCGGCGCCCCGGGGATAACACTTAAGAATTCACCAAAGTCGAAGTCAAATACCCGCCCCATGCCGCCGGTACGAATGGTAAATACCACGCCCTGCTTGGCCAGGTAGGTCGACTCAATACTGCGAAAGCGTACTTTGTCTTTACGGGTATCCTGTTTAAGCGCCGTTTCGATGACGCCCGACATAATCGTGAGCTGACGGTCGAGTTCGGGTAAATCCTGGGCCTGGGCCGCAGAGCTTAACGTTGCGCTACCGATTAATGTGCCCAGTAGCGTGGCAAGAGTGGTTACTTTCATAATGGTGTCCAATAGGTTGATTATTCGGTAACGGCGGTATAACCGTCGTCTATGGCATTAATTTCGCGCTGCAGATGGGTAAGCTGGCGCGCATAGTAGCGCTGATCGTCGTCGCGCTGCTGATTGATGAACTGCACCAGTTCAGCAAAGTCTTCGCGGCGCTCCTGGCGGCTCGACTTCAACAGATACTGGGCAAGTTGGGTGCTGCTCTCCTGCTGTTGTTGCTGCAGAGCATTCACATATTGGGTAAACATGGCCTGATTGGCCTGCTGGTAATCGTTAATTCGGTCGGCAACCAAAGCCGCCACCTCGGCCTCAGTAGGCCCGGAAGACACACTCTGCCCAAAGCCCATGGTTACCCGGCCGTCTTCTACCTGCACGCTAAAGCCGCTCAGTACCATTACCATGGCCGCTGCTGACATCGCCATGGATACGGCGGGTAAGCCCTGCCATTGCCACCATTTAGGTTTATCCGGGGCAATAAAGGTGGCGTTTTTATCCCAGGCGGGCATGGGTGGCGGGCTGAACTGCTCCGCAGCCACATTTAATTGGGTGGCCGTGGCTACCCGGGCTGCAAAGTCTGCGTCGCTCACGCACAGGGCCTCAAAGGCGCTGCGTTCGTCTTCTGTCAGAGCATTATCGAGCCACTGACCAAACAGATATTCAGGGGATTGATTAACCATGTTCTACCTCCAAATCCAGCTTTAACTTCGACAGGGCGCTGTACAGGCGCGACTTCACCGTGTTGCTGGAGAGTCCCAGCTGATCGGCGATTTCCTCAAAAGTAAACTGGCCAAAAAATTTCAGTTCAATCACAGCACGTTGGGTTAGCGGTAAGCGCTGCATGGCATTGGTTAACGACTGACTGGTAATGTCGCTCATTAACGAATGCTCCGGCGTAGGGCGTTCGCAGCTTAGCTCCTCGCTGTCGTCTAGCGGCGTATCCGGGCGTTTGCGCCGGTAAAACTCAATACAACGAAAGTGCGCAATGCGATACAACCAGGCTTTAAAGCTGCCGTCACCACGAAAGTTCGAAAGGCTTTTAAACACCGCAATAAAAATATCCTGCATCAGATCGGCCGCGTCGTGCGGGGTGCCTGTCATGCGAATACCGTACTGGTAAATACCGGTTTCATAGCGTTTGATCAGCGCGAACCAGGCTTTTTTACTGCCCTTTAAGGCCTGTTCAATAAGTTGTTCGTCACGCTTTTCAAACACCGGATATTCCCATTTTTATGATTGTGTTGTGGGTATAGTCGGGGGGCAGGGCAAAAAAGTTTGCCCTGTTTTAAAATTAATTTAGCGTAGGTACCGGTAATAAGGGAGAAAGAATTTCGCCTACCCGGCGAAACAGCCGCATACGCGTGGTGCCAGAACGCCATACCAGGCCAATTTCACGGTAGGCTTCGTCTTCTGAGGGGAAAGACACCAGGTTGGTGTTTTTCAGCAGATCCTGATTGAGCGCCAGCTCCGGTAAAAAGGTATAGCCCAGCTTACTGTTAGCCAGTTGCACCAGCGTGTACAACGAGCTGGCGGCCAGTGAACTTATCTGATCGCTGTGCTGCAGGTTACAGGCACTTACCGCATGGCCTGTCATGCAGTGCTCTTGCTGTAACAGAAAAATACTCTTTTTCGGCAGACTGGTAATATCCAGAGGCTTAGGCAACTGGCTGGCAAGTTCCTTATGAGCAATTAAATGAAAGGGATCGTGGCCCAGCACCATTTGCTTACAACCCGGGGTTTCCATGGGCAATGCCAGCACCAATAAATCCAGGCTGCCATCGGTAAGCTGTTGTAGTAGGTTAGCAGTGGTATCTTCCTGCAGTTCCAGCTGGATTTCCGGCAAAAACGCATTAAAGGCACCCAGCATGGCTTCAAATAAAAACGGTGCAATGGTGGGAATAACGCCCAGCTTTAACTTACCGCGCTGCCAGTTACCGGCATTCTGCGCATACTCCACCAGTTCCCCGGCTTCCTGCAGAATAACCTTGGCACGTTCCACAACATCCAGCCCCAGCGAGGTAAACACAAAGGTTTTATGTTCCCGCTCCAGCAACTGACTACCAAAGTGCTCCTCCAGATTCTGGATAGCCGTACTCAGGGTAGACTGGCTCACATTACAACGCTGCGCCGCACGGTGAAAATGCTGCTCCTGATGCAAGGTCACCAAATAATGAAGATGTTTTAAATTAGGCCATTTCATGCATAACACTCGATTGTTATTCGTATTTTTAATCTAGTATATAGATAAAGAGGGAAAATGCATCCTTAAATTTACTGTTACCCGGGTTAGTGAAACATCGCCATCCGGGCCAATTAAATAGTGTCATCCCGGCCGATTTAATTTAGTCATCCCGGCCCCCGAGCCGGGATCTCCTCCTTCTCGTCATACCGGAAGATACAAAGTATCTATCCGGTATCTCCCAAACAGCCAGGCTCCGCTCAAATGGCTCTTTAAGGAGATCCCCGCCCAAGAGCGTGCGGGGATGACGAAGGTGGTTCATGCGGGGATGACAAAAGTGGTGGCATGCGGGCATGACTATTTTTAATTCCGTCATACCGGAAGATACAAAGTATCTATCCGGTATCTCCCAAACAGGCTGGCTCCGCTCAAATGGCTCTTTAAGGAGATCCCCGCCCAAGAGCATGCGGGGATGACGAAGGTGGTTCATGCGGGATGACAAAAGTGGTGGCATGCGGGCATGACTATTTTTAATTCCGTCATACCGGAA
>NZ_RCUA01000081.1:0-65839 GCF_003731635.1 Marisediminitalea oceani | reverse complement strand
GACAAAAGTGGTGGCATGCGGGCATGACTATTTTTAATTCCGTCATACCGGAAGATACGAAGTATCTATCCGGTATCTCCTCAACAACCTGACTCAGGCCCTTCTCCTTCATCCCGACCTGTTTAATTCAGTCATCCCGGCCGATTAAATAGTGTCATCCCGGCCTCCGAGCCGGGATCTCCCAAACAGGCTGGCTCCGCTGAAGTAGCCTTTTGAGAAGATCCCCGCCCAAGAGCAAGCGGGGCTGACGGAGTGGGAAGCATGCCGGGATGAAAAAGAAGGGGCAAAACAACAAAATGATTATTTTATTTCTCTTACAGGTAACTTGATTTTTTACATATTAAATATATATTTTTTATGTAACGTTGTTTCTGTTAAGCGGAGATGCAGATGTCGAAACCAGAGAAAAAAGTAAGTAAAAAAACGTCTATTGATTTAGACGAAGATACATTGAGGCTGTTAGCTGAACTGCAAAAAGGCTTTGGTGTATCAACCAATGCTGCGGTTTATAAAAAGGCACTTAAACTGGCGTACTACATGGTTAACGCTGCAGATAAAGATCACGGGGTGGTAGTGGAGAACGCCCGAAATCATCAGAAAGAGCGCTTAATACTCAATAGCTAAAGGACAACCTATGTCAGGGGATGACCAGAGAAGTCCAACTACTATCCTTATAGATTCGATCGATGTTGACGGTGCCGACATCGATCGGTTAGCCCATACCGCAGATATGCTTGAAACGGCTGCAACGGGCGAAACTCGTCGCGACGCGATACGCAAAATTATTGGTCTGTTTAAATTACTAAATCTTACCGTTATCGCTGTTGTTGGCGTAATGTTGATTGCCGACTGGGCTATTCTGGCTTGGGTAACTGATTCCACATTAAAAGATAGAATTATCGATCAAACCGTGGTGATGGCCCTGATTGGTGCTACGGTTGTTCAATTAGGCACTGTAATGCTGACCTTGTCGAAACATCTGTTTCCGGCAAGCAGTGATTAGGGTTAACTGCACATTGATGCATTGGTTTTTAGCCTGGGAGCCATATGCTAAAGTGACTGAAGAGTAAGTTTTTACAACGAGTTTCTTGTGACAAAAATGGATAAAGACACCGCCAAACTAGCCGTACGGTTGGATGAATTTTTAGATGCAATCGACGTTGGCGATACCAAATTGGCCCGCTTCATAGTTAAAAAAGCTGTAAAAAAATACCCTCGACACGGTCTCAGTTTTGCCATGCAGGGCCTGGCGGCTGTTTACATCGATAACAACCATACCGACGGCTACCTCTACTTAAAAAAAGCGATCAGTAAAGGCTATGGGGCTGCGTTTATTTACTTCAATTTTGGGCTCTGTGCAGAATTAAACGGTTTTATGACAGAATCGCTGGAGGCTTTTTACGAGGCGCTTGAATGCGCTACCCCAGACGAGATTGATGCATACGGATCTGCCCGCGAGCGGTTGCTGTTGATACAAGAAACCCTTCCGGAGCACGTAACACTCAAGCAATATTTTGCCGATGCCAAAGAATTCGAAAAAGGCGTATCGCTACTAGAAAGCCAATCGTTTAGCGACGCTATCCGGTGCTTTATTAAAGTTACCCAAAGCCAGCCAGAACATGTACAAAGCTACGGGAATTTGGGGATCTGCCATATGTACTTAGGGGATCACCAACTCGCCAAACGGGCATTTTATCAGGCTCTGGCCATTGATCCGGATTACGAGCTGGCCGAAACAAACTTGCAGCGCTTAAAGGCCCTTGAAAAAGGTGAAATAACATCACTGCCCGATATTACGGTGCTAGATTTTTACGGTGATCGCGAAAAAGAAGCAGCCAATCCAGCGCGAGAAGTCAATCAGGCTTTATCGAAGGCCATGTCTGAAGAACAGTTTGAATCGCTGGAAGAAGCACAGGCCTTTGTTGATAGGTTTATGCAAGAGCATAACGATTCACCCCGCGAGGATCTGCTTGGGTTAACGCCAACCCAGGCCAGAGAGCTGCTAACCACGCCGTTTGAGGCGCCGGCATTACTAACCCGAGACTTTAAACGTGTTTCGCAGCTAATGGCTGTGCCCATTTACTGGTTGGCGTTAAACCTACTGGGTGCTTTGGGTCCGAATGGCATTAAATGCACCGCTGCCGGCAATTTACCCCGCGACCTGTGCCGCACTATTTTCGAAAAATATCAAATGGAGATAGATTCGGGGATCACGGTTTCCACCATTAACAAAGAAGAAGACTTTGCACATTTGCATGTAGCACGTTGCGTTCTTTCCATTGCGGGGCTGCTCCGCAAGCATGGCGGCTACTGGAAGCCACTTAACGCTACCTGGCAGATGTACGAGCGTATACAGCAAGGCGACCATGACGCTGCTACAGAACTCTACGCAACACTTTTTACAACATACATCACTGATTTCAATCTTGCGTATCTCGCCGGTGACGAAGAAAACTGTGCGTTTTATCAATCCAGTATCGGCTTTTCGTTATACATTCTCTACCAACTGGGAGATACCTGGCGGCATAGCCGGGATTATCAGCAGTTATTTGAAAAGACATTCCCCGACGAAGAAAGCCCGGTGATTAATATTCCCGGTGTGGAACTTCCGTCTGAGTACGTACTCAGGTTTTGGCTGGATTTAGCCTGGCAGGTTGGTCTGATAGAAAAACGTCAAAGCAGTGAGGGAGGCGCCTTAAGTAAAGATATTAGGGCAACCTCATTGTTTGCAGAGTTAATTACCTGGTACCTGCCTAAAGTAAAATTGCTGTAATTTGAGGGACTTGGTTTACCTCTTTTTCCGTCATCCCAGCCAAAATTATTCAGTCAGCCCGGCCGACGTTATTCAGTCAGCCCGGCCGATTTTATTCAGTCATCCCGGCCGGTTTAATTTAGTCATCCCGGCCGGTTCAATTTAGTCATCCCGGCCTCCGAGCCGGGAGCCCCTCCTTCCCGTCATTCCGGAAGATACGAAGTATCTATCCGGTATCTCCGAAAAAGCCTGGCTACGCTTGAATAGCCTTTTAAGGAGATCCCCGCTCAATAGCCTGCGGGGATGAGGTAGGGTGTAGCGTGCGGGGATGACTTAGGATTGTTGCATGCGGGGATGACTTAGGGTTGTTGCATGCGGGGATGACTCTATTTACCCGTCATTCAGGCCAATATAATATAGTCATCCCGGCCAATAAAATATTGTCATCCCGGCCCCCGAGCCGGGATCTCCTGAACAGTTTGGCTCACGCAAAATACCCTATACATAATACTGAAACCCAACGAGATCCCCGCTCAAGAGCATGCGGGGATGACGAAGGTGCTGGTATGCGGAGATGAAGAAGGTGGTGGCCTGCGGAGATGAAGAAGGTGCTGGCATGCCTGCATGACTATTTTTAATTCCGTCATACCGGAAGATACGAAGTATCTTCCGGTATCCCCCAAACAGCCTGACTCATCCAAAATTACCTATTTACAAAATCCCCAAAGCACTTATCAAAAACAATACCTGGCAAGTACGGGTAATAACCAACGTCAGAAATAAAACTGTATAGTTACTAACCAATGGATGAGTTGTTGTTCCCTCCAGGCAACAACCAGTGTTCCTTCCATTTCTGTGTTGTGTGAACCCATTTCAGCCCCGTTTTAACGGGGCTTTTTTCTAACTAAAACTCACTCAAACCATGCCAAATCAACCCAATACACCCAAGAATTCGCAATACTTGCACTAAGTAGAAGCAAGTCGCCTTTGTCAGGTGCAGATTAATCATTTGTGTTCTGTGTGCTTTTTGAGCGATTTAGAATAAAGATAACCAAATAAAACCTATATAAAACAACGTCATGATTGCTCACGGAAAAACCTACGAAACCAAAGCAAAATCAAAAAAACTACACTGCAAATTATTAAGTGTCGGATTTTTTTACAGTAAAAAGTTAAACGTTTTGGCTATTTAATGACCAGGTCAAAAGTAGCATTTTGAAAATGTTAAACCACTGAAAATCAGTACAAAAAAATATAATGGCTTAAAAAATGCACAGTTACGATGTTAACTAAAAGGTTAATGACTGCTAAGTGCCACCCGTAGTCCTGCCATCCATACAGGGGAAGTAGAGAGAGGCCAGCAAGGTACAACATGTTTTAAGGAAGATACTAATGAAAAAATACCTTTTATTGTGCTTTATTACCCTGTTTCTCAGTGCTAAAGCTCAGGCATCCTTTATACACGAGGTTTCCGGTGCTGATATGGCGGGTATCCTGGTAGAAGTTGCATTTGCCGACGGCACTACCGACTCCGGGGTATGGGTAGCTATGTCACCCACCGCAGGTGGGTACATTAATGGCTTATGGGGGATCCGGCTAGACGGTGATTCTCACGGCGTACTCGACAATGCCAACAATATTCTTTCCGGAATGTTTGTGCTGGTGAATAACGGCAATACCGACATCATGTCGCTTACCCTCAGAGCTTTCAATGCAGGGTTTGTATTCGACAGCCAGACCGACGACATTATGCTTAATGGTTCTGGCACCGGCAGGGGCATGTATTCGGCTAATCCCAGCGCGGTGGCAAACTATACCGATTTGTACATGGATGAACTGTACGGCACCATGATGATAAGCAGTACCAGAGCCCTGGCAGAAGCCGGTAACCGTGTGGCCTTTGTTACCGATATCGACGCCATCGCTATTACCCAGGACATACCCGCTCCAACCGGTGTGGCATTCAGCCTGCTGTTTCTGGCTGCTACGCGGTTAACCCGCAACGCCAGAGTTTAATTCAAAAAAGCCACAAGCTTATCTGCAAGTTATTACAAAGCCGCAGTTAACAGCGGCTTTGTTCTGTTTATCACCATTACCGCGCATAAATTACCGTAAAACCCAGTTTTGCTCGTTTTGACTTAAACACCACAGCGCCGGATTCTTTTACACCTGGCGATTGCAATTTGTTATCCGCACGATAATGTAAACGGTATCATCGATTACCTGAGCCAAACACATGCAGGCCAATTCATCTTATTCGTCATACCACGGCTATTCCGGGCAGTTGCAAGGCTTACTTAGCAAAATGCCGCCAGACGTTGCAACCAGTTACACGCAAGAACAGTTGCTGCACCTCGATGAGGCATTGCGCAAAAATAAAGCAAAGCTGCCGGTTAACGTAAAGGGCAGGGTGTCAGTTCCTTTTACAACTACACGATTCTTCTGGGTTTTTCTGGCCGGTCGCGACAAACGTGAGCTCTCCCGAGGTGAAATAAATGTAAAAAAAACCACTCTGATCGCGCTAATTGCTGGTGCAATACTAGTTTCTACCTTAATGGGGCTACTCATCCTGTACCTCATTAAATCGGCGCTAGGCATTAATTTGTTTGAGCACTTTTCACTGGGAATATGGGGCTGGTTTAAGCAAAATGTATTATAAATCAACTGACTTAATCTTTAAGTAAAAAGCGGGCTTTAATCATACTGACGCATAGTATAAATACCATACTCAGCAGGTGAGTAAGTAGTAAACAGGTAAGAGGTCGGAGCCGCTCCGTAACTTGTTAAATTAATGTAGGTTTCCACCTTCAGCCATAAAACTATCTCATACTAAAGGTGACTATTCGGTATGAATATTGCCTACAAATATGTAACGCTGTAACTTTTGTAGATGTATTAAAAAGTTTGTTAAGAACGGAATCCAACAACAACAAACCGTTCCACAATTTTCTGTATCTGCTTTTAAACTCAACTTTACTGCAAGGAACTGCACAATGGGTAAAAAAGGCTTTGTTCGAAATAACGTAAATCAGTTTGCGGTACTGTACCGTTTTCTAGACCTATTGATCATTCAGGTGTGCTTGCTGTTGTCCGCACAACTGTATGGCATTCCGCTAACCATGCACTATTACCTGATTGGGCTAATCGCCTGTGTGGCGTTCTTATTCAGTGCCGAAATGCTGTGGTTGTATCGCTCCTGGCGGGCGGGCTCCATGAAAGAAATCCTCTTTGTGGCGAGTATGAGCCACTTATTGATGATTTCGGTGGTAGTGGGCTGGATGTTCATTTCAAAAACATCTGACGACTTTTCCCGCGTAGTAATCACGCTGTGGTTCAGCCTCAGCTGGATTACTTCTTGCGTCTGGCGAGCCACCTTCCGCTACTTTCTGTTCCGCATTCGTAAAAATGGTTTCAATACCCGTTCGGTAGCTATCATCGGTGCCAATGATACGGCTAGAGAACTGGCTAAAGAAATCTGCAATACGCCAGAAATCGGTTATAACGTACTCGGCGTGTATGACGATCGCGCACCTGAACGGCTCACCATACCAGACGGTTTGGAACTGCAGGGCAAAATCAACGAGCTTTATGATGATGTAAATAGCGGCAAGGTAGACATGGTATTTATCTCCCTGCCCATGACAGCGAATCGCCGCATAGAGCAAATTCTGCGCGTATTAGGCGATACACCTGCTCAAGTGCACTTGGTACCCAATTTCTTCGTTTACAACCTGCTGCACTCTCGTATTTGTAATGTTGGTGAACTGCAAACCGTAAGTGTGTTCGACTCGCCCATGAAAGGCGCAATGAACTTCTTAAAGCGGGTGGAAGATATTATCCTCGCCTCAGCTATCCTCGCGGTAATAGCTGTACCAATGCTGTTTATCGCCGCGGCAGTAAAACTCACTTCCCGTGGCCCGGTGATCTTTAAACAGAACCGTTATGGTATGGATGGTAAAAAGATCAAAGTGTGGAAGTTCCGTACCATGACAGTTACCGAAGATGGCGACGAAGTGAAACAAGCCACCAAAAACGATTCCCGTTTAACCCCCATCGGCGGCTTCTTGCGCCGGACATCGTTAGATGAACTACCGCAGTTTATCAACGTGTTACAAGGCACTATGTCCGTTGTAGGCCCAAGGCCCCATGCAGTAGCTCACAACGAAATGTACCGTAAAAAGGTTGAGTACTACATGCTCCGCCACCGCATTAAGCCAGGCATTACTGGCTGGGCTCAGGTAAATGGCTGGCGCGGTGAAACAGACACCATCGATAAAATGCAGATGCGTATCCAGTACGACCTGGAATACATTAAAAACTGGTCGCTGTGGCTCGACTTTAAGATAGTTATTTTTACTTTCTTTAAAGGGTTTGTGGGTAATAATGCTTACTAATTAATTATAGCGATCTTCATATAGATAAGAATAATATGTTCAGAAATAATTGCAAATTCGCGAAAAAATCTGATTTTTGTGCGCTGTAAAAGGTGCTCAGAGGAAGTAATAGTGTTGAGAAGTCCAAACAGCAAATTTAAAACTGACGAAGTAACCTATTCTGGATACAAGAACTTCCGTATGTTGTTTACAGCGGCAGAAATGGAACAACGAGGTAGACTTGCAGGATTAATATGTGGGGGAGGGCATGCATTAATTGAGCAATCAATTCTAAATTGTTGGAATTTCAAAAAATCAAATAAGTTGCTCCGGTTTGTGAATCCTGAGGAAAAAATACCACTTGAACGTATTTACCGATGCGGAAACATTGAAACTTTAAGTTTATTTGCTGGTACATTAAGTATATTTGGTTTTGATATAGAAAAACTAGCGATAAAGGAATTCGAAATTCACGGCGAAAGGGCAAAAAATGCTCTCTAGTGCTGCTAAATCTGGCGCCAATATCTATCATATTAGAGCTGGTTTTAGTCAGTCCTTAATTCCTTTGTCAAAAAGCTTAGGCAAGAAGTTGATTTGTAATCATTCAATTGTTCATCCTTGTCTAATTAATGTATTAATCGAAAATAATGGCGTATTCCCAGATGAACTTCCACGTATGTCTGATGGCATATGGGGAGCAGTATGTGATGATATAAAAGCGGCTTATATTGTTGTTAATCCTGATTTTGTAGAGTGTACATTTAAATTCATGGTCTTCAAAAAAAGAATTGGCTGCGATTTACCACGGCTTAGAAGAAATGTTTTTTGATTCTCTTGCTACTTATCGAGATTACCATTCACCAGAATTAAGCAGGCCTCTAAGGTTTTTATTCGCTGGGGATATTGAGCAAAAAAAAGGCCTTGACGAATTACAAGCTGACGTACTTAGTCTCCCAGAGCGTGGGTTTGAGTTACACTGGGCCGGTGCATTTCCTGAAGAATCGAAAGCTAGGCATTTAAATCTGCTGGCAGAATCTCACGTTACTTATCATGGAATGCTCTCGCACAAGGCTCTTGCAACATTTATGTCGAAATCTAATGTGTTTGCGTTTCCATCTCGTGCAGAGGGAAATGGAAACTCCACGGTATGGAATCAAAAATATTATTGTATATTTATAGAACAGTACATATTGCTAGCTACAAGAACTTTCGTCCAGCAAAGTTGCAGAAGTAGCGGCTACGCAGTTGTTGCTGTAATCCTCAAATATGTTGACAAAATACCAATAATAGCTAGAAATCAAAATAGTCATTTAAGAGAGCGAACAGCAGTTCAATCTTATTTAGTTGAAGGGACATTGCTTAGTAGTGACTTTGATACATACGTTAACAGTTATCTGAGTCGTAACTAATGAAAAATTCATCTCCTTTAAAAAATCGAATAATTAAATCAAGCTCAGCTAATGTGCTTGGTATCGTAGCTCGAATCGGAAATCAATTATTAATAGTACCTATATTATTGGCTTATTGGTCTCCAGAGTTATTTGGAGAATGGCTTATGATTACTGCCATTCCTACTTTTTTAGCGCTGACTGATTTTGGGTTTATAGATGCAGGCTCTAATGAATTGGCTAAAAGATCTTCTGAAAGTTCGCCTAAAGAAGTTCAAGATTTCTTTAACCGCTATTCGGTGTGCTTCCAGCGTTGGTCATTATTTATTGCTTTAATTATTTGTATCGCTGCATTTCTTTTACCGCTTGATAAAATGATGGGGCTGAAATTAATTTCATCTACAGACGCTAGCTATATTATTATTTTTTTATCACTTTCGGTTGTAGTTTCTCAGAATAACTTGTCACTATTGGCTGGTTTACGTGTTCAAGGCAAGTTTCATATCGGCTTATTAGTTCGAACCGGATTATCAATATCACAAATATTTGTTACTTGGTGTTTAGTTAGCCTGTTGAAATGTTCTCCTATAGAAGTAGCGTTGTCTTATTTTGTTTTGACTATCTTAGCATATGTTCTTCAGTGGACGGTGTTGAGACATAGTGGCCTACAACAAACAATTAATCCCTTCTTAACACTACCAGCCGGCGAGTCGATGAAGCCTTATTTTTTAATAGGGTTAGAAATGATGTTGATGCCACTCGCTCAAGCTTTAACACTTCAAGGTTCTGTTATCTTGGTTGGGAAAACTTTGGGGCCAGTTATAGCAGCCATGTATGTAACTCACAGAACACTGTCCCGCACCAGTTCGTCTTTACTACAAGTTTTTGCGATCCCATTACGCGCTGAAGCTGGTCTGCTTCAGAAAAAGGCAGACAGTGAGTTATTAACAGCTACGACTAATTTACTTTCGAGTGTTACTTTTTGGTTGTCCTTATTACTCTCAATGGTATTGATGTTAATTGGCGGTTGGATTTTTGAAATATGGACACACGGTGAAATTGTATTTTATAAAGAATTATTAATTTTCCTTCTACTAGCGGTTATTGCAGAATCATTATGGAGAATCCCAACTTCTATTCGACTTGGTAGCAACCGACATAGACCCGTAGCGTGGGGATATTTACTTTTTTCTATTTTGGGTTTATTGCTTTCTTATCTATTAGCACCTTATTACGGATTAATTGGGGTGGTAACAGGTTTAGTATTTATTGATGTAATGATGGTGGTGTTAGCAATTTTGACCCTAAGAGGGATAATTAACATACCGATAGGCAAATTCTTACTTAATGTTGTTAAACCACCTATTAAAGAAATAAAAGTATTGATCAATAGAACCTTCAAAAAATTGGTGAAAGGATGAATGTTAGTATTCCTAAGTTAAATCAATATTATATAGTGCTTTTTATGCTGCCTATCTTAACTACCCCGACTGTTAACTTGGTCGGGGAACTAATGTTTTCAGATATTGCAGTAGTAATTTTAACTCCTATATTATTAATGAATAAAAATTTAAATTTCAGTCAACCATACCTAAAGCCGATTTTAATACTTCTATTCATTTGGTTAATCAGCGCTGTTGTATCTGATATTGTGAATGAAACGAGTATCAATAATATGATGAAAGGCTCTGCAGCAATCATTTTTTTTGCATTCCATTTGTTGGTGTTCTTTGTATTAATTAACGGAAGACGGGAACGATATACAGCAGCAATAATAGGCTCAGCTGTGGCTGTAATACTTAAGTGGGTAACCGCTTCAGAAGGGTTATATACTCAGGATTTAACTGAAACGCCCTGGAAAATGGGAGGTGGATTTTCGATTACAATTCTGACTGTTGTAATTTTGAGTATTTTTGTAAAGTCGGAAAAAGTCAAAGGTAAAGCACTACTCTTTTTGGCTCCAGTTCACTTATTTTTAAATGCACGATCCCTATTTTTGACAACCGTATTGGCGGGATTGGTGTCTGGCTTCCAATTAAAAGTCTCCTCAGAAAAAACAAGGAAAACACTTTTGATGGGGACGATTGGATTAGTAGTATTGGTATTCCCCGTTGCAACAAGCATATATGGCAACTTGAATCAGGCTGGTGTATTTGGAGAAGAAGCAAGGGTAAAATACTTAAAACAAACAGCTGGCGGTGAAGTGAATATTATAATAGCTGGCCGTTCCGAAAGCTTGGTGTCATTTAAGGCTATTTCAGACTCCCCTTTTTTGGGACACGGATCGTGGGCTGAAAGTGCTTACTATTACACAATTCTTCTCTCACAAAATGAAGCTCTTGGTAAACAGGTGCACTGGAGCGCCTTAGACAATCGAGAAAAACTATTGATACCATCTCATTCACTCTTATTTGGAGCATGGGTTTACCATGGAGTTTTTGGTGCATTTTTCTGGTTTTTCATCCTTTTTATTACTTTGAAGGCCATTGGTAATTCTATAGGGACCCCTGGGAGTAAAGCCATCCCAACGCTTAGCCTTTTGGTATTATTTGCCCTTTTATGGGATATATTCTTTTCTCCTTTTGGTCAAGTCAGACGATGTTTTGAAGCAATATATATAGTTGTTGCTTGTATCGTTGTATCGGAATCTAAACAAAAAATTTAAAAAATGGATAATTATATGGCGAAAGGAAATGATACATTTAAATCTTCAGTAATAGTTACTGGCACCCATTATTCTATGAGTACTCTGGTTGGTCAGATAATTGGTAAGTCTCCAAGTTTTAATGTAGTTCATGAACCTCTAAACTATCAACCTACGTTAGGATATAACAGTATTCATACAGAAAACTGGTATCAATATTTTGATAATTCTAAATACTCAGAATTAAGAGAAAAATTGATAGGTTTTTCTAATGGCCATAGGTTTTTCTCTCAAAGTTTAACTCGTTTATGGAAAGTGCGTTCCTTACATGATTTTTTAAGAGTAGGCAAATATTTTTTTACTAATTTGAAGATTTTCATATATCGAAAGCCAGCTGTATATAAAGATCCATTTCTTGTATTTAGTTCAAAAGAACTGCAGGAAAATGATAATCTTAAAGTTGTTTTATGTATAAGGCATCCATGTGCATTTGCTGAAAGTATCAAAAGAAGAGGCGGAGGTTTTGATTTTAATAATATAAAAAATCAAGAATATTTATTAAAATTGCTCTCTCAAAGTGATAGAGAATTAATTGAAGAATTTACTGAAGATAAAAAGACTTTGGTTGAACAAGCAGCTCTATTGTGGCGAATTGTTTATGGTTTTTCTTTTCGATATTATGCGGAGAATGCTAACACTTTTGTTTTAAAGCAGGAAGATTTGGCTGCTAACAGTAAAATTATAGATGAGGTTTTTGATTTTGTCGGTTGTAATCGTACTACGAAGGTTAATGATTTTCTTGAAAGTCATTTGAATTCAAATAGTAATGAGGATATGACTAAAGGTAGATCAGGTTATATAAAAAGGGATGTTAAAAAAACGGCTGATAAATGGAAATCTAGGTTGAGTAAAGAGGAAATTTCCATAATCCAGAAGATTGTCAAGTCCGTTGCCACTCAATATAACTATGAATTTTAAGGTTTAGCGCGCAAATGAAATTACAAGCAATTACCAATGAACAAGGGAACTATTTAGTCGGATTTCACGATATTGATCCATGGTCATCAGATGGGAATAGATTTTTAGCAATTAGGGTCGATTCATTGTTAGATATTCCCTCTAATGATTCATATGCGGAGATAGTTACTGTTGATTTATCTACAGGTGCTGTTCAAGTTTTGGATAAAACCACTTGTTGGAATTTTCCACAAGGTGGTCGCCAGTGTTGGGTTAGAAATGAAGATAGCGATTTAGTTATTTTCAATATAGTACAAGACAACAAATTTACAGCAAAAATAGTCGATACTGATGGCCAACTTGTTCACTTCTGTGATAAGCCAACAAACTGTATATCACCATGCCAAAAGTATTCATATGGGCTGAATTACGAAAGAATGTATCGCTTAGGAGGCTATGGATATCCTGGTGTAAAAGATACTTCTGAAGGAATTCATAAACCAAAAGATGATGGAATTTGGAAAACTGATTTAGATTCTGGGAAGTCTGAGCTAATTCTGTCTCTCTATGATATTACAATGTTAAAGGGTAACTCCGCAGTACTCGAAGAAACGGATCATTATGTTACTCATATTCTTCCTTCACCAAACGGAAGTAAGATTTGTTTCCTCCATCGTTATTGGTTACCTGACGGTGGTATTCAGACTAGATTGATTATTAGTGATAGTGATGGGCATAACGCTGGAGTATGGGATGAGGGGTTTATGTCACATTTCGACTGGATTGATGATGAATCTATTCTTATATGGGGTAAGCCGGTCTCAAAGGCTCAATCACTTCGTTCTAGCTCTTCATTACAGACAATTCCTTTTTTACCAACTATGCTCCAAATGATTAAGCCTATAGCTAGAAAGGTTTTGGGTAAAAAAATCATTCCACAAGGGTTTTACAAAGTTGTATCAAAAAACAACAAATTTTCGACAACAAAATTTTCTGAAAAATTACCCGTTGGAGATGGGCATCCATCTTTCAGTCCATTAAACAGGGATTTACTTTTAACGGACACTTATCCTAATGAGAAATGGGAAAGGGAATTACTTATTTTAGACTGTAAATCTGATGAACTTCATAATCTTGGAAAATTAGCACAATGCTCGTTAGCGCCCTCTGATAAAAATTACGGCAGCATCCTGTCATATACAGATAAAAACATGATGAGTAAATTCTCTAAGAAGCATTTTGTCTATTCTAGAAGTGGTATCCATTGTGATTTTCATCCAAGATGGAAAAGTGATGGTAGTTATTTTGCTATTGACTCAAACCACGAAGGCCGAAGAAATGTCTATATAGTTGATGTCAATAAGGAGATAAATGCATGAACAAAAAACCATTAGTTTCAATTGTTACCATCTCATACAATCAGGCAGAATTTTTAGAGGAAACAATTCTTTCAGTAATTGGACAAACTTATAAAAATATTGAATATATTATTTTTGATGGTGGTTCAACTGATGGAAGTGTTGAAATAATTGAAAAGTATAGAGAGCATTTATCTTTTATAAATATTGGACCTGATGGTGGAGCTGCTGCCGCTTTAAATGCAGCGTTTAGAGTTGCTACAGGTGAGTTGCATGCTTATATTAACTCCGACGATGTTTTGAATAATAATGCTGTTGAAACATGGGTTAATACTTTTAATAAAAACCCGGGAGTTGATATTGTTTATGGAGATATTGAGATAATTGATGAAAAAGGGAAGCCCGCAACGTTGCCTGGAAGGTCTGTGACAAAATTCCTGTCTGGTCCTGTATCAAAGATTATCTATGCTAGTGGAGCAAGTGCCATACCTCAGCAAGCGTCTTGCTGTAAAGCTGAGGTATTTAACACAATTGGTGGTTTTGAAGAAAGCAACCGAACAAGTTGGGATGGTGAATTTTTTGTTGATGCATTTATTAAAGGCTACAAGGCTAAAAGAGTGAGTGGGATCCTCGCTAAATTTCGTGTTCACTCACAATCTATCAGTGGTACGAATAAGCACGAAGAATTTAGGATTGCTGATCATGCAAGAATGCGACAAAAATGGAATGCAGCAAATATTAAGCCAAGTAAAATTTACAGTATGTTCTTAAGATTTTATGTTAAAGGGTTTAGAGCATTGAGATATTCTATGGGAATATAATATGGATAAGCCAACCCTTTTGATAGTTCAACCTTATCTGACGAAATATCGTCTGCCTGTATTTAAAGAATTGAATCAAAACTTTGAAGTGGCAATAATCGCCACCCAATCATCTGATTACGGAAGTGATATTTACGATAAAGATATGGCAATAAATACGGTTTCTGAGTTTAGTCTATCTAATAAATTATTTTGGCAAGCTTCTCTTTTGAAAAATATTTTGTTAAAAAAATATGATGTGTTATTTATTACAGCCAACCCTCGATATATTAGCACTTTGCTAACTTTGATTTTTGCTAAGATTAGAGGAGTCAAAGTATTATTGCATGGTCAAGGGTTATATAACAAGAAGAGTATAAGCTTTTCTAATAAATTGATATATCAGTTTTTTAATCTTTTTTCAGATAGGTATATTGCCTATACAAATTTTTCTAAAGAATCACTATTTTCCCTTCCTATTTATAAAAAAACTGTAGTAGCTGAAAATTCAATTGTAAATGAATTTCCTGTGGAAAAAGATGAAGATTCAAAAAATGGTGTTTTATTTTTAGGAAGGCTTCGAGAAGGTTCGGAAATAGAAATGTTAATTGATGCTTGTTTGGCAATCAATTCAAGAAAAGTTAGAGGTGTTGATCCAATTGTACTTTACATTATTGGTGGTGGAAGAGAATTAATTCAACTTAAGGAAAAATACTCCAAAGACCCCTGTATCAATTTTTGTGGAGAGATATATGATAGTAAAAGTATCTCAGATATATCAAAGAACTGTTTTTTAGGTTGTTATCCCGGTGACGCTGGGCTTAGTGTTTTACATTATATGTCTCTTAGTTTACCGGTTGTTGTTCACTCAGATATCCATATGCACATGGGACCAGAGCCATCCTATGTTGAGCCAGGATTGAATGGTTCACATTTCGATAGGAAGAATAAGGATTCATTAATTCAAAGTATTATTGAAATGAAGGTAAACAAAACGACACTGCGAAAAATGCAAAAGAATGCATTTTACACTTATAAAAGTATTGTTAATCCACCTTTAGCATCAAGGTTTGAAAAAATAATTACCGACGTTTTAAAAAAATGAAAATATTGCATGTAATAAGCTCACTCAAATTAGAAGCCGGCGGGGTAGCTCAAGGTGTTTTAAGCCTTTCCTCGCACTATCCCAAGTTTGGAGTTCAGGCTACTGCGGTTACAATGGACGAGATTGATGATCTATTACCTGATGAGTTGAATTTGAAAGTGGTTCGTCTCGGTAAGGGCAAACTAGGTGCTTTTTCTTATAACCCTAAATTAGGCGAATGGTTAAAAAGTAATGCTACTGATTTTGATGCAGTGATAGTCGATGGATTGTGGCAATATCAAGGTTATATAGTTAATAAGATATTAAGTAAATTAGATGTTCCGTATTACGTGTACACCCATGGAATGTTGGATCCTTGGTTTAAAAAGGAGTATCCGGTCAAGCATCTAAAGAAATATATTTATTGGCTGCTAATGCAAGAACGAATACTTCGAAATGCGAGTTCGGTGTTGTTTACTTGCGAAGATGAAAGAATATTAGCTAGAGAATCATTTAGACCTTATAAAGTGCGAGAGAGAGTTGTAGGTTACGGCGCTGATATTACCGCAGTGGCGAGTTCAGCTGAACCAAAAGATTTTTATGAGAAATTTCCTTCGCTTATAGGTAAGCGGATATTTTTATTTTTGAGTCGAATTCACGAAAAGAAAGGTTGTGATTTACTTATTCAAGCATTTGCTAAACTAGCATACCTTGATGAAACCATCCATTTGGTTATGGCTGGCCCAGACCAAACCGGATGGCGAGTTGAGTTAGAAAAGTTAGCTGAAGAATTAAAAATTGATGAACGTATTACATGGACGGGTATGTTAGCAGGTACAAAGAAGTGGGGGGCTTTGAAAGCTGCTGAAGTTTTCATACTTCCGTCTCATCAAGAAAACTTTGGTATCGCAGTAGCTGAAGCACTTGCCGTTGGTACGCCAGTCTTGATATCAAATAAAGTAAATATTTGGCGAGAAGTAGCTGAGTTCGAGGCTGGTGTTGTCGCTAATGATGATTTACAAGGAACAATCAAAATTCTAAGGTATTGGCTTGATTTAGATAAAGAATCTAAAGAACGTATGATTGTAAATTCGCTGAAATGTTTTCAAGAAAAATTTGAAATGGAAAAAGCATGTCGAAATCTCGTGGATTTATTAAAAGCCGATATTAAATAATAAATAGATCCAGTGTCAAAGGTTAATGGAATACTTTTGATCAATATTTTCAAAGAGCCTTTCTTTTAATTTTAGGGAATTTTTGCGTGAGTTCAAATTTATCAGTTTTAATTCTGACTCATAACGAGGAGTTGCACATCCGTCGTTGTATTGAGTCTTTGAAGCCTATAGTGAGTCAAATATTTGTTGTGGATAGTGGGTCTACTGATAAAACAATTCAAATTTGCGAAGAATTAGGTGTAAGGGTTTTCCGCAGAAAATGGAAAAACTATTCTGATCAGTTTCAATGGGGGCTCGATAATTGCCCGATTGAAACTGATTGGGTGATGAGAATGGATGCCGATGAATATATTGAACCAGATTTGATTGCAGAACTCCCTAAAGTTTTAGCTGTTGCTAAAGCTGAAACTTCTGGTTTCTATATAAGACGGAAGTATTTCTTTTTGGGGCAATGGATTAAACACGGTGCGGTCTATCCTTTAAATTTATTAAGAGTATGGCGTACAGGCAAAGGCAGAATTGAGTCCCGTTGGATGGACGAACATATAGTGCTAGATGATGGCGGCCAAACAGAGATGCTATCCGGACATATTGTTGACGACAATTTGAATAATACGAAGTGGTGGACAGATAAGCATAATAAATATGCCGATCGGGAAATGGTTGATATTCTGGGCCGAAAATATAGTTTGTTCGCTGCCGATCAAACACTTGAAGTTGATGATTCCTCATCTCAGGCAAAGATAAAACGCCTGGTAAAAGAAAAACTGTATAACCGTATTCCCTTGTTTGTAAGGCCTCTTCTGTATTTCTTGTATCGCTATTTTATCCGTTTGGGTTTCCTCGATGGCAAGAAGGGCTTTGCTTTTCACTTCTTCCAGGGCTATTGGTATCGTTCTATGGTGGATTTACGTGTGTTAGAAGCAGAAAAGCTCTTTGCTGATAAACATTGCGATACCAAAGAGAAAAAGCTGGATGCGCTCGCAGAACTAACGGGGTTGGAGCTTAAGTGAAATTCTTGTTGTATTCACTGAATCACTATCCAGAACTCACGGGCATTGGCAAATACAATGGCGAAATGGTGAGTACCCTGGTTGAAATGAGCACTGATGTTTCGGTACTTTGTGCTCCGCCATATTATCCAGAGTGGAAGATTAAAAGGGAGTACGCTTCGTTTGGTTATGTTACTGAGACATCTGATGATGCAGTGGTTTATCGCTGCCCGTTGTATGTGCCCAGCAATGTAACTACGCTTAAACGCTTATTACATCTCTTTTCTTTTAGTGTTTCATCAGGTCTTCGATTATTCAGTTTGTTTAAACTCAAACCCGATTTGGTTTTTTTGGTGCAACCCACCTTTTTTTGCGCGCCTGCTACGCTGCTGTATTGCAAACTCACCGGTGCAAAATCAGTAATGCATATTCAGGATTATGAACTGGATGCAATGCTTGGTTTAGGCATGGGTGGAGGCAAAATCGCCAACTTTTTAAAAAAGGTAGAATCTTGGATAATGAGCAAATTTGATTTGGTATCCACCATTTCATACAGCATGATTGACAATGCCAGAACTAAAGGTGTGCCAGATTCAAAATTGTTGTTATTCCCTAACTGGGCGGATGTGAGTTTTGTTACACCGGATACAGCTTATGAAAGCTTTAAAGAAAGGCTTGGATTAGAGCCTGCAGACAAAGTGATTCTTTACGCGGGTAATATGGGCAAGAAACAGGGGCTAGAGATTGTGCTGGATGCCGCAGAATCGTTTAAAGAACGGCCGGACTTAAAATTCTTGATGGTTGGTGCCGGAGCCCATGCTGAAGTATTAAAGGGCTTAGCAAAACAGAAACAATTAACCAATATGCTGTTTCTCCCACTGCAAGCTTGGGATGATGTGCCTGCTATGCTGGCCATGGCCGATATCCACTTGGTAATCCAAAAGAAAGGGGCTGCCGATGCGGTATTGCCCTCAAAGCTCACCAATATTCTTGCTGCGGGTGGCCAAAGCATTATAACAGCAGAACTATGCACAGAATTGGGGCAATTAGCTGAAAAATTTCCGGGCATTTATGATTTAATTGAGCCTGAATCTGCACCTGCGCTCGTTGAAGCGATTAACAAACAATTAGCCAATGAAGAAACGGGCCATAATTTAGTAGCGCGGAGCTATGCGGAAGAAAATCTCGACAGAAATAAAATAATTGATCGGTTTTTGCATGATGTGCAAGCAAAGCTGAGTTTTTAATACTTTTAACTACGTTGTAAGAAGGGATTAATAGTGAAAAAAGCACTCATTACCGGTGTAACCGGCCAGGACGGCTCCTACCTAGCCGAGTTTTTATTAGAGAAAGGATACGAAGTACACGGTATTAAGCGTCGTGCCTCATTGTTCAACACAGAGCGTGTTGATCATATTTATGAAGATCCTCATAACGAAAACCCTAAGTTTCACCTGCATTATGGCGACTTAACCGATACGTCTAACCTAACGCGTATCCTGCAGGAAGTGCAGCCGGATGAAGTATACAATTTAGGTGCACAGTCTCACGTTGCAGTATCTTTTGAAGCGCCTGAATACACGGCAGATGTGGATGCCATTGGTACATTACGTTTGCTGGAAGCGATCCGCTTTTTAGGCCTTGAAAAGAAAACCCGTTTTTACCAGGCTTCAACCTCTGAGCTCTATGGTTTAGTGCAGGAAATCCCGCAGAAAGAAACTACGCCGTTTTACCCACGTTCTCCTTATGCTGTAGCTAAAATGTATGCCTACTGGATAACGGTGAACTACCGTGAGTCTTACGGTATGTATGCATGTAACGGTATTCTGTTTAACCACGAATCACCACGCCGCGGTGAAACCTTCGTAACCCGTAAAATCACCCGTGGTATTGCTAATATCGCTCAAGGGCTTGAAAAGTGTTTATACTTGGGCAACATGGATGCGCTGCGTGACTGGGGACATGCCAAAGATTACGTGCGTATGCAGTGGATGATGTTGCAACAAGATCACGCAGAAGATTTTGTTATCGCTACCGGCAAACAAATTTCCGTACGTGAGTTTGTACGAATGAGCTGTAAAGAAGCGGGTATTACCGTTGAATTCAGTGGTGAAGGCGTGGATGAGATTGCTACCGTAACAGCGGTTGATGGTGATAATGCACCAGGCGTTAGTGTTGGTGATGTAATTGTTAAAGTGGATCCGCGTTACTTCCGCCCTGCAGAAGTAGAAACCCTGCTCGGCGATCCAGCTAAAGCCAAAGAAAAGCTTGGCTGGGTACCAGAAATTACCGTTGAAGAAATGTGTGCTGAAATGGTGGAAGGCGACTTACAAAAAGCCAAGCAACACGCTTTGCTTAAGAAGCACGGCTATTCAGTCGCAGTAGCAAAAGAGTAATCAAAGCGAGTCGCTTTTCTAAGGAGATGCTCGATGTCTGAGCCATTGGATGCCAGCACCACAAAGCCGTTTGAGGGGGGGGCTAGTTTCTCTCTAAAACACAGATTGGTGAGAGTTCTTTGGGAAGTATGTTGGTTTCTATTGGCTCGATGGACACCAGTTCCTTTCCATGCGTGGAGAGCCCGTTTATTAAGGTTTTTCGGGGCTAAGATTGAACAAGGTGTTTTTATCTATCCGTCGGTTAAAATTTGGTATCCACCAAATCTGATAATGGAAGCTAAATCAACGCTTGGACCGGAGGTACAGTGTTACTGTATGGCTCGTATTCACCTGAAGGAGGAGTCTATAGTTTCACAACGTGCGACCCTTTGTGCCGGGACACATGATATAGATGATCCCGAATTTCAATTACAAACAAAGCCAATTACCATTGGAAAACATGCATGGATCGCAGCTGAAGCATTTGTCGGGCCGGGGGTCTTTATAGATGATGGTGCAGTTTTGGGAGCTAGAGGGGTGACTTTTAAAAATTTAGATAGATTACAAGTGTATACGGGAAACCCTGCAAAAAAAATGCGTTCAAGAAGCGAATTGATAATTAAAAATCTTATGCATTAATATAAAAAATCGATAGAGTATTAATATGATTTATGGCCTTATTTAATTATTGATTAATAAATTTGAATAGAGGTTTATATTTCTCATAGGATAAATCTAAAATGGACAATAGTGAAGGTAATTCTTTATTATGAATAAAATTCGCGGAATTGAATTGTTAAGAGGTTTTGCTGCATTATCTGTTGTCCTGCACCATGTTTTACTTGAAGTTCAGCATAAAGGGTTAGATAAATCCATCTTATTGAATTTTCATAACATGATAAACTTCGGCACTATTGGTGTCGATATTTTCTTTGTAATCAGTGGTTTTATCATGATTTATGTTCATGGTAGTGACTTTAAAAAAAACAACGCCTCAATTAACTTTTTGTTGAAAAGAATAATTAGAGTCGTCCCCCTATACTGGATTATGACGTCAGCTGCTATTGCTGCTTTGATTATTATTCCTTCGTTGAGTTCCAGCGGTAAAACCTTCGAGTTAAGTCATGCCCTAGCCTCATATATGTTTATACCTTTTGAAAACTCTGTAGGTTCAGTGATGCCAGTTCTTAATCCAGGTTGGACCTTAAACTATGAAATGTATTTTTATTTAGTTTTTTCGGTACTTCTTATATTCGATAAAAAGTTGTTCCTCCCGCTTTTGACTGGTTTTTTTATATCTTCTATTTTAATAGTTAACTCTTTTGATTTTACAGTTGAGTATATAAAGATGATGGGCAATCCAATATTGCTGGAATTTTTGTTTGGCGTTTTTATAGGTCTTTATTATAAATCATTTCCTAAATATATGTACTTTTTAATTTACTTGGGATTGGCTTTGATTCTATGGAATGTTTTTGTTTCATTCGATATTGAATATAGAGTGATATTTTTTGGTGTTCCTGCTTCTATTTTAGTCTTGGGGTTGTTAATCAAAGAGGATGCTGCTGGCTTCCATATTCCTCTAAAGCTAGACCTTTTAGGGAAAATATCATATTCGTTATATCTCTCTCATGTCTTTTCATACAAAATTGCTATTATTCTATATCTTAAATTATTTGGAGATTCCCAACCTGATCTTCTGATTATATTCACGATGTTGTTTTGTGTTGTAGTTTCTTATTTTACGTACCGTTGGGTTGAGCGGCCTATCACTAAATTATTAAGGGTGTGGTTTATGAAATTTGAAAAGAAAGGTTGTTAAATGAAAAAAGTAAAAATACATAACACAAATTTGAATGTATCGAAATTTGTGTTTGGTACTGCAAGCTTGTTTAACGCCGGCTCTTCTCAAACGAGGTTCGAATTAATAGAAGAAGCTGTTGATAATGGATTTACTCATTTCGATACTGCTCCTTATTATGGCTTTGGACAAGCTGAAAGAGATCTCGGGGCAGTCCTTCAGCAACATCCAAATATAACTGTTACAACAAAAGTTGGTATTTACTCGCCAGGTGGGGAAGAGCAAACTCCATTCAGCACATTCTTAAGAAAAGCGGGCGGAAAGGTTCTAACTTCTCTGTCAAAACCATCTATTGACTTTTCAGTTCTCAGAGCCAAGGCTTCTATTGAAGGCAGTCTAAGGAGATTAAAAAGAGATAAGATCGACGTATTCATGCTGCATGAACCCAGTATAGAGTTGTTGGAGACCGAAGAGTGGTTGCAATGGCTGGAATCGCTCAAAGAAGAAGGAAAGGTCGGTAATTATGGTATAGCTGTTGATGAGAAACAGGCGCTCACATTTCTAAAAGTTAAATCTCCATTACTTGAAGTTATTCAAATTAAAGATGGCTTAATCGATAAAAATGCAGATGTATTAACAGAATTCAACCGGCCATTTCAGTTTACTTACGGATATGTTTCTGAGGCTTTGAGTAAAGACCTTGGTAAGCCAGTGCCTGAAGTGCTAAAAAATGCTTTAGATAGAAATACAACTGGGGCAGTTCTTGTAAGTACCACAAATAAAAGTCGAATAAAGCAATATGCAGATTTGGTTGGTTAACAATGATTACACATATCGAAAAGGAGAACGGTTCTGTTATAGAATGTGATATTGCAATCATTGGTGCGGGTACCGTAGGATTGCCAGTCAGCGTTCAGATTGCACAAAATAGTGATTTAAAAATAGTCTGCGTAGAGAGTGGTGATGAACACCAAAATCAAGACAAACACCCTCTGAACAAAGTCAATCATATCGATAAATATTACGATGGCGCAGAAAATGGGCGGTTTCGTTGCCTGGGGGGAACGTCTTCTCGTTGGGGCGGGGCTTTAATTCCGTTTCAAGCAGCAGATCTTAATGATAGTGAATGGCCGATTTCATTATCTGAACTTGAACCATACATCCCTCAATTAGAGGAAATGTTCGATTTAGAAAAAGGAGAGTATACGGATTCATACTTTCCATATGATCTGAAGTCAAACCATGTTAATCGCCTCGCTAAATGGCCTGCATTCAAGAAAAGAAATGTGGCAAATATATTTAAACCAAAAGCCCAAAAGCAGGAAAACTTAAATGTTTATCTTGGGGCGACTGTGGTAGGCATTAAGAATATTGGCGATAAGAAAGTATTACTTACAGTGCTTGCTGAATCAGGAAAGAAGGTTGAACTTTTTGCGAAGGAAGTGATAATCGCTGCTGGAGCTATTGAAACTACTAGGCTTGCGCTACTCATACAATTACAAAATGATAATGTGAATAATCCAAATATTGGTAAATATTTTTCTGATCATTTGTCTGTATCAGTTGGTGAAATAATACCGAAGGCGAAAACCGAACTAAATAAAATTATTGGTTTTAGGTTTACCTCTGGCGGCGGAATGAGGAATATCAGATTTGAGCTGGCAAATAATTCCAGTAAAAGAAAATGTCTTCTTCCAAATTTTACGCATGTTGGATTCGAAACAAACTCATTAGGGGGCTTCGATTATCTTCGGGAAATTTTACAGGACGTACAAAAAAGAAAATTTCCGACGCTAGCATCATTTATTGGACTCTTAAAACATTCACCGTGGTTTATAAGGGCTGTGTGGTGGAAGTTCTACCATAAACGATTGCTCTTTCCACAAAATTGTAAGTTGATAGTTCATACAGTTGTTGAGCAACATCCAATAGAAAAAAATAGGATTACACTGAGTGATAGTGAGAAGGATTTACATGGTTCTCCAATTGCTAATATAAGGTGGCAAATAAGCCAGGACGATATAAACCAAATTATTGATGCAGCAGAGTTGTTCAAGGAAACCTGGAATAATTGTGGATTGAAAGAGTTGGGCGAATATAAACGCTTTCCTATTCAGATGATAACATCTGAAGTTGAGAATTCAGGGGGGATTTTTCATCCAACAAGCTCAACTAAAATGGGGCATGACGAAACTTCAGGCGTGGTCGATAAAGATCTAAAAATGTTTGGAGCACCCAATATCAGGTTATTATCAACGTCCGTGCTTCCCACCGGCGGCGGGGCTAATCCCACCATGATGCTTCTTTTACTGGGACAGAGACTCGTTTCTCAATTGATTAGAAATGAGAACTGATATTAGAAGTAGTTTATCTCTCATTTATGCGAATCAAGAGCTTTAAACCCAAGGATTACTTTATATGAAAACGGTATTTGTAGCCGGCCACCGCGGAATGGTGGGTGCAGCAATTGTAAGAAATTTAGAAAAACGTGGTGGTGATGTATTTATTATCACTCGCACACGCAGTGAACTGGATTTGACCAGCCAGGCGGCGGTGTCGCAGTTTTTTGCCGAGAATAATATTGATGAAGTGTATTTAGCGGCCGCGAAAGTAGGCGGTATTCACGCTAACAATACATATCCTGCTGAGTTCATTTACGAAAACCTGATGATAGAAGCTAACATTGTTCATGCGGCTCATGCGAATGATGTTCAGAAACTGCTGTTTTTAGGCTCCAGCTGTATTTATCCCAAACTGGCTGAACAGCCAATGACAGAAAAAGCCTTGTTAACCGGTACACTGGAAGAAACTAACGAGCCTTATGCCATTGCGAAAATAGCCGGGATTAAGCTATGCGAAAGCTATAACCGCCAGTATGGCCGGGATTACCGCTCAGTAATGCCTACCAATCTGTATGGTCCTAACGATAACTTCCACCCGGAAAACTCTCATGTTATTCCTGCGTTATTACGCCGTTTTCACGAAGCGGCGCAACGTGGTGATGCTGAAGTGGTTGCCTGGGGCAGTGGTAAACCCATGCGTGAGTTTTTACATGTAGATGACATGGCTGCCGCCAGCGTGCATGTGATGGAATTGGACAAAGCCACTTACGATGAAAACACCGAGCCAATGTTAAGCCACATTAACGTGGGTACCGGTGTCGACTGTACCATCAAAGAGCTGGTGGAGACTGTAGCAAAGGTCACCGGATTTAAAGGGAATATCGTATGGGATAGCACCAAACCAGACGGCGCTCCACGCAAGCTGATGGATGTTTCCCGCCTGCATGCATTGGGTTGGCAGCATACTTATAGCCTGGAAGATGGTCTGGCGCATGCGTTTGAATGGTTCCTGGCCAATCAGGATAATTTTAGGGGCTAGTTTGAAACTATGTTTACGCAAAGCATGACTACCGAATGAGAACTACTGCCTCTTTTAAAATAGTGCTAATTGTAACTCTGGGCCTGACTTGGCCCGGAGTGAGTCATGCGGGCGAGAATTACTGGCCTAGGGTTAAAGCGGTGAATGCTTATTTTAATAGCAACTATAGCGTATCTGATGACCTGACATTATGGGCAGAGGAAGATCACTGGGCAACCCCGAAAGAGTTTGCAGCCAAAGGTGCCGGTGATTGTGAAGATTTCGCCATAGCCAAATATTTTGAGTTAGTTGCCGAAAATGTACCAAAGGAATTGTTAGCCTTAAGCTACGTTACCCTCAACGGTAATCAGGCACACATGGTACTCCTTTACAATGATCAAGCCGAAGAGGCCTGGTTTGTGCTCGATAGTTACAACCCGGCTGTTTTGCCGGAGAGTAAAAGGCCTGATCTGGACTTTATTTATAGCTTTAACGAGTTAGGAGTTTGGGTTCCAGATAAAAAGGTGATAGGAAAAAAAGTAGCTGAAGCCAATAGCCTGAGTAAATGGCAGGACATACTAAAAAGCGTTGCTACTGACGACTAAGGTCTTTTCATCATTTGAGGGAAAGATGTCGAATGTTAATAAAATGTATGTGTCTGATTATTTTACATATTCGACTTCAGTTAATCTCCCACACTACCAATATGATCTCTAAGTGTTTGTTATAAATAAAATTTGAATTTTTGGTATTTAATTTGCAGTTAAGTCTACAAAGGCAATGGCAGTTAGCAAATTAGCCTTGTAACTATACCAAGCTGGAAAGAAATACGTCTTTACTGCTTGAAACGCACACAAGAGTTAAGGGACTCCACTCATGAAAAAGTATTTAATAGCATTATCTACTCTGTTGTTTTCATTAAGTTCTAATGCAGCATTTGTAACACTTCCTGATGGAGTGACCCCATCAACTGATTTATCGGTTGAAATTCAGGGGACAGCTGTCGATTATGGCTTTAGTGTTGATGACGATGTATTTGCAACCGTTCAATTTCAGCTGATTGCACTTGATGAAGCAACTGACGATTGGAATGATGATGGCTTATTGACTGTTCAATTTGGTTATCTGAATTCTGCTGGTGGATTCTTAGGTTACGATCCGCTTGGTTACTCTGTAACCTGGAGCGATATCGTTGCTGCTCAGGCAGTTGCTACTGCATCGCAGGAGCTGGTATTTTCAAGCTTCTTTCAGGGCTTCGTAAGCGGTCCATACGAGACAAGTTTTTCTCTTGAAAATGATGCAGGCGACTACTATGCATTTGCCGTGTTAGAAGGCCAGGCTTACGTTGGCGACGCACAGATTTATGCGATTGACTTGGAAGTTCCACCGGTTGAGCCACCAACTCCGGGTGTACCAGCTCCAGCTAGCTTAGGCATCTTGGCATTAGGTATGCTAGGATTAGCAGGCGGTCGTAAGCTTCGTAAGTAATTTGACAGATTCAAGGAAACGAATTATGAAAAAAGTATTAGCAGTAGTTGTAGGCTCTCTACTCTGCAGCTCAGCGTTTTCGTTAACGCTGGACTCTGCAAAAGAGCAATTACAATCTAACAGCACACTAGTTTCTTTGAGTGCGTTAGATAAGAATGATGTTGCTAAGTATGGTGAATCATTAGTTCAGGCAATTGAAAGTGCTGATGATTCAAAAGCGTTTGTCGAAGGCTTGTTCAAAAATAATGCAGAACAAGCCAACGTGGTTTATCAAGCAGCAGTTAAAGCGGGTTTATCGGAAGATACACTGGTAGCGACTGCCTTGGGTTTAGGTATCGATCCTACCCTAATGCTTGAACCAACAGCGTTTTTCTTCAGCTTGCCACCAATTTCGAGCAATCCACCACCACCACCTCCTCCACCGGTTCCACCCACTGGCGGCGGCTCAGGCGGCGGCGGTGTTTCAATCTCTAATAACTAAAATTCAGGCCCGTTGAGGGCCTGTTTTGTTTTACTTGCAAGAACATCCTGATATGACTGCGAATAGTGTTTTTAAGCTAAGTTTTTATCTGCTCTTACTCACTCTTTTTATTCTGCCTTTACCCATAGGTTCTAACAGACCCTGGGCATGGAGCATATTTGAGATACTCATCGCAGTAATCTCTCTTCTTACAGTAATGACTACCCCTCCTAAAACACTTTATGCACCATTTAAACACATTCTCCCAATATTGGTGCCTATATTCCTGTTACAGGTTTGGACAATAGCTCAAATACTACCTTTGGGTGGTGGTCCGATTAGTAATGATATTAATCAATCTGAAATTTCATTACTAAAAGGCCTAAGCTATTGTTTATTTATTGCGTGCTGTGCATGGCATTTAACCGATAAAAATAAAGTAACCACCTTCTGTTATACATTAATAAGCGCAGCGGCATTTCAGGCGCTATACGCTACCTATTTACAATACTCGGGAGAGTCCCATTCTCCGGTACTCAGCATGCAACTATCGAACAGAGCGACGGGTAGTTTTGTGTATGCCAATCACTTAGCTAACTATCTTCTTATTGGCGTTTCTTTAACCATAGGCTTTTTGATCAGCCAACTTACTCGTAAAAACAAGTCAGCCAACTTAAAGCGCCAGTTAATGTCTGTTTTTGATGCGCTACTTAGCAGCAAATGGCTGATTCGGGTCAGCATCATTTGTATAGTTGTTGCACTGATACTCACTCGCTCTCGCATGGGTAACGCGGCCTTCTTTGTTAGCCTGGTAGCCACTTCACTTTTAGCCTTGTGGTTAATGAAGCGTCCTCCAAGGGTATTAAAGTGGTTGGTGCTAAGTTTTATTGTGCTTGATATCGCAATAGTGGGTGCGCTGTTCGGCATAGAGAAAGTAAAAGAACGTGTTGACTCTACGTCTTTCCAAAGTGAAACGCGCGATGATGTAGTAGCCCTATCCATCCCGTTAATACAGGATGAGTGGCTAACCGGAACCGGTGCTGGTACATTCTATACGGCTTTCCCACAAGTGCATCACTACACTATCCATGGTTTATACGATCATGCTCATAACGAATACATTCAGTTTGCTGTGGAGTATGGTGTGCTACCTACGCTGATATTAGGTTTGATGGTGTTGTATTGTTTATACAGCGCTATAAGAGCGCTGAAAGAGCGCAGAGACAGTTTTTACCAAGGCTTAGCGTTTGGATGCATCATGGCGATTATCGCTATGCTGATGCATATAGCGGTAGATTTTCCGCTTCAGGCACCTGCGACCACGGTTAACTTTCTTGCGGTGCTAATCCTTGCGGTAATTTGTAAAACGCAAACAAACCAAAAACAGTTCTCGGTAAAATAATTTGGGAACGGGTAATGCATAAATAGCCTTCCGAGTGACTTTGGTAATATCAATACTGAAAGTTGGTACGGGGCAGGTTTTTGATAGCAACGGCATACTGAGAATTTTAGTGACAATGCTGTTTAGTTTTTTATTCTTATTATATGATTTAGCTGATCTACAGATTTAGCTGCGATAAAGGGATTTTAATGCGATTGATTAGTACGCGAACATTAACTTTAGCATCATTAGTTATGTCACCCCTATGTATGGCTGATGGTGTTGTTCTTGATAATGGTGCTCAAGTAAACGCCTCATTACTGGTTGGTGTGGGTTACGACAGCAACGTTGCATTAATGAGTGAAAACGAATTGAGCTCGTCATTTTGGGAGACTGAAGGTCAACTTGGTTTGTCTTTAAATCCAGGTGCAATGGAGCATGTGGTCGATTTTTTATTTAATGATCGCCGTTATGCTGATTCTGAACAGGATGATTTTACCGACTGGTCAGCGAGCTACGCGGGCCACTACGAGCCAACCAGTCGCCATCGTGCCGACGTATCACTTTCAACAACAAACTTTCACCAGCAAAGGGGGATTGGATATACCCGCTATCTGGATGTACCTCTAGCTGAGCCTTTGCAATACACCCAAAATGATGCTTCTTTGGCTTATGAATACGGCAGCAAGGCTGCTATTGGTCGAATAGGCGGAGAGTTCAGTTATCTTGATTATAGCTTTGACAACTTTAGTGAGTTTACCGATCGCTTGAATTATGACTCGTCGACTGCTCATGCTTGGTTTGATTATAACGTTGGTGCTGTAACGAGTTTAACATTTGATGCATCGGTGCAGGATGTCAGTTATGATCTTCTTGATGTAGTTGGGAGTCGAGATTCCGTAGTTTCCCGGTATCTAATTGGTGCAAAATGGTCCGGATTAGCTAAAACAACAGGGCTTTTCAAAATAGGTTACGAGAAGCGAGATTTCGATAGTGACCTGCGAGCAACCTACACAGGTTTAACAGTTGATGCAGGTGTTACCTGGAGCCCTAAAACTTATTCAACAGTCGACTTTAACTTGTCTCGACGTACCGGGGAATCAGGCTTTTCTGATTTGATAGTGAATACAACATTGTTAATTAATTGGCAGCACGCCTGGTCAGATATCACGGCTACTGCTATTACGTATCAATTTCTAAATTTAGATGAGAAAGGTAGTAACCAGAGAACTGAAAAGCGAAATTACCTCGGAGTAGCTTACAGTAGGCAGTTAGCCAAATGGTTAACGGTAAATGCCGAATACAGTGTTACACTGAACAGCTCAACTCTAGAGAGATTTGATTACGATAATCAGGTATTTATGCTGGGTTTTAAAGGAGTTATATAATGTTGAAGTTACTAAAAGGTATTTCATTAACAGCACTGACTATTGTAAGTCTGTTTGTTTCTATTAGTTATGCTCAGGATGCGGCTGATTATATCCTGGGAACGGGTGATACTATTAGTATTCAGGTGCATGGGGAAGAGGATTTAAGTTTTGAAACCCGCATTGGTGGCGATGGGACTATCCGTTACCCGTTTTTAGGCGATATTAACGTTATTGGCAGAACGGTAGCTCAGGTGCGTTGGTTGATTGCAGATGGACTTAAAGGGGATTATTTGGATGATCCTAGCGTTAACGTATCAGTAATTGAATACCGACCGTTTTTTATTTTGGGTGAAGTGAAAAAACCCCAACATTATGCCTACCAGCCAGGCTTAACGGTTAGGCAAGCAATTGCCATTGCAGGCGGTATGACCGAACGTGCAAGTGATGAAAAAATTGAGTTAAAGCGCTTTGTAAAAGGCGAGCTTACCGTTATACAAAATGTGCAGTTAGATATGGCCATTGAGCCGGGTGATACCATTACAATTGCCCAAAGCTTTTTTTAAATTATTAATAAAAGCGCCTGGGATTGCAGTAGTAGGGATGAGAGAGTAGGGCAATGAGTAATAGTGAATTAACCAATACCACCAGTAACAGCGACGACGATATTATCGATTTGTCGCAATATATAAAAACGCTTTGGTTTAACAAATGGCGCATCACTTTTTTGGCGCTTGGCGTGACAGTCTTGACTGCTTTGTGGGTAATGCGAATTACTCCAATATATAGCTCAACAGCTACAATGCTTATTGAGACTGAACAAGCCAAAGCCGTTTCTATTGATGAGGTCTATGGCCTGGATGGTAGCAAAAAAGAGTACTTAACCACCCAGTTTGAAATTTTAAAGTCGGATAATCTTGCACAGCAGGTTATCGATGAACTGGAGCTTGCCAAAGTACCAGAATTTAATCCATCGCTTATCGAAAAAGAATCCGGCTTGCTGGATAGTGCTAAGGCTTTCGTTAAAGGGCTTGTGAGCAGTAATGATGGCTCTAAATCGTTAAGCAAAGAAAGGGCTGAATACCTTACTCAACAGGCTATTTTAAGTCGGTTTAAAGCACGGCTATCTATCAACCCTGTTCGCAATACCCAACTCGTTAAAATCTCTTTCGAATCTCAGGATCCTGAGCTTGCGGCTAATGTAGCCAATGCACTGGGCAATGCTTATATCGATAGCCATATGTCTGCCAAAATGGCCATGACCAATAGTGCCATGAACTGGTTGCAGGAACGCAGTGAAAACGTTGCCCGTGATTTACAGGCTGCTGAGCTTGAATTACAGGCGTTTCGTAACAGCGAGCAGATTGTTGATCTAGAAGATGGTGTGCAGTCGATGAACTCCAGCACCATTAAGAATCTTAACGATCGCTATCTGGCTACCCGTACTAAACGCCTTGAGCTGGAAAATGCCATTAAGCAGTTAAACAATTTAGAAACCGGCGAAATGAAAGCACTGCGCGACTTAAACGTGCTGAATGATAGTCCGGTAATCCAGAATTTACGCCAGGCAGAACTGGCAGCAGAAACCAAGCTTACTGAGCTGGACCAAACCTACGGGCCTAAACACCCTAAAATGATTGCTGCCAATGCTGAGCTTAAGCAAATTCGCGACAAGCTGGATAAGCAGTTACAAACCGAAGTAAACGATTTGGATGCGCAACTGCGTGCCCTGCGTGAAAGTGAGCGGCAGATCCAGGCGCAGTTAAATCAGGCGGAAGGTAAGTTTTTATCTGCCAGCGAGAAAGAAGCGCAGTATCGTAAGCTGAAGGCTAACGTAGAGCGGTTAACCGAGCTGAACGACCTGATTGTTACCCGTTTTAAAGAAATGGATATTACCTCTGATTTTAACTCGGCCAATGCCCGCTTTACTGATGAAGCCCAGCCGCCGATTATTCCGGTTAAACCGAAAAAATCACTGATTGTTGGGTTGGCCATGGTGCTCTCGGTATTTGTTGGCTGTGGTTTAGTGCTTTTACTGGCGGCGCTTAATAATACCTTTACCAACTCTGATGAAGTAGAAGATGAGTTGCACCTGCGCTTTTTGGGTCTGGTGCCAAAAATTAAGCTTAAGCGTGGTCAAAACGTTCCGCTGCATACCTACTTTGATCAAAAGCAAAAGCAGTTTACCGAGTCGATTCGTACCCTGCGCACCAGCTTTATGTTAAGCCACATTAATACGCCGCGTACTACTACCCTGGTAACGTCTTCTATTCCTGGTGAGGGTAAGTCTACTACGGCGGTTAACTTTGCGTTTAGCTTATCGCAAATGAACAAGGTGTTGCTCATCGATGCGGATTTACGCCGCCCGTCGCTGGCTAAGCGCTTTGGGCTACCTGGTTATCAGCCGGGGCTTTCTAATTATTTAACCGACAGTAACGAGTTTGCGGAGTGTATTTATCACGATCAGGAATCTGGCATTGATTTACTGCCAGCCGGCCAGTTTACGCATAACTCGCTGGAGCTGTTATCGTCGAAGAAATTTGCCGCTATGCTTGAGCAGCTTAAAAATAAATACGAGCGCATTATTATCGACTCGGCCCCTTGCCAGGCGGTGAGTGATGCACTGGTGCTTTCGAAGATTGCGGATAACACCCTGTTTGTGATCAAGTCGGATTCGACTAAGAAAGATCTGGTGAAAAATGCGGTATCAAGGCTCACCGAGGCCGGCGCTAAGATCGATGGCGTGATCCTTAACCGCGTTGATGTAAACAGCAAAACCTCTCAATACTACGGCTACTATGATTATTACGGTTATACCGAAGAGGGTAGCTCGGACATGGCGAAAGCCAGTTAAGCATTGATGATTGATTTGCATAACCACTACCTGCCGGGCATTGATGATGGCCCGGCTGAGCTTTCCGGCAGTATAGAGCTGCTGGAAGCGGCGGTAGACGATGGCATTAGCCATTTTATGGCCACGCCTCATATTAACCCCGGTACCTTTGATAACGCTACTGTGGGCATTGCTGGTATCGCCCGTGAGTTTTACGCTCAGGTACCGGCTAATCTGAAACAAAAAATCTCCCTGCATTTTGCAGCCGAGGTGCGCATGTGTGCCGAACTACCCATTATGCTGCAAAGCGGTGATATTCCGTTGTTAGGCACCTGGAATGGCAAAAAGGTACTGTTACTGGAGTTTCCTCACAGCCACATTCCGGTAGGGGCCGAGCAGCTTATCGACTGGTTACTGGCTAATGGCATTTTACCCATGATTGCTCACCCTGAGCGCAATCGGGATATCTGGAAGAAGCCCGCCAAGCTTACGCCGTTTGTAAAGCGCGGGTGTTTGTTTCAGGTGACTGCCGGCTCGATTACCGGTGATTTTGGAGAGCTTAGCCAACAGCGTGCGCTGGAGCTGATTAAACAGAACATTGCAACGGTGGTGGCGTCGGACAGCCACAGCGTGAAACGCCGCCCTCCGCGCATGACAGCCGCCGCAACACTCATTAGTGAGCATGTAAGCCACACCGCTACAGAAAAGCTGTTTAGCCTGAACCCGGCGCGCATACTGGAAGGAAATACCCATGCATTGGCTGATTAAAGGCGTAGTGGTAACCATAAGCCTGGTGGTGATTTGGTTTGCCAGCCAGTGGGGCATTGCTAATGTGTATTATTTTACCGTGTACAACAAACTCACCGCCTGGGAAAAGCAGTCCAGTGAGTTAACCCTGGAACAACTCGATGAACTGGGCAACGCCGTAGATGGCATGCTGAGCTACCATCCCGACCATCCTCATTATCTGGTAACCGCTGCCAAGTGGCAGGAGTGGTATGCCTTTTATTATTACGGTGAGGATGAGCTGGCAAATCCATACCTGGAGCAGGCATTAGCCTATTACCAGCAGTCAGCAGCTCTGCGGCCAAGCTGGCCGGAAACCTGGATCAACATGATCAGCATTAAGGTGCGCCTGGATGCTTTTGACAGCGAACTGCAGGAGTACATGCAACAGGCCACTACCATGGGCCCTTACAATGAGCATGTAAACTTAGGCATTGCTAAAATCTTCTTGTACAACTGGCGTAAGTTTAACGCTGAGATGGCGGCACTGGGCTTAACGCATGTTGAGCGCACCCTGCAAAGCAACAATGTATTTGAACTGTATAACTACGCCAAACTCACCGGCCGTCAGGGGTTACTTTGCCAGCTGATTGACGTTAAGCAGTTTGAGCTCTCGGCTGAGTTACCCTGCGCGGGCTAGTTTAAAATTTAAGTAATTGTATTTAAAGTAATTTAACCTTATTTTACTGGGCGGGAACTGGCCGAAGATAATCGCCTGCCAATCTCAACATTTTTGCATTCATATTTACTCACTGGCACTATCGTTTATATTACAAATAACATAACAACCAGGCCGCTCATGGCGCTTGCGTTTATTTGAGAAGTATAGATGTTAAAGAGTGCCCCGATTGAGGCCCACCAAACCCGCCTTTTCCCCAAAAACCAGGGCGCCGATAAGTACATTATTAATGGTATTGCGGCTCGCTGTGACTGGGTGGTGTTGTCGGATCTTAAGGCGCCGCAAACGGCACTGGTAAAGCGCAGAAGCCTGCCTCCCAAAACCGTGTTTTTATCGTTGCGGGCGCCGTTTGTGGCGATCAGCTATTTTTATCATGAAGTACTACCACAATTAACCGCGCCTTTTGTGCTGGTAAGCGGTTCTGAAGATATCACCATACCTAATCAGATTGATAAGCGATGGCGTGCATTTAATAGTGAAGAAAGGGTGATGATCGAAGGTATCCTCGCGCACCCCTATCTTATTCACTGGTATGCCGAGAATCTGGATGATGCCAGTCAGCCAGGCATGAGTCCGCTGCCATTGGGGTTAGTGCATCATGAGTCTGATGCCACGCCGGATCTGGTTGATCCCACCCCGGTACCTTTGAAACATCGGGCGAATACCGTGCTTTGTGCGCACCGCATCCGTGACGGAGAACAATGGGCACCGCGAGAGCAGGTAAGTAAGCTGGCGAGTAGCCATTGGGGATCTTTCTGCCGGATAATCGATGAGGAAGTCAGCCTGGAAGAATATTTTACAGCGCTGCATCAGCACAGCTTTGTGCTGTGTGTGGAAGGTGGTGGCATCGATCCTTCACCAAAAGCCTGGCACGCCCTGTTAAACGGTACCATTCCTATTATTCGCTCGCCTGGTTTACGGGCAGCTTACCAGAAGTTTCCGGTGGTGTTTGTGGATGACTGGTCGGCCGACAGTTTAAATGAGGCCAGGCTGGCCAAGTGGAAAGAAGTACTGCAGCCCTGGTACGACGAACCGATTTTGCGTGAGCAGGTAATGTACAAGCTGGGATTGGATTACTGGTGGGATAGCATTACCAGTCATTACATGCGCTATGTTGTTGCCGAATCTGCATCAGAGCCGGCTTGTCCTGAGCAGGTACAGCACGCATAAAAAAACGGCGCTTAACAAGCGCCGTTTTTGGTATTGGGTAGTTTGAACTTTACTTACTTTTTGAAGCGGCGGGCTGCGCCAACACCAACTAAACCAAGAACAAATAACAGGGCAGTAGCCGGAGCAGGAACACTTACCTGACCAATTGGCTGACCAGTAACACCAACAACGATGTTATCGAACTCACCTGCGATACCGGTAGTGGTAACTACCATGCGGTCGAACTGTTCTGCCAGTGAGAATTCGATGTTAACGTATACGTTAGAGTTACTACCGGTTCTGTCGCCTGCGCTTCCGTCTAATTCAGCCAGCAGTTCTGTACCAGTCAGTGAACCAATCAGATCCTGACCTGAGTAGAACGCGAAGCTGTTATAAGTATCTACAGAGCCCCAGTAGAAGCCCAGGTAAGTAATACCAAACGGTGCCTGTTCGCTGTACAGGTTATCGAAGTAAGACAGCATTGGCGTGTAGTCGAAAGTAGCGCTTGACGTACCTGAACCATTGTTGGTCAGGTAGCCGTAACAGGTGTTGTCACCCGCTGGTGCTGCAGCAACACGTTGCTGAGTACCTTTACGAACATTGATTTCGCCAACGTTACCGTCGATGTTGATGCCCAACGGACTGTCGTTGATACTGTTTACCGCACACTCGTCTTCAAAACCGGCAGTGGTATATTCAGTAGAACCAGGGAAGCCCGGAACGCCTGTTGCTGCATCGAAGGTTTCGATCAGATAGGTACCTGGTACTGATGCGCCAGTGATTGGATCGATATACTGACTGGTTAAGCCTGAACCGTCTGTTGCGGTTGCACCACCAAAAGAGATGGTTGCAGCTTGAGAAAAGGTTGCCACACTGCTTAACAGCAATGCGCTGATTGTTAAAACTTTACGAGATGAAAATAACTTACACATTTTACTACCCTTGTGTCGGTTGACTGCTTTCTTCTCGTTTAATAGCGAATTCCGTGCCATAATTTTACACCATTGATTTTCAACATGTTTTTTGTGGTTTAGAGACCAGGTCTCATAGCAGTTGTAAAAAAAGCTGACTGTGTGATTTTCGTACGTTAGTGGCTTTTTCACACTACCATTATGTCGCTGACTGAGCGACTTTTAAGCATGTATAGCGGTGGTATGGTATTAAATATGATAAGTGTGCTATTGCCGGGCCCGTCAAGCGGGTCGTTAGGTATGATTATGCATTAGTTCATGAACCAACGGCATGCGTTCAATAACTATGGCGATCATCACAAGCAGTAGCCAGGTAAGCCTTAAAGATAGCTGACGGGCACTGGAAACCGTAAAGCATAAATACAGTGATAAGCCCAGCATCGCGCCTAGCTCATTGCGCAGGATATCGCCCCACTGAAAAGCCCGCCCAACCATACTCTGAATACTTTCTACACTGAGGCTGATAGCAAACACCACAATTAAAAATAATCCAATGCGGTACCTCAGTGTGCCTTGGGTAAAGCGGAAAAAGGCAAAACCAAACAAACAGAAAAAGATGATGTGGCCGGTGTTAAGTACAGCAGACCCCAGGCTTTGCTGGAACGTCTTGGGCACCGGAATAAAAAAGAGCACTGATAGCATCACAAACAGTGCAATTAGCCTCATGATAGGGCGGCGCCTGGCGTGTTGTTCGTCCTGAACTGTCATCCGAAGTCATACATAAATAAAAGGAAGGAACTGTTACTATAGCCTTATAAAAGCCAGCATCACAAGGAGAATCACTTGGCATTTTTAAGCGAAAGCACGTTTCAAACCATTATCGGTGCCACACCGCTGGTTTCTATCGATCTGATTGTGAAAAACGCTAAGGGCGAGGTACTACTGGGATATCGCACTAACCGCCCGGCGCAGGGCTATTGGTTTGTGCCAGGAGGTCGGGTGCAGAAAAACGAAAAGCTGGATAACGCATTCTTACGCCTCACCAAGGCAGAGTTAGGCGTGGCTATCGAACGTTCTGCGGCATCATTTATGGGCGTGTTTGAGCACTTGTATGATGACAGCGCGTTTGATGAAGCCGTATCCACCCACTATGTAGTATTGGGTTACGAGCTTGAGCTTAATATCAGTTTGGATGAGTTGCCAAAAGAACAGCATAATCAGTATGGCTGGATGAAACCTGAAGAGCTGCTAAGCCGCGATGATGTGCATGTACACACTAAATGGTATGTTGAGTAGCCGGGCGTTTTTAGCGGTGGAGAAGGAGGCGGGTTAAACCCGCCTCCTCAAATAATTGCTTACAGTGCCTGGTTAGAGTACTTCAAATTCAACTTCAACGTTACCGCGGGTGGCATTAGAGTAAGGGCATACTTCATGAGCCTTGGCTACCATGGCTTCTTTGTCGGTGTCGATATCACCTAAATCCACGATCAGTTTTACTTTAATCGCAAAGCCAGTAGGAATAGGGCCAATGCCTACTTCGCCGGTTACTTTAACGTCGGCCGGTAATTTTACTTTTTCCTGACCCGCCACAAAGCCCAGCGCGCCGATAAAGCAGGCTGCATAGCCAGCGGCAAACATTTGTTCAGGGTTAGTGCCCGGGCCATCGTCACCGCCCAGACCTTTTGGTACAGACAGATCGGTAGTTAAACGGCCATCATCAGATTCCGCTTTACCGCCACGACCGCCGGTTGCTGTTGCTACGCCAGTGTAAAGTACATCATCTAACTTATGCATAGGGGTGTCCTCCTGAAATTTACTTTGTATGCAAAATAAAAGTAGCAAACCTTTGGTTGCCTGACAACTATTTTGTATGCAAAATAATGGCAGAGGTATTTTAGTTATGACAGATGATGATCTGCTAAAGCTGGACAACCAGCTGTGCCACCGTTTTTATTCCGTATCCAATGCGTTTACCCGGGCTTACCGGCCATTGTTGCATAAAATGGATATCACTTATCCCCAGTACCTGGTGCTGCTGGCACTGTGGGAGCATAAACAGCTCACTATTTCTGCGCTGGTAGAAAAAAGCCGTATCGATCCCGGTGGATTAACGCTGATCCTGAAAAAGCTAGAGCAGAAGGGCTATGTCTCTATCCAGCCGTCAGAGCAGGACAAGCGAGTAAAACAGGTGGTTTTAACAACTAAGGGGAAAGAAGCAAAAGCCGATGCGGCGGCTATTCCTAAAGAGTTGTTGTGTCAGATTAAAAACCTCGACATGAATGAGTTGCAGTTGCTCAGTGGCCTTATTGATAAGCTGTACTGTGATTTAACTCATTCCTGAGATTTTTGTTTTCCTCTTCTTTCGCCAGCTGGTGACTCTTTCTAATTATGCCATCTAGGCAGTTTTATCAACTTTAGTCATCCCGTATATGGACTCCTCTTGTCATGCACCACCTCAGTCATCCCCGCATGCTGCCACTTTCGTCATCCCCGCAGGCTCTTGAGCGGGGATCTCCTATAAAGGTTAGTTAAGGTGAGTCAGACTGTTTGGAAGATCCCGGCTCGGTGGCCGGGATGACATTAATAGTTTGGCCGGGATGACATTAATAGTTTGGCCGTCATGACAGAAATAAAAATCGTCATCCACACATGCACCACCTCAGTCATCCACACATGCACAACCTCAGTCATCCCCGCATGCTCTTGAGCGGGGATCTCCTGAAAAGGTTATTTAAGGTGAGTCAGACTGTTTGGGAGATCCCGGATCAACACTTTCGTATTTCCGGGATGGTGCGATTTGGAATAGGAGCTCCTGAACAGTAGTTTAAATACACTGGTCATGCCTAATATCAGTGTTCGGTAAAGCGGCCTCCAGTGAGTCAAGTGCGTCACACGAGATGTCAATTTCCAGTAACCACAAGTCACTTAGATTTTGTAACCTCGATAATAACGAGATGTCACCGATCTGATTGCCACTCAACGATAAGCGGTAGAGCGACGTCAGTGCGCTGATTTCGTCGACCGAAGACAATGAGTTATATTCCAGGTCAAGGTCACCGAGATTCGAAAGATTCAGCAATGCGCTAGTAGAGATTATTCCGTTGTCGCCAAGCTCTACGGTCTCAAGGTTTATCAGGTTTCGCAGTGGCTCAATATTGCTAATATTATTATATCCTGCGTCTATAGATGTCAGCTTAATGAGGTTTTCAATTGGCGATAAATCGCTAATTTCATTATTCCACAATCGCAATGTCGTTAGCTCAGTCAGTTGCTCCAAACCCGCCAGATCCGTTACTCCCGCGTTTGAACAAAATAAACTATTGATACGCGTGATCTCCAGCTCATTCAGATCTGCAACACATGTGCGTAGGCCGTCATCTTCAAACAGTGACAGGTCGACCATGCCTGGCTCCGACGCTAATTCAAATTCAAGAATAATGTTGGCAAACTCAAAATCATCGTAATCCCCCCATGAATTCTGAGTTGACATTATTGTCAGTGTATTTTGTGTAGAAAACGGGGTATTTTCATCCAATGTGATTGATAAATTGCCAAAGCTTCCGTCTGCGGGGGTTATATTACCGGGTAGTTCATACTCTGCATCATTGAATTTGAATATCACCGGAAGATCGACACCTTTAATTTTTATACGCAGTACTACACTGGTAAAATTAAGCTGTTCCGGAGTAAGTTCGAAACTTACACTGAATTCAGTGCCTTCAGTCGTTCGCTGGAACTGGCTGTTTGAAGCTCCAGTAAAAGAATCATCTCCAAGGTGATGTAAGCTAGGTACGATTTCCAAAGCCACTTTGTTGTTACCCGACGGTTCTAATTCAATGATAATCCCATCCACCGTTTGATTGGAGACAATTTGACTGCCTGGCAGGTAACCGTCTTTGGTTGTCAAAATAAGGAATGTGTCAGGTAACAGTTCTAGTGGAATGGAAAGCTCAAAAGCCCCGGTTTGATCGGTAAATTCAATAATTTCCTTTTCTACATTATCTTCAACGTATTCCACCCGAACTTGTGCATTGGCAACGCTAACGCCTTCTGAGACCACTTGACCCGTTACGGTAGTAAGTTCATTTTGGTCAGGGTCAGTTGCGCCAGGAATGAGCACCGGAGTCGATGTGTCGCCAATGACGGTAAGCGTAAAATCACCCGGTTCATTGAATTCGGCATTGACTACAACCAGTTTATAGTCGCCCGCCCTCAAGGGAATCTCAACGTCTTCGTCACCAACAGGATCGGAAGGCGTTTCGTAAACGATATTGTCGTTTTCATCGAGCACCCATAAGCGTGAGGTAAACCCTGGTGCGGTTACCTGAAAACGAACAAAAAAGTCAGAATTCACTGTCAATGCATAGGTGGGGTAATCTGCCAGTGAAAATAATGGCTCATCCATGTCCTCCCATGAGCCTTGTACAGACTTGGTAATAACAGAGACATCTTCCCCGGAAACGTCCACATACAGACATTCGCCGTTATTAACCGTAAACGTTCCTTCTACAATAGACGCTAAATCATAATAATATACCGAACAATTGAGTGGTCCGTCTTCCGAAAGCGGAGCACGACACCTATTGCCCCCGTAGCCATAGCTACCAAATTTATACGTCCCTTGTGGCATTACGGTAGTCAGTGTATTGAGGTTTAGCAGGCCACATTGTTCGGCACTGAGTTCGCTTGGCTGAGCAGCTCTATGTGGCAACTGCGCGGTAAATCGATCATTCAGATACAGAAAAGTCTCGGCAGCCTGAATAGGCTCAGATCGGTAAAATACTACAATACCGGTGTCAACTTCGTCAGCAAACTCGGTGATGTCGTACATATCTGGGTAGCGTTCAGCAAGGTTGTGCAGCGAATTTGTGTCGCTAAACAATGTCCTGTTAAATAACTGCTGATAGTTAGAGTTACCCGTTGATCCGCCAGTCGCGCCAAACACCGGACTTCTTGGATCCTGATAGGTGCTAATTGTCCTGAGCACAACATCAATGACAGTGTTGGTATCTGGGGCACAGGGAAACGCAATGGGAATGCAGTCCGCAGGCGCATTTTCAACAAAAAAGTCTTGTATCTGGTCGATCGTGTCCTGATAATTTTCTGTTGCTTCCTGAGGGGAAATAAGTTCCATGAGGTCGCTATTGTTTTGCACAAAGTCAATTATGAGTGGGTCGAGCACAAAGTTGTCTAACGCAGTACTAAAGCTTGGATAAATAACAGATACATCGCTTGAATCGTTCACGGAGTCAGGCAACTGGATCCCGTTTGAGTAGTCAGAGTCTTCATCAAGGCTTTGCAAGAGCACATTGATATTCTGCACAACGTTATTGCCGTCTAGTCCCCCGGAGGGAGAAAACAAAAACAGACTGATAAACGGCTGGCACTCAACCTGACCTAATTCAATCGGACCAAGGGAAAAAGTAATGTATGAACCTTCAACGCATTCATATTCGCCCATCTCTGTTGTTTGACTACTTGCAAGCAATACCGGTCCTTGGTCATCCTCTGAAGGTTGATATACGTTGTAGTTCAGGCCTTCAATAGGGGTAACGATAAACCGATAATCAGACACCTCAACAGGCGCTGGGTTAACGAGTACATTTACTTCATCAACGGTTTCTGCTCCGTCATTGTCAGCCACTGTGACAGAAAAGGTTAACGTGCTCGGTTCAGTTAGCGATGGGGCGGTAAAAGTTAAGGTCGCACTGTTCGTAGAGGTAAGAGAAACTGCCTGACCGCTGACTTGTGACCATGTATAAGAAGCAATTTGTCCATCAGGATCGCTTGCCGTTGCTTGCAAGGTAACGGGCATTCCCTCTTCCACCTGTATATCCTGGCCTGCACTAACAGTTGGAGATTGATTGGCAGGTGTGGGGGGGGGAGCTGGTATGGGATCTGACGATCCGCCACCGCCACAGGCTTGTAACAATAACACCATTAGAAAGATGTAGCTCAATTGGAATAAATTCATTGTGTTTCCTTTCAACTGCTTCTTCTTAAGTTGCTGTGTCTCTATTGGGCCGACATTTCATCCGACAGGCGCGTGTTTCCAGCTGCATTCTGAATCGCTAACCAGAGACAAATAATCAGGGTAGTTTTCCGAAAGAAGTTTTTTGGAACAACTACCATTTGGTACATGAATGAGGTTATTATTTGTTCAATGGAGAACGCGGCACGCAGATGTGAGCAGTAGCATGGACAAAAATTCCAAGTTTGCAGAAATCATTGAGTCAATATATGTCACAGTCGATAAACCGGACAGCTGGGAACAAACGCTTCAATCTATTGCGGAATATAGCGAATCAACACACAGTTTTTATACTGAACGAAAAGGTGTTAATGGCGAGCCGTTGAGCTTTTATGAATCAGGTTTCAGCCCTAATTATTTTCAAAAATACGGCGAGTACTTTTACCAAGTAGACATCTGGTCTCAAAACCTGGCCCGTTTTAAGCCTAATCAGTTCCATGCCAGCCACAAAGTGTGTGACGACCATCAATTTGTAAATTCAGAAATATATGCTGACTTTGCAAGGCCAGAAAAAATTAGGCACTCAATCGGACTTTTTCTTGGCGATCCTTATTCCGACGTGACCACTGAAATGGCGTTTATGCGCAGTATGGGACAACCGCATTACGAAGCGCAAACCGTGCGCGACGTTAATCGCTTCATTCCCCACATCCAACAGGTACAGAATTTGGCGCGAAGACTTTATAAGTTAGAGCATAAAAAGGCTTTGCTGGAAGATCTCGTTAACCATTTAGATGAAGCCGTATTCTTAACCAACAAGCATTTTAAGATTGAATATTGTAATCAGCCAGCGCAGAAATTGCTTGACTGCTCGATGCTATTTACTGGTAATCAGGATTTCTTCAGACTCAAGCAAAAACATCATCAACAACAACTTTCCGGGTTGGTTAATCATGTGCTCGACATAACCAATTTAAAGCGTGACGTTAATAAAAGACATTTGCTGATAACTGATGCGAGACAAGTTTACTTATTAGCGTTGTCTCCCTGGGTAAGAAGCAACCAGGTATTGTTTGGTGATTATCCCGAGCTGGGGTTAAAATTTTCGCTGCTACCGGTGGATACTCGTAGATTACCGGCTACACAAGATTTAGCAAATATGTTTGGTCTGACTAACGCCGAGGCAGATATTGTAAGGCGAATTTGTTCAGCCGAATCGCTTGCTGAAATAGCATACAATCGAAGTACTCAGTTGTCGACGTCGCGCCAACAGGTTAAACAGATCCTTCAGAAAATGGATTGCTCGCGGCAAGTTGAGTTAGTTATCAAGGTCTTGGGAAAGTGCCTGATTTAATCGTTGTTTTGGAAAGTCAGATCTCCTTGGCATACAGCATCGTCCAAATGGTTGTTTGGGGTTAGTCAGACTGTTTGGAAGATCCCGGCTCGGGGGCCGGGATGACAGTAAATTTTTGGCCGGATGACGGGAATGAAAATAGTCATCCCGCGGATGCTAACACCTTCGTCATCCCCGCATGCTCTTGAGCGGGGATCTTCTAAAAAGCCTATTGAAAGTGAGCCAGACTGTTTGGGAGATCCCGGCTCGTGGGCCGGGATGGCCGTTAATTTGTGGTCGGGATGACGGAATAAGTTGCCTTAGGCGACTATCGCAGCGGCTTGTTGTAATTCGCGGCGGGAGAGTTGATTTGCTTTGTCGCCGCCGAAGCTGTGAATTATGTTGTAGGCGCTGCTGGCTGGGATCCTCTGGTGAATGCACAGGGCGTAAAGGAATAAGCGGCAGCGTTCGCAGTTACCATCGCAGTGCAGGTAAACTTTGCCGCCTTCGCGCAGGGTTTCGGCTACTTCCTGCAAGTACTGTTGCATAAAAGCTTTTTCGGTATCGTTGTTAACAAAAATATCGGCGATATTGAACGGGAGCCATAACCAGTGCAGCCCTGCCTCGGCTACATCACTTTTTAACTCAGGTTTGTTTTCTTCTGATGTCTGAATGGTCGCAATATGGGTAACTCCTTGGCCGCGTAACTTAAAGAGGTACTCAGGTGTGGGCCTGGCGCCCAGGGTAATGCGCCCGTTGCCAACGTTAAACCACGAAAGGCTGGATGTCATAACGAAATACTACTGTTAAGTGCTCTACACCACATAATAGTAAATTGAAAAGTAATGGCAACTGCAGCCGCCAATTACAAACAAATGCCAGATGGCGTGGGTGTATTTTTTTGACTTGGCGACATAAAACAACACACCAATGCTAAAGCACAGGCCGCCGGCTACAATCAACCACAATCCGGAGCCTGGCATCGCCTGATACAACGGGTAGATTAACCCAACTACAATCCAACCCATGATCAGGTAAGTAAAAACCGATACTTTGGGAAAGCGGTGTCTGGCTATCATCTTAAAGGCCACACCGGCTATCGCCAGCACCCAGATAAATGCGGTTGCGATTACGCCAAGCTGGCCACCAATGGCTACCAGCGTTAGCGGAGTATAAGTGCCTGCAATCAGCAAATAGATAGCGCTGTGATCAAACAGTTTTAACAGGCCTTTGGCCTTTTGATGGGTTACCGCATGATATATCGTTGAGGACAAAAACATAAAAATTAGCGTGCCGCCGTAAACAGCCGAAGCGGTAACACTTACCGATGTTTCGGCACGCAGTAACATAAACACCAATCCCACAATGGCCGCCACACAGGCGAGGCCGTGGCTGATGCTATTGAGCCATTCTTCGGCAGCTGAATATGCGCGTTTGGGTATTGAAGTCATATTATTCCTCTTTTAATACAACTCAGTGTAAAGCTTCAGCGAACACTTGTACACTGAATTTTTTGTGACAGTTTTGCTACGTCAGCCCGATTTTAACTGCTATATCTATGCGAAGTTTCTGGTGGTCAGATGTGTGTGGCTATTCGTTGTTGGCGATTTCAATGCCCTGATTGCGGCACATCGCGGTGAAGCCGTCGATTTCCGGGGCGGGCAGGGCAACTGTCATGGTTACCTGATGGCTGTACTGACAATCGCTCACTTCGCCCTGCTGCTGCGTGACCCAGTGACGAATAAACTGCTCGTGCTTAAAGTCGGCCTTTACGGTGATTTCATCCAGTGAGATATGTTGCGTTACCTTGAGGTTTTCCATTACCTGCTGTGCTGCACTTGAGTAAGCCCGCACCAGGCCGCCGGCACCAAGTTTTATGCCGCCAAAGTATCGGCTAACAATAAGCATTACGTCGCCCACGTCTTTGTGCTGTAGCACGTTTAATATCGGTTTGCCCGCGGTGCCACTTGGTTCTCCGTCGTCTGAACAGGCAACACTCACAGGCATGTCCGGGCGACCTAACAGATAGGCCCAGCAATGATGTCGGGCATCGGGGTATTGGGCTTTTTTCTGAGCGAGCAGTTCCATGGCGGTCTCGCGGTCGGGCGCGCAGGCAGCAAACGCGTGGAATTTGCTTTTTTTGATTTCGTAGAGCACTTCAAGTGCCTGACTGGGAGTTTGGTATGACATCGCCGGTAGTGTAACTGAAAAGGCGGTTAAGTCGAAGTACTACACGGCGGATACAGAGTCCGCCGCTTGCTGCTTGCAGGGAGTTACATGCGGCGCATATGCGCCATGCACTCTACCTCAACCATGGCGCCCATTGGCAGGCCGTCTACGCCAAACGCGCTGCGGGCCGGTAAGGCGCCCTTGGTAAAGAAGGTGGTATAAACGGCATTAAAGTCGGGCCACTTGCTGATGTCGTCTATCATTACCGTGCACTTAAACACGTCTTCCATGCCGAGTCCCAGCGAATCAAGGGCCATTTTTACATTTTGCATCACCTGCTTAGCCTGAGCGGGCATGGTGGCTGGCATCTCGCCGTTTTCATCGAGCGGGATCTGACCCGAAAGATACACAATATTATCCACCTGGGTGGCCAGTGAATAAGGGGCGTTCTCATTAGGATGGGGGAAGTATTTTAACTTTGCCAGAGCGAGCTGGCTGAAGCTTAGCAGTACTACAATCAGGGTTAACTTAGTTAAGTTCACCACAAACTCCTGTTTATCTGTCGTTAAATTATTTTTATGCGAATCTATAGTTACGTAGTGACGATTAAACAACAAGCCCCGGCATTGCATATCAGTTCAACTAACCACTTTTTACGATCAGTTTCGGTAACTTCGGCCCGGTTCATAAAGGCTACTGTAGCAAGAAGAATTCGGACTGCCGATTAACCACCGTGAGTGTAAAGCCTGCCCAGTGCATGGGGTGTTTAAAGCGCGGGTGGCGTTGCATCTGTTGGCGAGCGTGGCGAAGAGCTTCGGTACTGCTGCCGGTTCGTTTCAGCCCCTGATAAAAATGCTGCATAAAAGTGGTGGTAGGTTTGTCTGACACTTTCCAGCGGGTGCTGATCACCGAATCGGCCCCGGCCGTTAATACGCCATACGCCAGGCTTTGCAGGCCGTCGTGGGCCATCATTTTTCCCAGCGAGGTTTCGCAGCCGCTGAGCACAACTAATTGGTTGTTAAATGGCTCGCCCAGTAATGCACTCTGCGATAAGAAGCCGTTGTCCGGAGTAGTTGTTGATGGATTTCTGGCAACGGCCAGGCCCACAATGGCAGGCTCTTCGGGATCAAAGTAGCTGTGGGTGGCGATATGTAGAAGCGGGGCTTCACGCAAATCTGCACTGAGTAAAGCCTTTTGTGTAGCTTGTTCTGCCGAGTAGCGTTTAACCGCATAGTTGGAGAAGAGCGAGGCAAGCTGGTCGCCTTCGCGCTTCGCCCAGGGTAACGCCGGTAGTTTATTGCGCCAGCCAGCATCGGGTACGGGCGAATTCGTTACAAATGCGGGCGAATCAAAAATACCAACTGCCATCGGGGCGGGGCTCTGCTTTACGCTGGCGGACAAATATTCGTTCAACGAAGGCGTCTGGCGCAGAGTATACCGGCCCCCCACATACTGGTTATCATGCAGTCGCAGCTGTGCCAGCGGCAGTGAGAAAAAGCGTCCGTCTGCCTGCCACACAATGTCAGTAAGGTTAGGGTTATTGAGCACCCACTGCGGAATAAAATCGCCTGCGCGGGCATCACGATAAGCCTGAATAATCTCAGCCCCTGATAACCCGTCTGGTAGCGCTGGTGGGCATTTTATAGAAGTTACCTGATGCTTCGCTGCAGAAATTGCCAGTACATAACATTGTTGGCTGGTGTGCAGGTAGCGAAGCACAACCTGATTAGCCTTTAGCGCCGCTTGCACAGCTGCCAGGGTAAGCGGCTTTTTATTGGTCCGGGTTTCGTTGGATAAGCTCGGGTTAACCAACCGCAACCACTGCTCTTTAGCATTATCGAGTTGTTGTTGCAGGTAACGCTTCTCGCTTTCGGTGGTTGAGTTTACCAGGCTGCCTTCCAGAGTTAACCGCTGTTGCCAGAGGCTTTCAAGCTCTGGTTGTTTTAGTAAATGCTGGCGCTGCCGGTCTTGCCGTTTACGTAAAAAGAGCTGGCTCTGATAGGTTTCCAGTAAGGCCAGGGCCTGCTCGGTATTTGCCGTTGTTGGATTGCTGATCAGGGTGTCCAGGTGAGCATCGTAGAGCTCTCTGACTTTATTAAACCAGTGGGGCCCCATTTGATAAGCATCTAGTTCGCGGCCCAGTTGCAATATATGCCGATTAGCCTTGCTGAAAGAGGCGGTAAGTGCACTTTCGTTTTGTGGCTCAGTGGCTTTTATAAGCTGGTATTGCAATGAGGCGAGAGCTATCTGCTGCGGATCATCATCGCCTATAAGGGCCGTGAGTTGCTCTATTTGTTTGGCCGCCTCAGGATACTCGCCAAGCTGAATGCGGGTGTCGGTAAGGGCTGTGAGCGCCTTAATACGCTCGGTCATTTTCACTACATTATCCAGCGTATTGAGCGCTGTATTTTTCAGCCTGCTGGCTTCTGCATACTGCTTGTTATGCGCCAAAACCTGGGCCTGCAGGGCATTAATTAATGGCAGGCGGTCGGAGCGAAGGTTCTCTGCTTTTTGCTCCGCTTGTGCCAGGGCATCGAGGGCTGCCGGCCAGCGCTGCTCTGCCATGGCAATTTTAGCTAGGGCAATATACAGGTGGCTGGTATCGTCATCGTAAACACTGCTTTGATTAAGGCTTAGAGTGCGTTGATAATAGCGCTCGGCGGTATCGGTATCGCCCAGGTAGCTGTAACTGCTGGCAAGGTTGGCGGTGAGCACCGCTGCTGTTATATCGGTATCATCCTCAGTGAGGTACTGTGCCGCCTCGCGAAAAGTCTGCTGGGCTAACTCCCAACGACCAGACCATAAATAAACCAGCGCGAGGTTGTTGGTTATTTCAGCCAGCCCCTGTGTATCGCCTGATTGTTGTTTGCTGCGGATGGCTTCATCCAGGTAACGGGCCGCGGCCACGTTATCGTTAGCCAGCGACCAGTAGGTAGCCAGGCCGTTGTATATATCAGGCAGTAGTTTTGTGTAGCCTTGTTCTATAGCTTGCGAGCGTGCCTGCTCAAGGGAATATTTACCGGCTTCCATCAACGTTTGTGATGATACCACCGAGCCATGCAGCAGGTTGCTGAAACCCAGTGTAGCAACCATCTGGGTTGAAAGGTAACTGGTAGCAGGCAGAGTGTGACTGACTTGTGCGTGTATCAACGGCGCTGATGTTGGCTGCCAGTCGGCAGGGGTTATCTCGGTTGCAGCATGGGCCAGCGCAATTTTAAACTGCCCGGGGAGCAGTGCCATAGCGGCATTACTGGCATCGGCAAAATGGTAAATATCAAAATTAGCCGACATGGCAAGCGCCGCTATTTGCCAGCAGGCATAGCCATCAGCGGCAGGTGCGAGCAGGGATGTAGCCTGTTCGGTATTACCTTCAACAAGGTACTGGCGGGCGAGTAAGGCGGTGGCAAAGCATGCCGTTTCGGCGTCGCTCTGGCGGGCGATTTGTTCGGTAAGTACTGTCGTGCTGGCGGATTCACCATAGGTAGCCGAGAACCACGCCAGCCAATCCCACAGGGCATTTGCCGGTTGCGTGTAAACGGCAAACTCCGTGGCCGTTACCGATTGCTCACTGTTACTGGTTACCTCAACGGTTACTGCATGCCGTGCGCTGCTTTCGGGCTTGATGGCGGCAATATGGGTGTAGGCATAATGGCTATATGCCGTTTTTCCTGAGGAAACGTCAAGGGTAGTGTTGAATGCTGTGTCTGGCGATTCAACAATGATTACCTCGTTGGCTGCGGCGGCAACCGTAAACTGAAACTCTTCGCCCACAGCTCGCTGCCCGGCGGCCATTGCCAGGCACAAAAGGAGCAATCCTGATGTTAACGAGCGGCGAATACGTTCCATGTCATGCCGGTACTAGTGGTTTTTCCAGGCGTAGGCCGGGACTTTTTCAACCGTTACCCGGTGGCCGTCGACCTCTTTGTTCCAGTGGCTGGCGGTGGTGTACTTTGGTGTGCCATCGGCATCTACCGAGTATTTAATGGTGAAGTACACGTCGGTGTATTTTTCTTTAAAGGCCGGCGCGCCTTTCGGATAGCCACCGTCTTTAACAATGGATAAATTGTTGGAGCACAGCATGTTGGGATCGTCAGTGGGAAAGAACTTAGCTTTACTGAGTAACTTTGCGGTAAGCGTTGGCCAGGTGCCACGGGATTTCACAATGGTAATGGTGACCAGAAAAGATGAGCCTAGCATCGGCGTAAACACCCGGGTGCGCATTTTTAACGCGTTGTCGTTGTAATCGCGCTGCCCCTTGGGCAGATACGGGCGAAATTCAGGGGCCCACTCATCGCGGTTATAATCTGACACCCAACCTTTGGGCACGTACCATTTACTCGCTGCCTGGTTACTCATCACTTTGACTCCTTGTGGTTAAAAATGTGGTGATGTCGGCCATGGTGTGAAGCGGTTCGCCTAAGCACGCAAAGGCCTGCTGTATTGTTGTTGTTAATTTGTCGGCCAGTTGGGCCATGCCGTCCTGCTCGCTGTTACGGTAACACTCATACATGGCACTGCGCAGTACATCGCAGTTGATGGCGCTGGCAACCAGCCCCAGTTTGTACTGATTGTTGTCGGGGTAATCGGTGAGATTTTCCTGCAATGTGTATAGCCACAGCGGGGTGCGTTGTTGCTCCTGCAACACGGCCAGCAGTGCATAGATAAAATCGGTTTCCTGCCCGGGCGAGGTTACCCCTAGCTTGCGGTGGCTTAAGCGCTGCTGAAAATGTTCGGCGAACGGCTTAAAGTAGGGCTCGGTAGTGATTGCCCGGAGTATAGACTCGGCGCTATTAAGGCCAAGTTTAATACCGGCCAGCAGGTTTAGCTGGGCAATATTACGCCCGGCTCTCGGGTTGGTAGGATGCGGTACCGTGGCCATATCACTGGTGATGAACAGATCTATAGGGCTGGCAATCTGCTGCAGCCCCTCATTTTCCAGCGGATCGAAAAACAGCGCCGGCCAGTCAATAACATGGGCTTCATCGAGGGGCTCAAAAGGCGGGCGGCGCATGATTTCATCCAGTGAAAACGACTGTGAATGCTCGGTTTTAAGATGATAGCGCGGGCGCAGCATACTGTGACCAAACCTGAAGCTTGCCAGCTTAAACTCGGCGGGCACCTGGGTGTATGGTCTGTTGGTGTCGTAATAAAACGGGCCGAGTTTGTTAAAAAAGTATTCGTGGCAATCGGCTAACACCAACTTTGGCAGTAGGTCGTTGATCACGATGTGATGAAACACGGCCACGGTATAACGCCTGGCGGTAATGATGCGCTCGGCAATATCGGTTTCATCTGCTGGCAAAGCATTAATGAAGGCGTTATGTAAACTCTGAAACAGGCTGTGCAACTGCAGCACAATGGCGTTCTCGTCGTTGCGCTGTTCCGGTATCCATGCGGTGGCCCACGGTGCGCTTTTTATGGTGCCGGGGGATACCCGGTGTACATCATGAGTCTGGGTTAAAAAACGCCCGCTTTCGCTGTCGAAATAGTTGGCTTCAATACTACGGATAGGATCGCCCGAACCATCATTGCCATACATACTGTCGAGATTTAAAAGTGCACTGGTTTGGCGTCCACCGATATGAAAGTGCGAGTCGGCAATGATGTCGTGGGCGATAAACTGGCAAATATAGGTGTAGCCTGCCGGGATGGGCTGCGAGTTGGTGTCGTCCGGAGTATAGTCGGGTTCGTCAAGAAAGGCTGGATCGGCATCGTCTTCCAAATCATCTTCCACTGCTGGAGCAAAAGAAAGCGAAGGCTGTGGTGCCTGTTCGGGGGCAGTGTGCGAACTGTTAGTTTGCGGTAAACCTGGCAGCATCAGGGTGGCCAGGGTATTTAATTCCACCGGGCTTAGCAGCGCCTGCTCTGAGGCAGGAAACATGCTGTGGGTGGCAGATTGCACTAGTCTGAGCCCGTAATAATGGTAGCGCTCAACACCACTTCGGCGGTGTTACTTTCGCGCACGGCGATGATAGTTGATGGCGCATTGGCAGATTGCAGGGTGGCCAGAATAACCAGTTCACCCTGGGCGTTTTTCATAAGCGCCGGCCAGCTTTGCAGGGGCTGGCCGGTGGGGGATTGTAACTCAACGTCAAACAGCTGACCGTTAGCCATACTTAAGTCCAGCACCAGTATCTGCTGCTCACTGCCTTGTTCTACTACTGCGCCGACAGGTGGTAATTCTGAGGTGCTGGCGCCGCGCATCTCACCAATGTAGATCACGTCGGGGCTAATGGCCGTTGCCACATGTTTGGGTTGCTGATAACCCAGCAATAACCAGGTAGCGGCGCTGCCAATCAGAACGCCACCGAGCGGCCAGAACAACCGCAGCAGTTTGCTGGCTGAGGAGTCTGCACGAGATTTTTTAGCCGCCTGGCCGAGTGTTTTTTTGAAGATAGCACTGAGTTCAAACTCTTCCACCATATCGGGATGCATCAACAAATATTCTTCAAACTCAATCATTTCAGCCGCCGTAAGCTTGCCGTGCAGGTAGCGCTGAATTATATGATTAGCCTGGATGTACTGTGTATTCATATCACTTAACTTCTGTAACCTTGTCGGTTAACGTTAATAACTCCGTATTAGTAGTGTCGCCAACGGGCGTTCCCTCTCAAGCAGCACCAGAGCGTTTATATCCGGGTGCCCAGCCAGCCAATGACGGCGGCCACCGACAACAAGGTAAACAGCGATTGTTTATTGATTTCAACCTTGCACTTAAGCGCCAGCGCCTGCTTTAACCGTGTTTTAGCCCGGTGCAGCACCTTATCGAAATGTTCGGTGCTCAAATCCAGCTCGTTACACAGTTCTTCTTTATCTTTGCCTTCAAAAAAGTAGGCGCTCAGTAAGTGCCTGTCGCGCTCTACGCTGAGTTCTGACATTACCTGCGTCACGGTTTCCAGTAGTTTTTCTGAGCCGACCTGGTTTTCGGTATGGTTGGCTGTATGGGAATGCAGGTCCATCTCGTCGCTGCAATCGGTGCGTTGGCGCTTGTTTTTGCGGTAGGTGGCAATCAGCAGGTTTTCTGCTGTGCGGCGTACAAAGCCTGCTATAGCCTCGGGGTTGTCAATTGCCGAGGCCCGGGCTTTCTGGATCACAATGAGCAGGGCTTCCTGCACAATATCCTGCGCCAGGGCCGGATCGTCACACTTATACGCCACAATGGAATACAGCGGTCGGGAAAAGTGACTGAGCAGAGCTTGCTCCGCCTTTTTATTGCCATTGGCGATTTGCGTCACTAGTACAGCAGGTTCATCCATGATTCAGCGCGTTGTGGATTGTTATTAAAGAACAAATCTACCGGCGTAAGGCGGTATTTACAAGTTATTAGCGGTTATAAAACAGACTTTATAAGACTAATAGATAATCAGGAAGGTAGCACGGCCAGCGCTATGTGGTTAGCCGTGCACTTTAGTTATAGCGGTTTATTTTGTGGTGGCGTCGTAGCGTGCCTCGAAGCGTAGGAGTTTACTGTTCGGATCGACAATTACTATATCCTGCTCAGAAACTTTAAGCGTATTTTCTGCCGGCAATTGTAAGGTAGTGAGCTGGCCATTTACCGAGACTTCCACCGGCATAGGAAAGGGCAAATCGTCTGGTACCAGCCAGGTGAGTGTCAGCGAATCGCTGGTGCGTTGCTGGTAGAGTTCCGGCAGCTTAGGCTGGTACAGATACACATCAAAAAACCAGCTGAAATCCTCGCCGGTTAACTCGTTAACCAGCTTGATAAAGTCCCCGGTATTGCGGTACACAGTAGTGAACTGGCCGGGTTGAGGCGTAGCGGTGCCGTACAGCAGCGTGGTAACGGAATCAAAAAACGCCTGATCGCCAATCAGGTAACGCAGAGAATGCATTATCCACGAGCCTTTGTAATAGATATCCAGTGCCGGACCAACGCCTTTTTCGTACACCTCTTCCACTTCCATCGGTTTATTGGACACGATGGGGTGTGTGTTGATCAGGCCTTTGCGCTGGTTATTCAAATACGCTTTGTAGGCAATGTCACCATGCAGGTACTGAGCAAATAAAGGCTGCATATAGCTGCCCAGCCCTTCGTGGATCCACATGTGATCCCAGTTGTCGTTAGTGACCTGGTTACCAAAATACTCATGGGCAAACTCATGCTGCAGTAACCAGTCGAAGCCGAATTCATCTTTTTTGTATTCGTTGCCATAGGCGTTGATGGTTTGGTGCTCCATGCCCAGGTGCGGGGTTTGCACCACGCCCACTTTCTCATCGGCAAAGGGGTAAGGCCCAACCATTCGTTCAAAGAACGTCAGCATGGCAGGAATTTCATCGAACAGCGCCCTGGCTTGCTCTGTATTGCCCGGCAGGTGGTAATACATAATGGGGTAGCTGTTGCCGTAAATGCTCTGGTAGGTGTCTTCGATTTTTTCGTACGGCGCAATATTGAGCGCAATACCATAGGTGTTATGAGCCGAGCGGGTTTGCCAGTGATACGTGCTCTCGTTGGCGGTGCTGGTGGTTTCTACCAGTACACCATTGCTCGCTGCTACCAGATTGTTAGGTACGGTTATGTAAATATCAGCCGTTTTGGGCTCTCCCATGGGCTGGTCGATACATGGCCAGAAGATATCGCAACCTTCGCCTTGTACTGCGGTAGCCAGCCAGGGCGAACCATCTGGCGTTTTATCCCACATTACACCGCCGTCCCAGGGGGCATTGGGCGGGGTACGTGGATGGCCGTGATATTTCACCTGAACCGACACCGGAAAGTTTACACCGTTGGCCGGGGTGATAACCAGTTCGCCCTGTTGGTTAGCATACTGCTCCGGCTTAATAGCTTCGCCGTTAAGCCAGACACCGTCAATAGTGAATACGCTGTCGAGATCCACCGACACCGCTTTAGCTGATTTTGTGGCATCCAGGGTAAGCACGGCATTGCCAAACAGTTGTTGTTTATCAAAATCAAAAGCGAAGTGCAGCTCAGCATGCGCAACACTTACGCCTTGTTGATAACGGGGGATCTCGCCGCCGCTTTTCAGGGTGTAGGCCGTTGAAAATTCGCCTGGAGTGGCTGTTTGCGAGCTATTGCCTGGTTGAGTGGTGGTGCAGGCACAGAGGGCAACTGCAGTTGAAAGTAAAAGGCCTTGCCAGGCACGGATACATTTCATGTGTGGGCTCCGGATAAATTGTGGTTGTTATTGTTTCTGTGATTATAACGTTAAACAACGTGCAATCCTGATAATGAAGCCTGTGTTAAGCGTATTTTTAAGGCGTTAAACGAAAAGAGTGGCCATGCCACTCTTTTTTATTAATAACCGCTGACGTTATTCGAACAACTCACCACGCAAATCTATTAAGGTGCTATGGGTATGTTCTTTGAGTAACTTTTTCACCAGTTTGGGCTCTTTGTTCATCCACGCGTCATAAATTTCTTCATGTTCGCGGTAGGCGTCGGCCTCACGGTCGGGTGGCTCAAGGTGCTTACGAACATAACGTTCAGACAGCAGATGGACCTTGAACAGCAGTTCCTGGGTGATTTTGCGGTCGGCGGGGGCCGACAGCGCCAAATGAAATTCCCGGTTTACGGTAACCGCTTCCGGTGAGATTTCGTTTGCCATGCTTTGCAGACGTTTAAAAATCTCGGTAACTTTGGCTTTATCTTCTTCGGTGGCTTTTTTACAGCCCTGAGCGGCCGCTTCAGGCTCCAGCGTGGTCCGCAGATGGAATACATCTTCGGCTTCGGCGAGGCTGAGTGGACGAACAATAAATCCACGGTTCGGGTGAGAGACTAATAAACCATCTTGCTCCAGCCGGGTGAGTGCTTCACGCAGCGGGATTTTACTTACTCCCAGATCCTGGGAGAGGGCGTCCTGACGAATGGGCTTTGCCGGGAACATATCGTTGGCAAGGATACGCTCACGAATAATTTCGTAAGCCTGTTCCGACAAAGTTTTAACCACAATTGACATGTATTAATGACTCCTAAACAGAAGTTTGGTGTTTCGTTATTGTTGGTATCTTATTATTAATGTAGCGATAGCCTGACCGATTTTAGCGGTAGACTCCATGTCATACAGTATACTATCTGAGCTACGGCTGATAGCGCTGGGTAGTCTGACTGCTTTCTTTTTGCACAATGGTGAATGTTAAAGTGTATTTTTAACGGTTTTTAGAATCAAATTTTTAGATTTTGATTTTATTTTGCGATTTATTTGTGGCACGTGCGGCAAGGCATAATCTGCGATGAGTGCTGTAGTCATGCGTCGTGGTGGTTAAATTAAATTGTAAAATTAGGCGGTTAGCCTTAGCCTCTTTGAGAGGTACTAGCGGTTTCATCGAAAAAAAACTTGCAGGCAAAGTGTTCAGGACTCAGAGCAAATATATACTGTCAGGATTAGCAGAGCCCGGGACATTGCCGCGAAATTAGTTTTCGGTAATAAATTTGTCGCCGAGCAAGTTAGCACCCATGTAGCCAACTTTCACGTAGATCAGCGCCCCTTCCTCAGCGGTAAACGGGGTATGCTGACTGTATCTGGGGTTACGGATCCAGCTCCCGGCGGGATAGCTGCCGTGTTCGTCGTTAAAAACACCTTCCAGCACCAGTATTTCCTCGCCACCGGGATGCACGTGCCCACCAAATCGCGTGTGCGGCGCCCATTTTACTAACGCTGTGCTCACTCCGTTATGTTCGTGCAATGGCAACACGCTTAGGCCCTTGGCCTGGCCGGGCAGCCACTCGCTTTGCTGAGTATTAATGGTTAACTGCTCAAGGTCGTTGTGGGCAAACTGCCAGAGTTTAACCAGAATGGTGCAGCCGCCTGCAGAAAATGGCGTGTGTGAACTGCCTGGCGGATTGCGCAGATAGGTGCCGGCTGGATAATCGCCATGCTCATCACTGAAGGTACCACTTAATACGTAAATTTCTTCTCCGCCATCGTGAGTGTGGCCACTATAGCCCGCGCCTGGTTCGTAGCGGACGATGCTGGTGGCTCTTGCGACCTCCTTACCGGCGCGATCGAGCATCATACGGCTAACGCCCTTAAGCGGAGAGGGAATAAACTCATACTCTGCCGGGCGAATAACTACTCGCTGGTTAAACTCACTGTTTATCTGCATGGCAAAGTGCTCTGTAACGCTGGGTTTGGGTGATTGTACGTAAAGACCGGCGAAAAGCTCAACTCATTGCGAGCAGTGCACGAATAAGATAGATTTATATAAATTATAATTTATTGATTCGGCAACTATTTTGCCTAGCAGGACCGCATTTTGACCAGCCCTGATTTTCTTTCCTTATTCCCTATTATTGTTACTCTGGCCCTCGCGTTATATACCAAACACGTGGTGATTGGTTTATTTGGCGGCGTAGTTACCGCTGTGGTGTTGCTCACCGGCGGGCATCCTCTGGAGGTGTTGGCGGCGCTTATAAAAACACATTTAGTGGGGACTCTCACCGATAGCTACAACGCCGGTGTGATTGTGTTAATGGTGTTTATTGGTGGTTTTGTGGCGCTGATGGAGAAGTCCGGTGGCGGGCCGGCGTTTGCTACTAAGATGATTGGAGTGATAGCCAGTAAGGCAAAAGCGCAAATAGCAGCCTGGTGCGGCGGCATCTTTATTTTTTATTCTGATTTGGGCACGCCGCTGATCATCGGCCCGGTATTTCGCCCGCTGTTTGAAAAACTCAGGGTGTCGCGGGAAAAGCTGGCGTTTATTATCGACTCCACCGCATCGCCGGTTGCGATTCTGGTGCCCTTTATTGGTTGGGGCATTTATATAATGGGTCTGCTACAAAAAGAATTTGACCAGGCCGGTAAATCCCTCGACAGCTGGCAGGTGTTTATTGGTGTAATCCCTTATCAATTTTATGCCTTGCTCGCCATAGCCGTTATACCGGTAGTAGTGCTCCTTAAAGCTGATATAGGGCCCATGGCGCAAACCGAAATAAAAGCCACACAGAGTAATACGTCTGTAAATGCTGACGTGGTACAGAATAAGGATTTTGAGGCATTCACTCATAAAAATGCCCGTGCGCGCTTTGTGTTTTTGCCGCTGCTGGTTATGGCTGCAGTACTGCTGTTCATGCTGGTACCCCTTGGCTTTCCCTTTTCCAGCGTGCCGGGGTCGGTATTCCGAGCGGCCCTTGCCAGCGCTTATTTTCTGGCAGCCTGTACGCTTATAGGTTTAATGGCCTGGCATAAAGTGCGTTCAGGTTTAGAAGGCGTTACTTTGTATCTGCAGGGCATGAGCGGCATGATGCAGGTGATCATTGTACTGGTGCTGGCCTGGACGCTGAGCTCGCTGGGCAATGAACTGGGTACCGCTGCTTACATTGCTGAACAGGCTCAGCGCGGCTTTCCGGCGTGGTTGTTACCGCTGGTGGCGTTTTTGTTGTCGGCGGTTATTTCCTTTGCGACAGGTTCGTCCTGGGGCACTTTTGCCATTATGTTGCCGTTGGTCATCCCTACAGCGTTTGCCATTGAAGCGCCGCTATTGGTGAGCATTGGCGCGGTGTTATCCGGGGGCTTGTTTGGCGACCACTGTTCGCCTATATCAGAAACCACCATATTGTCGGCCACCGGAGCGAGTTGCCGTCAGTACGATCACTTCAGAACGCAATTACCTTATGCACTGATAAACGGTGGGATCTCAACGGTGGCCTTTACCATTGCTGGATGGGTAACAAGCCCGCTGATATTTATTGGCGCCTTGCTGTGCCAGCCACTGGTGCTCTGGGCTATTCTGCGTTTGCGGTAAGACAGCCATAAAAAAAGCTGACCGAAGTCAGCTTTTTTCAATTTGAAAGCAGCTTACTTTTTACGGCGTAAGCGTAAACCAATTGCTGCCAGACCTAATAACAACAGTGCATGGCTAGCCGGGCTGGAAGCAAGTACCGGGCGTTGGCTAAGACCAACAACAATGTTGTCAAACTCACCTGCAATACCTGAGGTGTTTATAACCAGACGATCAAACTGCTCTGCAAACGAAAAGTCTATGTTCACGTATACGTTTGAACCATCGCCAGTTTGGTTGCCCGCACTGCCGCCCAGAGCGTTGAGCAGACCGTTACCAGTGATGCTGGATACCAGGTTTCCGCCAGAGTAGAAATTAAAATCATTGTATCTGTCTACCGAACCCCAGTAGAAACCCAGATAAGTAATACCAGTATCTGCGTTGGCTGCCAGTAACTGACTGTAGTCAAAAGTAAAGCTCGCAGAACCGCTGCCGTTGTTGGTCAGGTAAGCGAAACAAGTAGTATCATTGGCAGGCGCCGCAGCTACATTAGGCACTGAGCCCTTACGAATACCAACATCACCGCTTGGTGGTGTTACTAAAACGCCAGCAGGACCACCGTTAACACTGTTAACCGCACAATCCTGGTCAAACCCCGGATCATTGTAAGCGAGGGAACCTGGAAAACCGGTGGAGTTTGTTGCCTGGTCGAAAGTCTCGATGAAATAACCTGGTAATCCACCTGTGGCTGGATCAATGTATTGGCTGGTTAATCCAGAGCCATCTGTTGCTGCGTCGTAAGAGAAAGATATTGATGCAGCGTTTGCAGATAGTGAACCAACAATAAGTGCGCTACCGATTGAAATGACTTTAGCCAGTTGGCTTAACTTCTTCATTTTATGACCTTAATTTAGGAAAACTGTAAAATACGTCTATCTCCTACTAGGCTATAATCGTGCCACAATTAAAATTTTATTTTATATCAATGGTTTAGTTTTAATTGAGGAGCGTCTTTACAGTAAGGTGTAAAATATTTTGACATTGTTTAGCTCGATCTTTCCCCCTTATACAGCATTTATAATCGATTCGGTTGTATACCGTACTGCCAGCTTTTTGTGAAGCAGGGTGATAGGTAGCGGTGCTGACTGATGAGCGGTAAAAGGAAAAGTAAACACTAAGGAATGTGTGATTGTAGGTTTATTACCGGCGGCGAAGCGTTACCCCGATAAGAAAGCATGCCTGGCAGGCAGTAAAACATAAACGGTGTACTGCAAAAACACCGTTTGTCATTTTATTTGCTATTGGACTACGCAACTACTCGTTTGCGACCGATTAAAGCTAGGCCCAAACCAAGTAAGGCCAGGCCCGCAGGGGCCGGAGCTGGTGTTGGGTCGTCATCACCGCCACCGGCAGTTGCTGAGCCAAAAGTGATGTCATCGTAGCCAATTTGATTTACCGTGCCACCGAAATCGATAGAGTAGGCGGTGCCTGCAAAGCTCGCACCTACCGGAGACCAGTTACAAAATTGGCCATTAGGATCACCCGAACAGTTATCGAAGCCCTGAGCACTAAGATCCAATGTCGCCAGCAAATTACCTGTCGCATCCAAGCCGTCGTATACGAAGACCGACGCAACAGTCGACGATGAATAGAAAAATGAAAAGCCTGTATCAAAACCGGCTGAATAGTTTAAAACAGCGGTCCCGGTTAAGAAGAACATGACGGTATCGGCAGATGGTTCGTTAGCAAAGTTACCAGTACCGCCTGCGTCAGCGTCGATTATGCCCAGAGTATTGCTTCCAAAACCAATACCGTAGTCTGTGCCTGAGTTACCCATGCTATCGGTGCCGCCATTATAGAAATCGTTGATGTTGGCCTGGTCGCCAACACCTTCAAAATCAAGCACGATAACGTTCGCCTGCGCAAAGCCTGAAGCTGCAAGAAGCATAGCTGCAGCGGTGCCCTTCACGAGTTGTGATTTTTTCAAAAATTTCATTGCTCTTTCCTTTTGAACTAATTTTATTTTTTATCGAATAACAACCAATTATTCGCTCAGGCAAAACGCGTTACTAATAGCGCTACGGCAACCCTTCATTGTAATTCAATCAAAAATCGAACCAGGATAGATAAATGTAACGAAAACAGTTTGTTAACAAATCTTCTAAGATTGGCTCGCAAGGTTTTGTATAAAAAACCGACAGTTTTGGCGATAGATTTAGGCTGAGCAAAGCGGATTCGATTCAAGCTGGCGTAAAGAGGGACGCTAATTTGATATTTTTTGTTCTGAGTACAGAATTAATAGCTTTGTTAGATTTTGATTGGTTTAGAGAAACAATACTGAATAGGGCTAAATTGGAAATTTAGCGACAACTGCCTACGATGAGCAGGTAATGGAAGTATCGCCAGGACTTTTATTTTGAAAAATGGTGGCCCCACCCTGACTCGAACCTTTATGTGGTAAAAAATATTTTAAAAATAACACTGTATGTAGCTAGGTGAAAACTCTATTAAAGATGGATGATTGGTTTGAAACCTTTATTTTTATTGATTTTTTGACATATGTTATGAGCTTGTCATCTGATTTCAACGCGTTTAAAAAAATTGTTTTTCAAATACGCTGATGTTTAGTGTATTTGAATATTAATAAAATCTGTATACTTAAATGCACTATTGATCAGGTTATCTTAAGTGCTTCTGGTTTTATGTAAGTCATGCACATTGGTGCCACTGATTTTAAATGTTTCTATAAATCTTATTTGGGATGTACCTATTATGGGTTCAATTAACTACGTATCGATTTCTAATACACCAAGTTTCTTGGCAAGTTTAACAGCATCCTTCCTTAATTTAGTTGCTTTTTCAGAATCGAATCTTTCAACTTGTTTAGCGTAAAAATGTTTAGCTAGACATAGGGAGCGATTTAGTCCTTTTCTAGTTAGTAGCTCAATCGATTCATCATATAATTTTATTCCCTCATCTATCATGCCACTCTCCATGAAAGCCATACCCGTTGTGGCTTTGAATGTAGCAATGCTATGAGTATCTTCAAGATTTACTCGTCTTGCTAATAGCCTCAAATCAACATCTAAATCTTTAGTTTGTTTTGAAAGTAACTTAGCAACAACAAGGTTGTTTAATTCACCAAATCTCATGTGTGAATGTGGAATTCGATTTTCGGAAAGTTTAATAACAAAGCCAGGATCATCTAATGCTGCAATACTAAGATAACCAGCATCAACTACAGGGCCTGCGCTATAAGGTTGAAATTGATGCATTTCGACTAACTTATCTCGGCATTCTGCAAATTGTTTATTGTGATAAAGGGCGTTTACACCACCTTCAATTGACGCTGAAGGGGCTGGCATATTTTTAAAGTGCATCTTGTGTTTATGGTGTAACCATTGCACATGAGAAATTACATTTTCAGATGGCTCTGCTAGAGCTAGTTGCATATGTTTTTTAGCTCTTTTGATTGAACCATTATTAAACTCTATCGTAGCTACACATGCTGCCAATTCAGATACTCTTGAGCGCTCGCCATTCCAACTTTCAACCAAAGATATTGCTTGCTTAATGTTCGGATTTCTTAAGTCAAAGGCACTGGATATTGAAGTGTACGCGCTTAAAATTAATGGATTCGAGTTTAAATTTGGCCTTTGCTTTAAGTACCATGTTGCTTTCTCAGGATCTCCTATGTGGACTAAAAACCTAGAATATGATTTCGCAATAAATGCATGATTCGGATCTAAATTTTTTGCAACATCAACGCAGTGATATGCTTTGCTCATTTCTCCAATTACTGAATAATAGAAGCCTAAATCCATCCAGCTTAATGAGTCTCTTGGGTTGAATTTAACTATGTTTTTGAGCTTTCTAATTATCAGTCTGACATTACCAATATCAGTTGAATAGGAATCAAAATTGTCAAACAATCTTAGTTCTGGACAAACAAGATGTTTAACAGAGCTGGGAAGGTATTCATACTGATCAAGCAATTGTCGGTGCAGCTCACTATAAAGTGGATGGTTTCTTTCGTCAGCCTGAATGAATCTAACAAATACATCTATAGCATTATAAGTTGATGGTTCAGCCTTCCATATTTCAACAGCTTTTTTGAACCAAAAATCTTCTTCGAAACTAGATGAAGTTGCAGCCTTAACTTTTGCAGGGTAATTAAACTTATATAGCTTCCTCGAAGTATGCCACCTCGGGATTAACTGCCTGTTATCCATCATTAAAATGTTATTGGACATATCAGTTAATCCCCTTTATCTGACATTTTCTTATTATGCCTGCCATTTTACTGATGTACTTCTCCATTGAAAGGCGCATAACTTTGCTCGTGTGCTTTGCATTTCCACGAATCAAATGATCAGGGAAGCATAATTCGTTAACAATCTCGGCTAAATCAGAAGCGATTTCATCATCAAACTGATTCTCACATTCTTCTTTAAATCTATTAATAATTGTGGCGAAAGCAGATTTTATAAAAGGAAGTGCATCCGAATACGTAGCTCTATCAATATGAGGCATTATCAGTCTAGACTCTTCAATTAAAACCGGAGTAATTTGAGCACCAGAAATAACGTGATAAATTAGGCTTCCAAACATATGAATGTCAGAAAGTCTTCTATCAATAAAGTCGCTTATTGGAATCCTATAATGAACTTCAATTGGCGCATATGATCTATCACCAGTAAAGCTCTGTGAGGAAAATGGAGATGTACCATTAACGTCTGTAACTCTGCCAAGATCTGAAATTTTTGATTGCTCATTTTCAAAACACAATATGTTAGAAGGTTTTATGTCTTGGTGGGCAATACCAATTTGATGTAATTGTTTTATTCCTACAGCAACATGATGCAGAGACTTAAACACCGTTTTCCACGAAGTTACACCGTTATTTATGAACTGTGCTCTCAAATCACCTTCAGCAAGTTCAAAAATAATATAAAAAACCCTGTTTAGTGGTGGTAGAGATATGGGGCTTAATATTTCTCCACTATCTAAAGGAGTAACAACACGAGTTAGCTTGCTATCTTTACAATGATCTAAAATATTTTGTTCAAAAAGATATTCAGAAATAGTCCTATTCATTTCCTCTAGTGGTTTTGCGGCCACTTTAGAAAGATCCATCGCTTTTAGAAATCCAACTCGTCCTTCAGGGGAAATAGCAGTATATCTAGTACAAAAATTACCTCCACTGCCTGATGTAGTATTTATTAATTTACCTATTGTCCAACCAGAGTCGGTCACTAATCCTTCTAAAGCTGTTGATGGCATATATAAAACTCCCTTTTTCTCATACAGATACTTCTGAAACCCAATAAAGGTTTCTCTTATGGCCGCTGGTGAACCAAATACATCTACGGCATCACCAATGGTGTTGTATTTCAGCTCAATTAAACTACGCATCTTACTTGGCGATAGCTCCAAAACACCATCTTCAATATATTTTTCTAATATGAAATCGATCTATTTATTCTTAACTGTCTTCTAGCACTTTATTTAATGTTGGCCTGCTTACATCAAAATGCTTTGCCACTTCTGCTTTGGTCATATCTGGATCAAGTAGCATGGCTTGCGCTTTTTTAATATCAGTAGGTGTTAGCTTTTGTTTTCTGCCACCTTTAAGGCCTCTTGCTCTTGCTGCTTCTAAACCTGCTTTGGTTCGCTCTGATATTAGTCTGCGCTCAAATTGAGCGATTGAACCGATCATATGAAATGCCAATTCACCAACCGCAGTCGTAGTGTCTATATTTTCATCAAGGCTGATAAACTGAACCTGTTCAGATTTAAAACCATCAAGTAATTCAATTAAATCCTTTAAGCTGCGCCCAAGCCTATCTAAACGCTGCACGACAACAACATCATCTGCTCGCAAGGCATCTATCATACGCTCAAGTTCTGGACGGTGCTTTGATTTACCACTGCATTTTTCTTGGTAAATTCGCTCACAGCCTGCCGCTTTTAACGCATCCAATTGTGCGCTTTCTGATTGTTCGTCCGTGCTTACTCGTGCATAGCCGATCTTCATCACAATCCTAAAATAAAGGTAGGTTTACTTTACGTAGATTACTTTGCGGGTTGTTTTACATCAAAACAAGCTAATTTTTGTATTAGATTTGAAGTTGGCGGGATGTAAATAAAATGGTCGTTTTATTTACGCGGGATTTTTGTATTATTGTGTATAGTTGGAAAGCTGATACAAGCGTCTTCATTGTATCGTGTAGATTCTGAGCTATCCCCACGAATAGTAAAATAAAGTCAAAGAGTTAGGGAACATTCATGGCATTTGGTGATCAGATCTTTCGCCAAAAAAAACCAACACAGAAAACACCATGAATGCACGCTCTATATTGAACAATCTTGTCTCTTTTGTCAGCCATAAAATGCATAAAACCCGCAAACAGGCCGTTGTCGCCTGTGTGCGAAGCTTGATTGAGAGCGGTTCGGCCACTGTGACCAGTATGGGGCGCGGTATCCGTTCCAATGCCTATGAGAAACACCGTATTAAGCGGGCTGACCGGCTGTTATCTAATGGTCACCTCCAGCGTGAAGTACCGTTTATCTATGCAATGATTTGCCGGTTATTTTGTACCTGTAAACATCCTGTCATTGCCGTTGACTGGTCAGATTTGGATAAGTGCAAAAAGCACTTTTTACTTCGCGCCGCAATTGTCGTTAAAGGGCGGCCTATTACCCTTTATCAGGAAGTGCATGATAGAAAAGCCAGTGCAAAAGCGACTACACATAGAGACTTTTTAGAGATATTGCACACGCTCTTACCGGATACCTGCCAGCCCATTATTGTCACTGATGCGGGCTACAAATCGCCGTGGTTTCGTGAAGTGCAGGCATTGAGATGGCATATTGTCGGACGTGTGCGAAAGCCACATTTATATTCGCTGGATGGCGGTAATGAATGGCAATCTATCGCTGAGCTTTATCTAAAGGCTACAACACGGCCCAAGCGATTTGATAACGCGCTTATCGTCAAGTCACGACCTTTTGCCTGTACCTTGGTGTTGGTTAAAGAGAAAGCGAAAGGTCGACGAGCGTTTAATGCCAATGGCTCGCGCCAACGGGATACCAATTCATTGAAATATGCTGATGGCGCAAGAGATCCGTGGCTACTGGCGACGTCATTGCCCTACCATCGTCACTTATCTAAACAAGTCATCGATATTTATCGCCAGCGCATGCAAATAGAAGAAGGCTTTCGGGATATGAAAAGCACGCGCTTTGGTCTGGGGTATGAAAATAATCGCAGCACAACCAAGACACGCATTACTGTTCTGGTCTTGCTTACCACACTGGCTTCGTTAGTGGCTGTACTGTTGGGCATGCTATTAGTTGTCAGTAACAAGCATCGACGCTTTCAGGCAAATACCGAAACAAAATCCGTACTATCCTTTCACTTTCTTGGCTTGAGAGCTTTTAACACCTCAATGCGATTTACCCTGCATCAGTGGAAAAAGACGATCCGCTGGCTTGATGAACTCACCGCTGAAGCTTGCATGAGCAAGATTACATGCTAAATTCGTGGGGATCCCTCAG
>NZ_RCUA01000080.1 GCF_003731635.1 Marisediminitalea oceani | reverse complement strand
ATACCAATCAGCCTTGAAGTGTGATCTAATAAACCACCTTGTTTGGCATAATGTTTTACTCCATGACTCTACTGTCTTCAGACGCTCTGCTCGGGTTATCAAAGAAAGAAAAGAACCCAAATAAACGCGTTCGATTGTTGGCTGTATCGCTATATTTTGACTGTCATAATCGAGCTCAGGTTGCACGACAACTTAAAGTCGCTCGTCGCAGTGTAAATAGTTGGGTGGGTGAGTATTTAGCTCACGGTTTAGCTGGTTTAGAGGATAAACCCCGCTATGGAAAACGCTCTGCTCTATCTGACAAACAAAAGCAGCAGCTGTCTCGATTTATCGATAACAGGTCACAAACAGATAAAGGTGGTCGCCTAACTGGAATGGATATTAGGGAGTATATCCGGGTTGAATTCGGCGTAGATTATCATCTGAGTCATATCTATAAGGTACTTGCTAAGCTTGGATATAGCTGGATAACCAGTCGTTCCAAACATCCTAAACAACAATCAGGCGTCCAGGACGCATATAAAAAAGTTCCCTCTGGAAACGATCCTTAACACCCCAGTCTATGTTCAGCACGATCACATAGATATTTGGTTCCAGGACGAAGCCCGGTTTGGTCAACAGAATACGACAACTCGCTTGTGGGCCAAAACCGGCACAAGACCAAGAGCAGTGCGCCAACAGCAATTTGAATATGCACATTTGTTTGGCGCGGTGTGTCCTGAAACCGGTGAAACCGAAGCATTACTCGCACCTTATGTTAGCAAAGACATAATGCGAAAACACCTGATACAAATATCACAAAGAACGAAACCAGGACGACATGCAATTGTAGTAATGGACGGTGCTGGGTGGCATACCAATGATATTGCAGAGGGTATCCCAAATATGACAATAATGAAGATCCCACCGTACTCACCAGAACTGAATCCGATAGAACAAGTATGGAGCTGGTTACGACAGCACCATTTGGCAAATCGCTGTTTCAAAGGATATGACGATATTGTTGAAGCATGTAGCCATGCTTGGAACGACTTTATTAGCAATACAAAACGGGTGATAAAAATGTGCTCAAGAGACTGGGCTGTAGTGGGCAAACTTTAATGCGGATTAGTATAACAATTTCGTGAATTTGGTTTTGGCGTCAACCAACAGGCAATAAAAAACCCGCCAGAAGGCGGGTTTTTTTAATTATGCTTTACTCAGTGAGTATCAAATTACTTGGCAGCTTTACGCGCTTTTGCTTCTTCGATAACTTTGTCGGCAACGTTTTGCGGACAAGATGAGTAGTGGCTGAACTCCATAGAGAACTGACCACGACCTGAAGTAATAGTACGCAGATGACCGATGTAACCGAACATTTCTGACAGAGGAACATCTGCCTTAATGCGAACACCTGTTGCACCAGCTTCCTGGTCTTTGATCATACCACGACGACGGTTAAGGTCACCGATTACGTCACCCACGTTGTCTTCCGGGCTGAACACGTCAACTTTCATGATTGGCTCAAGAAGCTGAGGACCGGCCTTTGGAATTGACTGACGGAATGCACCTTTCGCTGCGATTTCGAACGCGATTGCTGATGAGTCAACGGCGTGGAAACCACCGTCGAACAGTTCAACTTCAACGTCCAGAACCGGATAACCAGCCAGAACACCTTGATCCATCATAGACTTAAAGCCTTTTTCGATGGCAGGGAAGAATTCTTTAGGTACGTTACCACCAACAACGGTAGAGGTGAACGTGAAGCCTGAGTTTTGCTCGCCTGGCTTGATGCGGTAATCGATCTTACCGAACTGACCAGAACCACCAGACTGCTTCTTATGCGTGTAGCTATCTTCTACCGGAGTAGTGATAGTTTCACGGTATGCAACCTGCGGCTGACCTACTTCCAACTCAACGCCGTAAGTACGCTTCAGGATGTCTACTTTGATGTCTAAGTGCAGCTCACCCATACCTTTCAGGATGGTTTCGCCAGAATCTTCATCAGTTTCAACCTGGAACGATGGATCTTCAGCTACCAGTTTACCGATAGCAATAGACATCTTCTCATTAGCGCCTTTGTCTTTAGGCTTAACAGCGATTGAGATTACCGGCTCAGGGAAGATCATTGGCTCTAGTGTACATGGGTGCTTAGGATCACATAATGTGTGACCAGTCTGAACGTTCTTCATACCTACAACGGCCAGGATGTCACCTGCCTGCGCAGACGTCAGCTCAGTACGTTCATCAGCGTGCATCTCAACCATACGGCCGATACGCTCAGTTTTACCCGTTGCTGAGTTAAGGATGGTGTCGCCCTTGTTCAGTACACCAGAGTAAATACGGATAAAGGTCAGGGCGCCGAAACGGTCATCCATGATCTTAAACGCAAGCGCTCGGAACGGCTCGTCAACAGATACTGTTGCAACTTCACCAGTAGGCTCACCCGTTTCTTCGTCAGTTAGATCCTGTGGATCAACTTCTGTTGGAGAAGGAAGGAAGTCTACAACCGCATCCAGTACTAACTGAATACCTTTGTTTTTAAATGCAGAACCACAGTAAGTCGGGAAGAATGACATATCGCGGGTACCTTTACGGATACAACGCTTAAGGTCTTCTAAAGAAGGCTCTTCGCCGTCCATGTAAGCCATCATCAGGTCATCGTCCTGCTCAACAGCAGTTTCAACCAGTTGCTCACGATATTCTTGCGCTTTTTCAACCATGTCTTCAGGAATGTCTACTACTTCGTAGTTTTCTGGCAGGCCAGAGTCATCCCAGATGTAGGCTTTCATGTCGAGCAGGTTAACAACACCTTTGAACTCGTCTTCGATACCAATTGGCAGGGTCATAACTAACGGGTTAGCCGCCAGTACGCGTTTAACCTGACCAACAACGCGGTAGAAGTCTGCACCCATACGGTCCAGTTTGTTTACGAAGATAACACGAGCAACTTCTGATTCGTTAGCATAACGCCAGTTGGTTTCAGACTGAGGCTCAACACCGCCTGAACCACAGAATACACCGATACCGCCGTCGAGTACTTTCAGTGAACGATAAACTTCAACAGTGAAGTCAACGTGTCCTGGAGTATCGATGATGTTCATGCGGTGATCTTTCCAGAAACAGGTGGTCGCAGCAGACTGGATAGTAATACCACGCTCAGCTTCCTGTTCCATAAAGTCAGTCGTTGACTCACCGTCGTGCACTTCACCGGTCTTATGGATTTTACCGGTAAGTTTCAAAATACGTTCTGTAGTGGTCGTTTTACCCGCGTCTACGTGGGCGAAAATACCAATGTTTCTGTAATGAGATAAGTCTGCCATTAGTTCACTTTCGTTGGTTCAGAGTAAAAAAAACGGCGCGATTATATAGGATTTCCATACCGGATTTATAGTCCTTTATGAAAAAAGACTAAAACTTATCCAGCGAAAACTCGGCCGCTTTCACCTAAATTACTGTTTTAAAAGATAAATCACATCAATTCTTGCGGATCACGGCAACCGTAACCTCATCTCTATTATGATAGAGGTGACGTATAACCATACTTGCGTTGATATTAGCTGACGCTAATTGTGATCCCACCGCTTCAATTGCGGCGCGTACGGTCTCATAGCGGCGTTTCATTGGCAATTTTAAATTAAAAATTGCATGGGTTGCCCAGTTACGGGTTAACCAGTTCGCCATCAGCACCGCCACCCTGTCGGGTTTTTCAATCATGTCGCAGACCAGCAACTCAACATGGCCCATCTGCGGACGATACTTAAAACCATCTTCGGCGCGATAGTCTACCAGACCAGTGGCCATCAGGTCATCTGCCATTTTACCATTATCCACGGCTTCAACATGCATATCGCGCGATACTAACTGATAAGTCCAGCCACCAGGGCAGGCTCCCAGATCAACCGCTCTGGCACCAGCGCGGCAAATTGCATCGCGCTGGCGGGCGCTGAGCATGGTTAACAGCGCTTCTTCCAGCTTAAGTGTAGAACGGCTGGGCGCTTTAGGAGGAAACTTTAAACGGCAGATACCGTTTTCAAAAGGACTGCGCATTTTCGCCTGACTCACACCCACATAACAGGCTTCACCAGAGGTAAAAAAGACATGCAAGGCCGCTAAATTAAGTTGCTCTTTGCGGGTGAGAAGCTCTTTAGCACGTAACGCCTGACGTAAAGGCACCGCAAACTTACGGCATAACTTGGCCAGCGCTTTGCCATCTTCGGTATCCGGATAGTCCACAAACAAGGTACCGCAGCGGCTGATATCACTTTGCGCTAGAGCGTTTAAAACTGGCCCGATGCGATCTGATTTATCTTCAATGGCAATACTGGCCAGCACTAAAAACATTTGGCGGGGGAAAATAGTATCACTGACCGCTACTTCATTGATAAATTGCTCAGCGTGTTCGGGCACATGGAACTGAAAGCGAATATAGCCCTCACCGGCTTTGAATACCGGATACCCATACAGCGCTTTTTGCGTAGCCAGTTCCGTTATTTCGTTACCAGTATCAACCTCGTACCCGGGGCGGCAATAGGCAATGATACTTTGTTGTGCGTCATTCATCAGTCATCACTCCCGGGCCTGATTTCAGCGCCGTTATCTGCACCTTTAATCACGCCAATCACCAGGGCTCCCCACCCCAGCATCAGGCAAAGACCGCCAAGCGGAGTGACCGGTCCCAGCCATTTCTGGCCGGTTAATACTAACAGATAAATACTGCCGCTAAACAACACACTGCCAATAATAAACAATAACGCCGCGCGCTTACGCCATACCAGGCTGGCCTGAGCGGCCAGTCCGCCCACCAGTAAAATTGCCAGAGCATGGTACATCTGATAACGCACGCCGACCTCAAAAGTGGCCAGCGCGCTGGCGTCCAGAATATTTTTCAGGCCGTGAGCGCCAAACGCTCCCAGCATTACGCCCAATAACGCCAGCAAAGCGCCGATCATTACATACAGTCTCATACCAGTGCCTCGATAAAAGCGACACTCAGTCTGGCCGCACTTTGGATATGCTCATCCTGAGTAAGGCCACTGGCCTTTCTTGGCTTAAAACTGTGGTCACCATCAGCCAGAAAGGCAGTTTGTACCGCAGAGGACAAACCATAGCTTTCCACTTCTTCACGACGGCCAAAGGTATCCCGTTCTCCCTGAACGATCAGCAGCGGCTTTTCCAGCGCCAGCAGATGCTCGGTGCGCAACTTTTCGGGTTTGCCCGGCGGATGGAAAGGATAGCCAAGTGCAATAGCACCCAACGCTTTGGATTGCTCCAGGATCAAAGTGGCAACCCGGCCGCCCATACTTTTGCCGCCAATAAACAATGGCAAATCCGGCCATTTAGCCTGCACGTTTTCAATCATGGTATGAAAACGCTCTTCCAGTTTCGGCATTTTATCCGGCGGGCGCTTTTTGCCGGTTTCCTTAATGATTTCCATGTACGGAAAATTAAACCGCACTACATTAATATTACGTGCAGCCAGTTGCGCAGCCATATCGACCATAAACTCTGACTCTGCTCCGGCACCGGCCCCGTGGGCCAGAATAACGGTGGCTAGCGGATTAGCCGGCGTGTCGACATACCACTCAGACAAAAGCTTGTTCCTCTTTAACTAAATTGATTACCCATTCACGAAATGCGGCAATCTTACCAGATTCACCCTGCCCTTCATGATACACCAGATAATAAGCGTCCCGACTTTCTAATTTCTCTTCAAAAGGCATTATCAGCCTGCCGGCATCCAGTTCAGGTTTGGCCAGTACAGAATTACCCAGGGCAATCCCCTGCCCCAGTGCGGCAGCCTGCATAACCATCATGGAATGGCTGAAAACCGGGCCCTGATTAACGTTAACACCGGCCACTTTGAAATGCTGTAACCACATTTTCCAGATAGCACGGCTGGAATCGTGTAACAGCACATGATGCTTCAGATCCGAAAGTGTTTTAAGCGGTTTACTGCCCTGAAACAAACTAGGCGAACACAGCGGGGTTAAAAATTCGGTGTGCAGTTTGTCCGCCTGAATACCGTTCCAGCGCCCGCGGCCATAGTAAATGGCAACGTCGATATCATCGGTCAGGAAGCCTTCATCAAAATCGATAGCTTTCAGGCGAACATCAATGTCCGGGAATAGCTGACTAAACTGACTGATCCTGGGAACCAGCCACTGACTGGCAAAACTCGGCGGAGTAGCAACAGTGATAGCCCCTTTACTGCCGCGGGCCAGCAGCCGTTCGGTAGCATCCTGGAGGTTTTTAAAAATATCTTTCAGTTCTAAAAAGTATGCCTGCCCTTCTTCGGTAAGCAGCAAAGTGCGATTACGCCGGATGAATAATTTCAGCGATAAGAAATCTTCTAATGCCTTAATTTGATGGCTCACCGCTGCCTGGGTAACAAACAACTCGTCGGCTGCGCGGGTAAAGCTCAAATGGCGCGCCGCGGCTTCAAAGGCTTTGAGCGCATTTAAGGGAGGTAAACGGCGTTGCATCAGGCACCACGGCTAGTATGACAGGACAATGAAACACTCATAAGTTTTTCTAATCCAAACAAGGTAATTTTTTTCATTTTTCAGGATTACATAAACTGTCTATTATTCACCCGAAATTTGAAAAATCTTCTTTTAACGCAGAAGGTTAAGATAATTCGAAAATGTTAATTTTTAACATTTTTACTACAACCAACTTTATTAATTTATTTAGGTGTGAATATGAAAAAACAACTTACAGCAGTCTTTATGCTGGCCACTATGGGCTGGTCGGTTACCACTTTAGCAAACGAACTACAGGCAACTCAATTACAGCCTGTTAACACTGCCATGGTGTCGGTTGAAATCAGTATTGATCAACCCTTGCTCAACATTGAATCGAGCATTATCAATCAGGTCAACGAAACCCTGCAACAACACTCAAAAACTAACGGCGCTATGCTTATCGCTCGCGAAAGCAGTCTGCTGCCCAACCAGGAAGCAAATACTCGCACTGAGTAAAACCTGGCCTTCACACCTGGCAAATGCTGTGCAGAGACACTCTGCACGGCATTTCAGGTCTTCCTTCATTACTTACTGAGCACTGGTATCCAACGGCGCAAACTGTTTAACCAGCTCATCAACCGCTTTCATTTGTTCCAGATATCCCTCTAATTTAGATAACGGCAACGCACAAGGGCCGTCACATTTGGCCTCATCCGGATTCGGGTGTGCTTCAATAAACAGTCCGGCCAGACCCAAAGCCATACCACTGCGCGCTAATTGCGCTGCCTGAGCCCGTCTGCCATCTGCCGAAGTCTCTCTGCCGCCCGGCTTCTGCAACGCATGGGTCGCATCAAAGATAACCGGTGCATACTCTTTCATGGCATCCATACCCAGCATATCAACCACCAGGTTGTTATAACCATAGCAACTACCACGTTCGCAGAGGATAATCTTATCGTTACCTGCTTCGCCAAATTTCTTAATGATATGACGCATTTCATGAGGCGCAAGAAACTGTGGTTTCTTAACATTAACAACAGCGCCGGTCTCTGCCATAGCAACTACCAGATCGGTTTGCCGGGCAAGAAACGCAGGAAGTTGGATCACATCCACCACCTCGGCCACCGGGGCTGCCTGATAAGGTTCATGCACATCAGTAATGATTGGCACATTGAAGGTACGCTTAATTTCTTCAAAGATTTTAAGGCCTTCTTCCATGCCAGGGCCACGATATGAGTGCACCGACGAGCGGTTGGCTTTGTCGAAAGACGCCTTAAAGACATAAGGAATATTAAGCTTGCTGCACACTTCTACGTAGTGTTCAGCAATCTGCATCGCCAGATCACGTGATTCGAGTACGTTCATTCCGCCAAACAGAACGAAAGGCTTGTCATTGGCAACAGTGATGTCAGCCACGGTTACCTGATTAATTTTAGTCATAAACAATTTCCGGTTATAAGAAAAACACCTGTTTGGTGACAGCGACTTTGGCTGTTAATCCCAGCACAACAAGCGCCGCTAGAAATGCGCCCCATTTTAGTGGTGGCGTCTTTGCCCGCTTCAATGCCATCATGCCAAGGCCAATATAGGCAATAACGCCAATAACCTTGAATGTCAGCCAACCATTAACAAAAGGATACTGAGCGAGAATAACGCATAGCCAAATCGCACTCAGTAATAAAACGGTATCGATAATGTGGGGGACGATCTTAACCCATTTCTTTTGCAGAAATCCGGGATTCATCTGACCATATAAAAAGCGGATAACAAATAACAAAATACTTAAGCCCACTGCGGTTAAATGCAGGTGTTTTGCTATCATGTACATATAACTAGCACTCCTTGATTTATTGTTGTTATTACCGGCAAATAGCAATTAACCGGCGTATTGATTCTGAATCACCTCAAACCTGTCGACATGCTTTAGAAACAAATCGATTAACGCCGGGTCAAATTGATTGCCTGCAGCATTCTTAAGGGTATCCACTGTTTCCTCCAGCGACCAGGCTGGCTTGTAACTGCGTTTATTGCGAAGCGCATCATAGGCGTCGAGAATAGCCAACATGCGACTTTGCAAGCTGATGTCATTCCCTGCAAGTCCGTCAGGGTAGCCCTTGCCATCCCAGCGTTCATGGTGATGACGGGCCAGTTGTGCAGCCAGTCTGATCACCGGCCGTTTGGAATCTTTAAAAATCCGGTAGCCAAATTCAGCATGCCTCTGAATTTGGTGAAACTCTTCATCCGTTAACGGTGCATCTTTATTCAACAACGAATACGGCACGAAAGAATTTCCCACATTATGCAGCGGCAAGGCGGTGAGATATTGCTGGATTTCCGCTTCGGGCATACCTGCCAGGCGGGCAAACAGCTCGCTCATGTGATTTAAGCGCTGGGCATGGTACTCATCAGTTTCTCGGCTATCCATGGCATCGCCTAAGCGCTGAACGATCTCGTGGTGGGTTTCATTCATCTCGGCGCTGTCGAGCAGATTATCAAACGCCAGTTGCACATTCTCGGTAAATTTTTGCACCAGGCGCTTATCAATATCGTTCACCGGGCGGGGTAAGCCGGTTAAAAACAGCAATGAGCCGTGATTTTTTTCACTGCGACAGTAAGCTACCAAAAGTTCCTCGGCATAAACCACCTGTTGCTCCCGAAGTGCATCCTGACACAGCCGGTATTCAAATTCGTTAAGGGAATCTTTCAGGCGATAACCCTCTTTACCTGCGTATTCGCCGTTACCGGCAAAAATATACATTTCGCCGGCCTGACTGACCGGTTTAGGCAATGCCACGGCAGAGGTAATGTAAGCAGCGTTTTTTGCCCCACCCAGGATGGAGGCTAATTGCTGGATAAGGCCGCGCATAAAACCTTCCAAAGAACGTGACGAGAATAAATCGGCTGAGGCGTCAATAATTTTCTCGAGGCCGGCACGGGCCTCTTCAATCACAATAATGTCGCGGTAAGAACGCAGCGCGGCAATGATCACGGTAAACAGCTTCTGCGCAGTGAGTTCTGTTTTCGACTTATAATCGTTGATGTCGTAATTAATAATGACATCTTTTTCCGGTGCCTGGCCTGGCTGGCCGGTACGCAAAATGATTCGGGTAAAATGGTTTTCCAGATCATTGCGAATATAATCAGCAACTTTCAGACCTGCGTCGTCAGACTCCATCACCACATCGAGCAGCACCACCGCAATATCGCTGTGCTCACGCAAAACACGCTTGGCTTCTTCGCCGTCGAAAGCACTCATAAAGGTTAGTGCGCGGCCGTTTAGCGTAAAGTCATTAAGTGCCAGCTTAGTGATGGCATGAACTTCAGGTTCATCATCAACAATCAGAACTTTCCAATAGCCTATTTCGTTCGACTCAGGTTCGTCATCATCGGCGACAAATAAAAACTCGTCATCGTTCATTCTGCATTTCCATCCTGTGTGAGAATTACGTTTCCCTTAAGCTTATGTACAAGCTAGGATTTATGCCACTGAGCCAGGGTAATTCTTGGCAACCCGTTAAGATCGTTAATGCCCCGGCAAGCGCTAAATCCTCTCTCTGCAAAGAGCGTTTTTATCGATTCATGCTGAGTATACCCATGTTCTATTAACAACCAACCATCCGGGCTTAAAAAATCGGGGGCAGACTGAATAATTTCGCGGATATCTTCCAGGCCGTCCGCACCGGCGGTAAGAGCGGAAACCGGCTCAAAACGCACATCACCCTGTTGCAGGTACTCACTGTCCGACTCTACATACGGAGGATTGGTAACAATCAGGTCAAACCGACTGTCTGTCGGAAGCTCGGCAAACCAGTGGCTCAGCAGCCAGTTCACCTCAAGTTGTCCGTTAAGCTGTGCATTAGCCGCCGCCAGCTCGAGGGCTTCGGCGATGCGGTCTACACCGGTAACCTGCCAGGCTGGTTGCTCAGATTTTAATGCCAGCGCAATCGCCCCTGTACCGGTACCGAGATCGCACACACAGGCAGATTCAGGGAGCTTAAGCGCCAGCGCGGTTTCAACCAACAGTTCAGTTTCAGGGCGCGGGATCAGCGTACTTTCATTAACATTGAGGGTCAGAGACCAGAAATCCCGGCTGCCGGTAAGATAAGCCACGGGATAACCCTCGCAGCGCTTGGCAATCAGTTTTTTGTAGCGCGTGTATTGTGCCTCTGACAGGGCTTTATCTGGCCAGGTAAACAGGTAAGTACGCTGACAATCGAGCACAGCACAAAGCAACACCCGGCTATCTACGGCCGGAGACTCACCATCTTGCAGCTCTGCCGATGCCCAGGCCAGCGCCTGAGCAATTGTTACAGCATCGCTATCCTCACAATGCACGGGTTAGTCGTCGGCCAGCGAGGCCAGCAGATCAGCCTGATGTTCCTGACGGATAGGTTCTAGCAGCAGGCCAAGATTGCCTTCAATCACTTCATCAAGACGATAAAGCGTAAGGTTAATCCGGTGGTCCGTTACCCTGCCCTGAGGAAAGTTGTAAGTGCGGATCCGCTCTGAGCGGTCGCCACTACCTACCAGATTACGGCGGGTAGAGGCCTCTTCAGCCGCTCGTTTATCTTCTTCAATCTGGTTTAAGCGGGCCGACAGCACTGACATCGCCTTAGCGCGGTTTTTATGCTGCGAGCGCTCATCCTGACACTCTACCACTACGCCTGAGGGCAAATGAGTGATTCGAATGGCTGAGTCGGTTTTGTTAACGTGCTGACCACCAGCACCTGAGGCGCGGAAGGTATCAATACGCAGGTCTGCCGGGTTAATTTCGATGGCTTCAGATTCAGGGATTTCAGGTAATACCGCGACAGTACAGGCTGAGGTATGCACCCTGCCCTGAGATTCGGTTTCCGGCACACGCTGAACACGGTGGCCGCCAGACTCAAACTTCATCACGCCGTATGCGCCATCGCCGGTTACGTTGGCAATCACTTCTTTAAAACCACCATGCTCACCTTCGTTAGCACTGATCATCTCAAGGCGCCAGCCTTTGGCTTCTGCATAGCGACTGTACATACGGAATAGATCGCCGGCAAAAATGGCCGCTTCATCACCACCCGCTCCGGCGCGGATTTCCAGAAAGCAATTGCGGTCATCGTTAGGATCGCGGGGTAACAGCAGGATTTGCAGCTCCGCCTCAAGGCGTTCGATTTCCTGCTTGGCTGTTTTCATCTCTTCCTGCGCCATTTCGCGCATTTCTGCGTCGTCTTCCGCCATCATTTCTTCGGCGGAGGCTAAATCCTCTTCGGCCTGTTTATAAGCGTTGAAACCCGCTACCACGTCTTCTAACTGGCTAAATTCTTTCGACAAAGAGCGGAATTTGTCCTGATCGCCGATAACGCCGGGATCGCTCAACAGCGCCTGCACCTCGGCAAAACGTTCAACCAGATTTTCCAACTTAATGACAACGGATTCTTTCATACTTTTCCTGAAATAAAATACAGATTACCTGGACTCGTCACTGTCCAGTTCAAACACGCGGCTCAACCACTTAGTGGTGCGCTGATCAACCTGTGTTGATGCATCACGCAACGCGCGAGTGGGCGCATGTAATAAATTATTGGTTAATTTGTAGGCCAGCTCTTCTACCACGGCTTCGGCCGCTTTGCCTTCCTGCAACTGTTTAAGGGCTTTATCGACCAGTTCCTGACGCTGCAGGTTGCCACGATCGCGGTACTGCTTTACCAAATCTACGGTCTGACGCGACTGCTGCCATTGCAGATAGCTCATAACCTGCTGCTGGATGATTTTAACAGCTTCTTCGGCAGCCTGCTCACGGGATGCCATGTTTTGTTGCACTATGTGCTGTAAATCATCCACCGTATATAAGTAGGCGTCGCCCAATTCGTTGACCTGGGCTTCGATATCCCTGGGTACAGCAAGGTCGACCATAAACATGGGCAGGTTGCGCCTTTGTTTAAGCGCGTCTTCCACCATGCCTTTACCGATAAGTGGCAGCTGGCTGGCAGTAGAACTGATAACAATATCAAACCTGTGCAGAGTTTCCGGCAACTGGCTAAGAGTCATCACATCAGCTCCCAAGCTGGCCGCCAGTGTTTCAGCGCGAGCACGGGTACGGTTTGCTACGGCGAGTTTTTGTACCCCTTGTTCCTTTAGATGCTGAGCTACCAGTTCGATGGTTTCACCGGCACCCACCAGTAATACCGAGCGCTCAGGTAAACGGGCAAATATGTGCTTTGCCAGTTGCACAGCGGCAAAAGCTACCGACACCGCATTGGCACCAATCTCGGTATCGGTTCTTACCCGTTTGGCCACAGCAAAGGTATGCTGGAACAGCTTATCAAACTGGGTGTTCACCATACCGGAATGCTTAGCATTATTATAAGCTTGTTTGATTTGCCCCAGAATCTGCGGTTCGCCCAGCACCAGTGAATCCAGACCGCTGGCCACTTTCATCACATGTTCAATGGCCGCTGCCTGCTCATATATATATGCGTTGGCACTTAGCTGTCTGGCATCGACATTATGGAACTCAGCCAGCCATTCAATCAGTTGATCAGCACAGCTGGTCTCACTGGATACGTAGACTTCAGTACGATTACAGGTAGAAACAATTACCGACTCATCCACGCCGTTCAGGTGCTTTAATGACGACAACGCCTCAACCAGCGAATCCGGCGTAAACGCAACTTTTTCGCGCAACTCTACCGGAGCAGTTTTGTGGTTAATTCCGAGGGCAATCAGGGTCATGGGGTTCGTTTACGGCTACAATGGAGCGGCATTGTACGAAAAAGCCAAAATGATTGAAAGTGTCGATAGTTCTATGTTCAACTATCGCCTTAATAGATTTTATAGGTTAGCCCGTGTTTCGTCAGGTTTTCATTGTTCTGTTCGTCCTCTTCCTCAGTGCCTGTGCCACACGACCTCAGGCGCCACAAGGCCAGATAAATTTACCGGCTCAGCTGATAAAACTCGACGCCATTAAAAAGTGGAATATCAACGGTAAACTGGCGCTCAGAGAGCCGGAAAAATCCGTGAGTGCCAATCTTCGCTGGCAGGTCAGCGATCCGCTGTTTACCTTCAGGCTAAGTAACTTTCTTGGCGTTACCCTGGTGGATATGGAACAAACAGTAGACGGCGCACGCCTGGAAGCAGACGACGAAGTGTATACAGACCCATCGGCCACGGCCCTGCTCTATCAGACTACCGGCTGGGACATACCGCTTGATCAGCTGCTGAGCTGGGTGAAGGGCGTGCCCCGAGCCGGTGACGACTACACCCTGAACGATAACGGTTTGCTCAAACAGCTCATGCCAGGCTGTCGACAGTGTGCTGGCTGGCAGGTGGATTACGCTCAGTACGGGCAGGTAGACGATGTTTTCCTGCCGCACAATATCAAACTGACTAACACAGCTCAGCCTGAGCAGTGGATAAAGATAAGAATATCGCAATGGACACTCAAGTAAGTCTCGACTGGTGGCCGAGCCCGGCCAAACTAAACCTGTTTTTGCACATCACAGGGCGCAATGATAAAGGCTATCACCTGTTGCAGTCGTTGTTTCAAATGCTCGATGTAGGTGACTCACTGGCTTTTATTCCCAATGATAGTGGTGACATCTGCCTGGCTACCGCCATTTCCGGAGTTAATACCGAAGATAATTTGATCTACCGGGCTGCCAGGTTATTGCAAAGCCACGTAAACACCCCGCAAGGCTGCGACATTTATATTGAAAAACAGTTACCTATGGGCGGTGGGATTGGCGGCGGTTCGTCGAATGCGGCCACCACATTAGTGGCGTTAAATTATTACTGGCAGTGTGGTCTGTCCACCGAGACGCTGGCGCAACTCGGGTTAGAACTGGGCGCAGATGTACCGATTTTTGTACACGGCAAAACCGCCTTTGCTGAAGGTGTCGGCGAGCAGATCCACCCTGTCAGCCTCGATGAAAGCTGGTATCTGGTGGTGTTCCCTGGGGTAAACATCAGTACTGCAGAGGTGTTTTCACACCCTGACTTACCACGTAATACAACCCCCATTGACTGGCAGCATTATACTTTTGATGCAACGCAAAATGATTGTCAGAAAATTGTCTGTAAAAGCCAACCGGAAGTTGCAAAATTATTACAGTGGTTGTTACACTACGCACCGTCGAGGATGACAGGCACAGGCGCGTGCGTATTTGCTACATTTAGTGACCCGGATCAGGCAAAGGCAGTGCAGCAAGCGCTTCCTGGAAACTGGCACGGATTTGTTGCCAAAGGCGTAAATACCTCACCGCTACAATTAAAATTACAAGAGATGTCCTGAGCCAGAACGACTTACATTGATGGGGTATAGCCAAGTTGGTAAGGCAGCGGGTTTTGATCCCGCCATCCGTAGGTTCGAGTCCTGCTACCCCAGCCACCTCCTACTTAAAATGCACTGAGGAAACACTTGTGCCAGACATGAAGCTCTTTGCAGGTAACGCTGTTCCTGAACTAGCCCAGAAAGTTGCCAATCGCCTCTATACCAAGCTTGGAAATGCCACCGTCGGCCGTTTTAGCGACGGCGAGATCGCAGTAGAAATTCATGAAAACGTCCGTGGCTCGGACGTTTTTATTATCCAGTCTACCTGTGCACCCACTAATGATAACCTGATGGAACTGATCGTGATGATTGACGCCCTGCGTCGCGCATCCGCAGGCCGCATCACTGCGGTTATCCCGTACTTTGGTTATGCACGTCAGGATCGCCGTGTGCGTTCAGCTCGTGTTCCTATTACGGCTAAAGTGGTTGCAGATTTTCTGTCAAACGTGGGCGTTGACCGGGTACTCACCATCGACCTGCACGCCGAGCAGATCCAGGGCTTCTTCGACGTACCGGTAGACAATGCATTTGGTACGCCAATCCTGCTGAACGATATGTTCCAGCGCGATTTCGTAGAGCCGATTGTTGTTTCGCCAGACATTGGTGGTGTAGTAAGGGCGCGCGCTACGGCAAAATTACTTAACGATACCGATCTGGCTATCATCGACAAACGTCGTCCGAAAGCCAACGTTGCCCAGGTAATGAACATTATCGGTGATGTAAAAGACCGCGACTGTATTATCGTTGATGACATGATTGACACCGGCGGTACCCTGGCCAAAGCGGCGGAAGCCCTGAAAGCCCACGGAGCCCGTAAAGTGTATGCTTATGCCACCCATGCTATTTTCTCTGGTAACGCTGCCAATAATCTTAAAGAGTCTGTGATTGATGAGATTATTGTCACTGACAGTATCCCACTGAGTACTGACATGGCTGCCATCGGTAAGGTAAAACAACTTACCCTTTCTGAGATGCTTGCTGAAACCATCCGTCGGATAAGCAATGAAGAGTCTATCTCAGCGATGTTCGAATACTAAACATCACCACTTCTCCTCTGAAAGCCAGCTATGCTGGCTTTTTTATTGCCTGAATTTCTCCCTGTTCGGGCAAAACTGTGAGCGATTGCTATAGTTAAGGCATGGTGGTTAACCGACCTCTTTCTTACATGGCATTTTCGCGCGCACTGCTGAGTATCGTCTTGTTTTGTCTGATGCTTTTCTCCGGTGCTCTCCCAGCATCACAGAACGCCACAGCGCAGCCTGGCATAATTAACACCTTGCCGGGCGGCGAGACACACGGGCATTTAAACCAAGGCATGTACTACTTCGAAGCCTTCAGCAAAGTCTCGTTTAATCAGATTCAGCAATTACCCGACAGCCAGTGGCAGTTTCATCCCAACTCCTCCTTATTTCTCGGCACCAGCCAGTCTTATACCTGGATAAAAATTCCGCTGCAGAGTGTGCCCGGTGCGCCAACAGAATGGATTATGACCCTGGACTGGCCGTTAGTTAAATCCATTGACTGGTACCACTACCGGCAATCCACGCAAACACTGATTTCGTCAGGTCAGTTTAATGACTGGCAAATGCCTCCCGATGGACCCGATGAATTCCCCTTTGCCATACCACTTGCGCTCGACAGCGATAGCACTACCCTGCTCTATTTACGTATTCTGCCCTCCGAGAAAGCGCTGTTACCAATTACGTTATGGCCAGCGGAGTCTTTTTCAGACCATCAACTGCAACGCAACTGGTACCTTGGCTTATTCTATGGCGTGTTATTCGCGATGTTTGGCTACAACCTGTCGCTTTTTATCTTTCTGCGCCATAAAGCATTTGCAGCGTATTGTTTTTACGTGGCCACCATGGCTGGTTACACCCTGATAATGAATGGCGCCGGAATCGCCTGGTTATGGTCTGATTATCCGGCGTTGCTGGAGTACGCATACCGTATTCTGGTGCCCCTTGGCTTTTTTGCCGCTTTAATGTTTATCCGGCAGTTTCTGCAACTTAAGCACCGGGGACTGTTTCTTAATCGCAGTAGTCAGATTGCCGGTTACCTCTGGCTGACGATGATAATACTGGCGCCAGTCATCTCCACATCGATACTCATTCCGTTAATCGATGCGTTTGGTTTGATCAACTGTTTGTTTGCCATAAGTGTGTCTGGGTACCTGTGGTTTAAAGGCGATAGATCAGCCAAATATCTTACGCTTTCCTGGTCTGTACTGGTTGTTAGCACTGTCATTCTGCTCCTTGGGCTAAATGACGTTATTCCTTACGTTATCGAGCTGCACTATCTGCAAAATATTGGCGTCACCATCGAAGTCTTATTGCTTTCCATGGCCCTTGCGGAACGCTTCAACCGGGAACGAAAAATGCGCTCTGAAGCGCAGGATATTGCGCTGCAAATGTCCACCGAGGCAGCCAAAGCCAAAGAAAGTGAAATGGCTGCCCAGCAACGCCTGCTCGGTATTGAGCGACGGGTAAAAGAAGAGCTGTCGTTAAAAGTGAATGAGCAAACGCGGGAATTAAAGGTGGCTATGCAAAAGCTGCAAATCATGAACAAAGAGCTGGAACGATTGAGTTTAACCGATCCATTAACCGGACTGGCCAACCGGCGCTACTTCGATAAAAGGTTTAATGAGGAAATTCAGCGGGCTAAACGCAATCAGTCGCTTATCGGCTTGCTGATGCTGGATATTGATCACTTTAAACAAATCAATGATAGTCTGGGGCATCAGGCTGGGGATCATGTGATCCAGTCACTTTCTGCACTGATCCAGCGAGTCAGTGGACGCGCCAGCGACCTGCCGGCCCGGGTAGGCGGTGAAGAATTTTGTTTGTTAGTTTGCAATGAAACCGCAGGCCATATAGCCAGCCTTGCCGAGTCTATTCGTACCAGTGCTGAGGCCGGGGTGGTGAAATACCGGGACGAACAAATACGCTACACCATCAGCATTGGTGCTTATTGCGTTATTCCAACACCGGACACAGACCCGGCAATGATTCTCAAAGAAGCCGATGACGCCCTTTATCAGGCCAAACATAATGGCCGCAACCAGGTAGTAATAAAGACTCACAAGTCTGGGGAGGCCACCGACTCTCCATCCGCCTCAGATACAACGCCTTAGTCTTCAAAAAGCGGAAAAAAGACCGCCTTAAATTGTTGCCAGTCCTCAAACTGAGGCATGTGTCCTAACCCATCCAGTTCAATAAGGGTGCCTTGTTGCAGGGTATCGGCAACCTCTTTGCCCAATACATGATACTGCCCGAGTTTGTGCGTCACGCCTGGCTTTTTAAAAGCACGGCCGGGACCGGTGCGATCGCGGGTGCCAATAATAAGGGTCACCGGTACCGTTAGCTGCGGCAAATCATACACCATGGGCTCGCTAAAAATGGGGTTGTATGTCAGCGCATTATTCTTCGCAACGCGTGGGTAATCAGGGTGTTTTAACTGGCCGATATGGGGTTCAAGCAACGCCTGATAGGCTGGCCGCCAGTTACCGTCATAGTAGTTTTTCTGCTGATAACGGCGAATACTCTCTGGTGTTTTGTTAAGTTCATTGGCCAGAAACACCTGCGGGTCCTGGTAATCCACCCATTTAAGATAATCTTCCAGTCCGATGGGATTAATTAAAATAACTCGTGCGGTTTTATCTTTTACATACTTAGCGAATTTTACCGCCAGCATACCACCCATGGAATGACCAACAATTGTCGCCTGCTCAACCTCAAGGTGCTCCAGCAGTTGCCTGGTGTTATTGGCTAACCCGGCAAACGAATACTGGTAATGCTCAGGTCTGCTTGATTTACCAAAGCCGATTTGATCGGGAATGATCACCCGGTAAGACAGACCCACTAATTCGCTGGCGACACGCTCCCAATAAAACCCTGAAAAATTCTTGCCATGTAACAGCACTACCGTTGCCTTTGGATCGCCTTGTGGTTTGACATCCATATAAGCCATTGAAAGCGTTTCGCCCTGGCTGTCGAAGGTAAACCTACCTACATCGAAAGGGTAATCAAAATTGTCGAGCGTGGCATTGTAAGGTTCAATAGCGTCGCTCCTGACTGCCCCATGAACCGGGGAAAGCAGGCTAGCCACTAAGGTAAATAGTGCAATAAGCTGATAACAAAAGTGCATCTTGTCTTCCTTGTTGTGTCTGACAGTTGCAATTCGGTGCTGGCAGCCAGAGTAAACCGCTCATCGCTGCGCAGGCCAATGAGTAACCCGTTCTAGCATAATGGCTGCGAGCAAGGCCAGAATTCTGCTGTATATTGCAGATTTGCCAGGCTCAGCCGCAAGCGGCAGACTTTACCGGGTAATTCATTGCCCGTTCAGGCTATGGCCTGCATACTGGTAATCTCAGGTGCTAATTTCACAAGGGAATAATCAATGGAAACTTTCCGTGCATTACTCTTAACCATAGCCATGGCATACGGACTGACTGCCTGTGCCGACAGTAAGGAGACTTCACCAGTGAAGCAGGACCCAGTGAGCCAGGATCATAAGCCCGCGACCAGCGCTGTTTCAGCGGTATATACCGGCACCATCGTGTACAAAACCTTTGAAGGCGGCTTTTTTGCGTTTATCAGCACCGATAATAAACGCTACACCCTGCGCCATTTACCCGAAGCCTACCGCCTCGACGGACTGATAGTAGAAATCACCGGTAGTGTGAATAAAGACATTATTACCACCACCCAGTTTGGTGACTTACTCGAAGTGGATGCAGTAAAAGTGCTGGATGATAGCCATGCCAGACCACCCGAGTCAGGCCCGCGCAAATTAAAATCCCTTTGAGGTTTGTATCTTCAGGCATCGGGTGGTAGAATTCGCCGCCTTTTAATTTAGGGCTGGGTATTATTTGAGTCAAATTTGGCTGATTTACCCTAATCATGGCAGGTTTTGGTCGCAAAAATCTGTAAACATCAATTATTTTTATTTGGAGACATCTGATGTCTGATGCAATTTTTAATCTGGATGCAGAAGTCCGTACTGACCTGGGGAAAGGTGCGAGCCGCCGCCTTCGTCATGCTGACAAAGTGCCTGCGATCCTTTACGGTGGCGAAGAAGCGCCTGTTTCTTTAACGCTTGACCACAACAAAGTGATCAACGCGGCTGATTTCGAAGCGTTCTACTCACACGTTCTGACTCTGAACATCGGTGGTAAGAAAGTTGAAGCGCTGCTGAAAGACGTACAACGTCACCCGTTCAAGCCTAAGATTACTCACCTGGATTTCCAACGTGTAATCGCTGGTCAGGACGTACACACGTCTGTTCCAATCCACTTCATCAACGAAGATAAATGCCAGGCCGTTAAAGACGGTGGTATTGCTGAACACCACGTAAACGAAGTTGAAATCACTTGTCTGCCTAAAGACCTGCCTGAGTTCATCGAAGTAGACATGGCTAACGTTGAAATGGAGCAAACCCTGCACCTGTCAGATCTGACTCTGCCAGCAGGCGTTTCTTCTGTTGAACTGGCTAAAGAAGACGAAGCACATGACCTTGCTGTGGTAACTATCAAGCCAGCGCCAAAAGCGCCAGCCGCTGACGAAGCAGAAGGTGAAGAAGACGACGCTACTGAGGAATAATTCCCTTGGAAGACATTTGTCTTATTGTGGGCCTGGGTAATCCAGGCCCCGAATACGAACAAACACGCCACAATGCGGGAGCGTGGTTTTTACAAGAACTCGCATCGACGTTTAACACCTCTCTTTCTCCTGAAAGCAAATTCTTTGGCAAAACCGCCCGAATTACCATTGCTGGTCAGGACATCCGTTTGCTCTACCCCACCACATTTATGAATAAAAGCGGGCAATCTGTTGCCGCACTGGCTAATTTTTATCGTATTGAGCCCTCACAAATGCTGGTTGCTTTCGATGAGCTGGATTTACCTCCTGGTGTTGCCAAGTTTAAAATAGGCGGCAGCTCAAGCCAGAACGGTATTCGCGATATTGTCTCGCGGATGGGTAACAACCGTGACTTTTTGCGCTTGCGTATTGGCATTGGCCATCCGGGCCATAAAAGCAAGGTAACCGGCCATGTACTGGGTAAGCCCGCGCAGCAGGAAAGAGAAGCGATAGAACAAGCGATCGACGAAGCAGTACGCTGCACCGAAATTTTACTTAAAAACGATTTGAAAATGGCGCAAAATCGCCTTCATAGTTTTAAAGCAGATAATTAACTTCAAATTTTCAAGGGCTCCATTATGGGATTTAAATGTGGCATTGTCGGCCTGCCGAACGTCGGTAAGTCAACGCTATTCAATGCATTAACCAAAGCGGGTATCGAGGCTGCAAACTTTCCGTTCTGTACCATTGAACCCAATACCGGTGTGGTACCGGTGCCGGATCTGCGCTTAGACAAGCTGGCAGAAATCGTTAATCCTCAGCGCGTAATCCCTACCACTATGGAGTTCGTGGACATTGCCGGACTGGTAGAAGGCGCGTCCAAGGGCGAAGGTCTGGGCAACAAATTCCTGGCCAATATCCGTGAAACCGACGCTATCGGCCATGTAGTGCGCTGCTTTGACAATGAAAACATTGTTCACGTTGCCGGCAAAGTGAGCCCTAAAGACGACATTGATATAATTAATACCGAACTGGCACTGGCTGACCTGGAAACCACCGAAAAGGCCATTCACCGTGTAGCCAAGCGCGCCAAAGGCGGCGACGCGGATGCCAAGTTCGAGTTAAAAGTGCTGGAAAAAATTAAACCTACACTGGATGAAGGCAACCTGCTACGCTCACTGGAGCTTAGCAAAGAAGAACTGGCTGCCATCAGCTACATGAACATGCTTACCCTTAAGCCAACCATGTATATCGCCAACGTTAACGAAGACGGCTTTGAAAACAATCCGTATCTCGATGAAGTGCGCGCCATTGCCGAAGGCGAGAATGCCGTGGTAGTTGCTGTATGTGCCGCTATCGAGTCTGATATCGCCGAGCTGGACGATGAAGACCGCGAAGAGTTTATGGCCGACATGGGCCTGGAAGAGCCGGGTCTTAACCGGGTTATCCGAGCTGGTTACAACCTGCTGACGCTGCAAACCTATTTCACCGCCGGAGTAAAAGAAGTACGTGCCTGGACCTTCCCTGAAGGCTCAACAGCGCCGCAGGCAGCCGGTAAGATCCACACCGACTTCGAAAAAGGCTTTATTCGTGCTGAAATCGTCAGCTACGACCACTTTGTGGAATTCAATGGCGAACAAGGTGCCAAAGACGCCGGTAAATGGCGTTTGGAAGGTAAAGAATACATCGTTAAAGACGGCGACGTTATCCACTTCCGCTTCAACGTGTAAAAATTTATTGATTTAAACCCTTAAATTTTAAAAAAGCTCTCACTCACGAGGGCTTTTTTATTGCCTGATTAAAAGAAATAATGCGCTTTGAATTCCCCTGAATCAGGTTAAAATGACCCCTTCAGGGCCGCTTTTGACTGAATTTCCAGCGCTGGCGCACAGATATTAGGCAGTTGAACAAATGTGTTAAAAAAGGGGTTGACGACCCAACGCCATATACGCATAATACGCGCCACTTCCTGAGAGGGAAGTAAAACAATCGGAGGCTACGTAGCTCAGTTGGTTAGAGCACATCACTCATAATGATGGGGTCGCAAGTTCGAATCTCGCCGTAGCCACCATTCTCGCAAACCCAGTCGATGGGTTTTTTTATTGTGCGAGACACTGCGCGGAAGTGGTGGAATTGGTAGACACGCTGGATTTAGGTTCCAGTGCTTCACGGCGT
>NZ_RCUA01000008.1 GCF_003731635.1 Marisediminitalea oceani | reverse complement strand
CAGGGCAACCGCATACTTTTACCCAAAAATAAGCTCTGCTCTGAATTCATCGGCCCAGCCAGCCATTTTGAGTTTGCTTCTCATGCTGGCTTTCTTGGGGTGTAAACGAGCCATATTCAAACAAAACCGCCTAATCACTCCGACATTTTCCGCTCCGTCCTCTTTGCGTATTCGGCTATCATCTTCTTTGAACGTCACGTCTAACACCCAGTGGACTTTATTTTCGACTTCCCAGTGTGCTCGGATAGCCTGGTTGACCGCAACGGGGTCAATATCCAGTGAACTGATGTAATATTGCGTTTCAGTGCTCACCTCTTTGTCTTTAAGGTGGCGCTCTCGCTCTATTTTGATAACACTGCGTATACCTTTCCAGTGCTGTGCTTCACTTATCCACTCACTGACTCTTAGTTGCTGGCACCGGCGTACTTCAATTCGTCCATGGCCAGAATCAGTCTGTTCATTACAGGCAATCCAAGCGGGATTATCCCTCTCTACCTTATGGAAATAGGCGGCAATTTCATCGCGTAGTTGTTTGTGGTTGTTTTTGATGCAGAGCACATAATCTGCGTTCTCCGAGCTGATTTTCTCGACTATCTTTTTCTGAGAGTTCATGGCATCTGCACTGATAAGAGCGCCTTTAATATTAAGCGTGTCGAGTAGGTCCAATACCGAAGCATTCTCATTTTTCTTGCCCGATGACTTCAGTTGCGCAAGCACTAAACCTGCATCTTTGCTCCAGGCGGTAATGCTATGTAATGCCGTTTGCTTATCGCCATCGTAGGAATGACGAAGTGTCTTACCGTCGATGGCAATTTGAGGCTTACCCGTTTCAACACGCACTTCATTCACCCAATTCATAAAGGCTTTATTTAATTGTTCAGGGCATATTACTCGAACAATTCGGGCAATGGTATCGTCAACAGGAATGCCGTTTTCAAAGGGACGGTATTGGCGCAACCAATCAAGTTTATCTCGACCAAACACTTCTATATCGCTCCAACCCTCTGCTCCAGAAAGGACTGCACTCACAGTCAGAAATATCACATCAATAAAGTCATGTTGAACATTAATTTGCGTGCGGGGATCGGTAACTTCTGAAAAATGGCTTAGAAAACTCATAATTAACTCGTGTCATCAAAAAAACTATTTGATCACACTAATGATGATAAATATAACGAATTAAATCGATCAGATATCAGAGTAATTTAACAAAAGTACGATCTTGCCCTGCAGCAATTCGCCAATTAGCTTATTTAATTCTTTACTTATATCTATGAATTGGTTAATGTCTGCGCGGCGAAAAATTTGTGATTAATTGAGGTTATTGCTTTAGATGGCGAAAGAAGATTGTATTGAAATGGAAGGTACGGTACTGGATACCCTGCCAAATACCATGTTCCGTGTTGAATTAGAAAACGGTCACGTAGTGACTGCGCATATCTCTGGAAAAATGCGTAAAAACTATATCCGCATTCTGACCGGTGACAAAGTGACAGTGGAAATGACACCCTATGACCTGACTAAAGGTCGTATTGTCTATCGCGCGCGTTAATTCATACCGGCCTACGCCAGCTTACGCGATAATGTGATAAGCATAAAAAAACCCGAACCAAGTGTTCGGGTTTTTTGTTAGTTATGTACGGCGTCCGGATTAATCACTGGACTCAGCGGCCGACTCAGTCTGATCCTCAGAGTTGTAAACAAATACCAGTTTGTCGTCTTCTAAGTCGACTCTTACATCACCACCGTTGCTCAATTTACCGAACAATAGCTCGTTCGCCAGCTCTTTCTTCAGCGACTCCTGAATCAGGCGTGACATCGGGCGTGCGCCCATAGACTTGTCATAGCCTTTTTCGGCCAGGTGCGCTCTTGCTGCCGGTGACACTTCCAGCGAGACACCTTTAGTATCCAGCTGAGCCTGCAGTTCGATAATAAACTTATCCACCACCTGCAGAATGACATCAGTATCCAGGTGATTAAACCAGATAATCGAATCCAGACGGTTTCTGAACTCCGGTGAAAACACCTTGTTGATTTCACTCATGGCATCATGGCTGTGATCCTGCTGTTTGAAACCAATAGATGTTCGGATAGTTTCCTGAACGCCCGCATTGGTTGTCATTACCAGTACCACGTTTCTGAAGTCCACTTTACGGCCGTTATTGTCGGTTAGCGTACCGTGGTCCATCACCTGCAACAGAATGTTGTAAATATCGCTGTGGGCTTTTTCAATCTCATCAAGCAGGACTACCGAGTACGGGTGTTTGATGACCGCGTCGGTGAGCAGACCGCCCTGATCGAAGCCTACGTAGCCAGGAGGCGCACCAATCAGGCGACTCACAGCATGACGCTCCATGTACTCAGACATATCGAAACGTACCAGCTCAACGCCCATAATTTTGGCCAGTTGCTGAGTTACCTCAGTTTTCCCTACACCGGTAGGACCAGCAAACAGGAATGACCCGATAGGCTTCTCTTCTGTACCAAGACCCGCGCGGGACAGGTGAATGGCATCAGACAGCGACTCAATCGCTTTATCCTGACCGAATACCACCATTTTCAGGTTACGGCCCAGATTTTTAAGCACTTCTTTATCTGACGCAGAGACCGATTTTTCCGGAATACGCGCCATCTTGGCAATGATTTGCTCAATCTCGCCCACGTTAATGACTTTCTTACGCTTCGACTGAGGTAACAGGCGCTGGCTGGCGCCAGCCTCATCCATTACATCGATCGCTTTATCCGGTAAGTGGCGTTCATTAATATACTTGGCCGACAGTTCTGCTGCCGCCTGCAGTGCTTTTTGCGTAAAGCGCACACTGTGGTGCTCTTCGTAGCGTGACTTCAGGCCCTGCAGAATTTTGGTCGTGTCGGTAACACTTGGTTCCGTCACGTCCACTTTCTGGAAACGGCGTGCCAGAGCACGGTCTTTTTCGAATATACCCTGATATTCCTGGTAGGTAGTTGAACCAATACAACGCAGTTCCCCCGAGCTCAATTTTGGTTTGAGCAGGTTAGACGCATCCATTACACCGCCAGATGCCGCACCGGCACCAATAATAGTGTGGATTTCGTCGATGAACAGGATAGCGTTCTTATCACGGGATAACTCTTTAAGAATACCTTTTAAGCGTTTCTCAAAGTCGCCGCGATACTTAGTACCAGCCAGCAGGCCACCCAGATCTAACGAGTACACTGTGCACTCCTCAATCACCTCAGGCACCTGTTTTTCTACGATGCGGTAAGCAAGTCCTTCGGCAATTGCAGTTTTACCTACGCCGGCCTCACCCACTAACAGCGGGTTATTTTTACGACGGCGACATAAAATCTGAATAGTCCGTTCCAGTTCGGTGTCGCGGCCAATAAGCGGGTCGATTTTCCCTTCCTGCGCCTGACGGTTCAGGTTGGTGGCATATTTTGCCAGTGCTGAGCCCGACTCCTCGCCTTCAGCGGTTTCCTCGCTGGCTTCATTGGATTCTGGCGCTTCATCTTCGGCTTTGCTCACGCCGTGACTGATAAAGTTAACTACGTCCAGACGAGTTACGTCTGACTTTTTAAGGATGTAAACAGCCTGGCTTTCCTGCTCGCTAAAAATGGCAACCAGTACGTTAGCGCCGGTAACTTCTTCTTTACCCGATGACTGGACGTGAAAAACGGCACGCTGTAACACACGCTGAAAACCCAGTGTAGGCTGAGTTTCGCGATCGCTTGCCTGATCATCGAGGATTAACGGTGTGGTATCCTTCACAAACTCTACCAATTCGCCACGGATATTATCGATATCCGCACCGCAGGCTTTGAGGGCTTCCTGAGCAGCCGGGTTATCTAACAAGGCCAACAGCAAGTGCTCAACCGTCATAAATTCATGACGATGCTCTCTTGCGAATACAAAAGCCTCGTTTAACGTCTGCTCTAATTCTTTATTCAGCATATACATTGCCCCTGTTAGGTTTATAACTCACGCCTGTTCCATCGTACACATCAACGGGTGTTGATGTTTACGGGCATATTGATTGACCTGCATGACTTTTGTTTCTGCTATCTCAGCAGTATAAATGCCACATACAGCCTTGCCCCGGTAATGAACAGTCAGCATCAGTTGGTTTGCTTTTTCAGCATCCATCCGGAAAAAACGCATCAAAATTTCTACCACGAAATCCATTGGCGTGTAGTCATCGTTATTCAATAGGACCTTATACATCGGAGGCGGTTCAGTCTTCTTCCTCTCCTGCTCGAGTAAGCGTTCCTTATCGATACTAATGGCGTTACCTTTACTCATAATTTAATCATAGTGCGTCTGCAAGCAATTTATTATCTTTTTTACCATTAATTTGTTCGGAAAAAAATAAAATGCACTTGCATAATGCGGTCAAAATATCTACAGTTTTAGTATGTTTTGTGAGTGACGCACAAGACTAGCTGTCCCGTGCCTTAATTGTATTGTGGGGGCAGTTTCCCGTGAGTTCAAGGATTAAGAGGAAGTCGAAGTATGGCGGTTGGCAAAGTTAAATGGTTTAACAACGCGAAAGGGTTTGGATTTATTGTGCCCGAGGAAGGTGGCGAAGACATATTTGCTCACTACTCAACAATACAAATGGAAGGCTATCGATCATTAAAAGCAGGTCAGGAAGTCACTTTTGAAGTACAGCAGGGCCCTAAAGGGCTGCATGCTGAAAACATTGGTATTGTCGAGGACGAAGAGCGATAGCGCACCTCCCCAAGAAATAGATTAAGTAACAAGCCTTACCCGGTAATCGAGTAAGGCTTGTTTATGCGACCAGCAAAAGGCTGTTTTTTATATCTGCCTTATATCTTTTTACGTCTTATTAGTTTTTATTAGTCTTATTGCTTAAGGTTTTGCCTGGCTTTTCAGAGCTACCTCCGCCCGCCCCTCATTTATCATTAGGTTTCTGCTATGGGTGAGTTCTCTCACTCAGTGCCCAAAGCGATATTATTCAGCTAAGCTGGCAAGAAACATAAATCACTAACTAATCAGTTCCATGTATAGCGATCGCTGGTTGCTTAGCTTTTAACGACATAGCGTTAATAGACAAATCCTGCGCAGTTAAACCACGGTTGATATCAATGCCTGTATACCACCATTCGTGGGCATCAATACTAATAGGCCCGCGTACACGCTCGAAGAAGTGTGTGGGGAAGGTAAAGCCATCTATTTCAGTGTATTTAAGGTAAGTGGTATCGGCATGTGCGCCCTTTGTGGCATCGAAGCCATCCAGGGTGATGTGTACCCGATAGGTTAACGCAGATTGTTTATTTACCCACAACGTAACGTAATCGCGTTCTGACAACCCAAAACCGGGGGCTAACCGTGCGTTGATCCGGTAATACCCGTTGCCATCTTCGGTTGTATCCGGCAGCCTTTGCCAGTTCTTTACCCGTTCATGTAACGCTAATGGCCCCAGGGTGAACAAGTAAAACGCGTCAGCGGTAAGTGCTGCCGCCGCATTTTTCTGCTCGTCTCTGGTTATTTCCCCGTTGTACGCCACTTTTATCTCGTTCGGCGTTCGATATACCTGCTTGTTTCCACCGTCCCCCTGATAGTTTGCAAAGTATAATTGCTCATTTAACAACAACCTTTCTTCCGATTGTTGCCGATAGTCGGCATCTGCAATTAACGGCTGAATTTGTGTAACCAGAAAGTGCCACTCGCCATCAATTGCCACGTTTAAATCATTCAACTCATCAAGGTTTGCGCCGCCATGTTTCTCAAGCGTGAGGGCGAAGATATCATCAGCCGTGCGATTGTCCGGCTGTCGCTGCAGTACCTGCTCAAACTGAGGTGAGGTTTTAGCACAACCGCCACAAACTATTACCAGCGCCAGCAGCACATATTTATTTTGCAAATTATTCAAAAAACCGGTTAGAGGAAATCCCATTTCGAATCTCTTTAACTGTAATACGTGGAAATGTGTCTTATACAGCGAAGCAGTCGTTGTGGATTATTAACGTTAGTTGATGATTGCGGCCGTGGTAACGGCAACACTGACTCAATAGCCTATGCAACAGGCTTTTTATAAATTTCCTGTTGCAAACACAATTGAATAGACTGTTTTTAACCACTCACGTGTAATGGTTGTCATGTGAATTTTCGGGGTCAGACACGCTCAGGTATTGGCTGGTCGATTCGGTGATTATTAACCATCACGCTCGACTTCAACTGTTGCATCTTCAAATATGGGGACGAATTCATCATCGTTTTGAAGCTTTAAAAGTATTGAAAAGTTAAAACTTTGAATATCGGCTGGTAAATTATCAAAGCCAGAATTAACGGAGAAAACGAAGTTTCCACCATTTGTATTCGTCAATAATTGCTGGACTTCCTGAAAATTTTGAACAGATTCTGCGCTCAAATTTAAAGTATATTCGTTTTTGGCTTCGTCAAACGCGAACCAACCTTCTTTGGCAGGAATGGCTCTCCTCTCAAGTAGCGATAGTGGAAATTTAAAAACCCTGTCTCCCTGCTCAGTTTCTACCTCAAGTCCTAATTCAACTTTTTCAATATCAATTTCGATTGGTTGGTCGAGAATGATCTTTGCTCTGATATCCGCAGGTTTTATGGCAACAAAGTCACTCTTTTGATATGAGCTAAATTTCAACATTGTACTCAGCGGTATGCTCGCACACCCACTAAGAATAAATACGATAAAAAAACAAAATAACTTCATTTAAAACATCCTTGTTATGGCTAACGCGATTGCTTGATTGGGTAACTAATAATGGTAGGTGACAGACACTTCTTAATACTGGTCTTCCTTGAGGTGTATCGAAACTAATCACACCCCTAAAATCCCAACATAATTTATTGATAACAATACCTTACACCTAATTATAAACTCATTTCCAATGATTTATTTGGATGCGCGAAAACAGACTATTTTTGGTGAGCCAGCCTTTTGAGGAGATCCCTGATATCGCCCGGCGATTCAGGGATGACAAACTTGGGTAGTCTCAGCTAATAGGAAGGGTGCCTATGGTGACTTATTTACTGTAGATATTAATCCTAAGAATTCTGGAAGTGCATGAGTCACTATCCCCAGGTAATAACTTCGGTACAGTTAATCGGGCGATTTCTAATCATTACTTACATCAGGAGTAAGTAGCCAAATCATGGTTTGCAATCCGGCCATACTTACCCCTCACACATAAAAGCGTTCACTGCCCTGTGTCTGCGCTTAATTGTTTGGGCTGGTGACATTTGGCAGCACAAAAGATTTCACGTTGCTGTGTAAGCGGATCCACAAACCAGGATTAGCATCCAGTAAGCCTGCCAGTTCCTTTTCATCCTGTGGTAATGAGGTTTGCCTTACTTTCGCGTAGGTGCTGATTTTCGCCGGGGCTGTATCTGCATCCACCACCGATTGCACAACTTTTTTAGCACCCAGTATGGCTGCAGGCCCCAGGGTAAGGATGTATTGCGCAGCGCGGCACTGAGCTTCATCCTCGGCGCTGATTTCGCTGCCGCCGGCTTTGAACTTGCTGATATGGTGCTCAAGTATGGAACTGGAGATGGGAATAATACCCGCCATATGATGAGCTCGTGCACCGGAAAAGGGTTTAATGTATGCCAGGTGAGAGGCGTCATTGGCCTCTGGCCCGTGGCCAATAAAGAAAATATCCAGGCCGCCTAAACTTTCAAGCTTGTTAAGGTAATCAGTTAATGCCCCCTCAAGATCCGGGGTATCGGTTTGCATAGGCGTAAAGCTTTTAATTTTTGCAAAAAAGGCTTCGCCGAGGATGCGTTCGAAATCACGCACAAAACTCAGTCCGTTACCCATAGCCAGCGGCGCCAGGGCATCCTGGGTAAAAACATTGAGCCTGGCTAATAGTTCATCGATTTCGTTGGTAGCGGCTTTCTCACCGAGCAGGCGGTGTAATTGCTGGGCACCACGCCCACCAAGCAAAGCAATGTTAATGTCGCCGGTTTTCGCCTCTGCCGTGCTGAGCAGTTCCTTAAACATGGCTTCGCCCACCTCGACTTCAGACGGTAACACCATGGGCTCAATGCCATGATCAGAGGTTGAGGCAAGAACCGGCTCATTGAGTGCCAGCCACATGTTGCCATTTTTATCTTCGCGTTGAAAAAGAGACGTTGCTGTGGTCATTATTCACCTGTTGCATTGTTAGCAAAACGTAAAATTAGTCGGTCAAACGGTACCAAGAAGACATTTAAAAAACCAGTGCCACCGGTAGCATTTTCACCTAACAAAAAACCGGCCGAAGCCGGTTTTTTATATAAATCAAAAACTAATGATTTAATTAAGCGCCAAGAATTTCGTTAAACGTGGCACTTGGGCGCATTGCTGCGGCAGTTTTCGCTTCGTCAGGCAGGTAGTAACCACCGATATCCTGAGGCTTGCCTTCAGTTTCATTGATTTCTTCAATGATCTTATCAATGTTCGCCGCCAGCTTGTCGTAGATTGGGCCAAACTGAGCAGCCAGTTCGGCATTTTCTGTTTGCTTGGCCAGCTCTTCTGCCCAGTACATTGCCAGATACACGTGGCTACCACGGTTATCCAGTTGACCGGCTTTACGCAGCGGCGACTTACCATTGTTCAGCAGTGCTTCTGTGGCTTTATCCAGTGCAACGGCCAGTTGCTTGGCTTTTGCATTACCGTGTTTGATAGCCACGTCTTCAAGCGATACCGCCAGTGCCAGGAATTCACCCAGTGAATCCCAACGTAAGTGACCTTCTTCAACAAACTGCTGAACGTGCTTAGGTGCAGAACCACCCGCGCCGGTCTCATACAGACCACCACCGGCCATCAGCGGCACGATTGACAGCATCTTCGCGCTGGTACCCAGCTCGAGGATTGGGAACAGGTCGGTCAGGTAGTCACGCAGTACGTTACCGGTAACAGAAATAGTATCCAGGCCACGGATAGCGCGTTCCATTGAGTAACGGATAGCACGAACCGGTGACATGATTGAAATGTCCAGACCATCTGTGTCGTGATCCTTGAGGTATTTCTCTACTTTCTTGATCAGCTGTGCATCGTGCGCACGCTCATCGTCCAGCCAGAATACCGCCGGCATGCCAGATTGACGAGCACGGGTAACGGCCAGTTTCACCCAGTCCTGAATAGGGGCGTCTTTGGCCTGACACATACGCCAGATATCGCCTTCTTCCACTTCATGCTCAATCAGTACGTTGCCGTCTTGATCAACAACCTGAACGGTACCGTCAGCTTCCATTTCGAAGGTTTTGTCGTGTGAACCGTATTCTTCGGCTTTCTGCGCCATCAGACCAACGTTAGGTACTGTACCCATAGTAGTTGGGTCGAAAGCACCGTGGGTCTTACAGAAATTGATTACTTCCTGATAGATAGTCGCATAGGTACTTTCCGGGATAACCGCTTTAGTATCGTGTGGCTTTCCATCCGGACCCCACATCTGACCAGAGTTACGGATCATCGCTGGCATAGAAGCATCTACGATTACGTCGCTTGGTACGTGCAGGTTAGAAATACCCTTGTCTGAGTTTACCATCGCCAGTGGCGGGCGATCGGCGTAGCACTTGTTGATGTCGCGCTCAATCTCAGAACGCTGAGACTCAGGCAGAGTTGAAATTTTGTCGTAAACGCTGCCCAGACCGTTGTTCGGGTTAACACCCAGCTCGTCAAACAGGTCGCCGTATTTTTCAAACAACTCTTTGTAGAATACTTTAACGCAGTGACCGAATACGATGGGGTGAGACACCTTCATCATAGTGGCTTTTACGTGCAGTGAGAACAAAATACCGGTGTTCTTAGCATCTTCGATTTGCTCTTCGAAGAACTGACACAGCGCCTTTTTGCTCATGTACATGCCGTCGATAACTTCACCAGCCAGCAAATCAACTTTTGGCTTCAGGGTCTTTTTGCTACCGTCTTTGCCGGTAAATTCAATGCTTACATAGCCTTCTTTTTCAACGGTTACTGATTTTTCACCTGAGTAAAAGTCACCGCCACGCATGTGCGCAACGTGAGTTTGTGAAGCCTGGCTCCACTCACCCATGCTATGCGGGAATTTTTTCGCATAATTCTTAACTGCAGTTGGCGCACGACGATCTGAGTTACCTTCACGCAGAACCGGGTTTACTGCAGAACCCAGTACTTTACCGTAGCGTTCGCGAACGTCTTTTTCTTCGTCAGTTTTTGGATCTTCAGGGAACTGCGGTACGTTGAAGCCTAGTGCGTTCAGCTCTTTGATAGCTGCGCGCAACTGCGGGATAGACGCACTGATGTTTGGCAGTTTAACGATATTCGCTTCCGGATCCTGCGTCATTTCGCCCAGCTCGTTCAGGGCATCAACCACTTTTTGGTCGTCAGTCAGATAATCAGGGAAATGGGCCAGAACACGAGCGGCTAGAGAGATATCACTTACTTCAACATCGATATCAGCTTCGGCGGCAAAGCGACGAATAATGGGTAACAACGAGTAGGTGGCCAACATTGGCGCTTCATCGGTTTTGGTATAAATAATTGTAGACTTACGGTTGGTCATTATGTACCTCAATAGTTGCAGTAGCTGGCTGCGTTTTTTCCATTCAACAAATTCCAGCCGCTTATTTCAGACTATTACGTTCTGACAAGAGACCGGATCTCGTGATTTTCCTGCGTACCTACATGTGTCAACCTGAAGGGAGTATCGATTCACGCACGCAAAATACTCAGTATCCACTTTACTGAGTATTTAATTCACTAATTTTACAGGTTGACGCTGGCCATGTAATGCACATGAATCATAAGGTCTTTAGTATAGGGTCAAGCGAACCAGTTACAAGTCATACCTTTGTCTTAATTACGAAAAAATGGTTAATAAATTAGTTTTCATGGGTAATTATTCAACAAAGCGTACAAAAATCCATCACCAGCAGGTTGCCGGTGTGCTTAAACAACAACTTTGATAAACTGTTTACTCAAATCTCACCGGCCAGCAATAGTTGCATGACTTCAACCGTAATTCTGTTTAATAAACCCTACATGGTGCTTTCGCAGTTCACCGACGCTGAAGGCCGTGAAACCCTCAAAGATTACATTCAGGTTCCCGATGTCTATGCAGCAGGACGGCTCGACCGGGATTCAGAGGGGTTACTGGTGCTTACCGATAATGGCGCGTTACAACATAAACTCGCCCACCCGAAGGCCAAAACCAGCAAAACTTACTGGGTACAGGTGGAGGGCGAAGTATCAGATGAAGCCATTGAAGCGCTACGCAATGGTGTGGAATTAAAAGATGGTCTGACCCGGCCAGCCAAAGTACAGCGCATGGCAGAGCCTGCGGTATGGCCTCGCAACCCGCCTATTCGGGAGCGGGCGAATATTCCAACCACCTGGTTATCCATCACCATCAGCGAAGGCCGTAACCGCCAGGTGCGTCGCATGACCGCCCATGTAGGGAATCCTACCCTGCGACTTATCCGCTACCGGGTAGGAAACTGGACGCTGGATGGCATTGCCAATGGTGAGTACGTCAGCATGCCCGGGCCGCCAATGAAACCGGTCGATAAGGCAAATAAACGCCCTGCCCGACGAAGCCGGCCCAAACAACGGCAAAAAACACGTTGAGCGCCGCAAAAAGGCGCTTTTAGAGGTGCCAAAAGTTGCATTTTCTGGTAAACTCCGCGCCCCGTAAATAACATGAGAGTGCACAGTAAAATAATGTCTCAGCTTGCCACTTCGGCCCCCAATAAACAAAAAGTCATCGTCGGTATGTCCGGTGGTGTGGATTCTTCTGTTTCTGCTTATTTGCTCCAGCAACAAGGCTATGAAGTTGAAGGCCTGTTTATGAAAAACTGGGAAGAAGACGACAATGACGAATACTGTGCCGCGGCTGAAGATCTGGCCGATGCCCAGGCAGTTGCCGATAAGCTGGGTATTTACCTGCACACCATTAATTTTGCTGCCGAGTACTGGGACAACGTATTTGAGTACTTTCTGGCAGAATACAAAGCCGGCCGCACGCCGAACCCGGATATAATGTGTAACAAGGAAATCAAATTTAAGGCTTTCCTTGAATACGCTGCCGAAGACTTAGGTGCCGACTTTATTGCCACCGGCCATTATGTGCGCCGCCGCGAGGTGGACGGCCACTGGCAGATGCTGCGCGGTCTGGACAATAACAAAGATCAGAGCTATTTCCTTTACACTCTGGGCGAAGAACACGTTGCTAAAACCCTGTTCCCGGTGGGCGACATCGAGAAACCTCAGGTTCGGGAAATTGCCGAGCAACAAGGCCTGGTCACCGCTGACAAAAAAGACAGCACCGGCATTTGTTTTATCGGCGAACGTAAGTTTAAAGACTTCTTAAGTCAGTACCTGCCGGCTCAACCCGGTATCATCGAAACCGCCGAAGGTGTTGAAATTGGCCAGCATGAAGGGCTGATGTATCACACCCTGGGGCAGCGTAAAGGGCTGCACATTGGCGGCCTGGCCGAATACGGCGACGACCCCTGGTATGTGGTAGACAAAGACGTTGAACGCAACGTGCTTATTGTTGGTCAGGGCGCCAATCACCCTCGCCTCTACTCAGACGGTCTGATTGCCAAGCAATTGCACTGGGTAAACCGTACCGTGCCAACCGAACCATTCCGCGCCGCTGTGAAAACCCGTTACCGCCAACAGGATATTCCCTGCCTGGTGACGCCCACCGGCGATGATCAGGTAAAGGTAACCTTCGACGAGCCACAAAAAGCGGTTACGCCCGGTCAGTCTGCGGTGTTTTATCAGGACGAAGTCTGCCTGGGTGGCGGCATTATTGAGAGTTACCTACGCTAATGTTGGATGCAGCCATCGAAAAACAACTGGGTCTGGCGGGTGTTTGTCAGGCCGCAAGACTGGTGCAGTCGATTGCCCGTACCGGTGAAGCCGATAAACAGGCAGTAGAAGCCAGCTTATCCAGTATTCTGGTCACCGATTCTGACACCACACAGCAGGTGTTCGGCCAGTTGGAAAATTTAAAAACCGGTTTTCAGGTAATTGTTGGCCAGTTAGGCGATCATAACTCTAAAAAAGATACCGAGCTGACCCGTTATATCGCCAGTGTGCTTGGACTCGAGCGAAAACTGGCAAAAAACAGCAAGGCCATGAACGAGCTGGGTGAGCGTATTTCCCATGTTCAACGCCAGCTGGCGCATATGGACTTTGAAAGTCCGCAGATTTTATCGTCGCTGGCGAGTATTTATTCAGACGTGATCAGCCCGTTGGCACCAAAAATTCAGATTGCCGGAAATCCCAGCTGCCTGAGTCAGCCACTCAATCAACACCGGGTTCGAGCCCTGTTGCTGGCAGGTGTGCGCGCCGCCGTCTTGTGGCGACAGCTGGGCGGTCAGCGCCGACAGATTTTATTTAAACGTAAAGCAATTCTACGCAGTGCCCAGCAGGCACTGAGATTAATGAACTAATTGAGGAGCAAAAGGTGGAACTATCCCAATTAACGGCAATTTCTCCGGTCGATGGTCGGTATGCCTCTAAAACAGGCGAGTTACGGTCTATTTTTAGTGAGTACGGCCTGCTTAAATACCGGGTTGAAGTTGAAGTCAGATGGTTACAAAAACTGTCCAAGCTGGACGGTATCACCGAAGTCCCTGACTTTTCTCCTCAGTCGCATAAACTGCTCGACAGCATTGTGGCAGAATTTTCGGTGGACGATGCCCGCCGCATCAAAGAAATAGAACGTACCACCAACCACGACGTAAAAGCAGTAGAGTATTTCCTTAAGGAAAAAGTCGCAGATAACAGCGAACTGAACGCTATCAGTGAGTTTATCCACTTTGCCTGTACCTCAGAAGACATCAATAACCTGTCGCATGCCCTGATGTGCACTGAAGCCCGCGATACCGTTATCCTGCCTTACTGCGATAAGCTAATCGATGCGCTTAAAGATCTGGCTCGCGAATACCGCAGTATTCCAATGATGGCTCGTACGCATGGTCAGCCGGCATCGCCAACGACCATGGGTAAGGAAATGGCTAACGTGGCCGTGCGCTTACAACGTCAGCGCGACCAAATCGCGGCAGTAAGCCTGCTGGGTAAAATTAACGGTGCAGTAGGTAACTACAACGCTCACCTGTCGGCTTATCCAGAGCTTGACTGGCACACCATCTCTGAAGATTTTGTCACCAGCCTGGGCATTACCTGGAATGCCTTTACCACGCAAATCGAGCCGCATGATTACATTGCCGAGCTGTTTGATGCCATTGCACGGTTCAACACTATCTTGCTGGACTTCGATCGTGACGTCTGGGGTTACATTGCGCTGGGTCACTTTAAGCAAAAAACGGTTGCCGGCGAAATCGGCTCCTCTACCATGCCGCATAAAGTTAACCCTATCGACTTTGAAAACTCAGAAGGTAACCTGGGCATCGCTAATGCGATTTTCGATCACCTGGCTGCCAAACTACCGGTATCACGCTGGCAGCGCGACCTGACCGACTCAACGGTACTGCGTAACCTCGGTGTTGGCGTTGGCTATGCCGTTATCGCTTATCAGGCAACGCTTAAAGGCATCAGCAAACTGGAAGTTAACGAGCAAAGCCTGCTTAACGAGCTGGACAATAACTGGGAACTGCTGGCTGAGCCTATTCAAACCGTTATGCGTCGTTACGGTATCGAAAAGCCATATGAAAAGCTTAAAGAACTGACCCGCGGTAAGAAAGTGAACGCTGAGGTAATTGCCGAATTCATCGATAACCTTGAATTACCACAAAGTGCCAAAGACCAGCTGAAACAGCTGTCTCCACAGGCCTATATTGGTGACGCAATCCGTCTGGTAGATCAGTTACTGGGCGAATAAGTCTTTGCTACACTTGGCAACTCCTACATTAAGGAGTTGCCATGTTACCGCTAACTACTTCCCTTCCCGCTTCGCAGCGTACTTCTGAACAACTCAGGCAAACACTTAATCTTACTCTGCTGCTATTTACGGTAGCCATGCTGTTACAACTCCCGGCACTGTATTATTTTGCGCGCCCGGACTCATTACAAAGCTACAACTGGCTGGGTCATTTTCTGGCCTTGCTCTCACTGTTACTGACTCAGCGACAAGTGAGTCTAAACCACCTTAAAGTAGCTCTGTTTATGCTTTATTACAGCTATCTCACCTGGGTATTACTGTTATGGCCAGGGTTATCTAATACTCATTATTACTACCTCCTCGCCGTGGTGATAAGCGGGTTTGTGTTTACCCGTGCTGAACGACTGGCGCAATGTACTGTGCTGACTGGCGCAGTATTCTTATTCAGTCTGTTTAGTATTCTTCACTATCAGCCACAACTGGAGTTTGGCATCCTGCGTCTGACCAACGACCTTACCCTCGGCGCCCTGAGCCTGGGTATTTACCGGGTGCTTCGCCAACAAACTGTCGACCGCTGGCAGGGCCTGCGCGGCGCACACCAGTCCTCTGTGAATACCCTGAATCAATTACTACCAAAAGATCCCGAACAGCCCGCTAGTTTCTGGCAGCCCGGGAAAACCCGGCGCTACCCTCTCGCCTGCGTGTTATTTGCCGATCTCAGCGGCTACACAACCCTCAACCGGCAATACGGCGACCGCGTTATTCTTACCGGTCTGAAGCGCCTTTATTCAGGTATTGATAGTTTATGTGACCAGTTTGCGGTAGAAAAGATCAAGACTAATGGCGACCAGTATATGGTAGTGAGCAATTTACAAAACCAGGCAGATAATAGTTGTTGTGTACAGATGTATCATTTTGCCTGTGCTTTGCACCATATGATTGCTCGCTACAGTGATAACCATCACCTTAATTGTGCGGTGCGCATTGGTATCGCTACAGGCCCTTTGACCGCAGGCATGATTGGTAGAAACCGGCCTTCTTTTGATGTTTGGGGTGAAACGGTTAATCTGGCCGCCTGCCTCGAGCAGAATGGTGTCAGAGAATATATTGCGGCATGCCCTGTTACTGTAAAACACCTTCCTGCTCATCTGGTAGCAGCCGAAACCAACCTGGCAAGCAGCAAACATCCTGATACAACCATTTACTATCAGCTTAAAATCAACTGACAACGATCGGCTGTGGGTTTTAATCCACCGCTAACCCGGGGATAATGGCGCAAATGCAAAACGATAATGATAACTGTGCTTAATTTAGATATTGCTGCTTTTTTACAAACCTACTGGCAGAAAAAACCTTGTGTTATTCGCAATGCCCTGCCTGATTTTACCGACTTCATTGATGAACACGAGTTGGCGGGCCTTGCTATGGAGCCAGAGCTTGATAGCCGGGTAATCAGCAAACAAGCAGAACAATGGTCTGTTCAGCAAGGGCCCTTTGAAGATTTCTCGGCTTGTCAGGGACAATGGACGCTGCTGGTTCAGGGTGTAGACAGATTTCTTGACGACGCCAGCGAGCTTATGCAGAAGTTTAATTTTATTCCCAACTGGCGGGTAGACGATCTGATGATCAGTTTTGGGGTACCAGGTGCCGGTGTGGGCCCCCATGTTGACCAGTACGATGTATTTTTGCTGCAAGGTAAAGGCAGCAGGCGCTGGCGGGTGGGTTCGCCCGAGGGCCTCACCAGCACCCAGCCGGTTAAAGGGCTGTGTCAGGTGGATGACTTCACACCGGTGATTGATTGTGAATTACAGCCCGGCGATATTCTCTATATCCCGCCTGGCTGGCCCCATGATGGGGTAACCCTCAGCGACAGTCTGACTTACTCCATCGGCTTTCGGGCACCGGATCAGGCTCAGCTAGGCAACTATCTGGCCGAGCATTTGCAAACACAGTCAACCGGTGCAAAGCGCTATACCGACCCGGCACTGGTCCTGTCAGACTCGCCGGCGGAAGTGTCGGCCAAGGAAGTCGATGCACTCAAAGACTTGTTGCACCAGGCCATCGATGATGACAGCTTCAGTCAAAACCTTTTAGCCATGTTAAGCGAGCAAGGTATCGAGCCTGAGATCAATGAACCAGTTAATAGCCAGTCTCTGCAGGAGCACCTCGAATCAGGGGCTACACTGGTTAAATTGCCGGGTTGCCGGCCACTGTTAAACAGGCAATTCCCGGATTGTTTATTTATTAATGGTGAGGTAATTAAGTTCGCTCCTGAAAATTACCCGTTAATGTGCCAGCTGATTAGCAAGGCCGACATTGATCGCACTGATATGGCACCCGCCCCGGATAAACTGGATATTTTTTACACATTCACTACACTGGTTAATATGGGTTACTGGGAACTCTGACCTGAAAAAGCGCTGTACAGGTGCAGACAACTCACCGGGATTACCTGCTGGCAACTCTGCCAGCAGAGCAACATGGGGGGAAGTATGGCGTATAAAGTCCAGCAGGTACTTTGGCAAGAGGCCTGTGATCAACTGAAAACACTCAGAAAAGCAGTGTACGTACTGGAATGGCAACTTCCGGAAACCACCGAATTTGACGATTTAGACAGCAAAGCCGCCCACGTTTTACTGTTTTGTGATCAGGACACCCCTATTGCTACCGGTCGCCTAACCCCAAGCGGCGAGCTCGGCAGAATCGCTGTATTACCCGGCCACCGCACCCTGGCGGTTTATAAGCTATTGTTCGCAGCCCTCCTCAAACACGCCGAATCGCAAAACATCAAACAAATTCAGTTACAGTCCGAACTCGCCAGTGTCGAGTTTCATCAGGCTAAAGGGTTTAAGCCAGTTGGTAAGGTGTTTATGGAAGCCGGCATACCCATGCAAAAGATGGTGTGTAACCGGCAAAACTTTGATATTCCGGATGTACGGCATATTCATTAATGCCGCACGGGCCCCTGGTTGAGGCTAAAAGGTTGGGAATTAGTATGAGGTAATAGAGACTAACCCCAAAGTCCCTCGTTTTCTTGCAGCAGGTAGATTTTTTCCGCGCGGTCTGCCAGCAATTGTGCATAGGACGTTTGGCTGGCATCTCCTTTGTCGTTATTCTGCAGTAGATTTTCAGCTTTAATTTGCCAGCGCATCGAAAAATAGCGCAGCGCACCACGAGCATCCTCAGCGTTATCGGCAAGAGTAAAGTCGGTTGGCAAATCACCGGTTACTACCCAGTACATTTTGCTATCCATGGCTTTAATTTTCCACACCGCTACCAGCGGTGCCAGATAACGGCATTCTTCGGTTACCACGGTGTCAAAGAGCACGCCTTCCTTTGCCAGAAACTGGTTTGCTTGCTGAAAGGCTTCGCGGGCCCAGGTCTGGATTTGTTCTTCTGTTAGTTGTTCTGTCATAGTGCTTATGTTCTTTTAGTTAGACACTGCAATAACACTTGCAGCGGGTGTTTTGGTTTAAACTCATCGATTCGGTTTACCTGACTGCGGCAGGAATAGCCGCTGGCCATTATTTGTTGCGGCTGGTAACGCGCTACCGCCTGCTGCCAGCTCATTTCATAAATGCCCAGCGAGTTGGCTTTATTGACCGCTTCATGGCCGTAATTGCCGGCCATGCCGCAACAGCCCACTTTCACGATGTCAGTTTTTTGTCCGACTCTGGCAAAGAGATCCTGCCAGATTTGCTCGGTTTTCGGCAATGCTGTCTTCTCGGTGCAGTGGGCAAACAATGCCATAACCGGCGCGTCAGAGGTAGCATCACCACTCTGCCAGGTTGACTCAGGGAGTGTCGCCAGCCACTCATGGACAGTATGCACTACAAAGTCTCCGCGCGCGGCACCAAGTGCTTTGTACTCATCCCGATAGCACAGGACCAGCGGCGTATCGACCCCAACCATGGGTATATTTAAGCCCGCAACCTGATTTAGAAAGGCTGCGGTATCAGTAGCTGTACGGGCAAATTTTTCCAGAAAACCGATCACGTGCAGAGTTTTGCCATTGGGCTTAAATGGCAGTAACACCGGCGTTTTGCCAAGCGCTCTGATCAGGCGACCAAAATCGGTGACCACTTCGGCATCATAATAACTGGTAAACGGATCCTGCACGATTAACACGTAGTTGTCGCGTTGTTCGGCATCCAGTTGTTCCAGTTCGGCCAGGTCGAATGTTTGCATTACCTCTGCTGACCGCTCGGTTAGCGTAGGTACCGACAATGGCGGCGCATCCACATAACCGGCTACCTTTTCAAGCAGCGATTTTGCCAAGCCGTTATTCATCAGCGCATTGCTAACCTTAGGCAACTTAGCCATCAATGGCGTAAGCGATTCCACATTGGCCACCAGATGATGTTTGAGAGGACGCAGATAGCGCTGATAGTACACATTTAAAAACTGTGCTCTGAATTCTGGTACATCCACTTTAACCGGGCACTGACTGCTACAGGATTTACACGCCAGACAGCCATTCATGGCTTCCAGCACCTCATGAGAAAAGTCTTCGGTATCAGCGCGGGTGTTTTGCCAGCGTGTTAGCCAACTGGTTTTATACTGTCCATTCATCAACGCCTGATGATCCACGCCCTGGTTCGCCAGTAATCGCAGCCACTCACGAATTAAACCAGCCCTGCCCTTAGGGCTATGACGGCGGTCGCGGGTGATCTTGCTTGATGGGCACATAGGCGACGTCGTGTCGTAGTTAAAACACAGACCGTTGCCGTTACAGTCCATAGCGGGCTTAAAGGTTTCTTTAAATGCCACCGGTATGGTGCGGTCGAGGGTCGCGCGTTTCGGATCGCTCACCTTCACCAGCTCGTCGTCACTGTCGATTGGCGTACAGATTTTTCCCGGATTCATTTTATTGCCCGGATCAAATGCGCCCTTAATACGACGAAGTTCGGTAAATAATGACTCGCCAAAAAACGCCGGGCCATACTCACTGCGGAAGCCCTTACCGTGCTCGCCCCACATAAGACCACCGTATTTGGCCACCAGAGCAACCACTTCATCGGAGATCTGATGCATGAGCTTTTCCTGCTCCATATCGCACAGATCGAGCGCCGGGCGCACGTGTAATACGCCGGCATCCACATGGCCAAACATACCGTACTGCAGGCCGTGGCCGTCCAGTAAGGCGCGAAACTCCATAATAAAGTCTGCGAGATTCTCAGGCGGCACGCCGGTATCTTCGGCAAAGGCGATGGGTTTCTGGCTGCCTTTGGTATTACCCAGCAGTCCCACCGACTTTTTGCGCATCGCATAAATTTTATTGATATCAGCTTTGTCAAAGGTGAGCTGATAGCCAATCACGCCATATTCACCTTTTTCGGCCGACGCCGTGAGCTCTTCCTCTAAACGGGCAATGCGTTTTTTGATTTCGTCCAGGTCATTACTGTTGTACTCCACCATATTGAGGCCAAGCATTTCTTTGCCCGGCACATCTTCAATCAGATTAGAAATGGAGTGCCAGATAATATCGGTGCGGGCCAGATTGAGTACTTTACTGTCGACGGTTTCCACCGACGTCGCCTGCGCCGCAATCATGCGTGGCGCATGGCGTAAGGCAGACTCAAAAGAATCATATTTAATGTTTACCAGCGCAGTATGCTTTGGAATTTTGGTCAGCGATAATTTGGCTTCGGCAACAAACACCAGCGAGCCTTCCGAGCCGGTGATCAGTCGGCTGACATCAATTAACTGCTTTTCTTCGTCAAAAGCGTGTTCTAAATCGTAGCCGGTTAAAAACCGGTTCATACGTGGGAACTTAGCCAGAATGTCTTGTCGCTTACCGCGACAGGTATTAAGCACCTGGCGCAGAATACGCCCGTAGGTGTCACTGCGGGTAGCTTGCTGCTCAGCTTCGGCAACCGATAATGGCTGGGTTTGCAGTATTTCACCATTAGCCAGTACCGACGTTAAACCCAGTACGTGATCGCTGGTTTTACCGTATACCAGGGAACCTTGGCCTGATGCATCAGTGCTGATCATACCGCCCAGTGTGGCGCGGTTACTGGTCGATAAATCCGGCGAAAAGAAAAATCCGTAAGGCCGTAGGGCGTCGTTTAGCGCGTCTTTGACCACCCCGGACTGAACTCTTACCCAGCCTTCTTCTGGATTGATCTCCAGCACCTTATTCATGTGCCGGGACATGTCCACCACAATTCCATCGGTCAGGCTCTGGCCGTTAGTACCAGTACCCCCCCCCCGGGCGCTGAATTTCACCTGCGGATGCTGGTTAGCCAGTTCACCAATGATCTGTAAATCGTTAATGCCTTTGGGATGAATTACGGCTTGCGGTAACTTCTGATATACCGAGTTATCCGTTGCCACCGCCAGGCGGCTGCCATAGCTGTATTCAATGTCGCCGGAAAAAAAGGATTTCTCCAGGCGTTGAAGGTAGGTTCTGTAATCATCAGAAACGGTCGATTCAACTGGTACAACAGGTAAATTCAAAGCTACGCTCTCACTGGTGAATAGGCGGCTAAGTATACCTAGGCTAACGCAGGGTCTCCACCGTTACCGGCTGATTTTTTATCACCATTTATTTGGCGATATTACCTAACTGCTTGCAAATAAATTTAACCAACTATAATGTTGGGTTATAATAATGAAAATTGCAGCAGGATTTCGTTAATGGCCATAACATCTAACCTCAACCCATTAGATCGATCCATTCGTGGCGTGATTGGTATTAGCATAACGGCCTTTGCACTGTTTAACGGGGATCTTATCGGCGATGTGTTTATTGAAGTCCTGCTGGGGACCTTCGGATTGTTAAATCTCATTTCGCTGTTTACAGGCTGGTGTCCGGTGTACCAGCTGGCAGGCATTGACACTCGCAAACACTGAATCACACCGCGGCACCTATGCAGCAAATTGCCAAAATAAAGCAGGATAAGTCAGTTAGGCCCAGGCTTATCTGGGCTTGTTTGTGTGTTGCATTACTGGTGTCGGCCATCTATGTAACGGTCTCTTACCGGCTGACGGCCGATATCACCGTTCGTTCAGAATTAAAGGCGATGGGCCACATCACCAGCTTAGTCAGTAACGAACTAAGCCAGGTAAAAGATGCCAATGATGTAGACAGCATCTTAAATGAAATTCTGTTATCGGCTGTCAACAGTCCGGCGTTTATTAGCGTAACCACCCCACAGCAACAGTGGCACAAAAATCTGCTGATATCTGCCACCAAACGTAGCACTCTGTTGCAGTTAGTGGCCGAAGCAAAAGACAATGCCGAGCCCATCGAGGTAGATGACAACACGTTCCTGTGGCAGCAGCAAAGGATTGGTCAGTATCAGATAACCTTTGTACAGCAAACCCAGGCGCTGGACGTTACTCTTGAATTTGTTGCCAAACGACTGCTGGTTACCTCTATCATTGTATTCTGGATAGCGGTCTGGCTGGCTCTTACCCTTGCCTCACTGATTGCCAGGCGGGCAGAACAGGTTAATGAATCGCTGGCGTATATTGCCACACATGACTCACTCACCGGACTGCCGAACCGCCTGTACCTGATTGAACTGCTCGAAAATTCACTGGGCCCGGCAACCGACGAAACCGACGCGCCGGTTGACGAAGGCTGCTTGTTGATAATCGACCTCGACCGCTTTAAAGAGGTTAACGATTCATTTGGTTACGCCGCGGGGGATACTTTATTAAAAGAGATTGCCAGACGCGTTAGCGACTTAATCAGTGCCCCGGCCGAACTCATCCGCACCGGCGGCGATGAGTTTTTTATCTGGGCCCCCGACTACACCATTGAACAAGCTAAAACACTGTCTTTAGAGATCGTAAATTCCTGTAGTTCTCCGATCCTCATTAACGGACTTACCGTTAATAGTGGTGCCAGCATAGGCATATCTCATTATCCCAGTCAGGCCGATGACACTGCCGGCTTGATTGTATGCGCCGATACCGCAATGCATAAAGCCAAGGCTATGCGCAGCGGCTGGCAGGTATTTGACAACAAGAAAATCGCCGACTACAAAGACATACTGCAATTGCGCGCTGAACTCAGTGACGCGCTCGCGCAACAGCAAATTATTTTGTACTACCAACCCAAGGTAGACTTAGCTACGGGCGAAGTCACCGGTGCCGAAGCTCTCTGTCGCTGGCAGCACCCGCGGCTGGGTTTACTCGGTCCGGGCGAGTTTATCGACCTGATTGAACACTCCGGAAAGGTTCAGGAGTTTGGCCGTTACATTATTGCCAGCGCAGCGGCTCAGGCTGAACAGTGGTATTCAGATGGTCTGCTGGTGCCTATTGCCATTAATCTCTCGCCCTACAACCTGCTGGACCCGGGGCTGGCGGAATTTATTAGTGAAACGCTTAACTGCCATCAGATCCCGCCGCAGTTTGTTGAAATAGAACTTACCGAAAACGAAACCTGTATAAACATCGATTATATTCAGTCTGCTCTGGCGCAGATCCGCGAATTAGGCGTTAGCCTGGCGATTGATGATTTTGGCACCGGCATGAGCTCGCTGGCGTATTTGTCGGAATTACGGGTAAATGTGTTAAAAATAGACCGGGCGTTTATCTGTGACCTGACCACTAACCAGGGCCATCGCGCAATTATTGCTGCTGCCGTCACACTCTCACAGTCATTTGGCTGCGATATGGTGGCTGAAGGGGTAGAAACCCAGGAACAGGCGCGTCTGCTTTATGATATGGGCTGTCGGGCTGCTCAGGGCTTTTTGTTTGCCCGCCCGATGCCTGCAGAGGCATTCCGCAGCTTGCTAACCCAGCAAAAGCCACAATTTACCGATACGTTTTAAGCGTTAAAGGGAAAGCGATATATTTTATTACATTTATGATTTTGTACTCTTTGCATAACTGACTAAAATGGCGCCTATACATTAACCACCCTGCATCCTGAAAAATGAAAAAAACCATCCGATTAAGCCTTGGTGCCATACTGTTCCTGACCGGGATTGTGCTTACCCTGCTACCAGGTTCTATTTTGCTGGTGATTGGTGGTTTAATGCTGCTCAGTTATGACTGGCCCAGAGCCCGTTCGTGGTTGCGCTTTTTTCAGAATCAAATGACCAGCTCGGCGCGCAGACTCGACCGCCTGCTACTTAATCGACGCCTGCGTAAATCCAGAGCCCGGTAATAACAACGCAGATAACCGCTAGCGTAAGCCCGCTACATCTCCTCATTAAATAGCAGTACCACGCTACCGCCACTTAAATTGCTGCCGGCGTTAACGGACACACCTATACCGATGCTGTCCAGCCAACTATCCGGACTACTGGTGTCAAGCAGCCAGCCGACCCCAAACTGATAATAGTGGTGCGTACCCATAGGCTCAACCGCATCGCCTGTTAGGTCGATACGTCGCATCAGAGCTCGCACCTGCGTGCTGCGGCCATAGACCTCAGGCGTATCAAAATGAAAAGTTAACGTATTACTTAAACGGCCGGTCTCTACCCCGGTTTGTTGATAGCGGCTGTCGGTATTAACTGTATGGCCCAGCGCATGGCGGTACTGTATTTTATAATCAAAGCGCCGGCCCAGCAGCTTGCCACGGTAGACAGCACTTACTGCCGGATCTGCCAGCCATACCTGATAAGAGGTATTGAGTAACTGACCATCAAAAAAACCACGCAGGGCTAACAAGGCCGGATCCTGATATTCGAAATGGTTGCGATAATACAGGTACTGAGCACTCATGCTGAAGGCCAGTTCCCAGCCTTTTGATAAGCGGTAAAGCCAGTTCTTCTCACCATAAGCGATGATGGATTCTTCATCGAAGTTATTGATGTATTCCGGTTCGCTGTAAATGATGTCCTGATTGGAGCCCACATAAGAAATTCTCACACCATAGCTGGTTTGCCAGTTTGCCGAGAGTTTTTGTGGCTCAAAAGACCAGGGTAGCGAGTAAGTGCGCAGCGACTTGCGCAGGGCAAAAGATTCGTCATTACCAACATTGATATCACCAAAATCGGCAAACTCATTGGGATCAAAGTCCATTATCCCCAAAGAAATCAGTGATGAGTCGGCTACTACTACCGTTGGCGCGGTATTCTGCGCCACAAACTCCCTGATAAGCTCGCCTATCACATCAGAGGCCGAGGCTTCCTGCCCCAGCGCAGGCCCGGTAAATGTGTACAGTATTCCAAGTGAAAATAACCGCTTCAATGGGTAACGCCGGCTGCGGCACATAGTGATCAATTCCCTGATTTCTTACTACTTTATAATAACTGATAACCGGCAATATCGAGTAGGGTGAGGCGTCTCCGCCTCATCCCTCTCACAGAACCGTACGTACGGACCTCGTATACGGCTCATGTACTGGTTTATCCAGCGTAAATGCTGGGCACATTCCCCGTTCTAACATCTCCCAGATTCACCAGTCCTAGTTCGTTGAACCAGCTGTTTGGCATCGCGTAGCTTGCTAACGGGCTTCTTGCGCTTCGCCAACTCGTCATGTTCATGCAGATGAACTTGCCTTTGTATCCTCGCTGTCGTAGCCAGCGATGCAGGCGGCTCGCCTTCTTCCATAACTTAAGTTGAACGCTTCGCAGTCTGCGTCTTAGCCAACTCGCAATTTGTTTGAATGCCCTGCTAGCATCGGCAATCCTGAAGTACTGGCTAAACCCTCTTAGCAATGGGTTCAGTCCATTGATGACACTTTGCAACGGTTTTCCTCCATTGCGTTTTGTCATCTGCTTTAGCTTCCTTCTGAACGCCGCCAGTTTCTTCGCTTGAATTCGGGTATGTTTTGTCCCGATTTCCACGCCAAGGAACCTGACTCCCGCATCACTGTGCGTGATATGGGTTTTCTCTGTGTTCACTGTCAGCTTCAGTTTACCTTCAAGGATTTGTGTCGCTTGTCGCTGCGCATTCTCTGCCGCTGAACCACTCCGACACAAGATAAGAATGTCATCAGCGTAACGCACTATGCGGTGGCCACGCTGTTTCATCTCCTCATCAAACGCATCCAGATAGATGTTCGCTATCAATGGGCTGATTACCCCACCTTGCGGACTACCTGCCTCTGTCTGCTGCCAATGCCCATCAACCATTACCCCACTTGTTAAGAACTGACTGATTAAGTTCAGCACGCTACCATCTCGTACCCGTCTTTTGATGCTTTTCAGGATAAGCCTATGGTCCAGCTTATCGAAGCACTTCGACAGATCCATATCCACCACGTGTCGTCGCTCATATCGACGGATGAACATTGTGGCTTTATTGATGGCATCATGACAGCTCCGCCCCGGTCGATAACCAAAGCTTGATGGATGGAACTGCTCTTCGAAAATGGGACTCAGGATATCAGTCAAACTTTGTTGAACGACTCTATCCCGTACTGATGGGATCCCCAGTAACCGTACTCCCCCCCCTTCTTTCGGGATTTCCACCCGCCTGACCGGTTGAGGGGTATAGCGTTTGGTTTCGAGTTCGAGGCGTAATTGCTCAAGATTATCATCCAGATTCGAGGCGAACTCGCTCAGGCTCTGCCCATCTGTTCCGGCCGCGCCTTTCGCTTTGAACACCTTTTT